>JBOEHJ010000001.1:0-89313 GCA_050633905.1 Geminicoccales bacterium
TGGCAGTCCTGGGTGCATCTGGAAAATCTGAGCGCCTATCACAACGTGCCATTTGCCACCAAGGCAAACGGCTTCGATGCGCTAGACACTGAGCTCGCCTTCAACGGTGAGGTCCAGGTAGCCCATATCGGCAAAATGGGCGAATGGGCAAAGGACGGTCTCTTCGTCTATAGTGGCAGGCGAAATGAAGGTGGTGCTCGCTTCCGCGCCGGTGAATGTGCGCTGTTCACCGAAAGCTCTGCTGGCTATGCAGGCGTCAAGGCTGAGGCCGAATTTCCCTTCAGTGTGATCAATCTTCCCTATTGGGACAGTGCCGAAGGGGCCCCACAGAATACGATCATCGGCGGTGCCTCGCTTTGGGTGATGGCTGGCCATGAGGATGATGAGTACAAGGGTGTTGCTGACTTCTTCAACTTTCTCTCGTCCTCTGATGTCCAGGCCCAATGGCATCAGGATACCGGTTATATGCCGATCACCTACTCGGCCTTTGAGTTGACCAAGAGCCAGGGCTACTATGATGAAAACCCAGGCACGGATGTCGCCATCATCCAGATGACCGGCAAGGCCCCGACCGAGAACTCTAAGGGCCTTCGTCTCGGCAGCTTCGATCAGATCCGCGCCATCATCGACGAGGAACTGGAGGCCGTCTGGGCCGGCAACAAGGAGGCTCAAGCCGCCCTTGATGATGCCGTCAGCCGCGGCAACGAACTGCTCCGGCGCTTCGAACGCACCGCGCAGTAGGACGAGAGAAAAGGGGGCTGGCTGTCCAGCTTGCTCTGGTAATATCGTCAGCCCCAACCTTTCTGATCGCTCATCGCATGGTCGCCACGGACAACACCCGACCTCATCCCGACAAGGATCCATATATCCTTGGATCGACGAACGCGCTCTTCGAAGGCGGCGCCAAGTTCATGAAGTGGTCACGCCGCTAATGGAGAAGCGTGTTGTCTTTCATGAGAAGTTGCTGCCCTATTTGCTGGTGGCGCCGCAGCTGATCATTTCAGGTGTGTTCTTCTTCTGGCCTGCGGCGCAGGCGATCTATCAATCCTTTCTAATTGCCGACCCTTTCGGGCTCGGCAGCCAGTTCGTCTGGTTCGACAATTTCGCCTACGTCCTAGGCGATCCGTATTATCTGGAATCGATCCGCACCACTGCGTTCTTCAGCATCGCCGTCACCGCGCTTTCCATGAGCCTGGCACTCCTTCTCGCCGTCCTCGCGGATGGGGTGATTAAAGGGGCTACGATCTATCGAAATCTGGTCATCTGGCCCTATGCCGTTGCGCCTGCCATCGCCGGCGTCATGTGGCTTTTTCTGTTCAATCCCTCCATTGGACTCATCGCCTATTACTTGAAAATCATCGGCTACCGTTGGAACCATGTCCTGAACGGCAATGAGGCCATGCTCCTCGTCGTCATCGCCGCCGCCTGGAAACAGATCAGCTACAACTTCCTGTTTTTTCTCGCCGGTCTTCAATCCATCCCCAAAGGCGTGATCGAAGCCGCAGCCCTAGACGGCGCCGGCCCCTGGCAACGGTTTTCGAAGATCATCTTCCCGCTCCTCTCACCAACCACCTTCTTCCTCCTGGTGGTCAACCTCGTCTACGCCTTCTTCGACACCTTCGGCATCATCCACACCGTCACCTCAGGCGGTCCCGAACGCTCCACCAATATCCTCGTCTACAAAGTCTACGCTGATGGCTTCGTCGGCCAGGATCTTGGCTCATCCGCTGCCCAATCCGTCATCCTCATGCTCCTCGTCATCGCCCTAACCGTCATCCAATTTCGCTACATCGAACGGCGAGTACATTACTGATGCGATCAATTCGTTTACTTGTCTTCATCCAATGTCGAAACATTCACCCGCTTGGTGACGCCCGGATCGTGAGAACCGCGACAGCATTAAGGAACCATCCCTAATGGTAGGTGAACGCGGTTGGCACACTTGGATTACCCACGGCATTCTTTGCCTTGGCATTGCGCTCGTCATCTTCCCGATCTACCTGACCTTTGTTGCCTCAACCGTGACCCACCGTGACATCATCCAGCCGCCGCTGCCCATGCTTCCGGGCACTCATTTCATCGACAACTACAGCGCAGCCCTCTTCGCGGGCATCAACGTTCCGGTCTGGAAAATGCTGTTCAACAGCACGGTCATGGCCCTCGGCATCGCGCTTGGCAAGATCGTCATTTCGTTCCTCTCCGCCTTCGCTATCGTCTATTTCCGCTTTCCCTTCCGCAGATTCTGCTTTTGGACCATCTTCATCACCCTGATGCTTCCGGTCGAAGTCAGGATCGTGCCGACCTATGAGATCGCCGCCAATCTCGGCCTCCTGAACTCCTATGCCGGCCTCACCCTCCCGCTGATCGCATCCGCTACCGCGACCTTCCTGTTCCGGCAGTTCTTCATGACTGTCTCAGACGAAATGGTCGAAGCCGCGCGCATTGATGGTGCAGGTCCGCTTCGCTTCCTCGTCAGCATTCTTCTTCCCCTATCCCGTACCAACATCGCCGCCCTCTTCGTCATCCTTTTCATTTACGGCTGGAACCAGTTCCTCTGGCCACTCCTCATCACCACTGACCCCGCCATGAACACCATCGTCATGGGCATCAAACAAATGCTCCCGACAGCAGATGATTTCGGCAACTGGCCCGTCACCATGGCTACCGCCACGCTTGCCATGATTCCTCCCATCCTCGTGGTCGTCCTCATGCAACGACTCTTCATCAAAGGTCTCGTCGAATCCGAAAAGTAAGGTGATCGGCAGCGAGACAGCTTTGTCGTCGCTCTTCTCTCCATGTCAAAACGGCTTCAGTCAGAATTATCCAATATATCCCTATGAATTGCCCAACCTAGTTCAGTTCTTTTGTTGCCGAAAAGGACAGAGAGCCAGCCACATCATCGTCATAGTTTGAATATAACCGGAGACCGTTACGCCTAAGACCAAATGCACTTTGCAGCATAGGCATGATGTGCGTCGTCGCCTTTTTTCCGTCATCATAGGGACAACGATCGCCATCGCCCTTTTCGACGGGGCAAACAGTGGCTGGTTCCCATGACCCGGTCACGAGCACTGGCCAGGAACTAGCTCCTTCGCCGGATCTTTCAACAATAGCCATGGAAGCATTTGGCGGGTTCCCGGCGGTTGAAGCACTTCAGAAGGGCGCTGATGCGGTTGGCCAGCTTTCCGACGAGGACCTGAACGCCTTGCTCGGGCGAAAGGCAACGGTCTCGCCCGCCGAGGAAGCTGACAACGCCGATCTTGCACGTGATGGGCAAGAGAGCCTTATCGGGGTGGATAGTCGGGCGCGGAACAATACGACGGCCTTTCCGACAAGTGCCGTCGTGCTGATCATTTCCGATGGCGTCGCTGCACCGGTTTCATGATGAGCGACGATACGGTGGGCACCGCCGGGCATTGCTTGCGTTCGGGCGATTCAGACGGCTTCTTCGATGCGGCGAGCTTCCGTATCCTTCCGGGATTTGACGGCGACACCGCGCATTTCCAGGAATGTGGTGCGAGGCAGCTCTTCACAATGGCGGGGTGGGTTGAAGGCCGTGGGAACCAACTGATGTGGTCATACCACCAGGGTCAGACTAGGTTACCTGATCCATTTTTGCTTGCCACCTTTGCCTGATCCACAGATCAGATCATGACGTACAACTCGACATCGCGACCGTAGCAACGGCATCCTCGCCAAAAGACGCTGTCGCGGAGCTCACCTGCGTTCGAACAATCACCCCAGCCTCCGCGATTTCTGAGCCGGAAACCGTGATCTCGCGGTTATTGGCCGTATCGTCGACGTCGATCGTGAAAGATAGGGAGGCACCAGCTGCCAGGTCGTGGAGATCGAGTGTCAGCTGATTGTCGCCGTCCCGAACCACCGGGGCGGCCTTCAGGTTTTCGCTTCCCTCCGACAACTCAAAAGGCTGAAACACCTCGACACCAGCACCGCGGCCGGTAACGTCGAAGATCAGCCCATAAGCCGATCCTCGAAGATCGATCGTGATGGCCGCAGCACCAAGTGAACAGCCATCGAGATTGGAAATCGTGAACCGATCCTTAGGTGCCCCCTCGTCGAAGCGAACCTGCACATCGGCCGACAATGGTGATGCCCAACAAAAAAGCACAGCCGCAAGCGCCCAAGATCTCATGACGATCTCCCTATGCCACTCAGACGTTATACGTTGAACGATCGTCCTTAGTTCACGACGCAAGAGCTCTTACTTGATGATCAAATGGGCATGACCGTTTTTGGCCCAGTCGGACGACGAAAGCCCTTTGCCCCACGGTCTCCTCATCACCACCGATCCACCATGAACACCATCGTATCGGACATCAATGACCTATGATCTAAATCTGAAGAAGCTTTGAAGCTTGCGGTCGAGTTAGATTCTACCGATTTTGAGGCGCATTTGGATCTAGGAGGCGCTCAGCGCCGACTCGCCTTCCGAAACAGCGTCGAGGATATAGATTGGTCCTTTGTTTGCGCGTCGCATGAACGTTAGTGTCGCGCCTCAGAATTGGAACAATTTGAACCTTACCTTGCCATCCAGAAAACAAAACTAACCCGAAGCGCTACCAATCTGCCACTTTCCGCCGATCGAGTGTAATCTTAAACATCCCGGAATCTGATCACCTGAGGTCACTACTCCTGGAAAAATGGCGTTTTCGAAGGGCTTTGTGGGGTCGGAACCCTCGTCGGGCGTTGCCAAGGCTATTATAACGCCGGTTCGGACTTGGCATGATGTTGGATGATGGGTCATCGATGCCGGTCTCATTTTTGCTGTATCGCCCCGGCCCGGATCGAATCGGTTCGCCGGGACATGAGAAAGAAGCAGCGTTCGTTACGAGGAGGCCAAGATGTTTACAACCTCGCCGATTCGCCGGGTTGAGCGACTTTCCAGTGAAGAGTTCGTCAGAGGTCACAAAAATCCCTCGACGCCTGTGGTGTTGACCCGTGAGACCGAGAGCTGGCCCGCGCGTGAGAAATGGGGCCTGGAGTACTTCAAGGAAACGATCGGCGACACTGTCGTGCCTCTCTACAACAGCAAGCCCTCCAAGGGCAAAACCCACCAGCACGCTGCCGCCGTCCAATTGCCGATCCGTGAGTATCTGGAGATGCTGGAAAACGGCGAAAAAGATCTCCGCATGTTCTTTTACAATATTCTAGCAGGTGCGCCGGAGCTGGTGGACGATATTCGTTACCCCGAGATAGGCCTGAAATTCTTCAAGAAGCTTCCCGTGCTCTTTGTTGGTGGGCGAGGGGCGAAGGTACAGATGCATTATGACATCGATCTCGCCAATATCATGCTCTGCCATTTCGGTGGCAAGAAAACCGTGCTGCTCTTCCCGCCGGAACAAACCCAATATCTCTACAAAGTTCCTTTTTCCTTCAGTAGTTTACATCACATCGATTATTCCGCCCCCGACTTCGAGAAATACCCAGCCCTCAAACATGTCAAAGGCCAGGTCGCCGAGCTCGATCATGGCGATATCCTCTACATTCCCTCGGGCTACTGGCACTATGTTTGCTACGACGAAATTGGCTTTTCCCTATCGCTCCGAGCCTTTTCTGCAGGCCTTTCAACCAACCTGAAGCTAGTCAACAACATTTTCGTCAAACGCACGGTCGAAGGCATGATGCGCAAAGTCGTCGGCCAGCCCTGGGTCGAGCGCAACGAGCGCCTAGCCGTAGAAAAAACCCACCGTGCCATCGGCCTTTAGAAGCAAAGCTATCGATGCACGCAGCTGACGTTCAAAAGAATCTTCTGACCTCAGCCGACGTCGAGACCATCTTCCGCCGCTTCGAACAGGATGGCAGGCCGCGACCATGGCGGGTGCGCGTCAAGAGCGATGCTGATGCCTTTCGTGCTTTGGTGGGATGTCTGCTCTCGGCACAGAGCCGTGATGACAATACTGCGAAAGCGAAAAACGCTCTGTTCAAGCTTGCCGATACGCCGGGCGGCATTCTGGCACTCGATAGCGAAAAAATTGCCAGGGCGATCAAGCCTGCCGGCCTTTACAACGTAAAAACCCGTAACCTCAAAATGCTTTGTGCTTTCCTGATCGAGAGACATGCTGAGGTCGTACCGCGCGATCGGGCAGGGCTGATGAAGCTTCCCGGCATCGGCCGGAAATGCGCCGATATCATGCTGTCTTTTTCCTTCGGCGAGGCGGTGATCGCGGTTGATACTCATGTGCACCGGGTCTGTAACCGGATCGGCCTTGCACGTGGCAAGACCGAGGCAGAAACCGCTAGATCGCTTGAAGCCCGAGCGCCAGATTGGGCCAAGGCCGACGGCCATCTCTGGCTCCTCGTTTTTGGCAAGCAAACTTGTGGAGCGCGAGCACCCAAATGCTCAGCCTGCAAGTTGAATGATCTTTGCTTGTCTTATCGTCAGACACGGATCGAAAGTGTGGCTTGATCTATTCGTTCAATCAATCGGGGTAACCGCACCCTTGCCCGCCATCCATGAGCGAATGTTGTCGAGCACGCAGTCGCCCATGGCTTGAACGGTTTCTTTGGTATTGCTGGCGATATGTGGCGTCAACACGACATTGTCGAGCTTGAATAGAGCTTCCGGTACTGTTGGTTCATCGTCGAACACATCGAGCCCGGCAGAGGCAATGCGATCGTTCTGGAGCACATCGACCAACGCCTTCTCATCCACCAGCCACCCGCGCGCGACATTGACGAACACACCCTTCGGACCAAGCGCATCAAGAACCTCAGCAGTCACGATATGCCCACCATCCTGTCCGCCGGAGGCAGCGAGAAAAAGAATATCGCACTCCGCAGCCAACGCCTCTTCGGAAGGATAGCGCCGATAACTAACCCCCTCCATTGGTAATGGATCATAGTAGGTGATGGTCATGTTGAAGGCTTCGAGGCGTTTGGCCAACGCCTTGCCGATGCGGCCCAGACCTAGAATGCCGGCACGTTTGCCAGAGAATTTTGTTGAGGGAGCGTAGCGGCCTCTAACCCATTGGCCTGAGCGCACAAACCGATCCGCCTCGACGATCCGGCGACAGGCATTCATCGCGAGGATGATGCCGAGGTCGGCGACATCGTCATAGAGGACTGGCGTCGTCGTCACCGTGATGCCGCGTGCTTTGGCTCTGGCGATGTCGGTTTTCTCTAGGCCCACGCCCATGATAGCGATGAGCTCAAGATTGGGCAGTGCATCGATCACGGCAGTAGAGACGCCGGCCATGGCGTTGGTCGCCACCACCCTGACCTGATCTGCGATCGGCTGAAGGGCGGCCAGCATGTCGGGCGCTTCATAGACGTTCTGGATAGAAAATTCCTGTCCTAGAGCTTGTTGCACGACGTCCCGCTGGGCGCCAACGACGGCGATATCTTTGGTCATCTACTTTCCTTCAATCGCTCAGCTGTTCGCACCTGTCACTTTCGACAGCAGATCGAAAAAACTGCGTTTTCTGGGTGAGCTAGTGGTCCAGTCCACGGGGACGCTCTGATAGCCGTGAGCGGGACCTTCGCCTGCCATGCGGTAGTCGAACAAACCCCAGCTGGCATATTCGCCGATCGCGGCCATCATGTTGTTGTCCTCAGCCTCGAAGTCGAAATGATCATCTTCGTTGAACAGGATCGGCTGGCCCCAGTAACTGGCCCGCGCCCGACAGTCCCGAACCATCTCGCGGATTCGGTCGGGGTCTTCAACCTTGTTGCCGTGGAGCAAGAGAAAATCGGCGGTTCGGATCGTTGGGTCAGGTGGCAGGGTACCTCCGCGCATACTGGTGCTGACCAGCAGTCGTCCGGCGGGGTTGTTGATTTTTCCGGTGGACAGCACTTGGACCAGCTCGATCAATTCGTGGCAACGTTCGGCTTTGATGATGTCATGCGTGTAATGTCCGACATCGACCTCATTGGCGATCTCGATCAGGAGGTTGCTGTAGCTCTTTTCAATCAGCCAGTCGGTAACGGCCTCGACCGCGCGAACCACGGCGGCCTCGTCGTTCAGACGGTTGTCCTGTCCGAAATAAAAAAAGCCCAGGATCGGCACCATGCCAAGCCTGTCGGCCTTGTCCAGGATACGCTCGAGCCGGTCCAGATAGGCGGGGCGCGGTTCGCCATCTGGCATGAACGCAGAATTGTCCCAAGGCTGGGTTTTGCTGTAGCCCTCCGGGCTGCCGCCTTGAAGATTGATGGTGAAGCCGATCATCCCCGAGGCGCGCCAGTCCGGCATCATCGCGAGGAATTCCGATGTGTTGCGATCGGGATCCCAAGGACCGTCCGGGTAGGCCCAACGCGCCTCGGTTTCCGGGTTCAAATCATCGAAAACACCCTGGACAAGGCGTGCATTCAAGAGCAGGCCTTCGATCTTTTTTCCCTGATGCGAACGCCCTTCATAGGTGGGCCGGCCATTGACCATGAAGGCGTCGTCTTCGATGCTGACCGTTGTCTGCCTAGTTGTCAACATAGCTCTCGCTTGCTGTGTAGCCGTCCGATCCTCGCGGCTTCTTCGGTGACAGCGGCGCCGACCATGACGCCGTCATCGAGTTCGTTTCGAACCGTCTCTTCAGTGACGATATTGAGGAAGGCGACGCCTGACTTGTCGCAAGCATCTTTGACGATACGTCGCGCATTTTGCATCTTGGGAGGGTAGGGCGGATCGTGGGCGTCCTTAAGACCGAAGCCCATGCCCATGTCGCCGGGCCCCCACTCTGCGAGTGCAATGCCTGCAACGTTGAGGCAGGCGTCAGCATGATCGAGCGCCCAAGGGTCCTCCAATTTCAAACCGAGCATCAGCTCGCCTTGGGGATTAAACGGCCAAACGTCGGCGCGATCCAGATAATCCGATATAGGCAGGCCCCATATCTTGGCCGCCCGTTCTTGCCCTCCAGATCCACGCCGCCCAACACCTAACCCCTTGTTCCCCTGTGCCTGGCAGGCATAGCGGGCAGATTCGACGAAGGCGCGGACGGCGCCGGGGCTCTCGACATGACAGAGCATCAGGCCATGAACGCCGGTGGCGAGTGCCTGCTTAATCATCCAGCTGTTGGTGCGGACACTCCGCTCATCGGTGCCATCGAAGGGCAGGGTCACGATGACGGAGGGCGTTAGATGGCCGCTGGGAGCAGGCCCGGCCGCGACCAAGCCATCCATGAAGGCGGAAAGTGCTGTCATATCGAAAGGAAGATGTTCGAGGTCGATGCAGATATAGTCCATCCATGTATCGGCATGACGTCTGCCGCTTTCGAAACCAAGTTCCGTGACGCCCGTGAAGAAAATCGGCTTTTCTTGTTCCAAGAGCTCGATCGCGCGGTTGATCCGGGCCATGATTTTACCCCATGATTTGTTGCCGCTCGACGCCTTTTCTTTCAAGGCGGCTAGCCATCCCCAGGACCTCATTTTACACAGGATTGGATTGTCGATGGAACCCAAGGCCAGACGCGATCTTCGCACTTTACCGAAGGCGCATCTCCATATCCACCTTGAAGGCGCCATGCGCGGCAACACGCTCACCGAACTCTGCGCCCAATATGGCATCGAGCGTCCCGCCGACACCAAATATCAAAAATTCGATAATTTCGGCGGCTTCCTCAAGATGTATTGGGCAGCCTGCGACAGCATCCGCTCGCGTGATGATCTGGCAAGGTTGGTGATGGAAGTCGCTGAGGATGCTGCGGCTGAGGGGGTGTGGTGGATCGAGCCGGCTTTTGACGCGGACCGGTATAGTGATCTTCGAGAGGGCACGGCGGATCAGCTCTTCAAGACACAGGAAGACGGATGGCATTTTGCCCTTGAAGCTGCCGCGGCTGCCTCCAGGGCGACCGGTGTAGGCATTGGTTTCATCTCGGCGATAGACCGCATCAAATCTCAAGGTGAAGCCTTGAGACGTGCGCAGGTGACCCGGGATCTGGTCAAAGGAAATGAACACAACATAGAAAGTGGCATGGCTTGCTTCGATGGCGATCATGCCGGAATCGTCGGCTTTGGCCTGCACGGTAATGAAGGAGGTCATCCACCTTTGCCCTTCGCTGAGGCTTTCCGCATCGCCCTCGATGAGACTGGCTTGATCTCGGCTCCCCATGCGGGCGAGATTCCACCTTATGCCGGCGCTGGCGCTGAATCGGTGCAAGCTGCAGTTGAGCATCTAGATGCCGACCGAATCGCCCATGGCGTGCTGGCGATCGAGGATGAAGCTTTGATTGAAAGACTAGCGAAGGAGCAGGTCTGCTTAGATATCTGTCCAACCTCTAACCTCCTGCTTCGTGTGTTTCCCTCCGCCGCTGAACATCCCCTAAGCCGGTTAATGGAGGCTGGTGTACCATGTACGCTTGGTAGCGATGATCCTCTCTTGTTTGGACCAGACTTGGTCGAAGAGTTCATACTCTGCCGTGAGGAGATGGCAATGAGTGACGAACAGCTAGCCGCCTTGGCAAGAACCTCGTTCATCCATAGTGGCGCGCCTGATGATGTCAAAAAAGCAGGGGTCGAGGCCGTCGATGCCTGGCTTTCAATAGCCCCTTGAATTTGTCGTGCTCAAGCAGGTTGATCCCGCAACGATAACGTCCTAGCCTCTAGTCAAGTCGCGATCGGCCTGCTCATCAGAAAATTGGAACAAAGGCCGAGAATTAACCAGGGACGTTTATCATCAGGGAGTCGAGTCCGTGAAGAAAAAGACCGAATCAACCAAGACGGTGCTAGCCAAGAAAGGCCTGACACGCCGCCGGTTTAACCAGAATACCGCACTCACCGGTGCTGCATTCGCCGCAGCCTCCTTCCTTGGTGGTCAAGCGCCTGCCATCGCCCAGGCCCGGAAGCTGCATTATCTCCAGTGGTCGAGCTTCATTGGTGATGCTGATCCCGAGGTCAGCCGTCAGACTGAGGAGTTTACTAAGGCGACCGGCGTTGAGGTGACGGTCGAGTTCATCAATCAGAACGACATGGCTGCCCGCATCACCGCGGCGATCGAAAGCGGTGACGGCGCTGACGTCATCCAGATGAACGCTAACCAGCCCCATCTCTATGCCAGCGGTCTTGCCGACCATACGGAACTCTTCGGCGAACTGGGCGGCGATGATTTCTACAGTTGGGCCGCGGGTGCTGTGACCGTCGATGGTGTCGCGCGCAGTGTGCCACTGTTCAACATCGGCAACGCGGTCGTCTACCGAAAGGACATTTTCGAGGAGCTGGGCCTTAGCGTTCCCAACACCTGGGAGGAATATCTGACCGTTGGCCAGGCGTTGAAGAATGCCAATCTGCCAGTGGGTCAAACGCTCGGCCATACTTTTGGTGATGCGCCAACCTTTGCTTATCCGCTGCTCTGGAGCTATGGCGGCCAAGAGCTTGATGAAGACGGCAATGTCGTGATCGACAGCCCGGAAACCCATGCAGCGCTGGAATACATGACCCGCTTTTGGGAAGCGGCCTGCGACCCGGGTGGCCTTGCCTGGGATGATGGCTCCAATAACCGCGCCTTCCTCGGTCAGACCATCGGCGCGACCTTGAACGGGGCTAGTATCTACTTCGTGGCCAAGCGTGATGCCGACAAATATCCGGGCTTTGCCGAGAATCTCGACCATTTCCTGAACCCGGAAGGTCCGAATGGCCGCTATCACTTCGTGGGACCGCGCTCGCTCAGCATCATGGAGTATTCCGAAGAGAAGGATGCAGCCGCCGAGCTAATTCGGTTCTTCGCTCAGGAGGACAATTTCGACGCCTTCATGAATGTCAATCAGGGTTATGTCCAAGGCGCGTTGCCGAAATGGGAGAGCCACCCGATCTGGACGTCGGACCCAGCACTGACGATCTACGCGGACAATCCCAAATACGGCCGTACCTCAGGCCATGCCGGACCTTGGAGCCGTGCTGCTGGCGAGGCGCAGGAGAAATATATCATCGTCGATATGTTCGCCCGCGCCGCAGGTGGCGAAGATCCCAAGACGGCGGCTGCCTGGGCTCAGCAGGAACTCGAAAACGTCTACGGCGCCTGATCGCGCGACGAGGGCGTCGACTTGCTAGACGATCGATGGGGGACCGCCGGAGCCGGATATCTTGGCTCCGGCGGCCTCATTAGTTTCGAAACGTCGGCAAAGAACTACGGTGAGATTGCCTATGCCCGCTGACGTTGCTGCCGTTAGGGAAGCGAGAGCGAAGTCTCCTTTGTCGCTGATGGGACGTGTCTTCGAAGCGCTCGAAGATGAGCGCGTTCTTGGCTATGTCCTGCTGACGCCAGCCTTTCTTCTCATTATGGTATTCATCGCCTACCCTTTCGTGCTCGGCATCTGGATGTCGCTGACCGATAAGCTGGTGGGCACGCCCGGCGAGTTCATTGGGCTTGCGAATTACCAACGGCTGTTTTCGAGCGACATCTTCCATACCGCTGTCTGGAACACCCTCTTCTTCACAACGGTCGCCACGGTGGCCAAAGCGGCACTCGGTATGTGGCTGGCCGTGCTGCTCAATCGCAAATTCAAGTTCGCCCGCATCACCCGCGCCGCCGTGCTGCTCCCGTTTATCATCCCGACGGTCTTGAGCACGCTAGCCTGGCTGTGGATGTTCGACGCGACGTTCAGCGTGTTCAATTGGATGTTACGCTGGTTGTATCAATCAGAGATCGTCTTGTTCGGCATTGTCATCAAGGAAAACTGGGGTTTCTTCCGTGGTCCGCTCTGGCTCGGCGATGGTAATTGGGCGATGTTCTCAGTGATCCTGGTTAATGTCTGGCGCGGCTTACCGTTCTTCGCGATTTCCTTTCTCGCCGCCCTTCAGACCATCCCATCCGAACTCTACGATGCCGCGGATATCGACGGGGCGACCGGGTGGAAGAAATTCTGGCATGTGACGCTACCGATGGTGAAGCCGGTCGCGATCGTGGTCGTCGTTTTCTCGATCGTCATCACCTTCGCCGACTTCCAGCTGGTCTATATTCTGACCCGAGGCGGGCCCAATAACGAAACCCATCTGCTCGCCACGCTCGCCTATCAGCTCGGTATGAACTCGGGCAATCTCGGCCAAGGTGCTGCTGTGGCCCTCTTCATGTTGCCGATCCTCGCCTTGGTGATCGTGTTCCAACTCTGGTACTTGAAACGGGAAGGGTTGAATAAATGATCGCAGGCGCGATAGGCCTTACCTACCCGGTCTTTCTGGGGGTAGCGTCATGAACAATATGGTGGGCGAGACCTACTACCGTCGACTGATCATCTTCTACATTCCGTTGTTCATGTTCGTGGTCGTGATGCTCTTTCCGTTCTTCTGGATGTTCATCACCTCGATCAAGCCGGACCAGGAGCTCTACAACCCGCGTCTTTCTCCCTTTCTGGTGCGTGAGCCTACGCTTGAACACTGGAGAGTCCTGTTCGAAGGCACCCTTTTTTGGGAATGGACCGTCAACACCCTTTGGGTCGCCGTCGCCTCAACCGGTATCTCCCTATTCGCGGGCGTGCTCGCTGGCTATTCCCTCTCGCGTATGGTCTATCCAGGCTCCACCACCTTCGGCATCGCTATTTTTGTAACGTATCTGGTCCCGCCGACACTCCTCTTCATCCCACTCACCGGCGTCGTCTCCTGGATGGGGCTGCAAGATAGCTCCTGGTCACTCATTTTCACGTACCCTACCTTCCTCGTCCCGTTCTGCACCTGGCTCCTCATGGGCTACTTCGCGACCATCCCCAAGGAACTAGAGGAATGCGCCCGCATCGACGGCGCCTCCCGCATCCAAGCCATGGTCTGGATTATCCTACCACTCGCCGTCCCCGGCATCCTCTCCGCCGGCATCTTCGCCTTCACTCTCTCCTGGAACGAATTCCTCTACGCCCTTGTTTTCATTCACTCCCCGGAAAATAAAACCATCCCCGTCGGCGTTACCTCCGAACTCATCAAAGGTGACGTCTTCTTCTGGGGCTCCCTCATGGCTGGCGCCCTCCTAGGCTCCATCCCCATCGCCGTCATCTACTCCTTCTTCGTCGAATACTACGTTTCCGGCATGACCGGCGCCGTAAAGGGCTGAGCGGCGCTCTGATGCTGGACTGTTAGCTTCTGTGTCGGTGCTCGATTGCCGGGGCGACCGAGCGCGAGAACAGTCTTCGCTAAACTTGGTCCCATGTCGGAAATGAGATGCTAAAGATGGCGCCTCGTCGAAAATGAAGCGGCGACGCATCTGGCCAGCCAGCTCAATTGTCTTTCTCCCCAAGCTATGAAACCCTTCAAGGTAACTCTGGCAAGTTACAAAAACGGAGGGGATATGGATTTTTCGTTGAGTGAGGAGCAGCAAGCGTTGCAGGAAACCGCTCGGCGGTTTGCGGTTGCTGAGCTGCCTGACGTTGCTCGGCATTGCGAGGATCAGGATGAGCCGCCTTCGCGGGGTGTCGTCAAGCGATTTGCGGAGATGGGGTTCTTGGGGGGAAATCTGGAACCAAAGCTTGGCGGGGCCGGGCTTGGGCATTTTGAGGCGGTGTTGGTGCTGGAGGAAATTGCGAAGATCTCGCCGGCGGTGGCGTTTCCGGTGTTCGAAAGTTGTTTCGGGCCGGTGTTGGCCATTCAGCATTTTGCGCCTGACGTTCTGAAGGAGCGTGTTGTTCCCCAGGTATGTCAGGGGGAAATGATGATTGCGGTGTCGATGTCGGAGCCGGATGCTGGCAGTGCCCTCACTGACCTGAAAACGACCGCTGCGGTATGCAACGGCCGCATCACAATCAATGGGCAAAAACGGTGGTGTTCAGGGGCCGGGCATGCGGATGCCTATGTGGTGTATTGCAGGATGTCCGATGAGCCGGGGGCGAAGGGCATCGGTGCGGTTCTGGTCGAGGGGGATGCACCTGGTCTCACCTTTGGTGAGCGCGAACGTCATATGGGGTTTCGGGGGGTGACCAGCTGCGACATGTATTTTGACGATGTCGACGTCTCCGCCGACAATCTCGTTGTCGGGCCTGGCGGGTTTCGGCAATTGATGGAGGCGTTTGATTTAGAGCGCCTGGGGAATACCACCATGAGCTTGGCGATTGCGCAGTCGGCATTCGATCATGTGCTGGCTTATGTGCAGGAGCGGCAGCAGTTCGGGAAGGAGCTTGTGGATTTTCAAGCCGTTCAGATGTCGCTCGCCGAAATGAAAATGAAACTTGAGGCGGCTCGGCTCCTCCTTTACCGCGCAGTGGTCAACGCCGAAGCTGGGCTGCCCTCGATCGGGGACAGTTCGATTGCCAAATGCTTTGCCAATGAAATGGTACGCGACGTTACAGGAAAAGCGATGCAGCTCATGGGTGGCTATGGCTATTCCAAGGCCTTTCCCATCGAGCAAAAGATGCGCGATGGCTGGGGTTGGGGGATCGCAGGCGGGGCGATTGACATCCAAAAAGTCAACATCGCCTCCGCCCTCATCGGCCGGCGCTTCTCCCAAAGGTAGTGGCGTGACCACGTCGTTACTTTCGTCCGTTGGTGCCTGGCGCATGGGTAGGCGGCCAGGTTTTCTGGGGCGTTTACCGTTGGGCTTGGCTTTACCGTTGGGAAACAAATGAGGTGGCCATGCCACAGCCGTTATCGGGGCTGCGCATTCTTGATCTGACCACCGTGATCTATGGGCCTTATACGACCCAGATGCTGGGTGATTTTGGGGCCGATGTGATCAAGATCGAGCCGCCTGCGGGCGATATGACCCGGGATATTGGGGTGGCTCGCAACGCCAAAATGACAGCGTTGTTTTTGGGGTCGAACCGCAATAAGCGAAGCGTGGTGCTCGATCTTAAACGTAACGCCTCAAGGGCTGCCTTGTGGCAGTTGATTCAGGGGGCGGATGTGTTGGTTCATAATATCCGTCCTCAAAAGATCGCAAGGCTGGGCTTTGACCCCGACTCTGTTTTGGCGCGGAAGCCGACCTTGGTGTACGGCGCGTTGCTCGGTTATCGGGAGGATGGGCCCTATGGCGGTATGCCGGCTTATGACGATGTCATTCAAGGGCAATCGGGGCTTGCCGGCACCTTCACCGCGCGGGATGGCGAGCCGGTATTGATGCCGACGATTGTTGCCGATAAAACGGCGGGATTGTTGGCGTCAAACGGTCTGCTCGCCGCCATTATCCAGCGTTTGGTGACGGGGAAGGGTGTTTATGTCGAAACCTCAATGTTCGAGGGGCTTGCGGGTTATGTTCTGCTGGAGCATCAGGACGGCACGATGTTCAGGCCACCCTTGTCGCCACCCGGCTATCCCCGTGCCTTGTCCCCCGAACGCCGCCCGCATCGAACAGCCGATGGTTATCTTTGTATGCTCGCCTATACGGACAAGCACTGGCGTGATTTCTGGGGATTAACTCAGCTGGCGGGATCTGCAGCCGATACTCGGTTTCAGTCTGTTGGGAGCAGGGCGGATCATATCGATGCGCTTTATAAGATTGTTGGCGAGACATTGGTGCAAAAGACCACCGCTGAGTGGTTGGATATCCTGAACAAGGCAGAAATCCCTGCGGGACCAGTCAATCGTTTGGAGGATCTTCGAGACGATGAGCATTTGAGCACGACGGGGTTTTTCCGGCCATATGTTCATCCGAGCGAAGGTGCGCTGGAGATCCCGGATACCGCCTATCGTTTCGATCGGAAATCACTGCCGGTGCATCGGCCACAGCCAAGGCTCGGTGAGCATACCGAAGAGGTGTTGCGCGAGGCTGGACTGTCGCCTGATGAGATCGAGGCGGCGATGGCTGAGGGGAGGGGGACGAGTACATGAAGGCCATCCGCCTCGAGAGCGACTGGGGACTCGACAATCTGCGCGAGGTTGAGTTGCCGGACCCGACATTCGGGCCGGACGATGTTCTGATCAAGATGGAGGCGGTCTCGATCAACCCACGTGATCGCATCGTGGTCGAGGGTGGCTATGGCCGCATGGCGGGCCCGCTTCCCCTGATCCCGCTTTGCGATGGTGCCGGTCGCGTCTTAGAACGCGGTGCCAACGTAACGCAGGTGGCAGCCGGCGATCTGGTATGTCCGGCGTATAGCAGGACTTGGATGCAGGGAACGGCTGGTGCGGCGACGCATAAGGGGAGCCATGGCAGTATGGTCGACGGAACGATGTGTGAGCTGATGGCGGTGCCGGCGGCGGTTGTGGTGAAAGCCCCTCCCCATATGGGTGCTCTGGAGGCGGCCACCTTGCCCTGTGCTGCGGTTACCGCGTGGAATGCGGTAGTCGAAGAAGGTGAGGTTGGGGCTGAGGACATTGTGTTACTGCAGGGGACGGGCGGTGTTTCGCTGTTCGCGCTGCAATTCGTGAAGATGGCGGGTGCGCAGGTCATCCTGATCTCGTCGAGCGATGAGAAGCTTGAACGGGCCAAGGCGCTTGGCGCGGATCACGTGATCAATTATCGGTCCGAGCCGGACTGGCATAATGTCGCAAAAAAAATCACGGGCGGACGGGGTATCGATCATGTGGTCGATATCGGTGGGGCGGGAACTTTGGACCGCTCGATCGCCGCGGTTCGGCCGAGCGGGCGGGTCAGCCTGATCGGCGTGCTTGGTGGGGCTGTTTCCGAGGTTCAGCTTGGCCGCGTGGTGACCCGTCATGTGCGGCTGCAAGGCGTGACGGTCGGCAGTTATTCGATGTTCAAGGATATGGTCGCGGCGATGACATGGCACCGCATCAAGCCGGTGATTGATGCTGAGGTTTTCGCGTTCAATGACCTGCGGGGCGCGCTTGATCGCCTACCCAGGGGCGAGCATATCGGGAAAATTGTCGGCAGGATTTGACCTGGATAGCATCTTTGAACCGAGCGCCTTTGCACTCTTCATGATGTTTTAACATCTCGTCGCTACTGTCGGGCAGGTTACTTGGTCCATGCGATCCTGGGAATCTGCCCGCCCGCCGGGAAGAAACGGACGGGGCAAGCGCTGAGGGGTGCCTGGATCGTCAGTTGTCGTACCGAGGCATTTGTCGGCCACGCCCCTCCCTTTAGGTCTGCCCCGAAACCTGGGCGTCAACCCATCAATCCTGGTCATGGCGGTCGAAATCTAACGACGTGGTTATGGCACAAAAAAGACGGCGCCGAATTGGCGCCGCCTCGATTTGATGGTGGTCTAGTCGTCTTTTATCAGCCGGGATTTCAGAGATACGCCCCACAACCTGGCCGCATACTCGTCAGTCCAGGCCATAACGGTAAAGACGAACTGATGTGGTCACGCCACCCACTTAGGAGTAACGGTAGGGGACGCCGACTTTTTCCATGGTTTCGTTGTATTTCTTGAAGATCTCGATGACCTTGGCAGCGCGTGGGCTTTCGGCGGCGAGTTCTTCCCAGAAGCTTTCGGCATCTTTGACCACCGTGTTCCATTCCTCGGCGGGGATCTCGGTGAGCTCCATCTTGTCGCCGTTCACGCGGAGATCGGCTTCGCCGCCCCAATACCAGACTTGGCGGTAGTAATGGGACTGATCGATGGTGATCTTGAACAGTTCCTGGAGGTGCGGCGGCACTTTGGCCCAGCTGTCGGTGTTGGCGAAGTAGGAGCCACACCAGGCACCGGTGACATTGTTGAGGAGCGCGTAGTTGCAGACATCGGCCCAGCCGACTTCATAGGCCTCGGTGAAGCCGCACCAGGCGACGCCGTCGAGCTCGCCGGTCTGGATGGCGACTTCCACGTCTTCCCAAGGCACGGTGACCGGAATCAGGCCGTAACGTGACAGAAATCGGCCGGCGGTGGGCACGCCGAAGACGCGTTTGCCGGCCATGTCGGCGAGGGAATTGATGGGCTCTTTGGTAAAGATGTGGAGTGGGTCCCAGGCACCGGCGCTGATCCATTCAACACCTTCGACCTCGCCATAAGCTTCCGCCCAGATCTCGTTTAGGCCGTATTGATTGAACAGCACCGGCAGATCGAGGCTATAGCGGGTCGAGAACGGGAAGTAACCGCCGAAGACGGAAATGTCGACCGGGGAGGCCATGGTGGCGTCATCGGACTGGACCGCATCGATGGTGCCGTTTTGGAGCGCGCGGAACAGCTCGCTGGTCGGCACCAGCTGGTCGGCGTAGAACAGCTCGATTTCCATCTCGCCATTGGCCGCTTTGTTGAATGCCTCGATCTGGGGCTTGATCACGTGGGCGCCGAGCGGCGCGCCTGAATAAGTCTGAAGGCGCCATTTGATCGGCGCTTGCGACTTCACGATGGCAGGTGCTGCCAGCGTTGCGGCTCCTGCTGCAACACCAGTGGACGTGATGAATTTTCTTCTGGTCGTCATCTCAGTCTCCTTTGGGCTGTTTGTTCGTTGTTCGTGTGGAAAACGGATACTTAGCGGGTCCTTTCGGTGCTCTCGTTATTTGCCATAGACGTAGTTCGGCAGCCACATCGCAATATTCGGGAATAACATGATCACGGCGAGGGCCAGCACCATCACCAGGACGAAGGGCAAGATCGAGGCGTAGATATCCCTCAAACCGATTTCCGGCGGCGCCATCGCCCGCATTAAGAAGAGGTTATAGCCGAAGGGCGGCGTCATATAGGCGATCTGGGTGGTGATCGTGTAGAGAACGCCGTACCAGATGAGATCGAAGCCCAGCAGCTTGACCAACGGTACGTAAAGCGGGGCGACGATCACCAGCATGGCGGTGTCGTCGAGAAAGGTGCCCATCAAGAGGAAGGAAAGCTGCATCAGGATCAGAATGGTCCAAGGATCGAGACCGAGCTGTTCGGTGAACAGGCTTTCGATGGCGCGCACGGCACCAAGGCCGTCAAACACGGCCCCGAACCCGAGGGCTGCCAGGATGATCCACATGAACATGCAGGAAATGGCGAGGGTTTGACGGACGGAGACCTCGAACACCTCCTTGGTCATGCGGCGTTTGAGAATAGCGGCGACAAACGCCGTGAGCGCGCCGATGGCGGAGCTTTCCACCAGACTGGTCCAGCCATTGATGAAGGGCACCATCATCGCGGCGAAGATGCCGATCGGCAGCAGGCCGGCGCTGAGCAAGCGCAATTTTTCAGAAGTCGAGACATCCTCACGTTCGCTTGCTGGCAACGGCGGGCCGAGCTCCGGCTGCAGGCGACAACGAATGGCGATGTAGAGGATGAAAAAGCCGGCCATCATTAGACCGGGCACCACGCCTGCGAGCCAGAGCTGACCCACCGGCTGGCGCGCGATCATGGCATAGAGCACCAGGACGACGGAGGGCGGCACCAGGATGCCGAGGGACGAGCCTGCTTGGATGACGCCGGTTACCATGCGCTTGTCGTAGCCGCGGCGCAAAAGTTCAGGCAAAGCAATGGTCGCCCCGATGGCCATACCGGCGACCGACAAGCCGTTCATCGCCGAGATCAAGACCATCAAACCGATGGTACCAATCGCCAACCCGCCGTGGATCGGTCCCATCCAGACATGGAACATCTTGTAGAGATCGTCCGCGATCCCGCTTTCGGAGAGCACATAGCCCATGAAGATGAACATCGGCAGCGTTAAAAGCGGGTACCATTTCATCAACTTCATCGCTGCCGAGAACGGGATGTCGGAAGAACCCGTTCCCCAAAGCGAAAGGGCGGCGATGGCGGCGACCGCACCGATTGCGCCGAAAACCCGCTGCCCGGTCATGAGCATCAGCATCATGGAGGCGAACATCATGATGGCGATCATCTCGTAAGACATCAGATCGGCGCTCCGCGAAGCTTGGCGATATCCTTGATCAGCTCTGAGATCGCCTGCAGCAGCATCAACAAGAAGCCGATGCACATGATGACCTTGAGTGGCCACATATAGGGCCGCCAGAGGCTGGGGCTGCGCTCATTGGTTTCGATCGCGTAAATCGTCGAATCGATAGCGCCATAGAGGAGCACGGCGAGGTAGAAGATCAGGAACAAGACGGTAAAGGCATCGAACCAGGCTTTCTTCCGAACCGACCAATTACCGTAGAAGAGGTCCATGCGCACATTGGAGCCGAGCTGGATCGAATAGGGGCCGCCGATCAGGTAATAGGCGACCAGCGCGAACTGGGCCACTTCGAGCGTCCAGAACGCTGGCACCACGAAGATCGCCTTGGAGAGCGACGACCAGAGAAGGATCGCCATCATCACGAAGATGCCATACATGATCATCCGCCCGATCCAATAATTCAGGCGGTCGACGATGCGGACATAGGAAACGGCAAAGGCCGGCATCTGGCCGGTAGCTCCTGCTTATTAACGTTATCTCCTTGGATTAACGCATGGGCAGCGGCATCTGTAAATGAGCATCCGACGACCTCCGTACCATGAGGATGAGGTCGCCGCTAACAAGCTTCTCCCGGGCGTTGTGTGAGGTGATAGCGGGTTGCTACGATTGCGACAAACGCGCGCGAAGACCGTAAGCCAGGCTTGGCTTTCTGTCGCGGGTTGACTGAAATAGGAAGCATGAGCGGAGAAATCGCAGCCAAGGATGTGTTCGACGTTGCCGTGATCGGGGCCGGGGTGGTGGGCTGCGCGATGGCGCGGCGTTTCGTCATGGAGGGCGCCAGGGTCCTGGTGCTGGAGAAGGCAGCCGACGTGCTGGACGGGGCCTCCAAGGGCAACAGTGCCATCCTGCATACCGGTTTCGATGCACCGCCCGGTTCATTGGAACAAGCCTGCATCGCGGATGGCTATCGCGAGTTTCTGGCGATTCGTGAACGACTGGGTTTGCCGCTCCTAGAATCCGGAGCACTGGTGCTAGCCTGGACGCCAGCCGAGCTGGATGAGCTGGAGGGGTTGATGGCGAAGGCTCATGCGAATGGTGTGAGCGATGTTCGCCCGCTAACCCGCGAGCAGATCATCGTACGGGAGCCGAACCTTTCGGCGAAGGTTCAAGGTGGTTTCATCGTACCTGGTGAGTTCGTGATCGATCCCTGGTCCACGCCCCATGCCTATTTGCTCCAAGCGCTGGCCAATGGCGCCGAGCTTCGCCGCGGCGCGGAGGTTTTAGCAGGCGAATTTGACGGCGGGCATTGGCGCCTTTCGACGTTGCAGGGGGAGGTCAAAGCAGACCAGGTGATCGCTTGCGCCGGGCTTTATGGTGATCAGATGGATGAGCGTTTCCTTGGCCAAAAAAGCTTCGCGATCAAACCCAGGAAAGGCCAGTTTCTGGTGTTCGACAAGGCTGCGTCCGCCTTGGCGTCCTCGATCATCTTGCCGGTCCCAAGTGAAACCACCAAGGGGGTGGTCATCTGCCGGACCGTCTTCGGTAATTTGCTAGTTGGGCCGACGGCGGAGGAACAGGAAAGCCGGGTTGACGCGTCCACCGACGGCGCGACCTTGAATTTTCTTCTGGGCAAAGGGATTGAGATGATCCCTGACTTGGCGGCTTCTGAGGTGACCGCGGCCTATGCTGGTATCCGCCCCGCAACCGAGCACAAGGATTATCAGATCATCCATGACACAGCACGCCACTATACCAGCGTCGGTGGCATTCGCTCGACTGGGCTCAGCGCAGCTCTGGGCATCGCCAAGTATGTCGCGGAACTGCAGACGAACAAGACCTTCAAAAAGTCACCAATGGCAACCATTGCCTGGCCAAAGGTACGGTTTCGGTTGTCGTCTTACGACCGGCGGGATTGGGAGGAGCCCGGGCATAACGGCATGGTCTGCCATTGCGAGCTGGTGACCCGGCGGGAGATCGAGGCAGCACTTGAAGGACCGATGGGCGCTGCCAGTCTTGACGGTCTGAAGCGGCGGACAAGGGTGACCATGGGGCGCTGTCAGGGGTTTTACTGCCAGGGGCCGCTTTCGAAGATTGTTGAAGGACGTTTTGATCCACCGATGGCCGACAACGATGCCGCCTGAGGGACAGGCTTTTCCCGAGGTTTGCGATGTTGCTGTGGTGGGCGGTGGGCCCGCTGGCCTTGCCTTGGCGAGCGCTCTAAAGCGGCAAGGTATTCGGGATGTCGTCGTTCTGGAGCGTGAGCAGGAAGCCGGTGGCATTCCTCGACATTGCGGTCATTACCCTTTTGGTATGAGAGAGCTGGGGCGTGTTCTTAAAGGGCCGGATTATGCCCGTCGCCTGGTGCAACGCGCGAATGATGCTGGTGTTGTTATCGCCACAAGGACGACCGTCACGGCACTCCATCCCAAGGGCAGGTTAAGCATTGTCAGCCCCGATGAGGTCTGTGATTTGCAGGCAAAGCGAGTTGCTCTATGCACCGGCGTGCGTGAGAGCAGCCGAGCGCAACGTTTCATCGGTGGCGATCGGCCGCTTGGCGTGATCTCTACGGGTGCGTTGCAGTCGATGGTGTATCTGGAGCGTCTGCAACCCTTTCGCCGCCCCGTTATTTTGGGGACGGAGCTGGTGTCCTTTTCCGCCCTTCTGACCTGTCGCCATGGGGGGATTCGCCCGGCGGCGATGATCGAGGAAAATGATCGGGTGACCGCCAGGCTGTTCGCCACCGGCCTGCCGCGCCTGATGAATGTGCCGATGTTTTTTGGAACAAAGGGGCTGCGTATTCTCGGGCGGGAGAGGGTTGAAGGCGTTCAGTATCTTGATGGGGTAGGGGAGATCAGGACCGTCGAGGCGGATGGGGTGATTGTGAGTGGCCGGTTCCGTCCCGAATCAGCACTTCTTTGGGGCAGCCATCTGGAAACCGATCCCGGCACGGGCGGACCGGTGATCGATCAGGACGGCCGATGTTCCGATTCTGCCTATTTCGCCGCCGGCAACCTGCTTCGTCCGGTGGAGACTGCGGGCTGGAGTTTTCGCGAGGGTGAGGCGGTCGCCGGTATGATCGCGCGAGATTTTTCCGAGCCTGAGCGTGCCCAGCGAACGTCCCTAATCCTCCGCTGCGCCCATCCGGCTCTTCGTTATGCGGTGCCTCAACGTCTCACGGTTTCAGAAGAACCAGGCGCGCTGACGTCCCTACAGCTTCGCCTGAAATACCCTGCCGACGGGTGCCTTGCTGCAGAAACCGAGGGAATTACGCTTTGGCGTGGCAGGCTGAAATCGCGCCCGGAGCGACGTATCTTGATACCGTTGCATCCATTGCTGGACGGCCTCCGTGCGGCGCCGGTTGACATCACGTTGCAGGAGAAACGCTGAGATGAGGGTTGCCGCCATCGATCAGGGAACCACCAGCACGCGGGTTCTGATGCTGGATGAGCGTGGGCAGCCCGAGATCGTGCATGGGGTCGAGCACCGGCAGATCTACCCGCAGCCGGGCTGGGTGGAGCATGACCCGGAAGAGCTGATCCGTATTTTTGGTACTTGTTTCGAGGCGGCGGGGGATGTGGATGCGATCGGGATCGATAATCAGGGTGAGAGCTGCCTTGCCTGGGATGCGGAGGACAAGACAGCACTCAGCCCGGTGATCGTCTGGCAGGATGATCGGACCAAAGAGACGGTCCAGCAATTGAAGGCCGATGGCATCGAAGCTGAAACGCTTGCCCGCGCGGGCCTGCCGCTCGATCCTTATTTTTCTGCGACAAAGCTCGCTTGGATCCTCGAAACATTACCAAGTGCTAAGGAGGCCCACACTAAAGGTCGTCTTCGTCTCGGCACCACCGATGCCTTCTTCCTGGATCGGCTGACCGGCTTTTTTGTGACTGATATCACCACAGCGTCGCGCACCAGCTTGATGAACTTGGAAAACGGGACTTGGGACGAGGAGCTTTGCCGTATCTTCGGGGTGCCGATCGAGACCTTGCCAGAAATCCGCACCACCACCGGTGATTTTGGGGCCATATCGACGAGCAGCGGCTTGAAGCCGGTGACGGCGAGCGTGGTCGATCAGCAGGCCGCCCTCTATGGTTTTGGCTGCAGGCATGCGGGGGATGCCAAGATGACGTTCGGCACTGGGGCGTTTGCCTTGATGGTTACCGGCCAAGACATCCACCGCCAGCCGGACCAAGGGCTGCTGCCGACTGTTGCCTGGCAAAAGGCCGGTGAAGCGCCAATCTATGCGCTCGAGGGCGGCGTCTACGCGGCAGGGGCTGCGGTGAACTGGGCGAAGTCACTCGGTCTTTTTTCCGATCTTTCTGATCTTAACAACATGGAAGGAGCTGCCGCGATCGACGGCGGGCTAGCCTTCGTGCCGGCGCTCTCGGGGCTCGCTTGTCCCCATTGGGACCGGCGGGCGAGGGGAACCTGGCTCGGCTTATCCTTGGATCATGAGAAGAAAGACCTGGCACGAGCCGTGCTTGAGGGGATCGCGTTCAGGGCGGCGGAAGTGCTGCAGGCGATGGCGCGTGCCGTTCCTTTGAACGAGGCGCTGATGATCGATGGCGGCATGAGCAAGAACCCCTATTTCGCCCAATTTCTGGCCGATCTTCTGGGGCGTGACGTGCGGCCTTCGCAGGTCGCCGACTTGACGGCTGTCGGCACCGCGCTGTTGGCAGCTGATCCATTACAGGTCGATTTTCCCGAGATGTCAGCCTTTACGAGTGTCCAACCGAAGCAAGATCGAACGGCAGCATCTGCCCGTTTCCAACAAGCGATTGCGCTCACACGCAGTTGGAAATCGACTTAAAGTACAAAAGGGTCGCTGAGCTGGAGGGATGAAAGCGTCTTGCCCATCTTCCAGAAGCACTGCACTCTGGAGACGCAACCACAGCGAAACTCGGTGGTCTGGCCGTCACGACATCTGCTTCTTGAAGAGTGGGGACATCGGCCGAGCGATGACAATCAGGAGGCCGACGACATGCATGAAGCAGCTAATCAGAAGCAGGACGGCGTTCGATGAAAGCGCTGGAGCGAGGGATCATGCTCATTGCGCGCATTAACCAGGTTACCTGCCTTGCCGGTAGGCATATTGGATGGGTGCTGATCGGGCTGATGACGCTGATCATTCTGCTCCAGGTTTTTTTCCGGTATGTCCTCGGCAGTGCGCTGACTTGGTCGGAAGAAGTGGCGCGTTTCATGATGATCTGGATGACCTTTCTGATTGCGCCCGTTGCCTATCGGCATGGCGTGAACGTATCCCTCGATTTTTTTGCCTCTCGAATCAAAGGGCGCACAAAGGACATGCTTTCGATCGTGCTCAATCTCTTGATCATTCTTTTCTTGGCGATTTTCTTTTTCGAAAGCTTCGGGCTGATCGAGCGCGGACTCAAGCTCAAGGCGAGCACGGTCAGCATTCCAATGGCCTATATCTACATGGTTTTGCCGATCAGCTTTTTCCTGATGTTTCTTGTTGCTCTGGAATTGATCGGCCGGGCGCTGCAAAACCTCGCCGGACAAGAACCAGTAGATCCCCCGAAGGCGCTGCCTTCGCCGCTGCTGGACTGACGCCTCATGTCCTTGGTCTTTTTCTGGATCCTGCTGGCATTGCTCTTCATCGGCATGCCGGTCGTCTTTTCCTTAGCCCTGGCGCCTACGCTCTCGCTTCTGCTCGACGGTCAATGGGGCATGCTGAAGGGGCTAGTCGGGCGCATCTATGTGGGAATCGACAGCTTTCCGTTGATGGCGGTGCCGTTTTTCATCCTCGCGGGCGAGGTGATGAACCATGGTGGCATTACGCGGAGTTTAGTCAATCTATCGCAATCCCTGATTGGCCATGTCAGGGGTGGTCTTGCCCAGGTCAATATTCTCTCCTCGATCATGTTCGCCGGTCTTTCCGGTTCCGCGGTCGCCGATACCTCGGCGCTGGGCTCGATGCTGATCCCGGCGATGGAACAGAATGGTTATTCCAGAAAATTCGCTGCTGCAGTAACCGCGGCCTCGTCCGTGATCGGCCCAATCATCCCACCTTCTGGCATCATGATCCTTTATGCCTTCGTAATGAACGTTTCCGTCGCGGGCTTGTTCGCGGCCGGCATCGTGCCTGGTCTGCTGGTGGGCATCGGCTTGATGCTGATGACCACCTATCTCGCGCGTATCAGAGGGTTTCCTGTCGCGAGCGAAAAAGCGAGCTGGGGGGATCGCGGTGTTGCGCTCAAATCGGCGATCCTGCCGCTCTTGACCCCGATCATTCTCTTGGGCGGAATTCTAGGCGGCGTCTTCACCCCGACGGAAGCTGCAGCCGTCGCGGCCGCCTACGCCCTGATCATCGCGCTCTTTGTTCTGAGAACTCTGAGAGTCCGTGACCTGCCGCGCATTCTCTACAACACCGCACTTTCCTCAGGCACGATCCTTCTCCTGGTAGGCGCCGCTGTCGCCTTTGCCTGGGTAGTCACCATCTCCGGCACACCGCAAAAGCTGACCGAGCTGATCGTCGATTTCACCGACAATCCCTATCTACTGCTGTTCATGATCAACATCCTGTTGTTCGTGGTTGGCATGTTTCTGGATGCAGGCCCGGCGATCCTCATCTTGGGTCCGATCCTAGCCCCGGTGTTCATTAGTCTTGGCATTCATCCCTTGCATTTTGCGATCGTGATGTGTGTAAACGTTACAGTAGGTCTGGCGACCCCACCGATGGGGCTGGTGTTGTTCGTCGCGTCCAGCATTTCGGGCGAGAAGGTAGAGTCAATTGCCTGGGAGATGATGCCGTTCCTCGCGATCGAGGTGGTGGTCATCTTTCTGATCACCTTCGTCCCGGCGATTTCGATGACCATTCCACGGCTTCTGGGATTTGCTTAAAGAGGCCGTTAAGATCAACCCAACCCTCGCTGCTGACGAGGTGTCTATCACGGAGGCTAAAACATGAAATTCAATCGAATAACATCGGTTTGCGGCGCTGTTCTGCTCGCCACATCGTTAAGCCTAGCCAGTGCCGCCAGCTCCGCGGCGACGATCAAAATTGCGTTTCTTGGTTCGCAGGATGACGAGGATTTTGACGGTTCACTGGTGTTCAAGGACTTCGTCGAAGCCCGGACCAATGGCGAGGTCACAGTCGAAATCTATCCCGCAGGTCAGTTCTGCTCGAAATTCGCTGAATGCATTGAGCAGGTGCAAAGCGGCGTGCTCGAGGTCACCATCTCAACCATCGGCGGCTTCGGTAACATCTTCCCAGCCGGTCAGGTGATGGATCTGCCGTATATGTTTCGGGACGACCGGGTGGCGGAATGCGTCTTTGATGGCCCCTTCGTTAGCCAACTTCGGGACGCCGTTCTCGGAGAGATCGGCCCGATGCGGTTGATGACCGTCTCCAATACCGGCGGCTGGCGGAACTTCGCGACGGTCGGCAAGCAGATCAAGACGCCGGCCGATGTCGAAGGCATGAAGATCCGCACCATTCCAGCCGACATCCAGATCGAGCTGGTCAAAGCACTCGGCGGTAGCCCGACGCCAGTTTCTTGGCCAGAGGTCTACACCTCACTTGCAACCGGCGTGGTCGAAGGGACCAAGAACGGCATCACCGATATCGTCAACATGAAGTTCCAGGAGCATCTGGACTACATCACGCTGGATGGTCACGCTTATATGGCAGCGCTCTGGTGGATGAATGACGATTTCTTCAAAAGCCTGACGCCTGATCAGCGCAAGATCGTCCATGATGGCTTCATGCATCTGAAGACCGTCACCCGCGCCTTACCCATGCGCCGTTCGATCGAAGCCTATGAAGAATTCAAGGAAGCGGGGGGCGAGATCTATGTGCCGACTCCTGAGGAGAAGGCAGCGTTCCAGGAAGCATCATCCTCGCTTAAAGGCTGGTTCGTGGAGACCTACGGCGATGAGTGGCTGAACAATCTCGAAGGCGCCATCGGTGAGTGTGAGACGAGGATCGCCGCTGAATATGTGGATGCCACGGAATAGGAACATCTAGTTGCCGAATAGCTGAGCGCTATGCGCATTCGGATCCCATCGAGATCGGAGCGCCGGGACAATGTGTCTCCCGGCGCTCTTTCTTTTCAGCTATAATCATCAATCATCTGGAACAACGGATAGCGTGATCATGACTGGTGAAGCGACACTTCGAATTACCCCGGACATGAACGAAGACGAAATCATTCAGGCTTGTGCAGAAGCCGTCGTGGAAGAAAGCCCGGACGATATCGTAGCTCAGTTGGACAAGGCGGCCGCGGATGAGGGCTATTCCAGCGCGCTCAATCTTGTCAAAGCCAATATGAAAACGGAGCGTGCGCAATATGAGACGCTGGAAGGCTGGCTTGCCGCCCTTCCTGGACGCTTCCGGTAATTGCCCCGTCACGGATCGATTACCCTGATCTGCCACTGTTCTAGACTGCCCCAATCAAGTAAAACACGTGGGAGACGATGATGGATCAATTTCTTGACCTCACCCAAGAAGTCGTGGATCTCCCCGAAGTTATCGACCCGTCCATCCAACGAAAAGCCTGGTTGGCGAATGACCTCGCCGATAAGGAATGGGTCATCGAGATGACCGATCAGGTCCTCGCTGAAATTGACCATCTGATCGCGGCACTGAAGGCAAAGCCTTTGCCGCTCTATCTGCGCAGCCCGGATGGATTCGAGCTCCCTGAGCTGAGGCGTCTCTATGCCGAGGTCAAGAAAAATTTGGATGAGGGCATCGGCTTTGTGGTTCTGGATAAGATGCCAATCGACGATCATCCGTTGGACGATATTCTCGGCTGCTATTGGGTGTTGAGTCAGCTACTCGGGCCGACCGTCGCGCAGAAATGGGACGGTACCATGATCTATGATGTGACCGACACCAAACAGAACTACAGCTATGGGGTGCGGGGCTCAGCGACCAATGTCGAGCTGGTATTCCATACCGACAATGCGTTTGGCGCAAGAGTGCCTGACTATGTGGGGCTGTTCTGCAAATATCCTGCGGCCTCAGGCGGCCTAAGCCGCTTTTGTAGTCTCTATGCTGTGCATGAGCGGCTGCGCCAGGCCTATCCAAATGCGCTTCGGCGGCTTTATCAGCCCATGTATTTCGATCGACAGGCCGAGCATGAGGAGGGCGCTGCCAAGGCATCCTTCGCCCCGTTTTTCTCATGGCGTGAAGGGCGTCTCATGTGCCGCGCCAACAGCTCGCTGGTGCGCAAAGGCTATGAGGTCGCAGGCGTTACCATGGATGATGATCTCGTTTCGGCAATCGAGGCTGTCGATGCCGTCACCGCCGCCGGCGACCTCTGGATTGAGGCCCCTCTTTTGCGCGGTCAGGTCCAGTACTTGAATAATCATGAGCTCGGTCACTATCGTTCCACGTTCATTGACAGCGACGACCCCACAATGAAACGACATCTCTATCGCCTCTGGCACCGTACCGACGGTGATCGAACCTATGACGGTTGATGGTCGATCCTGAGCGTTCCAAGGACTGAGGTTTGCCTTCCATTCCAAGGAATCCGAGGGTTCGCAAGTAACATTATTGTGCGTTGTCAGCACTGATAACGAGCCTTGACCGTCTTGCTCCCACGGTCACGGCTTGGCAACAATAAGGTGTGCAATGCACCAAACAAAAAAAGCCTCGGGGGAGATGCTATCCATGACGTCCGTTTCATGTCCGGCCAGATTGGCGTCTTTACTAAGCCTGTCGATCTTGTCATTCCCGGCTCTTGCTGCCCAACAATCAGAAGACGCGTTTCGCTATTGCGAAACCTTCACGTTCCAGATCGAAAACGATGAAGTCGGCGGGTCTGATAGGCATTATACCAGCGGCAACAAGCTCTCCTGCGCTGGATCGATGCCTGGCATCGTCAAGAGGCAGCTTCAGCCGCTAGTGCCAGACGGCATGGAAGGACGTTTCGGGTTGAGCTACGGTCTCGGCCATAATTTCTATACACCGGATGATCTATCAGAAACCGACCTGATCGAAGATGATCACCCCTATGCGGGCTGGCTTTATCTCGATTTTGGTTTCAACACGGAGGTCAGGTCGGCGTCAGGCGACATCCGCTATCATGACAATCTCGGTGTACAATTGGGCGTCGTCGGCCCTCTTGCCGGCGGCGAGGAGGTGCAAACATTCACCCATGACGTGCTGAATGCCACCGAGCCCGAAGGTTGGGATAATCAGCTGGACAACGAGCTGGGCATCAACTTTTTTTATGATCGACAATGGACCGGTCTCTGGCGGCAGCCCTTGACGGTTGACGGTAAACCCTCGTCGCTGGTCATCGATATGTCGCCGAAGCTTGGCGCAGCACTCGGCAATATCTATACCCATGCAGCCACAGGGATGACCTTGCGCCTCGGCAGGTTTGAGACCAACGACCATGGGCCGCCCGCGATCCGGCCAAGCTTTACTGGTTCGGACAGATTTCCACGGACCGGCGGCTTTTCTGCCTATCTCTTCGGCGGGGTGGAAGGACGAGCGGTTGCCCGTAACATCTTTCTTGATGGCAATAGCTTCGATAGCAACAGCCCGAATGTCGACAAAAAGACGCTCGTTGGAGAGGTACGCTTCGGCCTGGCCGTGACCTATAGCGACGTTCGTGTTTCCTACACTCATGTTCTTCGCAGCCGTGAGTTCGAAGGCCAGGAACCCCAGGCCTTCGGCGGCGTCACACTTTCCATCGGGCTCTAGGTGGGGGAGTGGGCCAGAACTGAAGAACCCCAAAGATACCCTATTGGGCCAAGTAGTAACCGCCAAAGCCGAGGATGGACGACCAGACGCGAATGGAGATCTCGTCCTCGCCGCCATAGGTTGAGATGAGATGGTCGAACATGTCATCGGCAAGCTCGGCGAAGCGTCCGCCATTCTCATCATCGACCTTCGCGCAGGCGTTAAGACCGCTCAGCCAAAGCCAGCCATAGCTGGCTTCATCAGTCCATTCCACGATATCGGTGGGTGTGCGCTCATAGACGAAATCATAGGCGCCGCCCAACCAGCTTGCCGAGTCGGCGAGGTCGTTACAACTGCCGATGATCGCCTGCTTCAGCGCCGGGCTCCGCCACTGGCCCTCCGGGTCGAGATAGGCCATCTGCATCGCTTCGAGGCCTTGGCCGGACCAGACGGGTTGGTCGCTCGGATAGTAGCCCTGACCATTGTTGATATAGGGCACCAGCGCATCAAGCTGCTCGTTCAAGAGCTGACCGTAAGACGTGCCGTTCGGCAGTTTGATGCCTTCGCCCGCCTGCTCGAAGGCCTGGGTGCCTTCCGGAAAGAGCTTGGCACCGGTATAGAGCGCACGCATGATCCAGGCTGCCGGGCGGGATGCATGTTCGAGCAGCCAATCGGTTTGGCTGCGAACGGTGCCGCCGGATCGCGCAGAAAAATACGCGAGCGCATCGATATGCTGCTGCGCCAGATCCTTGGCCCAGGCCTCGCCGGTCAGGTGATGCCATAAGAGAAAAGCGCGATAGCCATAGCCGAAATCAGGGATCGGATCTTGGCAGGTACCGAGATCCTCCATCGGACAATCTCCCTTGCGGTAGAAATGGCCACTGCTTTTCGGCTGGTAGGGGAAGAACTTGGCCATCCCCACATCCATTTGGTGGCGCAAGGCTGCTCGGGCTCGATGCCAAAGCTCCTCGTCACCGGTCCGCGCCCAGCCAAGGAGGAGGCCGAGCGCCAGATCATATTGCAGACCGCCCCAATTTTGATACTGCACGTTCTCGAACGAATAGCTGAGGCTTATTTGATAATCGCCATAGCCGCGCCAGCCGAAATTATCATCGAACTCATCCTGTGCGCCGATCGAGGCAGCGGCACCCCGGATGAGCTGGTCGTAGGCATCGTTGGGGGCAAGAGAGCCATCGAAACTGCTCCACCAGGACGGCAGGCTGCGTTCCTTCGGCGGCGCCTTGATCGCTGCCAGCGCTTCTTTGGATTTGCTGGCATCGACCACCACGGCAAGATCGAGGGTCATCCCGATGCCGCCGGTCCATTTGGCAGGCTCAACCAGTGCGTTGACGACAAGGTCGCGGCCGATCGAAAAGGCCTCGATTGGCCAATGTTGCCAAAGATCGACCACGCCGAGCGCATAACCGCTATCTTTGAGCGCATCGTCCGGCAAGCGCTTGAAGGTGATCTCAAAGGGCTTCTTGCTCACAGGCTCGACCCGTAGGGCCCGGGCGCGGACGATACTCTCTGTATCATAGGTGGCTTCGGTGAACATCGTTACCGCCGAATCCTTGTCCAGCTGGTAGCTGCCGAGATCGAGCTCCGCTGAGTTCTGGTCGAGAAACAAGCGTTCGACGCCGCCACTATGTTGGATCTCGTAGACTACATCCTCAGCCCGTTTATGGCCTTCTGTCAGGCCGAATGGTGTCAGCAAGGCGGTAAGTTTGGCCTCGCCGACAATGCCTGGAATCCAGGTAATCGAATTGGTTCGCCCAAGCGCCCGGTCCGGGTCCTCGGTCGCCCCATGGATCAGCTCAATCTCCTCTATGGCGGTGTCGCGGCGCCAGTGAAAGGGCGCCCCTTCACCGCTGTAAACGATGACGTCGGGATCGACATTGACATGCCGGCCAGTAAAGGAACTCATCTGCCGGAAATAGTGGCCCTTGAGATCCGACGTCGTGCGCAACGTGACGCTATAATTGGAGAGGAGTCGATCGTTCCAGTAATCCTCCCATTGCGCTTCCGTGTCGAAATTCTCATGCCGGTCCATTAAGGATAAGGCGAGATGGGCGTAGGGCTGGTTTTCGAAAAAGCGATAGCGGGCGACATACCAGAGGTTCTTCGATTGATCAGCCCAACCACGCACCTCGACCCAATCATTGCCCTTCAAGAACTCACTCGGCGGGCCGAAGACTGACGTTGAGCCCAGAAAGTCAGCACTCGCCTCACCCGCAATCAGTTTCGCCACGCCATCCACGGTCATTTCATCGAAGACAGTAAAGGCCGTTTTCGAAATTGCCCATTGATAAGCACCGCTTTTGACATCGAAGCGGTCACCGCCCTCCTCGATCGTCATCGCCTGTCCAGGTGCCGGGAGGGTGACGGCAAACAGCGCGAAGGCGAGCATGCCGATATGGGAAGAAAACCGGCGCAGCACCGACAAGAGCGGTGCATCATTTGAGCGTGAGGCGTTCATGATCAGTCCAGTGATTTGATCGGCTGGGATGAGCCAGGCTTACCAATAGTGACATATCAAACAACGAGCGCTGTAACCCGTCATGTTCAGCGCGTCATTCCTCGCTTTGAATCACGACAGCCCCAGAACATCAATGACGAAGAAACAGGTAGCTGCAGGTCATTACGATTGCGCGGTAGGCTAAACGCTGAAGGGGCAGATTTGTCAAGCCGACGCTGGATAACAGGCCATTTTGGCGGGAGATATTCTCGTGCGGATGGACGTTGCTAATGCCGCCTAATCGTGAGCCTTTGGGATGCTTGACAGAGAATTCGAAGGCATCGTACCGTGAAACTACGAACAACAAGCAAACAAATGTTCAATTAGTCACCCGGTGTTCCTTTTGAACAACGGTGATCTGGGGGCAGTTCAGGGTTGGCTACGACGATCGTCGAGGATAGCAAGAGCCATCAAAGCGCGACTCTGCTGCCGCGCTGGCTCACGGGCGACCATCCCTTTCCATGGGTTGCGCCGCTCCTTGCGATGGTCCTCGCCTTCGGCATCTATCCGCTCTTCTATGCGGTCTGGTTGACCATGAACCAGCAGAACCGGTTTACCCGCGAGATCGAGTTCATCGGCGGACAGAACTGGCTGAAAGCCTTTGCTGACGAACGTATGTGGGGCTCGCTGGGCGTGACCTTCACCTATACCGTGATCTGCCTGATCGTCCAGGTTGCCCTCGGCCTCGGCATTGCCCTGTTGCTGGATTGCGAGCGTCGCGGCTATGGCCTCTTGCGCTCCTTGATGACCTTGCCATTGGTGGTGCCGCCTGCTGTTACTGGCCTCATGTTTCTTCTGATGGAAGACGCGCAGTTCGGCGTGCTGGCTTATTACCTCGGCGTGATTGGCCTTGCGGATCCCAGCAACCCAATTCTGGCCAATCGCTGGACGGCCTTACCAGGCGTCATGCTCGCCGACATCTGGCAATGGACGCCCTTCATGGTGCTGATCATCTTAGCGGGGCTGAGGGCCTTGCCAAAGGAACCGTTCGAGGCGGCCGCGATCGATGGGGCAGGGCCCGTTCAGGCCTTCAGACATTTGACCATGCCGATGCTTGGCCGCGTGCTTGCCGTTGCGGTCCTGATCCGCACGATCGATCTGTTTCGTATCTATGATTACATCTACGCGATGACCGGCGGTGGTCCAGGCACGGTGACGGAGACGCTCAGCTTCTATGCCGGCCGCGCCTTTGGCGTCGCCGACTTTTCCTATGCCGCCACACTTAGTCTGATCACCCTGATCACACTCAATCTGGTCTGTTTCACCTTTATCAAGCTTGCTCGGGTGAAGTTCTGATGCAGAGCAGTCTCTCCTCGCGCCTGATCCGCGATGTCTTTGCCTGGATGGTGGTGCTGCTGTTCGTGTTTCCGCTGTTCTGGTGGGTCCTAGCCTCCTTCAAACCGTACACCGCGATTTTCAACCAGGTTCCGATTTACACCGATTTTACGCCGACCACCGATAACTACGCGATCACCATTCTCGGCCAATCCAGGATCAATCTCGAAGGCGGGATCGGCGGTCAGACCGGCGGCGCGTCGAGTTACTATTCGGTACCGTCGATTGTCGACAGCATGATTGTGGCTATCGGGTCCACGATCTTGGCCGTGTTGCTCGCAACGCTGGCCGCTTACGGCCTCTCCCGATTTGCCTTCAAGGCCAAGCACCACTTCGTTTTCTTTGTCCTTGCCCAACGCATGATGCCGCCGATCGCGGTCGCCATCCCGTTGTTTTTCATTTTTCGCGATATTGGCCTGCGCGATACGCATCTCGGTCTGATCCTGGCCCACACCTTGATCAACCTGCCGCTCGCGACATTGCTCTTGAAAAGCTTCTTCGACGATGTGCCCAAGGAACTGGACGAGAGCGCCATGCTAGATGGTGCGTCACGCTTTACCATTTTCCGGCTGGTTACCCTACCATTGGTTAAGGGCGGCATGGCGGCGACCGCAGTGCTCTGTTTTATTTTTTCCTGGACCGAGTTCCTGATTTCGCTTCAGATGACGACCTCGATTCGCACGATACCTGTGAAGATAACAACATTCGTGACCTCGACGGGTACTGAATGGGGGATGATCACCGCACTCGGCAGTGCTGCTCTTCTGCCGAGTTTCATCTTCATCATGCTCGTCCAACGCCATCTGGTCCGCGGTCTGACGCTTGGTTCTTTGAAAGAGTGAGAAAGATCCAACGTTAAACGGAATGCGTTCGAGATAACACCAAGCTCAAACAGGGAGGTTTCAATGAGCTTTAAGCAATATGATCGAAAAACCTATATTGCCGACCTGGCGGGACGCTTCGCCAGGCGCGGCATGACCAAGCGCGAGTTCATCAAAAAAGCAGCGATGGCCGGCGTCGGCTTCTCGGCGTTTTCCGCAAGCTTCCTGGGCGGGGTTCGCCCGTTCGGCGGCCTGACCAATCTCGGCACGCCGCTTGCCCAGGCCCAGACCCCTGACGATGTCAGCGCTTGGCTGAAAGACGTCGGTAAGCCCTTCGCCGGCACCACCATCCGTTACACGTCGGAAGCTACGCCGCCGACCAATGTCGCTTCCGAGCTCAAAGGCGAATTCGAAGAGCTGACTGGCATCAATGTCGAGATCGAGATCGTGCCGCTTGAGCAGGTTCTGCAAAAGGCGACCCTTGATGCCCAGGGCCAGCTCGGCACCTATGATCTCTACTATCTGGATCAAGCCTGGGCCGCCTTGTTCTCGCCGGATACCATCAATCCGCGCGAGCTCTATGACACCAAGCCCGAACTCGCCATGCCCAGCTATGACTGGGACGACTTCTCGCAACCTTTGACCGACGGCATTGCCATGGCCTATGGCGCGCAGATGGGTGTGCCCTTTGATATTCCCATCGCGATCCTGATGTACCGGAAAGATCTCTACGAGAAGCATGGCATCGAAGTGCCGACCACCATGGCCGATTACATGGAGGTCACCAAGGCGCTGCATGAGGCCGAGATTGGTAACGGCATTCATGGCACCACCGGCCAGCTCAAATCCGGTCACTATTCCCTGGAATGCGACTGGACCATCTGGCTTTGGGCCCATGGCGGATCGATCTTCAACAAGGACGGCATGTTCTCCGGCCATGATGAGCAGGGCATGGAAGGCCTGCGCTACATGCTCGAGCTGGTTGACTACATGCCGCCTGCCGCCAAGACCTGGACCTGGGACGGCCAGTGGCAGTCCATGGCCCAAGGTATCGCCGCGCAATGCATCTCCTGGGGCGAGTTCTTCCCGGGCCTCGATGGCGGCGATTCGAAAGTTGGTGGTGGCCTGATGGAAGCGGCGATCCCACCGGAGGAGACCTCGGTTCGAGCCCCCGAAGATGCCGGCTTCAATGAGATCCCACATATCGGCCATCAAGGCGGTTCCTCAATAGCACTTTCGAAGTACTCGAAGAATCAGGATGCTGCCTGGTTGTTCATGCAGTGGGTCACCTCGAAAGACGTTGTGGCGAGAAGCTCGACCGTTGGTGGCGGTGCTTCCCCGGTCCGGCTTTCCGCCTTCAAGGACGAGCGTGTGCTCGCTGCTGCCAAACCTGGTGCCGGCACCACCCGCCACTTCCCGGCAATCGAGTGGACGATCAACAACCGCATGGGCTCTGAGCCGGATATCCCGACCTGGGCGGAGATCGCCAACAACGTCATTCCGGTCCGTCTCGGCGAGCTGCTTGCTGGCCAGTATGACAGTCCGGAAGCGGCGATGGAGGTGATCGCCAAAGAAACCGACGAACTAGCAGGCCCCTTCCGCGGCTAGTCGTCAGCGACGACGGACGTCGCTTGCCGTCGCTAGCTGACGAGACGTAAGAAATGATGGGTGGGACTCTTCAGGGTTCCGCCCATTTCATTTGCTGGTTTATCTCTAACGTTGGATCTTACCGAGGACGTCAAAAAACTTGGCGGCATACCATCGAGCCGGACCTTAGCGTTCCAAGCCCATGAGGTGGCCACGCCACATATTAAACTGAGCGGGTGAGGCCGCCGTCGATTCTTAGGTTTTGGCCGGTGATGTAGGCGGCATCGTCGGAGGCGAGGTAGGCGATGAGTGATGAGACTTCGGCTGCTTTGCCATAGCGGCCCATGGGGATGCGGGCGCGGCGGTCGTCGGTTTCGGGCAAGCTGTCGATAAAGCCGGGCAGAATGTTGTTCATGCGGATATTGTCTCCGGCATGCTTGTCTGCGAACAGCTTGGTAAAGCTTGCGAGAGCGGCGCGGAAGACGCCTGAAGTTGGAAACAAGGGATCGGGTTCGAAGACGGCGAAGGTCGAGATGTTCAAGATCGTCCCGCCGCCCTGAGCGACCATGATTGGCACCACCAGGCGGGTGGGGCGGATGACATTCAGGAGATAAACCTCCATACCGGTATGCCAGTCCTCGTCGCTGATCTCCAGGACTGGACCTTTCGGTCCGTGGCCGGCGGAATTGACCAAGACATCGATCTTGCCGAAGCGTTCCATCGCGATGTCGACGATTTTTTGCAAGTCCCCGGTGGACCGGTTCGAGCCAGTAACGCCAACCCCGCCAAGCTCGGCGGCCAGCGCTTCGCCTTTGCCCGATGAGGACAGGATGGCAATGTTGTAGCCATCCTCAGCAAGCCGTCGCGCCGTGTCCGCGCCCATGCCGCTACCTCCGGCAGTAATCACGGCAACTTTCGGGCTGGTCATCTCGGTTTCTCCAACTGATCAACGGGATTCGAACAACGAAACTGCGACCGGCAGCTTACGATCATGTGAGCAGAAAAAGAACCATCGCAAGAAACGGGTCGTTCCCGATAAGAAAGGACGACATCCTTGCTCAAGGATAAGCAAAGGAGGATGTCATGTCATTTCAGATCTCTGCCCTACCTATAGAGCCGTTCCAGGATCTTTTTGGGCTTGATGACGACAGGCTTGAGGCTAAAGGCGTCAGGCGAATGATTGTCGATGAATGTCCGGGTTTTCCTTGTCGGTTGTCTTTGAAAGATATGGAGGTCGGCGACAGTGTTCTCTTGTTGAACTATGAACACCAGCCAACGTCATCTCCCTATCGATCAAGCCATGCCATCTTCATCGGCGAGGGCTCTGTCCAGGCAACATTGTCGCCGGGTGAAGTTCCGCTGCAATTGCAACGTCGCCTGCTCTCAATGCGCGGCTTCGATGCTGACGGTATGATGATCGATGCCGATGTCCTGGATGGTGCCGACTTGGCGCAGTCAGCGGAAAGAATGTTGGCCGATCCGTCAATCAGCTACCTGCATGTCCATAACGCGAAACGTGGTTGCTATGCGGCCCGCATCGATCGTTGTTGAGGGACATAGATCATCTAAAGCTGTCGGCAGGTGAGCTGCTATGTCAGCCACCTGCCACGCCTTGGGTGTTCACATAAAGAGCGTAGAGAGATTGGCTCGCTGCCATGAACAGACGGTTGCGTTCAGCACCGCCAAAGCAGACATTGGCGCAACGTTCAGGAAGCGCGATCCGGCCGATCTTGGTGCCGTCGGGAGCAAAGACCAGAACGCCATCCAGCGCCTCGTTGCCCATACCCCAACCGCACCAGAGATTGCCGTCGATATCACAGCGCATGCCATCGGGCGTACCGCCTGGGCCGGCATCGATATGCACCCGTTTGTTGTTAAGCGTTTTTCCATCGGTGGCGACATCATACGCTAGAACCTTCCGATGGGGTACGCCCCGGCTTTCGACGATGTAGAGGATGCTCTCATCCGGCGAGAAGCAAAGTCCGTTCGGTCCGAGGATGCCTTCCGCGACAACGGTGACCGCACCGTTGTCGCTGTCGATCCGATAGACCATCTGGTCAAGCTCGGGCTCTGCCTTATGCCCCTCGTAATTGCCGTGGATGCCGAAAACGGGATCGGTAAACCAGATCGAGCCGTCAGATTTGACCACAACATCGTTGGGTGAGTTCAGCCTCTTGCCGTCGATGCTGTCAACCAGTACCTCCACACGACCATCGTAATCCGTCCGCGTCACGCGCCGCCCATGCTCACACGTAACGAGCCGTCCGTGACGGTCGCGGGTGTTGCCGTTGGCGAAGTTGGACGGTTGGCGAAAGGTGCTGACATTGCCGGTTGTCTCATCCCATTTCAGGACGCGGTTATTCGGGATGTCACTCCACAATAGATAGCGGCCATCGCCGAACCAGACGGGACCTTCCGACCAGCGGCAGCCGGTATAGAGGCGTTCGACGGCAGCGCTGAAAATCCTATAGCCTTCGAAACGCGGATCGAGGGTTTCGATGAGGGGATCAGGATAGCGGGGGTGATCGCGCCAGCCGGCGCTTGGTGGGTGACGAAAATGCATCCCGTTTCATCCTTGCTTTGCAGAGACCGCGACATCGTTCATGTTGAATAGCACCATTGCGGTCATGTCCAAAGGTCTGCTGTTGATCGGCTAGGAGCGATTTCAGAAAAATGACAATGAAGCTGAACGATGACGAACAGGCCATGCTGGCTGGTGAGCAAGGACGTCCGCGCCAGTTCGCGATGCAGCAGATCCTGCGCGTCGGTAATTTTTTCGATGCCACCGATACCGTCCCGATCTCACAAGTGCATCTGATGGCAGATCCGGAATCATTAGGACCGGCCTCGGTCGACTTCCTGGAAGACTTTGCCCGCTGTCCCGCAGAAGAACGGAAAGTCCAAGTCCCCTCAATTACCGATCCGCGCGGCGTGGATTTTTCGGCCTATAAGCGCCTCGGTCAGACCGAGGAGATGGCGGCGTTGGAGTGCCGTATGATCGGTGCGCTCGAAGCCTTCGGTTTTATGATGACTAATACCTGCATCAATTATCAAACAATCTGTCCGCCTGTCTTCGGTGAGCACATTGCCTTCGGTGATACCGGCTCCTCGATCTATGCCAATAGTGTCCAGGGTGCCCGCACCAATTTCGAAGGCGGTCCATCGGCGCTGGCGGCGGCATTGACGGGGCGAACCGCGCGCTACGGTTTTCATCTCGACCAACATCGGCTGGGTCGATGCCTGTATGAGGTCAGGTTTTGTCCGAGCGATCTCGCCGAATGGGGGGCACTTGGTGCCCTTGTCGGTCGGGAGATGGGTTCCTATTGGGAGGTCCCGGTGCTTGTCGGTATCGACAGGACGCCAACCTCAGATGAGCTGAAGCAATTCGGAGCCGCCCTTGCCAGTTTCGGCTCGACCCCGCTCTTTCACATGGTTGGCGTGACACCGGAAGCTTCAGCGTTGAACGACGTCTTTGACGGTCCGCCGCCCAGGGCAAAACGTCTCAATAATGCGGATGTCGAGGCACTGATCGAGAGCTATCAACCCGCCGATGATCAACTCGACGTCGTGGTGTTCGCAGGTCCCCAGCTATCCTTGATGGAAATGAACACATTGGCCGGCTTGCTGGCGGGCAATGTGGTCCACCAAGATGTGACGCTCATCGCGACGACCTCGCCAGAAATCAAGACGGCCGCCACGCGGATGGGGTTGGTCAAGAAGATCGAAGCCGCAGGTGGCATGGTCCTGGAAGGCGTTTGCTTCTACCAGATGTATGCCCGCGAGATCGGCGAGGCCAATGGCTGGAAACGGCTGATGAGCAATTCCGCCAAGTTGGTCAACATCCTCGGCGGTTACGGCTACGAGCCGGTGCTTGCGAGCATGGAAAGCTGTGTCGAGAGCGCCGTTCAGGGCAGAATCGTTGGAGGTGGATCATGAGCCGCGTCTATAAGGGCCATATCGGGATCGGCGCGAAGGTTACCGGCAAGGCCTTGGTAGCGAATGACAATTTTTCCGCCAGATACGATCTGGATCGGATCGAGGGGACTTTCTCGAGGCCCAGCCACAAGCTCTTTGGTCAAAGTTACAAAAACAAAATCCTGATCCTGAATGCCGCCAAGGGTGGTGTGGCGACGGCTTGGATGCTCCACGACATGATTACGCGCGGTATCGCACCCGCAGCCCTCGTTCTGAACGCTGCCAACCCCATCATGGCCCAAGGAGCAGCCTTTGCCGCGCTCCCGATGATCGATCGCTTCGAGGTGGATATTACCAGTGTCGTGGAAAGCGGTGTCGAGGTGACGGTCGTTCCTGAGCGCGGTGAACTAATTGTGTCCTAGCTTCGTCGAGATCCAATCAGCTTTTCTTTAGCTCGTGTTTGAGATCTTGATCTCCATGCCAAATAATGAAGTGGCCATCGGATTACTCTTCACCGTTTCTTTACTTTTACGAATGATCCTGCGTGCTCTTGCTGGTCCATGCGATCCTGGGAATCCACCCGCCTACAAGAAAGAGGGGGGAGGCTCAGATTCCTAGGGCTGTACGGACCTGATCATCAGGGTCGCACAGGGGGGGTGACCTATCGTGAAGACGGCAGAAAAAAGAGCCAGTGCTCATCGGAAAGGATTAAATCCGCAGCTTAGCTGATTGGCTTTCAGCCTTGGGCCTGCGTGCACTGGCAACCCGATGATGCGGGCCATGCCACTGGAATTCCATGGCGAAGCATGTAGGATGGAAAAAAAGGGAGGCAGACCATGATCTTCATGGTGCTGGGTGCTAGCTGCAAAACGGTGGCATCGAACACATGACTGCTGTTGCGTCGGTAGCGCAATCACTTGCGCGTCTGAACGATCATCTCCTCCATGTCTGCCGCTATCTCTTGATCACCATCGTCGGTGTGATCGCCGTGATCATGGTGGCCGCTGTTTTCTATCGCCATGTCCTCGACAACTCGATCACCTGGGCGGAAGAGGGCTGTAAATATCTGATGGTTTGGCTGGCCCTCTTGGGCGCACCGATCGCTCTTCGCCATGCCGGCCATATCAATATCGACCTCCTGATCAAGCTGTTTCCGGCGCGGGGCCGTCAGGCGTTCTACCTCCTCATCCACCTCGTGATCATCGCCACGATGGGACTGCTTCTCTGGCAGGGCTGGATCTTCGCGCAATCGGGGGCTCGCCAGGTGGCGTCCAGCTTCAACGCCTCGATGCTCTGGATGTATATCGCGATTCCGATCGGCTCGGCGCTCACCTGTCTGGTTGCTCTGGAGCATTCTCTAAAAGCGTTGGTCGGCATCGCCGATCCCAGCCAGGGCCTATCCGAACAGCACAGTGCCATCATCGACGGTCCCGAGCCGGACCGGGCTGACTAAGTTATGGCCTTGGTGATCTTTTATTTCCTCCTCGGACTGATGGCATTGGGTGTGCCCATCGTCTTTGCCCTGATTTTCGCGCCGATCGTCGGCGTCTGGCTGAACGATCAGACTGTCTTTCTCTCGATGATGCCGCAGCGCGTCTTTGGCGGGATCAACCAGTTCCCACTGCTCGCCATCCCGATGTTTATCCTCGCCGGCGAGATCATGAACCATGGCGGCATTACGCTACGCCTCGTGACCTTCGCGAAAACCCTGGTGGGCCATCTCAGAGGCGGCCTTGCCCATGTCAACATCGTCTCCTCGATGCTGTTCGCCGGGCTCTCTGGCTCTGCTGTCGCCGATACCTCAGCACTGGGCTCGATCCTCATTCCGGCGATGGAAAAGGATGGCTATACCCGCCGCTTCGCGGCCGCCGTCACCGCTGCGTCATCGGTCATCGGCCCGGTCATCCCGCCCTCGATCATCATGGTGGTCTATGCCTATATCATGGGCGTGTCGGTCGGCGGTCTGTTCGCGGCGGGCTTCGTGCCGGGTGCGATGATGGGCATCGGGCTGATGATCGTGAACAGCTACCTCGCGAAGAAACGCAACTTCCCGAGAAGTGCGGAACGCGCCAGCGTCGGTGAGGTCGGCTCGGCGTTTAGCAGCGCCTTCTTGCCGTTGCTCACGCCCTTTATCATCCTCGGCGGCATCCTGACCGGCGTCTTCACCCCGACCGAGGCGGCAGCAGCCGCCGTCGCCTACGCTTTGTTGCTGAGTATTTTTGTTACACGAACCCTCGAAATTAGCCGCATCCCCGACATGCTCTACCGGGCAGGCCTTGCTTCTTCCAGCATCCTTCTCGTGATCGGTGCCGCCACGGTCTTCGGCTGGGTGACGTCGCTTTCCGGCGCGCCGACCATCATCTCCAGCTTCCTGACCACAATCAGCGATAACCCGTTGATCGTCCTGTTCTGCATCAATATTCTTTTGTTCATCGTCGGCATGTTTTTCGATGCTGGCCCGGCGATCCTGATCCTCGGCCCGCTGCTGGCCCCCACCATGACCGCACTCGGCATCGACCCACTCCATTTCGCCATCATCATGTGCGTCAACCTGACGGTCGGCCTCGCCACGCCGCCGATGGGCCTGGTGCTGTTCGTCGCCTCAACGCTGACCCGCATCTCGATACTCGACATCGCCAAGGACATGTGGCCGTTCCTTCTGGTCCACGTCGTGGTGATCTTCTTGATCACCTATTTCCCCGCCCTTACCATGACCCTGCCGCGTCTCTTGGGCTTCGGGGTCTAAGCGAGGGGCAATAACAAAGCAAAGGGAGGTTTTTTGAGATGACCATGAATGTCTTCAAGGGCGGCACGCTCGCTGTCGCCGCCGCAGCGCTGGTAACTCTGGGTGTTGGTAGCACCGCTGTCGATGCCGCCGACTTCGTGCTCAAATATGGGCATCCCGGACCTGTTGGGGATGACAGTGACGACCATGTCGCTGGCGAGTTCCTGAAGAGCTTTCTTGAGACACGCTCGAATGGCCAGATCGAAGTGCAGATCTTTCCAGGCTCTCAGCTCGGCAGCTTTCGGGAAATGGTCGAACAGGTGAATGCCGGTACGCTCGAAATCGCACACACAGCACTCGGCGGTCTGGTCGGCTTCATGCCGGAACTGCAGGTGATTGAGCTTCCCTACGTCATCCGCGACGACATGGTCGCCGAATGCATGATCGACGGCCCATTCTTTGAAGACGTGCGAAAAGGGTTCCTCGAAAAATCCGGCAACGTCAATCTCATCGGCGTTGGCAATACCGGCCGCTTTCGTAATTTTTTCACGGCAAGCGCTCCGGTCAAGTCAGCGGAAGACCTCAAAGGCGTTAAGATGCGCGTGATCAACTCGCAGCTCCCCGTCACCATGATGGAGTTCTATGGCGGCAATCCGACACCTGTTGCCTGGGGCGAACTCTACACCTCGCTCGCAACCGGCGTGGTCGAAGGCACCAAGAATGCTGTTACTGACATCATCCCCAACAAGATGGATGAGGTGCTGAAATTCTCGACCCTGGACGAGCATGCCTATCTCTGGGGCTTCATGGCCGTCAGCCAATCCTTCCTGGATAGCATGCCCGATGACCTCAAAGCCCTCACCGTCGCCGGTATCCGCCAAATGGCCGACGTCCAGCTTGAGTTCAACAAAGGCGCTGAAGGCAAGCAGACAGCAGCCTTCGTCGCAGGCGGCGGCGAAGTCTACGTGCCAACTGCCGAGGAGATGGAAACTTTCCGTGCGGTGAAGGAGCCGATGGGCACCTGGTATGTCGATCAGTTCGGTAGTGAATGGCACGACAAGTTCAACGGCGCAGCCGCTGACTGCGAAGCCTCAGTGGATGCACAACTTGCCGCCTGGGGCACCAAATAAGCGCCCCGCTCATGGGTTAACTGTGCGATGCGCACGGCCTTGACTTACTAGATGTCTAAACGCTCCTCCGATGTTCTCAGGAGGGGCGTTTTTCTTAGATAAAGGTTGGTGAGAAAATTCTTCAGCATTGTGGGCTAAGGGATCTAAATTTCTATGAATATAAAGACAGCGTCGTCGATACAATTGTCACCTAGAGACGACAAATGGCGCAAAGGTGGCGAAGTGTTTGCTACCTACTTCTCATCAGTGAATGGAAGCTGATAGAGCATCATCGACGGATTAGACTATACAACTGTTCGTTGACATTGGCGCAAGGTCTGCCTTCGAGCCCGCGCATAACACCGATGTCCGAAAGCCAACACCACCCCCTCGAGCCCGTGTCGAGCAAGTCATGCATCCGGTTACCAACCTGTGTGGAAGGTGCCGTCTTTGTCGGTGCGCTCGTAGGTGTGGGCGCCGAAATAGTCGCGCTGGGCTTGGATCAGGTTGGCGGGCAGGCGGGGGGCTCGGTAGCTGTCGTAATAGGCGAGGGCCGAGCTGAAGGCGGGTACAGGAATGCCTTGGCGGGTAGCGAGGCAGACGATCTCGCGCCAGGCGGGTTGGGCGCGTTCGATCAGATCAGCAAAATAGGGATCGAGGAGCAGGTTTTTGAGGCCAGGGTCGCGGTCATAGGCGGCTTTAATATGGCGAAGGAAGCTCGCCCGGATGATGCAGCCGCCACGCCAGATGCTAGCGATCTCGCCGCGGTTGAGCTGCCAGTGATGGTCGGCCGCCGCGGCATCCATGACTGCAAAGCCCTGGGCGTAAGCGCAGACCTTGCTGGCGAGAAGGGCTAGCTCGAGTTGGTCGATGAAGCCATTGGTGTCGAGATCGAGAGCTTGGGTCGGTCCCTTGAGTTTGGTCGCGGCGGCGACGCGCTGCTCCTTCATCGAGGAGATGGTTCGGGCCTCAACAGCTGCTGCGATCGTAGGTGCTGTTGAGCCATAGTCGAGCGCAGCGCGCACGGCCCAGCCACCGGTGCCTTTTTGCCCCGCCTTGTCCATAATAACCTCTGGCATCGGCTTACCCGTATCGGGGTCCGATTTGCCGAGGATGTCGGCGGTGATTTCGATCAAGTAGCTATCGAGCTCGCCTTTGTTCCAGGTGGCGAACGCTGCGCGCATTTCCGGGTAGGAGAGGGCGGCGACGTCTTTCATCAGGGTGTAGGTTTCAGCGATCAGCTGCATGTCGGCATATTCGATGCCGTTATGCATCATCTTGACGAAGTGGCCAGCGCCATCCGCCCCGATATGCGCGTAGCAGGGCTCGTCGTCGACTTTGGCGGAGATCGCTTCAAGAATGGGAGCAACCCGGGCAAGCGCTTCGCTCTCGCCTCCGGCCATGATCGAGGGGCCATGCCGCGCTCCTTCTTCGCCTCCGGAAATGCCGGTGCCAACGAAGAGAAAGCCTTTTTTCCTGAGGTCGCGTTCCCGGCGGATGGTGTCTTGATATTGCGCATTGCCGCCATCCACCAGGATATCGCCCGGATCGAGATGGGGAAGGATCGCCTCGATCTGCTGATCCACTGGATCGCCAGCCTTGACCATCATGATGATCGCGCGTGGTCTTTCGATCGCTTCAACGAACTCCTCGATAGAGTAAGTCGGGACCAGCGGGCGGCCTTTTGCCTCGGCGCTGCCGGCCAGCGTCCTGGTACGCTCGGACGAGCGGTTGAAGATGGCAATCTTGTGGCCGTGATCAGCGATGTTGAGGGCGAGGTTCTGGCCCATGACGGCGAGGCCGATAAGGCCGATATTTGCTTTGTCGTTCATGATGCTCACTAGACTTTTGGCGATGCTCATGATGTTGCATAAGCGTCGCCTTCAGGCAATCTCTTTGCACACGATGTCAGCTAAACAGGAGCGCACTGAGCGATAGCGCTCTCATCGTCCGATGAATTTGCCCACCTACGCCATGAGAACTTGGCCGCATACCGTTGATCCTGGTCATGCCGGTCCAAGTCAATAAGGTGGACATTCCACTAGGCTTTGGATGGGGCTAGATCGGGGAGGTCGGCATCGCCGTAGAGTTCGCGCGCTCGTGTCTCGAAGGCGCCGACCATGCGGGAGACGGCCTCGTTGAAAAGCAGGCCAATCAAGGTTTGCAACATTCTGGAGCGGAATTCGAAATCAACAAAGAAGTCGATCACGCAGGAACCGTCTTCTTGCGGGATGAAACGCCAATGGTTGTTCAGATAACGAAAAGGGCCATCGATATATTCAACATCGATCTGGTCGTTCTCGTGGAGTGTGACCTTACTTTGAAAGCGTTCGGTGAAGACTTTGAAGCGAATCACGAGGTCGGCAAAAAAGATGTTGCCGTCCCGCTTGGTGATCCGACAGGCAGTGCACCAGGGTAAGAATTCCGGATAGCGATTAACCTCGGCCACGAGATCGAAAAGTTGCTTTTGACTATAGGGCAGATGTCGTTTTTCCGCATGGGTCGGCATTTTTTTCTACTTGGCGGTGGTGGTCGAAGGATACATCAACATCAGGTCACCATCGGGTCATCACAAAGCAAATCAACGCCGGCGGTCGCACCGCCTATTCCGCTGCGGCCAGGCTAGCGTCGCGCGCCGCTCTAAGACGCTCGAAATCATCCCCTGCAAAATATGAACTACGGGTCAGCGGTGAGGACGACACCATCAAGAAGCCCTTGGACCTTGCCATACGCGCATAGTCTTCGAATTCCGTGGGCTCGACGAAACGCTCCACTGGATGGTGGCGCGGCGTGGGCTGCAGATACTGCCCGATGGTAAGAAAATCGACACCGGCGGAACGCATATCGTCCATGACCTGATAAATCTCCCGTTTATCCTCGCCGAGCCCGACCATGATGCCGGATTTGGTGAACATGCGAGGATCACGTTCCTTCACACGATCGAGCAATCGAAGGGAATGGAAGTAGCGCGCCCCCGGACGCACGCCCCGATAGAGGCGGGGCACGGTTTCTAGGTTGTGGTTGTAGACATCAGGGCCGGCATCGATGATCGAGGCGATGGCGTCGAACGGCTTTCTAAGGAAATCCGGTGTCAGGATTTCAATGGTGGTCTCGGGCGAGGCCTTTCTGATTCTCTGGATACAGCGGACGAACTGAAACGCCCCGCCATCATCGAGATCGTCCCGATCAACCGAGGTGATCACGATATGCTTCAACCCGAGTTCCGTAAGCGCCTCGGCCAGATGTTCAGGCTCCAGTAGGTCGACCGGACCGGGCATGCCGGTCTTGACATTGCAGAAGGTGCAAGCGCGCGTACAGGTCCCGCCAAGGATCATCACGGTGGCATGCCCTTGGGCCCAGCATTCGCCAATATTGGGACAGGCGGCTTCCTCGCAGACGGTGTGCAAGTTCTTGGTGCGCATCAGTTTCCGGGTGGCATGATAGCCCGCTGAAACGGGTGCGCGCACCCGGATCCACGGTGGTTTCCGTTTAAGATCGTTGCTCGACGTTCGATTGAGTATGTCTACCATGGCAACCTGCGCTGGACATCACTGCTTCAGATTTGGGGTGTTTAGCGGAAGAAATCAACGTAAGGAACCGGAACCTTAAGGCATCATCGAGCCAGATGATGACCACACCAAGCGAATTCGTGATCTTGGCGGCAAAAACAATGATCGAGCCCTGTCCATACGCAGGTTTTAAGTGTTGCCTGGCACAGTAATCTGAGCGCCTAACGTGATCGCGATGAAGGGGCTTGACTGTATTTCGATATTTACGAGTGTCGGTTTTTTTTTGCATCTGCCAATCATGTCTCAGAACATGATTTTCTCTAACATACTGTTTTTCAATAGGAAAAAAATTGATGCACCTGTTGCTTGGTTAGGGCGGTGTATGGCTTCGGATTGATCGGTGTCGGTCTAGCTCATTGTTGACGCCGGAACGGATAAAACTGATCGAGGCGTTTTTTGTTGCCTCGCTCTTGTTTTGCACCGCCTCCGTAAGGACCTAATCCCTGTTGGAGGCGGTGTCATGTTGTCAGGATGCATCCTCTGGTAATTTCGATCGGCGTTGCCAGTTGACGAGGCGTTTCAGCCTGGCAAAGTATAAAGAACAGTAAGGGAGGTGTTAACGGTGGCAGCTTTGTCGGCGAGCGTGGTACGGCGGGCATGAGGCGATTTCTTGAGCGTTTGCTTGAGATCGCTTGTCTGATCCTAATGGTCGGCCTGGCCGCGCTTGTAGTGACGGCCGTTATCTTCCGCACGGCCGGCTCCTCGCTCACCTGGTATGATGAGGTGGCCGCGATCATGCTGGCCTGGCTCACCTATTATGGCGGTGCCCTCGCCGCTCTTCGCCGGGCGCATCTGGGATTTCCCGGGCTCTACGCTGCCAGCCCGCCCGTCTTACGCGTGCCGATGCTGATCATCGGCGAGGTGCTGTTCATCGGCTTTTTTACGATTCTCGCCTGGTACGGTTATCAGGTGATCGTCCTTCTCTATGGCGATACCCTCACCAGCCTGCCTTGGGTCTCGGTCTCGTTCACCCAATCGATTATCCCCATCGGCTGCGCTCTGATCACCCTTTGCCAGCTCTCGACCTTGCCGGAGCGCTGGCGGGAAGCAAGGTTCGGTCTGGCCCTGCATGATGACGAGCATCAAGCGCTCGAAGCGGCGGTCAAGGATACCAAATCGTGATCGTTCTCGGCATGCTGATCGCGTTGTTCGCACTGGTGCTGATCAATGTGCCGATTGCGGTTGCAATCGGCGTCATCGCCACGATTGCGATGGTGGCCAAAGGCGGCATGGTCAATCTGTTCTCCGCCGCCACCACGATGTTCGATGGCACCACGAAATTCTCCCTCATTGCGATCCCCTTGTTCGTGCTGGCGGGCGCCATCATGAACACATCGGGGATTTCGCGGCGGCTGATCGCGTTTGCCTCGGCCCTTCTGGGGTTCGTGCGTGGCGGTTTATCGATGGTCAATATTGGGACCTCGATGTTTTTTGCCGAGATTTCGGGCTCGGCCGTGGCCGATGTTGCCGCCATCGGCTCGATCCTGATGCCGGCGATGAAAAAAAAGGGCTACCCTAAAGAATTCGCCGCAGCGATCACTTCATCATCGGCCTCCCTTGCCATCATCATACCGCCTTCGATCCCGATGATCCTTTATGCCGTGATGTCAGGCAGTTCGGTCGTTCAGTTGTTCGTTGCCGGCATCGTGCCGGGTATTATCGGCGCGATCGGCCTGATGGCGGTCTCCTATTGGTTCGCGGTCCGTTACAACTTCCCAGTGGAGGAGGTTTTTCAGCTCAAGAGGATCTGGGCCACCTTCAAGGATGCTGCTTGGGCTTTTTTGTTGCCCATCATTATTCTGGGCGGGATCTTCGGCGGCTTTGTCACCGCGACTGAAGGTGCTGGGCTTGCCGTGGTGGCGGCACTCTTCATTGGCACGGTGATTTACCGCGAGCTTAATCTTCGCCATCTGCATACGGCCTTGATTGACGGTGCGGTGCAAACCGCCGTGGTGATGCTCCTGGTTGCAACCTCGGCCTTGCTTGGTCGTTACCTGACCGAGTCACGTTTGCCCCAGGAACTCGCTTTGTCGATCATCGAGTTCACCGACAATCGCTATGTGATCCTGGCGATGTTGAACGTCTTATTTCTGGTGCTCGGCTGCTTCCTCCATGGTGCCGCCGCAATCATTCTGGTGGTGCCGATCGTGCTGCCGATCGTGAATGCGGTCGGCCTTGATCTGGTGCATTTCGGCTTGATCGTCACCCTCAATCTTGCGATTGGCCAGCAAACCCCGCCGGTTGCGAGTGTGCTGATCACCGCCTGTTCTATCGCTAAAGCGGATGTTTGGGATGTGACCAAAGTAAACGTCTATTTCATTGGCGTACTGGCTGCTGTCTTGATCTTGGTGACCTATGTGCCGATTATACCTCTAGCGTTAGTGGAGTATTTTTATCGTTAATTCGAAAAAGGCATTAGGGGAGGATCGCCCCATGGTTCAACGTGTCACCGTCGAACGCGAAGGCGGAATTGCCACCGTTACCTTGAACCAGAAAGACAAACTCAATGCCGTGAGTCTGACCATGTGGGAATGGCTCGAGGAGGTCTTCACCGAGCTCGATGCGGATGAGAGCATTCGTTGCATCATCCTGCAAGGGGCGGGTGAAAAGGCCTTCTCGGTAGGCGCCGATATCAGCGAGTTTGAGGAGCATCGCAGCACCGCTGCCAAGGCCAAGCATTATGGCAAGATCACCCATGGCGCGTTGGAGAAGATCACAACCTGTCGCCATCCTGTGATCAGCAGGATCGATGGGCTTTGCGTTGGTGGCGGCCTCGAGCTTGCTTGCACCGCCGATCTTCGGATCTGTAGTAAGCGTGCCCGCTTCGGCATTCCGATCAAACGCCTTGGTCTTGTCGTCGCCTATGCCGAACTCGCCCCACTGGTGCAGCTTGTTGGTCCCTCCAACGCTAAGGAAATTCTGCTGGAAGGGCAGATCTTCGGGGCGGATCGCGCTTATGAAATGGGCTTAGTCAACCGGGTTGTCGACGACGACAAGCTCGATCAAGAGGTGCAGGAGGCGGCTGAACGGATTGCAGAAGGGGCTCCACTGACCGCGCGCTGGCACAAGAAATTCACAAGCCGGCTGCTCTCACCCAAACCGCTCACCAAGGCGGAACAGAATGAGAGCTTCGCTTGCTTCGACACCGAAGACTTTCAGATTGGCTATCAAGCTTTCCTTGCCAAGAAAAAACCCGTCTTCAAAGGAAAGTAACGCGTCGTCGTGGCGGCGAGAGCGCAGTTAGAGGAGACGTCAATGGCGCCAACCAGAGGCGGCGATGCTTCGGATCGGGATAATCGCCAAGGCCCCCTCAAAGGCGTTCGCGTCATCGATCTAACCCATGTCATGGCTGGGCCGACCTGCACCTTGATGCTCGCCGATATGGGCGCCGATGTGATCAAGGTCGAAAAGGTCCCCGACGGCGACGATACCAGACGCAGCATCCCGCCTGCTGTCGGCGCGGAATCCGCAGCCTTCATGATGATGAACCGCAACAAACGCGGCATCGCCCTCAACCTCAAAACCTCAGGCGGCAGGAGCGTCCTGCAGCGGTTACTTGCTGATGCTGATGTAGTGGTTGAGAACTACAGGCCGGGGACGATGGCGAAGCTGGGGTTTGATTATGACGAGCTGCGCAAAGAAAATCCCGCACTGATTTATTGTGCGCTGTCCGGCTTTGGGCGTTCAGGGCCTTACGGGCATCGTGGTGGTTTTGATCTTGTCGCACAGGCGATGAGCGGGCTGATGAGTATCACCGGGGAAGGGCCGGGGAAGGCCCCGGTCAAATGCGGTGCACCGGTGACCGATATCACCTGCGGCATCCTTGCTGCCCTGGGCATTGTTTCGGCCTATACCCATCGGCTCAAGACGGGACAGGGCCAGATGGTCGATACGTCATTGTTCGAGGCCGGAATCGTCCAGACCTATTGGCAATCAGCCATCACGCTCGCGACCGGCGAGGCGCCGGGGCCGATGGGCTCGGCGCATCCCCTAAATGCGCCTTATCAGGCTTTCGAGACGGCCGATGGCTGGATCGTGATCGGCGGCAGCAACCAGCGAAACTGGCTGCGCACCCTCGAAGCCCTAAAAGCCAACCATCTCGCCGACGATGCGCGCTTTCGCGACAATCAAGACCGCATGGCGCATCTTGGCGAACTTGAAGAGGCGCTGGCGCCTTTTTTCAAGCAGCGATCAAGCGCTGACTTGTTAGAAGCATTCGAAGAAATCGGCGTGCCTGCCGGGCCGGTCAACGACGTCCTGCAGATGCAGGCTGATCCCCAGACACGCGCGAGAAACATGGTGACCATGGTCGAACATGAAGGCGAGGGCAAGGTCGAGACCATTGGCCTACCGATCAAGTTTTCCGATACACCAGGCAAGGTTCGAACCGGCGCTCCACTTTACGGCCAGCATACGCGCGATGTCCTGCGTGAGGTGGGCTTCGAGGACGCGGTGATTGCCGATCTTTTGACCGAGGGAGCGATCATTGCCGCTGAATGACGTCAAGCCCGGGGGGCCGTCAGCGATGAGCGTCTCGATTCGCGATGTCGCTGAGGCCGATCTCAATTGGCTGCTCGCCTTGAACAATGCAGCGGTTCCAAACGTCAATCATCTGGAATGCCAGGATCTCGACGATCTCTTATCGATCGCTTGCTATGCCCGTTTGGCAACCGTCGATGACCAACCCCTGGCGGCACTGATCGGGTTCTGGCCAGGCATAGCCTATGACAGCGCGAACTACCGCTGGTTCACGGCCCGCTATGAGAACTTTTTCTACGTTGATCGGGTGATCGTTGCTGATGGAGCCCGTGGGAAGGGTGTTGGCCAGGCGATCTATGCCGATATCGAAGATTTTGCCAAAGGGCGCGCAGACAGGATCACGCTTGAAGTCAACAGCTTGCCGCCCAATCCAGTCTCCATGCGTTTTCACCTCGCCGGAGGTTTTAAGCCCGTCGGCGAGATGGAGCATGACAGTGGCGCAAAAAAGGTAGTCTTGATGGCCAAGACGCTCAACACGTCAACATCTCACATTGAGTGATAAACCATGAGGCCGATCGAAGTCCCAGCCATCGCCGAGGCTTATCAACAATTTCCACCAGGTCTCCGAAAAAAGCTCCTAGCACTGCGCGAGCTTATCCATGATGTCGCAGCATCCACCGAGGGCGTCGGCAGGCTGGAAGAAACCCTCAAATGGGGCCAGCCCAGCTACCTGACGCCCGAGACTAAGAGCGGCTCGACCCTTCGCCTCGGCGTCTCCAAGGATGGTCGTTACGCCGGTCTCTATGTCCATTGCCAGACCAATATACTTGAGAGTTTTCGCGATCGGTTTCCGGATGCATTCCGCTACGAGGGTGCTAGGGCGATTCTTTTTACTGGGGATGAAGAGCTTCAGCCTGAGAAACTCAGAGACTGTATCGCCCACGCCTTGACCTATCATCTCAGGAAATCACGCCGATAGCGTAGAAACCAGCCGAGACGACGAAGGTGATTGACGGTCGCAGCGGCCTTCCCCAATGATGAATGGGTTGGGTGATCGGGACGGTTGGGAGCTGCGGTATGGATTACGTCAAAAACGCTTGGTATGTTGCCGGCTGGTCAGGTGATTTTTCACAAAGCCTGACGCCGCTGACCATGCTGGAACAGAACGTCGTCCTCTATCGCACCAGGACAGGCGACCTCGTGGCGCTGGAGGATCGCTGTCCCCACCGCCTACTTCCGCTCTCCAAAGGTAAGGTCATCGGCGACGATGTCCAATGCGGCTATCATGGGATGACCTTTGGACCTGACGGTCGCTGCACGCGCGTACCGGGGCAGGACAATCTGCCAACCAGCGCCTTCGTTCATCGATACCCGGTGGAGGAACGACACGGCATCGTCTGGGTCTGGATGGGTGCCCCTGAAAAGGCGGATCTAGGCAAGATCTATGATCGCCCGGAATTCGACCAAAAGGGCTGGGCCGTCCACCAGGGTGATCATCTGGCCATTGGCTCCCACTATCTGAATGTCGCCGAAAACCTCTGCGATCCCGCCCATGTGAGCTTCGTTCACCCCACCACCCTCGGCAACGCCGCGAGCGAAAACGTCCCGATCGACGTCGAGCGCAAGGGCGATGTCGTGATCAGTAGCCGCTGGATCAGGGATGCCGAACCCGTTGGTTTTTTCAAAGCATTCGGCGGCTTCACCGGCCATGTCGACCGCTGGCACTATTACGAACTCCATCCCCCCTGCACCTCGATCATCGACTTCGGTAGTTCAAGCGAACTCGGGCTTAGCGAAGGGGATCGTGGAAGGGGCATGCGCATCTTCGCGCTCCATTTCCTGACCCCCGTCGATGCCACCAACACCATCGATCATTGGATGCATATCCGAAACGCAGCATTGGATGACGAAGAAGCCGGCGAGCGCATGAACAAGCTGTTTCGCATCGCCTTCGACGAGGACAAGGAAATCCTCGAAGCCATCCAGGCAGAAGAGTTGAAACCACGCGCAAGAAAGTCGGTCAAGATCGCCATCGACCGAGGGCCGAACATGTATCGGCGGATCGTGGCAGCTATGGTTGAGGCCGAACGTGATCAACTAGCTGCTGAGTAACCGCCTTATCAAGTATTTACAACTAGCGTGACATTACTGTGATAGATATTTCACGTTGATTTATATTTTATCAGTGATTGAAAGTAACGGCCTAATGACGATGAGTTAACGTTGCTGTGATGTTCGTCGATCCATTTGTTATCGATTGAAATTTTTACAAGGTGCTATCCTTGAGTATGCGTTTAATCACGAATGATCATACTGAGGAGCAACAACATGCCGGTGCTGCGACACGCAATCTTGGCTGGGGCCATCACGACGTTCGGAATGAGTAGTCTTGCCCATGCAGGGCCAACATACGATGTGACAATTACCAACCTCACCTATAAGCAGATTTTCTCGCCGCCGGTCGTCGTTAGCCACGACCCAAGCGTGAGCGTTGGCACCGCCGGTGATGCGGCATCGCCGGAACTGGCCATTGTCGCAGAGGACGGCAATCCAGCCCCGCTTGCCGATCTGCTGGGCGGTGTAGCCGAGGTGGTCGACGTCGAGGTTGGGGGTGGTCCTATCCCGCCCGGCGAAAGCCAGAAATTGACGGTCGAGGTCAAAAATAACAATACCGTGATCTCCGCTGTCGGTATGTTGATTGCGACCAATGACGCCTTCTTCTTTGCCAATGGCGTCCCCATTCCGTCCCGTGGCGCTCTCAACCTCAGCGCCGATGCCTGGGATGCCGGTAGTGAGACTAACTCCGAACTCTGCACGGAAATCCCAGCCATCGCCTGCGCTGACGGCAGCAATCCCAACGAACGCAATACGGCCAATGCAGAAGGCTTCCTTCACATCCATCGCGGCGTCCATGGCGGTGCGGACCTCGAACCCTCCGTCTATGATTGGCGAAACGGTGTTGCCATGATCAAAATCGAACGCTCAGCCCGATAAGCGCCACTGGCGTCGGCTCACTTTGGTGTCTTTTGATGCTTGGGTGAGCCGGTTCCGGTCTTTTCGAAATGATCAGATCCTTAGTTCAGGATTGTCGCAGTGTTTCGAGGACGTTGGTTCCTTCCAGCTTGTCCTGAACCACGAAACAGCTTTGTGCATAAGGCGCGGTAATGGTCTGCAGGGAACCAGGCATTATAGAACATGCGATGCACATCCGCCGCTGGCTTACCCTGCCGGCAATCATCATCATGCACAACCGAATCGATTGAAAGACGCTCTAGCGGAAGAGGCTTGAGATGCTTGAGCCGTCGTGAATGGCCAAAATAGCGTCAGCAAACAATTGTGAGACCGAGCAGACCTCGAGCTTGTCGATCCGTTTTTCCGGCGACAGAGGAAGGGTATCGGTGACGACAATGGAGGTTAGCGGCGAGGCGGCAATCTTTGATGTTGCTGCGCCCGAGAGCACGGGATGAACCGCTGCGGCCTCGACGGAAACGGCGCCCCGGTCCAGGACGAATGCTGACGCTTCGATCAACGTGCCGCCGCTTGCGATTTCGTCGTCGATGATCAGTGCGCGCTTACCGCCGACGTTGCCGATCAGATGCACGGCGCGGGGTTTTTCATCATCGCCGTCACGGCGCTTGTCGACGATGGCTATCGGCAGGTTGAGCCGATTGGCATAGCCGCCTATTTCCTTCGCCTCACCGACATCGCCGGCGACCAGGATGTAATCATCGAGTTGCCGGGTGGCTCTCAGATGATCGCAAATGATCGGCGCGGCTTTGAGTTGATCGACGGGAATGCGGAAGAACCCTTGGACCTGGGGCGCGTGCAGATCCATGGTTAGAACACGATCGGCGCCCGCGGTCTCCAGAAGATCGGCCAACAAGCGGGCCGTGATAGAAATCCTCGGCTGATCCTTTTTGTCGGAGCGGGCATAGGGGAAGTAGGGCAATACAGCCGTTACTCTTCTTGCCGAGGCATGCTTGAGAGCGTCGATCGTAATCAGGAGTTCGAGGATGCCGTCTGAAACGGGTGGACATGAAGGCTGAATGACGAAGACATCGGCTTCGCGCACATTCTCCAGGATTTGAACCATCAGATTCTCGTTGGAAAAGCGCACAAGTCTCGTCTCACAACGATCAACGCCGAGATGGGCGCAGATCTGATCAGCAAATTCCGGATGGGCCGAGCCCCCAATGATACGGATGGTATTGGTCATGATCTCATTTCATCTGATCGATAAGAAAACGCGGCGGAACAAAAGCCTAGAGCTTACGTTCCGATCGGAATGTAAGCTCTAGGCACCTCTTCGGAGCTTTCGGACGGACACTTAGGCCGATAGTAGAAAACAATCTTATTTCTGATCTCATCATGGCTGCTTTACGACGATTGAATCACCCCAAAACTCCTGTCGTAGCGAATAAGACCAAACGAGCCCGAGAGCCTCACATTCGCTGGTTTTTTGAGAATTTCACGTCAATCATTCGGCCACCACGCGCCGTCGATGACCACACCATCACAGAACAAACGTTGTTTGCCGGCAAGCGCTATGCCGGTGGAATCGACATAGTCGAACTTGCCGGTTCGAACTTCTAAAAGACTGGCATCGCCCTCACTGCCCGGGGTCAGCGTGCCGAGTTCCGGCCGGTTGATGGCGGCGGCCGGGGCGACGGTCGCAGCGTGGATGATGTCGGGGAGCGGCATGTCGAGGCAGACGAATTTCGAGAGTGTGGTCAGGAGATCATAGGCGGGACCATCGACGCAGAGACTATGGACGTCGCTGGAAATGACATCGGGCATGAATCCTTCGCGCATCATGGCTCTGGCGGTATCGAAGCTGAATGAGCCCATGCCGTGCCCGATATCGAAGATCACGCCGCGTTCGCGCGCTGCCAGGACGTCGGCCTTGATTTCCCGTTCAGAGATGATCGGCGCATTGGGGAAGGGACGAAAGCAGTGGGTGAGAATGTCGCCTGGCTTCATGGTTGGCACAACATCGGCATGGGTTGGCGGCGGCAGGTCGAGATGGGTCATGACGGGGAGCGAAAGCTCGTCGGCAGCGATGCGCGCAAGGCCGTAGGGCGCGGCATCGGCCCCGCTTGCGATTTTCCCGACACGAACCTTAACCCCGACGGTCAGGTCCAGATGGTCTCGGGCAACGCGCACCACCTCGGCCGGGTCACAAAGGCGGATGTCGTTGCATTCGCCTACCATGACCTTCGAGCTAAACGCATAGATGCCGGCAAAGGAGATGTTAAGATAGGCGAGAATGCGAGCGCGGGAATGCTCGATCACGTGCTTGCGGAAACCCAAAAAATTCGCAGGCCCCGCCGTGCCGGCATCGACGAAGGTGGTGGTGCCCGCTCGTCGAGCGATGCTGTCAGCCTCGATGCCGATCGAGGTCCCACCCCAATAGACATGGGTATGGAGATCGATCAGGCCAGGCGTGATGATTTTATCACGGGCATCGATCAGGATCTTGGCGTTGTCCGGCACGATATCATCATCGATGCGCAGGACCTTGCCATCAGCAAATGCAATGTCGGCCAGCCGATCAATCCCCTGGCCAGGATCAATCAGCCGCCCCCCCTTAATCAGAACATCAACCATTTTTCACCTTTGTTCGTTAGAGATCGCCGCTGCCAACCCAAGGCCCTCTCAAACTGGGCCGTAGACCATCAATCCAGTCCCGGTCCATAACGGGCGGCAACCATGCTGTAGCCACACCACCTAGACGCAGCGGCCGCCATCGACTTCCATGATCAGGCCGGTGAGAAAATCACTGTCGTCGGAAGCAAGGTGCAGGGCGGCATTGGCGATGTCGCGGGCTTCGCTCATGCGGCCTAATGGGATGGTCGCCATGAATTTTTTGAGATTTTCGTCGGTCGCAGGTGCACCGATAAAGGTTTCGGTCAGCGCGGTTTTGCCTAGGACAGGTGCTATGCCGCAGACGCGGATCTTGTCGGGTGCCAGTTCGACTGCCATCGTCTTGGTGATGATATTGGCGGCCCCTTTGGAGCCGTTGTACCAGACAAGGCCGGGTCTTGGACGGATGCCGGCGGTGGAGGTGATGTTGATAATGACCCCACCGCCCTGCTTGCGCATCGCGGGCACGGCGGCATGGGCCATATGGAAGATGGACTTCACGTTGACCGCATAGACCCGGTCGAATTCAGCTTCATCGATGTCGAGCATAGGGCTGTTTTTGTGGCTGACGCCAGCATTGTTGATGATGATATCGAGCCTGCCGAAGGCCTTCATCGTGGCGTTGGCGGCGTCTTGAACATCCTTCCCGTCAGCGACATTACAGGTCAGCGGCAAAGCGCCAGCACCGATGCTGGACGCGACCGACTTAGCACCATCACCATTAATGTCGAGCACGGCAACCCGAGCGCCCTCACGGGCAAAGGTCTCAGCGATGCCGGTGCCGAAGCCTGAAGCCGCTCCGGTAACAAGGGCTGTTTTGTCCTTCAAGCGCATCGTTTTGCCTCCCCTTTTTTGACTGATTAGAAGCACCTGGCCATCGCTATTCTAATGACAGCTCGTCGTTCTTAGCCAGAGCGTTTGCCGACCATACGGCAATCGGCGAAAGCATGGGTCGATCATCAACAAGGTCACAAAAAAAGCTGGCAACATTCAGTCGCGAAGGTTCTTTTTGAAGAGCTGTTCCTTCTCGCGTTGCCAGTCGCGGTCTTTGATGCTGTGGCGTTTATCGACCGTCGACTTGCCGCGCGCCAGGCCGATTTCCAGCTTGGCGAGACCGCGCGGGTTGAAGTAGAGCGAGAGCGGGATGATGGTCTGGCCCTTCTTCTTAACGGCGCCTGCGAGCTTATTCATCTCTTTACGTTTAAGAAGAAGTTTTCGGTGTCTTCTTGGCTCGTGATTAAAGCGGTTGCCGCCAGTATATTCGGAGATGGTGGCGTTGATCAGGAAAAGTTCGCCACCTTGCTCAGCAGCATAGGCTTCGTTGATTGTGGCCCGGCCGTCGCGTAGTGATTTGACCTCGGTGCCCACCAGCATGAGGCCGGCCTCAAAGCGCTCGTCAATGAAATAATCGTGGGTGGCCCGTCGGTTCCTTGCGATCACCTTACGGCCAGGCACCTTTTCCTTTGCCATCGGCCTAATTGATCAGACCGGCCGACGTCATCGCTTGGTCGACGACCTTCTTGGTCGCCTCCGAACAGTCGACCAGGGGTAAGCGGATTTCGGCATCCGCCTTGCCGAGGCGGGTGAGGGCGTATTTGACGGGTGCTGGACTTGTTTCCACGAACAGGGCTGTATGAAGTGGCATCAGCCGTTCTTGGATGGCAAGCGCCTCTTTTGCATCGCCTCGTTGCCAGGCCTCATGCATCTTAGAGCATAGGCGAGGCGCGACATTCGCCGTCACCGAGATCGCGCCATGGCCGCCATGGGCGAGAAAGGCTACCGCTGTTGCGTCCTCGCCGGTGAACTGACAGAAGTCCTTGCCGCAGGATGCAGTGGTCAGCAGAGGCCGCGCCATATCCCCAGTCGAATCCTTGACACCGATGATGTTGGGCAGCTCCGCAAGCTTTGCCATGGTCTCAACGCTCATGTCGATAATGCATCGTCCAGGAATATTGTAGATGATCACCGGAATGTCGACGGAATCGACGATGGCCTCGTAGTGGGCGAAGAGGCCGGCTTGAGACGGTTTGTTGTAGTAAGGCGTGACGATCAATGCAGCATCGGCACCGGCTTCCTTGGCATGGGCGGTGAATTCGATAGCCTCGGCGGTCGAGTTAGAACCGGCCCCAGCGATCACCGGTAAACGGCCGCCAGAAGCCTCAACCACAAGATCGACCACATGCTTATGTTCGTCATGGGTCAGGGTTGGCGACTCGCCCGTTGTGCCGACGGGAACGAGCCCATGTGTTCCTTCTGCGACATGCCAGTCGACGATGTTTTGTAGCGCATTTTCGTCGACCGCGCCGTTGCGAAAAGGTGTGATCAACGCCACAATAGAACCGCGAAACATTGTCTAAATCCTTATTGCCGTTTAAGGCTTTGTTTACCTTGACGCACCATAAGAGCAGCGATGGCATGCGGCAAGTACGGTAGTGTTTGGGTTCGGCCTGAACGATAGGCTTGCTGATTTTGGGATTGGGAGCTTTTTTTGAGATTTGTTGATCCATCGGAGCCATTGCACGGGGTATGAAGGCACTGATTGGACGTCTCCGGTGGACCGATTATTCGCGTGATAAGGCGACATGCGGGCGTACTGCTGTTCGTTTGTTACTGGCGATCATTGTCACCTTGCCTTGGCTCGCGCGTGGATCGGTTGATGCGCGCCTCGCCATCGAGGATTACGAAATCATCGGTGAAGCCTTGCACGCCACTGATATGGATGAGTGGTCACGTGCTTTTCGCCTGATGGATGGCATCGAGGATCAGCTTGCGCTCAAACTGTTTCGCTGGCTGGTGCTCGTCGAAGACAAAAAAGAGGCGAGTTTTGATGACCTTGCGCGCTTTATCCTTGATAGCCCGAACTGGCCGAAGATCGAAGAGCTGCAGGCCCTTGCTGAGAGCAGATTGACGGATTCCGCCGATCAGGAGCTGACCATTCAGCTGTTCGAGGATCGTGAGCCGCTGACGACTCGCGGCCGGATCAGGTTGGCCGAGGCACTTTTCGCAGCGGATCGCGATGAAGAGGCGGTTCAACAGATCAAGCGAGCCTGGAAACGCGGCGACTATACGTCGATCGAAGAAAAAAGCTTCTTGACGCGGCATCAACGTCATCTCAGCCGATATGATCATGAAACCAGACTGGAAAACTTGCTCTGGGATCGCAGCTGGGCGGCAATTAAGAGGATGCTGCCGCGGGTTTCGAACGATCGCCAAAAGCTGGCAAAAGCGCGCTTGGCCTTGCAACAGCGGGCCCGCGGTGTCGATGGGGCTATCGCTGCCGTGCCCGCCGCTTTTACCGACGACCCGGGTCTTGCTTATGACCGAACCCGCTGGCGGCGACAGAAAGGCAAGCACCAGGACGCAAGGACCTTGCTGCTTGATCCACCAGAGAATCTCGGTCGGCCGGACCGATGGTGGTTCGAGCGATCCTATCAAATACGGCGTGCGATCGATCGGCGCGAATTCGAAACGGCTTATAAGCTTGCCAGCCGCCATGGGCAGTCGAGTGGTGGCGATTATGCAGAGGCGGAGTGGTTAGCCGGCTGGTTGACGCTACGCTTCATGAAGAGGCCGAAGACGGCTTTTCGGCATTTCGTTAGGCTTTATGACCGGGTCGTGCCGCCGGTCCGGCAAGCCCGCGCCGCTTACTGGGCTGGTCGAGCCGCGAGCGCGCAGCGGGATCAAGCAGGGGCCACGGCATGGTACCGACGGGCGGCCTCCCATCATTTGACCTATTACGGGCAGCTCGCCGCCGAGGAATTGGATGAGCGGACGCTTATTCGAAAGCCGATGGAACCGACCGGGACTGAACGAGCCGCTTTCGACAGCAGCGAGGTGGCGCGTGTCGCCCGTATGCTGATCGCAGCAGGGGCTTCGAACCACCTGGATGTTTTCCTGCGCGCCTTATCGAACCACGCCGAAACTGCTGCTGAGATGAGCATGATCACCGATCTGGCGGTGGCCGGTGGCCGACCGGCCTTGCTTGTACAGATCGGGCGAAAGGCGGCATTCAAGGGAAAAGTCTACGATGCCGCGGCCTTTCCGGTTCCACGGATCGATGGATTGTTGAAACCGGCCGCTGAGGCGGTCGAAGCGCCACTTCTTCTCGGTCTTGCTCGGCAGGAAAGCATGTTTCGAAGTAGGGCTGCGAGTACGGCCGGGGCCCGTGGTCTGTTGCAATTGCTGCCGTCCACGGCGCGCATTGTGGCGAAGAAGGTTGGGGAGGATTTTGATTTGGATCGTCTCTCCGCCGATCCGGACTACAACGCAGCACTCGGCTCTCACTATCTAGCCTCGATGCTGAAGCGGTTCGACGATGAGCCCGCTCTTGCACTCGCTGCTTATAATGCTGGGCCGCTGCGGGTAAAGCAGTGGATCAAGCGCCATGGCGATCCGCGAACCGGCAACCGGCACGACGTTGTTGATTGGATCGAGCTCATCCCGTTCGACGAGACTAGAAATTATGTCCAGCGTGTTCTGGAAGGCTATCATGCCTACAAACTTAGGCTTGCCAGCAGCGATGTTGCCTTGATCGATTATCCCGGCAGCGATGGCTTGTATCCACCGCCTATCCCCCGGGCTAAACCCAGAGATGACTTGGCTACTGGCAGCACGAGGACAGGTGACGCTGCCGCGTTGTCGGCTGATCACGTACCGCTCTTCAAGCCGGCAACTGATGTCCCTGGATCATCTGGCCGGATTGTCGTTGACGACGCCGTTCAAGGGAATAGCAGCGGCCAAGCCGACATACCCCTGTCATCGGTTGCCAAGACCTTCAATGACCTGGAAAATCAAGATATGGCGGTCGACGAGCAAGACACCGATGGAATAGCCGCCCCCCTCAACTGACCGGGCAGTACGACGATGACAGATCCGTTGATGAGTGGCATTAAGGCTTGTGTCTTCGATGCCTATGGCACGTTGTTCGACGTTCATTCCGCAGTTGGCAGGCTACGCGACGAGATCGGCCCGAAGGCCGATGAGCTATCACGGCTTTGGCGTAGCAAGCAGCTTGAATATACCTGGCTGCGTGCCTTGATGGGTAAACACGAGAATTTCTGGCAGGTCACCGGCGATGCCCTGGATTATGCACTTGCCAGCACGGGCGTTGGAACGCCCCCGATCCGCCAAAAGTTGATGGAGGCCTACCTTACGCTCGATGCCTATGACGAGGTGCCGGCAATGCTGACGCGGCTTAAAGCTGCAGGCATGAAGCTCGCCATTCTCTCCAATGGTGAGCCCGATATGTTGGATGCCGCTGTCAAAGGGGCGGGAATCGATGACGTGCTGGATCATGTCCTGTCCGTCGAAACAGTCGGCATCTATAAACCACATCCGTCAGTCTATCAGCTAGCGATTGACCGGCTGGATGTTTCGGCAGCGGCAGTTTCATTTCAGTCATCGAATGCCTGGGACGTCAATGGAGCTTCCAGCTTCGGCTTGCGCCCAGTCTGGATCAACCGTTTTGGCGCGCCTGCGGAACGATTGCCTGGCGGTGCTGAGCATGAGATGGCAGATCTTAACGGGCTTGCTGATCTGATTGGCGCTTGATGAAATCTTGACCGTCAAAGGCAAGGAGGTCCCAATGCATAAGATCGAGGGTCTGCCAACATTTAACGATGTGCAATCGGCCGCAAAGCGCCTGGCTGGTATTGTGCGCCGAACGCCGCTTTTGGAATCTGATCTCCTGAATGAGCATGTCGGCGGCAGGCTGCTGATCAAGGCCGAACCCCTGCAACGCACGGGGTCCTTCAAATTCAGAGGTGCTTATAACGCAATTAGCCAACTTGGCGGCAAGCCGGTCGTCGCTTTTTCGTCGGGCAATCATGCTCAAGGTGTTGCCCTTGCGGCCAAGCTTTTACGTGTGCCTGCGACCATCATCATGCCTTCGGATGCGCCGCTGATCAAACAGGAGAATACCAAGGCTTACGGCGCTGATCTTCGTTTGATCGATCGCTATCGCGACAGCCGCGAGGAAATCGGTGATCAGATCGCAAGGGATACCGGCGCTGTCCTGGTGAAACCCTATGATGATCCCCGGGTCATGGCGGGGCAGGGCACGGTCGGGCTCGAAATTGTTGACCAGGCGAAAGAAATGGACGCCTCATTGGATGCGGTCGTTATCTGTTGTGGTGGTGGCGGTTTGGCCAGCGGCTGCTGTCTTGCTTTGAATGCGCTTGTTCCCGATGTCGCGATCTATTCAGCGGAGCCCCAAACCCATGACGATACCAGACGATCGCTCGACGCCGGCGAGCGCCTTGCCATCGTGCCCGGTAGCACGACGCTTTGCGATGCTTTGATGGCACCCATGCCGGGTGAGTTGACCTTTCCTATCAATCATCGCTATCTGACCGGTGGGCTAGCGGTCAGCGACGACCAAGCCCTGTACGCCATGACCTTAGCCTTCCAGACGTTGAAGCTCGTAATCGAGCCCGGCGGCGCCGTTGCTCTGGCAGCCGTTCTGTTCGGCCATCTCGACATTAAGGGAAAAACTGTTGCCGTGGTCGCCTCGGGCGGCAATGTCGATCCAGCAACTTATCAACACGCCTTCATCCAAGCAGCATGATCAGTACAGACGAGCCCTGGTCTCACCCGACCAAGGGGCGCATACCCCTGGATCTCTTGGCTCATTTTTCGAAGGTGTTACCAAACAAGCGATGTGGTCGTGCCACAGGATCGTTGATCAGGGTGCTAGGCGTTCGCTTGACCAACGACCTTCATTGAGGCGATAGCAGAGCCTGTCATGAAGGCGGCTGCTGCGTCCTTGCCAGAACTCGACGCGCTCCGGTGACAGGCGATATCCGCCCCAAAATGGCGGGCGAGGGATGTCGCCATCGCCGAACTTTTCAAGATAGGCTTGTTCTGCGGCTTCGAGGACCTCCCGGCTCTCGATCTTTTGGCTTTGCGGTGAGGCCCAAGCTCCTATTCTGCTGCCGACGGGGCGGCTTTGGTAATAGGCATCAGTCTCCTTGTCGCTGACGAGCGAGATGGTTCCTTCGAACCTCACCTGGCGCTCCAGCGGACCCCACCAAAATGTCAGAGCCGCTTTAGGGTTGGCTGCGAGATGCTGCCCTTTTAGGCTCTCCATATTGGTGAAAAAAGCCAGGCCTCGCTGATCGATCATCTTTAGGAGAACGATGCGCGCCGTCGGTTGTCCGCTTTCATCAACAGTGGCGAGCGTCATACCATTGGGTTCATAGACATTGCCGGCGACTGCATCATCGAACCAGCGTTGGAACTGGGTGATCGGATCCGTTGCGATGTCGGTCTCGCTGAGTCCGTTCAACCGGTAGTCCTCCCGCATGGCCGCAAGTTTGGGGTCCATCGTCCATCTCCAGCTTTTTGATCGGCCCATCAGTGGCCTTTGCGCAACCCGCCAGGGCATAGGGTGAAGCCAACATCGCTGAGATTTTGTCACGATTGCTTGAAACAATCTCGTGCAATGCTTGCAACCCAAGACCGAACGTAGCACATAATCGGCGCTGATGTCGCCCGACCAACCCTGGAGATTACCATGCTGAGAACGTTGACCGCCAAGAGCCGTTGCTTGTGTTTGAGCGCCCTTTTTCTGCTCGGTGCCGCCATGAGCCCCTCGACCGCGGCCAAGGCCGAGCCTGCTGACTTCGTGCTTGATCCGACCCACACTTATATCACCTTCTTCGTCAGCCATATCGGCTATTCGGACATGGCGGGCATGTTCTTGGAAAGCAGCGGTTCGTTCAGCTATGACGAGGCAACACAGGAGCTTAAGAACGCGACGATCACGGTTAAGACGGACAGCGTCTTCACCAATCATGACAAGCGCGATGAGCATCTGAGGAGCGCAGATTTTCTAAACACGAGCGAATTTCCCGAAATGACCTTCGTGGCCACGAAGGCGGAAAAGCTTTCCGATAGCGAGGGCAAGCTTACCGGCGACCTCACCCTGCTCGGCGTGACCAAGCCGATCACTCTCGATCTCAAGCTCAACAAGGCTGGCAATTATCCATTCGGTGATGGTCATTATGCTATCGGCATCGATGCTACTGGCAGCTTCAAGCGTAGCGACTTCGCCATGTCCTATGGCGTTGATGGCGGCATTGTCGGCGACGAGATCAAGTTGGTGATCGGGTTGGAGGGCATTCGCCAATAGAACGGCTGATTTGAAGGCGCGGTGAGGCAAAGGCCTTTGCCGCGCCGATCCTCGCTAACTGCCTCTTGCGTCCGGCTCTGACCTGGGTCAGGTATAAGACCATCTAGATCAATGGGAGGCAGGAATGCGGGCCAATCGGCTACGAGAATTATTCGCGAGCGGCGGAGCCGCCATCAATGGCTGGCTGCAAATACCGACAGGCTTTGCAGCCGAGGTCATGGCATCCCAGCCCTGGGACAGCCTGACCATCGACATGCAGCATGGTCCAGTGGATTACCAGGCGGCCTTGGGCATGCTCCAGGCCATGTCGCACAAAGATCCCGTGCCCACGGTGCGGGTTCCCTGGAATGAGCCCGGTATCATCATGAAAAGCCTGGATGCCGGAGCTTACGGCATCATTTGCCCGATGGTGAATACAGCGGAGCAGGCCGAGCAGTTCGTCAAATCCTGCCGCTATCCACCCCATGGCTTCAGGAGTTTCGGCCCGACCCGCGCGATCCTCTATGCCGGCAGCGATTATCCAGCCCATGCCAATGACACGGTGCTGACCTTCGCCATGATCGAAACCCAGGAAGCCGTCGACAATCTCGATGCGATCCTCGATACACCTGGGCTCGATGGCGTCTATATCGGCCCTGCCGACCTGGCTCAGAGCATGGGTGGCAAGGAGCGGGTCGATTTGACCGAGCCGCATATGGTCGCGGCCTTGGACAAGATCTTGGACGGTTGCAAGAAGCGCAAGCAAGTCGCGGGCATCCATACTATGAGCCCGGATTATGCCCGTGGCTGCGTTGAGAAGGGCTATCAGTTCGTGACCATCCAATCGGACGCAAGGCTGATGGCTGGTGCCTGTCAGGCGGCGATCGCCGTTGCTCGTGGTGAGACAAGCAGCGAGAAAGCTAGCGGCCCCTATTGATGAGACCTCTCGGCGCGGGTAGCTCTTCCCACGTCGAGAGACGCCTCGCCGGCTAGCCATTTTCGATTGAAGGAAACGACCAGATGCAGCTTTACGATTATTGGCGCAGCTCCGCAGCCTATCGGGTGAGAATTGCGCTGCAGATGAAGGGGCTGGAGGCCGAACAGATCCCGGTCGATTTGCGGGCCGGCGGGCAGCGTGCCGATGAATATCTAGCGGTCAATCCCCAGGGCCTCGTGCCTTTCTTCGTCGATGGTGAGCTTAGAATCAGCCAGTCACTCGCCATTATTGAATATCTGGAAGAGGCTTATCCTAAAGACCCGGTGCTCCCAAAAGATCCGATCCAGCGGGCGACGTCACGGGCGATTGCTCAGATAATCGCCTTGGATGTTCATCCGCTCAATAACCTCCGGGTTCTACAGCTTTTGGAGAGCGAATTCGGCGCTGGGCAGAAGAAGCGGGGCAATTGGTACCATCACTGGCTCGCCAAGGGGTTCGAGGCGGTGGAGGTGATGGTGAAGGAAGCGCCTGGCGACTTTTGTATTGGCGATCAGCCGACCTTGGCCGATATCTGCATGGTGCCGCAGGTCTACAACGCCAAGCGCTATGAATTCGACCTTAGGGCCTATCCGACCATCCGGGCGATCAACGAACGATGCCACGAGATCGAGGCCTTTCAAAGAGCAGCACCACAGCATCAGCCGGATGCATGATGTTAAGGCGGTGGCATGGCCGCATCATTTGGTTGTGACCAACCTCGTCGACAATCAAAATGCTGCGGCCATGTTTCTGACGGCCTATGGCCAAGTGTCGTCTGCTGAAGGCGTTCCCTTAATCCTCCACCGAAGCCGCTTCGACCGTGAGGACATCACCGTCTTCCATTAGAGGCTTGAGCGCAGGGGCAAGTGCTTTTAGAAGTTGGGCTGGCAGCGAGCTGGTGAAGGTGTAGCGATCCGCGTCCTCGCCTGCGACGAAGATCGTGAGATTGCCAAAGAGGCGATCACCGATGAAGAAGACCACAGTTGCTGATCGATTGACGGCTTCGCTGGTCAAAAGATTGCCCCTGCGATCGAAGGTTTTCTTTCTATGATCACCTGTGCCGGTCTTGGCGCCGATAGGCATTGGGACACCATCGGCGCTATCAAACCCACCCCGAAGCCGCCGCGCCGTGCCGTTATCGACCACATCGATCATGGTACGCCGGACGACTGAGGCAATTTCCGGAAGCAGCACGCGTTTTGAGGCCTGTGCACGGCGCTCGAACTTGGTCTCATAGGGTGTTGCCGCGGCGAAATGGAGTGCTTTGATCCGCGTGGTCGGGCGAAGCATGCCGTCGTTCAACACGATACCGATCAGGGTCGCGAGTGCTTCTGGCCGATCAGCTGAACTACCGATCGAAGTCGCGTAAGACGGTACCAGTGAGCCAAAGGGATAGCCGAGCCTTTTCCAGGATGCATGGATCGAGATGAAGGCATCCTCCTCCAGAACCTCTCGGATGCGTTGATTTTGAGCGCGGTAACGATTGGTCTTGAAAAGCCAGGCGGAGCCCGCTTTTTGCGCTTCTATACTTGCAGCCTTGGCCTCTTGGAAGCTCGGCGCATGGTGGCTTTGAACATAGCGCCCAAGCCAAAGATTTAAGGGATGCAGGCGCACCAGATAAGCTTGATCGCTGAGCGTGAAGCGTTCCACATCATAGCTCTTGTAGAGCTTGGCGAGCTTTGCCGCCGACTGCGTTCCTGCGGCGCGCTGGGATCGCATGAAGGTCGAGAATTCATCGAGACTTGCGTTCGGGCGGATGAAGCGGTGAAGGGCAGCAAGCCTGTGCTTGGTCGGCCTGATTCGCCTGACCAGGTGATCGAGCGCCGCATCAGGGTCGAGATGGGCGAGTTCGCGGTGAAAGCGGCGCAGGAAGGTCATTGCCTCCTTATGGGCGAAGCGTTCCAGATAGGTGCGCCGCATGGGGTGGTTCCGATCCTTCAACACCGCATGTCCGGCTTCGCCGATATAGTAGTTGGTGATATCGCGCATCATTCGGATCAGGGGTAGATTGATCGAATGGCGCATCGCCTGGGCGACCGTCACTACCTGGTTATTGTGTTTCTTGTTAAAGTTGGCGAAGCGGTGGAGCCCGCCACCGGTGCGGAACCGCTCGTGGGGATTGGCGGAATAGCGCTTGGCCATCGCGGCTTCGAGGAGGTAGGTGGGCGAGCGATCGTCACTCCAGGCAAGGGTTTTAGCGACCCAGCGGGTCAGGGGATCAGGTCCCGTCCGGGCGATGGTCGAAAGTTCCCCATGATCGGCGTCGGCGAGGTCCTGATGTATTTGGGCGATCACTTCGAGATAGGTGATCAGCGTTCTGAGTTTTGCCGTCGAGCCAAGATCTAGCTTGGCGCCCTTGTTGAGGTCGAAGGGTTGATCGAGGTTATCCGCTTGAACTCTGAGAGCATTTGCATCGTCGCCGCGTTCATAGACGGTAAGGCTGATCATCAAAGGATCGTTGCTTTGATTGCGCCGCAGGAGACGGTGCCCGTAGAGCCCGAGGCTCGATGCGGCTTCTGGATCTCGTAGGCTCTTCAAGACATTGGTCACTTGTTGCTGAGCAACGACATCGATGGTGCTGTCGAGAGTGAGATCAAAGCGGTCCAGTTCATACAGATTGTTGACACCCAGAAGCCCGAGCAGCTCGGTGCGAAGCGCATTCGCAGCCTTTTGCTCTAGATGGGAGCTTGTCTCGATGACTGGAGGTTGTTCTTGGAATGTCAGCTCGATGCCCAGGGCAGCTTCGCCGAGTTTTGCCTCGATGACGCCCTCTGCAATGAGGAGCCTGAGATGTTGATCAGAGAGTGCCACAAGGTCAGCTCTACCTTCCATCAGGTAATAGGAAGGCCGCCGTTGCGCGATCAGAAGGGCGAGAACCCGCTTATAGGCCTTCGCTTTGTTCCAAAGTTCGAAGATCGTCGGGGCCGGTTTTGACAGCAGCTGGTTGACGCGATCGAAATCAGCACCGAACCATGACCATAAGCCATCGCCCAGCCCGTTGACCTCGCCAAAGCCGGCTCTGGCGCTGAGCGGTGTCCCGTTCAGGTAATTGAGAACGATCCCCTGGCGGTAATCGGTCGTATTGCTGCTCGGGTGATAGGCGCGCATGGTGGCTGAGACCATTTGACGAAGCTTGTCCGTCGGGCCATGGGTCTGGCCATCCCGGGAATGGCGGAATTTCTCAAGCTGTGTTGCCAAGGTACTGCCACCGGCTACATTCCTGCTTGGGTCGACCATCTGGATAGCGAGCCCAGGCAAGACGGCTGCGAGCCGGCTCCAATCGACGGCCGGATTGCGCCTTAGTTCATTGGGATCCAACAATTCGCGATTTTCGATGAAAAGAAGGGTTCGCGCGACCAAGGGCGGAATGGCCTCGAATGACGGGTAGACCCTCGCCGGAAAAGCGGCATCAGCAATGACGTCACCCTTGTGATCGATGAGCTTCAGGCCCGCCTGGTTCTTCTCATCGAAGATCGGAAAGCCACCGAGATCAACGAATTGCCGATGTCTTGAGGACAGGCCGGCTTGGCGGGTGACCTCAAACCCTCTGGTCTCCAGGCGATCCGAAAACCGGTCGAGATCGGCATAGCCGAGACGTCGATTATGTGGCCCTTCGCTGGGATTGTAGGCATCGGGGTGGGGGCCTTCTTGAACATCAAAGGTCAATTCTTGGCCAATACCGTTCAAGATCTCAGATTGGAGCCAGGACGATTCGATCTCTGATGCGGCGACCGCCAGAAGAACAAGGCCTGCTGATACAGCAATACCGCGGCCGATCGTCCGTGAACGCTTGTTCGAAGCCATGAGCAATCCCGATCTTGATGACGTTCCGGCAAACGTAATCAAAATAAAGATTGCAATCGATTGTGATGATTAGTTAACGAGTGTTCAGTATGATTAACGCATACAAAGTTACCCGAAATTAACCAGTATCATATTACTTCGCTATGGCTAAGAGGTTCGCAAGGTGAGTTATACCAACACTATCCAGCACGAACAGTCGAACCCGAAACCCGGCGAACGACCTCGCCATCGACGATACGCTCGAACAGAATATCCATGCCGATATCGGTCAGGATTCGCTGGTAAACCTGAAGCTCATAGCTGCCGTCTTCGAGGACAACGAAGGAGCAGGCGTGGAGTGTGTCGCCTTCGATGCGAGTCCAACGCACAGGGTCACCTTTGATGACCTCCATATCGCTGCGTTCCTTGAAAAGGCTGCCTTCGCCGACTTCAATCATAAAGTTCTTGTCATCCGCCGGTTCGAAAATCGCTGTTTGCGACCAACGCTTAACCCCAGGCAGGTCCCGCCGGCCATCGACCAAGCCAACCGTGACCCAATCGATCTTGAGCCCGGCCTTGCTGTGTGACGAGACAACGATATCGATGTCGCGGAGTTGCTCGGTGCCCGTTTTTAGATCTTCGACAGAGGCCCGACCAACAAAGCTGCCGAAGAAACGGGAAAGATCGTCCGCCATCAAAGGTTGATAGCTAAACAAGGTCACAATAATGGTAAGTATAGCAAGGCGGCAGAACTGCTTGGCCAACTTGCCCGTTCCCAGGCTTGCACAAGGTCTGATCATCACCACTTCACCCCCCAGCCCGCACTAGAAGTCCCTTAATTGACATCTCGTCACCGAGTGCTTCGGTCTGCTGTCGATAATGCAAAGCGAGCCCGCCATCAGTCCTAACCCAGCTGTAGTGATCGAGGTCGAACTGGCCGTTCTCATCGATCTTCAGGCTGTATACGGAGAGCGTTTCGCTATCAATGCGGGCCCAAAGGAGGTTTTCGCCGTCCAGTGGATTGCCCGTTTCGGGGGAGGCGAACATTTGGTCGAGAAATGAGCCGTCCTCAGGCTGGGCTTCAAAAACGCCATCGCGATCGGTCTTTGCAAAATAAGCTATAAGCGGTTGACCGCTCAGTGCCTCTTCACCATTCGGGCTGAGGTCATTCCAGGAAAGTTCGAAGCCATCGTCACGCTCTTCGATCTCAATACCGATCATCTCAGCCTCGACGGTATCATACGGCTTTTCAATGGTTTGACCTGACCATGGGCCGGCAAACTCTGAGACTAGCGACGCACTGCTCGCCGTCGTTGTCAAGAGAACGGACGCCAGAAGCGAGGCGATCACCCATCTGACCATGCTGTCCGATCCCCCATGTCGCCGACGTCTGCCGCTACGATAAAATCTATGATTTGATAGCTTTAGGTCGCCACTCGGGGGATCGCAAGCTTAGATTTCCACCCTAGCGTGCTCGTGAACGCCGCGCTGACGAAAAAACCTCATCTCTTGATAGGTGGCGATCAGGCGACGGCATCGGTCTGGGCAACATCGAGAAGCCCCGCTAGGACCTCAGGTGCTTGAGCGCCGGAGATGACATGCTCCCGGTTCACCAGGTAAAGGGGCACACCTTGCACACCCATCATGGTCGCCCGTTGGTGACTGCGAATGATATCGGCGCCATAATCGTCACCCGCAAAGAGAGCCTCGATCACGCCCCGTTCAATCCCCATTTTTTCACCGAGCGCGAGCAGAACGTTCTGTTTGCCGATATCAAGCCCCTCTTCGAAAAGGGCTTTAAACAATGTATCGATCATCAAGCGCTCAGATCCCTGGCTTCGGGCGAGAAGGATGAGGCGCTGAGCAGCAACAGTGTTGGGGGTACGCGGCATGTCCTCGAAAGCAAAGGGAATACCTTCCTCGGCGCCTGCATCCCGAATGCGCTGATAAATCTGCTTGGCTTGTGCATCGCCACCGAACTTGGAGCGAAGATAGGTCTGGCGATCCATGCCTTCCTTGGGAAGCTGCGGGTTGAGGAGATAGGGCCACCAGACCAGCCGGACATCGATGTCGGGTCGAAGCGCAAAGGCTTTTTTAAGGCGGACCAGGCCGATATAGCACCATGGGCAGGCAAGGTCGGCAATCATCTCGACAATGGTCGGTTCGGTCCCGTTCGTTGTCGCTGACATTGATTTATCCTTTTCGCGCCGGCCTCATATCGCCCGGCTCTCCTCGATTACATCTTTAGAAACATGGTATGCTGGCGCATCATGTCGATAGGCGGAAAGATCTTCTTTTGCATGACCACGAAAGACAGCCCCTCAGTCATCCAGCCGGTAGCGCTTGATGATATCCGGATCAAGCTCGATCCCGAGGCCTGGTCCGTCAGGGACGGTGACCATGCCATTGACTGCTTCCAGAGGTTTGATCAAGAGCTTGTCGCGCAGCGGGTTCTCGCCAACATCATATTCGAGCAGGCGTGGCGTCGGCTGATGGTCGCTGTGTGGGTAGTCCGGCATCGATGAGAGAAAATGCAGGGCTGCGGCCAGGCCAACGGCACTTCCCCAGCAATGGGGCGAATAGCGGAGATTATGGATCTGACAGAGGGTGACAATGCCCTTAGCCTGATCGAAGCCGCCACAAAGGGTCAGGTCCGGCTGCAGAATGTCGGCAGCGCGGGGATGCGTTAGCCTGGCAAAATCGTGGATCGTGAACAGTGCTTCCCCGGTGGCAACGGGCATCGTGCCCCGACGCCCAAGCTCTCGATAGCCAAGAACATCTTGAGGCGGAAGCGGTTCCTCATAGAAATGGATACCATGGGCTGTGATCCGAGACATACTCTCAAGGGTCAGGTCGACCGTGTAATTGCCATTGGCGTCCACCATAATGAGCGTGTCATCGCCCAGTAGCTCGCGAGCGAGCGCGCAGCGTGCCTCATCCGATGTCGGGCTCATGCCGATCTTGATCTTGGCTGCGGGAAAGCCGAGTTCGGCAAAATATTCAAGCTGGGTCGGCAGCTGGTTTTCGGGATCGTCGGTAATATAGCCGTCTGAAGCATAGGCAGGTATCTGCTCCTTGCCACGTCCTCCAAGGAGGTTGGCCACCGACACGCCCAGCGTCTTACCCAGCGCATCGTAGCAAGCGATGTTGATGCCGCTGTAGCAGGCGGTCATCTGGTTCTGCAACCCGAGATGGTAGCGTCTGGAAATCAGATCGGACCAAACCAGCTCAGGTTCGAACAATGATCGGCCGATGAAGGCGTCTTTCATCAGATCCAGATAGCCAATCGTGGCCTTGAGCGGTCCGAAAGCCTCGCCGATGCCGACCAAGCCGTCTTCGGTTTCAACCTCGATCAATCCGGATTCACGGCTTGCGACTTTGCCCCGTGCCATGCCGTAAGCTTTGCCTTCACCCATGATGAACGCCAGTGGGATCAGGCGGATATCGCGAATCGTGGTCAAGGAACGTTTCCTTCGATAGCTCTTCTTTCCTGAATTACCGTCTCAGCGGCTTGAGGTCCGGGACCGGGCGCTGCAACCCGTCGATATCGTTCAAGGCCGTCTCCAGAGCCTGTGCGATGGCCAACACACGAACGTCACCGCCACGTTTGCCGCAGACCTGAATGCCAAATGGCATCCCGTTGTGATCAAGGCCGCAGGGCAGGCAGACCACGGGATGGCTGGTCAGGGTCAGGCCATAGGCAAGGGCCAGCCAGTGGAAATAGGTGCGCAGCACTTCACCATTGATTTCGGTCGGATAGAGCTGGGCATGGGGGAAGGGAGAGACGGACATGGCCGGGCAAATCAGGATGTCGTAATCCTGCATGAAGGACACGAACTGGCGGTAAATTCGGGTATGCGCGGTCATGCCATTGGCCACGTCCGTCATGTTCATGAGCAGGCCCTGTTCGACATTGGCCACGATATTCGGGCCGAGCATGTCCGGCGTCTCGTAATAAACCTGCTTATGCGCAGCAACAAAACTGAGTGCTCGGTTAATCTCGAAGGCCTCATCGGCCCCCTCCATGGGTGGATTGGCGGCATTGGCTCCGGCGAAAAGGGGTTCGATCCTGGCCATGGCGGCCTTGAAGGTCTTGCGGATATCGTTGTCGATCGGAGCAAAGCCGAGATCCTCGCTAATCGCAACGTTGATGCCGCCAAGGTCGACCTCCGGCAGAGGCGAGAGCCCGGATTTGTCGATGGGATAGGCGAGCGGATCGCGCGGATCGTCATCCGCCATCGCTTGGTAGAGCAAGGCGAGGTCGGCGACGGATCGCGCCATCGGTCCTTGTACGCCGAGCGGTGAGTAGCCGAGCTGTGCGGTTTCATCGGCGATTGCGCCCGGAGTCGGACGCATCCCGACAACGCCGCAATAGGCAGCCGGATTACGCAGACTACCGCCCATATCGGAACCCGTTGCTAATGGCACCATGCCAGTTGCCAGCGCTACCGCCGAGCCGCCCGACGAGCCGGCACAGGTTTTTCCGGGATCGAAGGGATTGCCGGTAGCGCCGTAAACCGGATTCACGGTGTTGGCGCCGGCACCGAATTCCGGCGTGTTGGTCTTGCCGACCACGATACCGCCATGGCCGCGCAGGGCTGTAACCTGGCGCTCGTCAGCCTCCGGCACAAATGTCCCGAATTGTGGGGAGCCAAAGGTCGTCCGAATACCCTCGGTCAGCACAAGGTCCTTGATCCCGACCGGCAGACCGTGAAGCGGTGGAAGGGGCTCGCCATCGAGGACAGCCTTCTCGGCGGCCACAGCTTCGCTTGCCGCACGCTCGAAGCTATCGGCGACGATCGCATTGAGCGTACCGTTGACCTGATCGATACGTTGCCTGCAGGAAGCGAGAAGCTCGACCGGCGAAATCTCCTTGGCGCCGATCAACTGTCGAAGATCAACTGCAAGGCGATCACAAAGCTCGGTCATCTAGTGTCTCCAGCATGTGCATTCTGGGCGATATCTAGCCTTTGCATGGGCTTTCCTTGTGTGTTGATCGCTTTAGGCGATGATCAAAGCGTAGCCTCTGGCCCTCTGCCTGGCCAGAGGCTGGCATGATGAGCCGCGATGGGAGGCAACAACCTCCTGCAAGCGAGCCTCGATATCGTCATTGCGACATCGCCAGCACTGCTCGATGGTGGGGCTTGTGTCGAAAAGGGTCCTTGCGTTCTCGTTATCAGCCTGTCGGCAGCAGTGACCAGGCGAAGAAACCACTCGAAAATATCTCAACTTGGCCCCGACGATGACCGGTATACCCTCGAACCTGAAGGCTCATTCTCCAAAGGCCTCAAGAACCAAATGATGTGGTCACACCACTAAAGATCGAATTCTGCGCCGCAATGTCGGCAGATCCGAGCATGCATGAAGCGGAAACGGTAGCCGTAGAGCCTGCTGCAGCCGGGGCAGGGTTGCTTGGCTTGGATCAACCAGGCAACGGTTCCAGCGATGACGATGGCGCTAAGGGTGAGGGTATTGAGTTCGGCGGTCGCAAAGCCGAGCACGTGCATCAGGGCAAGCAGAATTACGGCAAGCACGGTGACGGATGAGGCGATTGAACTCAACATCTTGCTGGATGGCATCGGCTGATCGTCTCTAAGGCTAGGTTGATGTCCTCTAAGGGCTCTAATGGATTTGCCCGCTGCCGCCAAGTCCAATCGCGTGCTGAGGTTTGACAAGCCTCTAGGGGCGGTTCAAGCTCAGAAATCTTAAAGCATATCTCGGAGGTATCTGAGAGCAGAGCAGGGTGGTGACAGGAGAGTTGATACCGTTCGCGCGTCCTACAACACTGGAACAGGCCTTTCATCTGCTATCTAGCCAGCCCTGGTCCGTGCTGGCTGGTAGCACGGATGTTTTTCCCGCCCATGTCGACAGACCGATCGAACAGCCTGTGCTGGACATCTCCGCCTTGTCGAGCCTGAAACGTATCACGTTGGAAGACCAGTTTTGGCGTCTCGGAGCTCTCGTCACCTGGAGCGATGTCGTAAACGCCGATTTGCCGCCAGCTTTCGATGGTTTGAAGCTGGCGGCCCGCGAGATCGGCTCGGTGCAAATTCAAAATGCCGGAACGATCGGGGGCAATGTTTGCAACGCTTCGCCGGCCGCCGATAGTGTGCCGCCTCTGCTGACGCTTGATGCCAAGGTTGAACTCAGCTCATCGACCGGCCAGCGCCTTTTGCCGCTTTCGGATTTCATCACCGGCTACCGGGCGACGGCAAGGCGTGATGATGAGCTTGTGACGGCGGTGATCATCCCTGAGGCGAGTACAACTGGCGTCGGCATTTTCAAAAAACTTGGGGCGCGAAAATATCTGGTGATTTCCATCGTGATGGCCGCCGTCCGCCTCCATGTTCTCGAAGACAAGGTGACCGAGGTGCGTATCGCACTCGGCGCTTGTTCGCCCGTCGCGACCCGGCTTTTCGACCTGGAGCGGGCACTAATCGGCCAACGCCCCGCCACCCTGTCAGGGATCGTTGGCGGGCATCATCTGGCGTCGCTTTCGCCTATCGACGATATCCGTGCCACAGCTGGTTACCGGCGTGATGCTGCCCTCGAACTCGTTCGACGCATGGTCAGCGCAGCGGCGGGAGCAGAGGGTTGACGGGCGGTCACATCATCAAGACGGCCTTTGACCTTAACGGTAAGACTGTCAAGATCGAGGCGCCACCGACCGAGCGTTTGACCCTAGCTTTGCGCGAACGCCTCGGGCTAACCGGTACAAAGGTCGGCTGCGACGCTGGTGATTGCGGTGCCTGCACCGTGCTGCTTGATGGCGAGATGATCTGTGCTTGCATGGTCCCTATGTCGCAAGTCGAAGGTCGAAGGGTTATCACCATCGAGGCCCTTTGCAAGGATCCTCTCGGGCGTCGCCTGCAGCAATCTTTTCTTAATCACGGTGCAGCTCAATGTGGGATTTGCACACCTGGTATGCTGATGAGCGCCCTCGCGCTGTTGGCGAAGAATGAACGTCCCAGTTCGAGTGACGTTCGGGATGCGCTTGGCGGCGTACTTTGCCGCTGCACCGGCTATCAAAAAATCGTAGATGCGGTGATGGCGGCAGGTCTTGCCGAGGCACGATCTGCTAAGACCGAAACCGTCGATCGCAGTGACGCCGTCGGGTGTTCGATCCAGCGTCTCGATGGACAGGCCAAGATCAATGGGAGCGATCTCTTCGGGGCCGATGGCTTGCCGGCGGATGCACTCCTAGTCCGCGTGATCCGATCGCCGTACCATCATGCGCGTTTTACCCTCGGCGACCTTTCATCGTTTATCCAAGAAACTCCTGACCTGATCGGCGTGCTGACCGCCGAGGACGTCCCGGGCGACAATTGCCATGGTGTAATCCCTCCTTTCGCCGATCAGCCGGTTTTTGCTGAGGAGGTTGCCCGATTTAAAGGCGAGGCGGTTGCTGCCGTGGTCGGCGAGGCGGGCGCGATCAGGTCGCTGTTAGCGAGCATATTCCCGATCACATGGGAAGAACTGCCGGCAACATTGACGATGGATGAGGCAAGGAAAACCGACGCTGTCCGCCTTCATGAAGCACGTCCCGGCAATCTTCTCACAACCGGCAGGGTCGCTGCCGGTAACGTCGATGAGGGCTTCGCTGCGGCCGATACGGTGATTGAACGGGTGATCGAAACGGCCTGGGTGGAGCACGCTTATATCGAACCTGAGGCTGGTTTTGCGCGCCGTGTGGGCGATCGTCTTGAGGTCCAGGCCTGCACCCAGGCCCCCCATATGAACCGCGATGGTCTCGCCATCATCTTGGGTCTGCCGCCAGAGCAAGTACGCATCCTGCCGACCGCAACAGGTGGTGGCTTTGGCTCCAAGCTGGATCTTTCCACGCAGCCCTATGTCGCTCTTGCTGCCTGGAAACTTGGCGATGGACGGCCAGTCGGGTTGGTTTATAGCCGGCCCGAATCGATGCAGGCTTCGACCAAGCGTCATCCCAGCCGGATCAGCATGCGCGCCGGTGTCAAACAGAATGGCGCGATCACCGCGCTTGCTTTCGAGGGGAATTTCAACACTGGTGCTTATGCGTCTTGGGGGCCGACCGTCGCTAGTCGCGTGCCGGTTCACGCGTCTGGCCCCTATATCGTTCCCAACTACCGGGCTGAAGCGCGCGCCTTTCATACCAACGGCCCTGTTGCTGGCGCTTTTCGCGGGTTCGGTGTGCCGCAAGCAGCGCTCGCCCAGGAAACACTCTTTGATCAGCTGGCCGATGCGATCGGCATGGATCGGCTCGCTTTCCGCCTGAGAAATGCCCTCGATCATGGCGTTCCTACGGTGACCGGTCAGGTCTTCGAAGATGGGATCGGGATCAAAGGCTGCCTCGTAGCCCTCGAACCTCACTGGCAGCGTGCGCTGTCTCGTCGTGACGATGCGAATGCAGATATAGGTGTCCGACGACGAGGTGTCGGTTTGGCCTGTTGCTGGTATGGCTGCGGCAATACTGGGCTGCCTAATCCATCAACGATCAAACTTGGGCTGCATCGAGATGGGACCGTGGTCATCTTCCAAGGTGCCGTCGATATCGGCCAGGGGGCTTCGACGGTGATCCCGCAAATCGCGGCGGATGCGCTTGGTTTGCCGATTGACCGGTTCAGGATTTGGAGTGCTGATACCGATCAGACCCCGGATGCCGGTAAGACCTCAGCATCTCGCCAAACCTTCATTTCCGGCAATGCGGCTAAGCTCGCCGGTTCAGCTTTACGAAGAGCACTGCTCCGCTATGGCAATGCATCCGAGCAAGCCACCTTCGACCTTAGTGATGGAATGCTGACAATTCGAGATGCTGAGGTGGTGCGCAAGGTAGAGCTTGCAACGTTGCCGGTGGATGTAGAGGGTTTTGTTGCCTTGGTGCAAGAGACCTTTGATCCGATAACAACCGGGCTTGATGAACAGGGGCAGGGAGAGCCCTACGCGCTTTTCGGCTATGGGGCACATCTGGTCGAGCTCGAGGTGGATATGGCCCTGGGTACGGTTCATTTGGAACGCCTCGTGGCTGCCCATGATGTCGGCAAAGCCATCAACCCGCTCATGGTGGAGGGCCAGGTTGAGGGCGGTGTTGCCCAAGGCATCGGTATGGCGTTAATGGAGAATTACGTACCGGGCCGTACCGAGAATTTGCATGATTATCTTATCCCGACGATCGGTGATATGCCGAGGATCGAGACCATCATCATCGAAGAGCCGGCCAAAGCCGGGCCTTACGGCGCCAAGGGGCTGGGCGAGCATGTACTGATCCCAACAGCACCCGCCATCCTAAACGCGATCCGCGATGCCACCGGTGTCATGATCGATAAAACACCGGCAACGCCTGACCGAATTCTGGCAGCGATCCAGGCAGGCGATAGCGCCACCAGCCGGGCTGGGAAAGAGTAATGAACGAGAAGCCAAACTCAGACCAAGTCACCGCGCCGGATCGCATCCGGTGTGATGCTTGTCCGGTGATGTGTTACATCAAGCCAGGCAAGGTGGGGGCTTGCGATCGTTATGCCAATCATGATGGTGAACTTGTGCGCCTTGACCCGCTGACCTTGCTTGCGCGCACCGAGGAGCAGGGCGGCAAGCTTGTGCCCTTCGCGCAGCAAGGCGAGGATTGGGACGGCGAGCTGGTCACGCCTGAAAACGCATTCGTCACGGCCATTGGGGCAGGGACCACCTATCCTGATTACAAGCCGGCTCCCTTCATCGTTGCGCAGAAGCTTGATGGCGTTGACATGGTGACGATTGTGACAGAGGGTATTTTTTCCTACTGCGGTGCCAAGATCAAGATCGACACGGATCGCCATCTCGGGCCGGAGCGAAATCTGGTCAGGGTCGACGGTGAGCCGATCGGTCATGTGACCACGGCTGAATATGGCTCCCAGATGATGTCGCTAGGCGGCGTTCATCACCTCACCGGCGGCGGCAAGAAGGAAGGGCGCGTGACCTGTCAGGCCTTGCTCGATCTCTGCAATGGTAAGCCGGTGGATATGCAGGTCGACGAGGGTGCCCAGATTAGAGTTCAAGCTGGGCAGCCACCGGTGGTCAATGATACGGCCGAAGAGCGCATGCGGGTAGGTTGCGGCTCAGCGACGATCGGTATGTTCGCCAAGCAGTGGGTGGATCATGTGGATGAGGTGGTGGTGGTCGATGACCATATCACCGGCGTTCTATCGGAGCATCAGGCTGGTAAGGTCCTGGACGTCAAGGACACGGGGATCAAGATAAAGGGGCGTAAATCGACCCCTGGGCGGTATTTTCAAGTCGCAGAGCCGGGAAGCGGCTGGGGGGGAACGGATATCGACGATCCGCTCTCGATCATCGAAGGTTTCAACCCGAAAATCGCCTGGCCAGGCTTGACCATGCTCATGGTCTCTACCACCGGCGAACAGCATGGATTTTTCGAACTTGATGACGAGCTTCGGCCTGTAAAGAAAGAGCTGCCACCAACGCTGACGCCGTCGGTCGAGCGGATTGCGGAGAATTGCGAACCGGCACTTTGCACCGTGTTGTTCATGGGTGGGGCAGGGGGGTCGCTTCGGGCGGGGGTTACCGATAATCCCGTGCGGCTCACGCGCTCGGTCAAGGAGATGCTGACCTATGTCACGGCGGGAGGTGCGCCGGTCTACATCTGGCCGGGCGGTGGCATCACGCTGATGGTCGACGTGACACGAATGCCGGAAGGCTCCTTCGGCTATGTGCCGACTCCAGCCTTGGTCGCCCCCATTGAATTCACCATGCGGCTGGAGGACTACCGGGCTCAAGGTGGGCATATGGATCACGTGGTCGATATCGAAAGCATCATCGAACGCGGGAGCGAGCATCGTGTTGCTGCAACGCCTAGCAATCCTTGGCCAGTCGCGAAAAGGCATTTCAGCTGGGCGGGCGCAGCGCGTCGAGATCGGGACGAGGTGGAGGGATGAGCGGACCCTCGATGGCTTGGCTCAGCGACGGCAAGCGGCTGCATCTGCAGCACGGGCCGATCGATTTGATCATCAAGGTTGACGGGCAACAGGACGAGGTGGAACGCGCCTATCGCGCGGCATGTCGGCGATTTGCAACCATGTTGGCTAATCTCGTCGATGAGTTACCCAGTCTTCGCAGCGAATGCCCACCATCAGGCCTTAGCCTAAAAGGGTTGGTCGCAAAGCGGATGGAGGCGGCGGTTCGACCGCTTTGGTCGTATCGGGTCACGCCGATGGCCGCAGTCGCCGGTGCTGTTGCAGATGAAGTGCTTTCGGCGCTGACGACGAGTCGAACGCTTGATCGCGCGTATGTCAACAATGGCGGCGATATCGCTCTGATGCTCGGTCCCAAAAGCTGCTTCGACATTGCTATGATCGCGCGGCCGGATCAGCCCAAGGTCTTGGGCAGCATTAGCCTTGAGGCCGATGACGGTGTCGGTGGCTTGGCAACCAGCGGGCGTCATGGTCGAAGCCATTCCTTGGGGATTGCTGATTCGGTGACCGTCTTAGCCAGGGATGCCGCGGCCGCTGATGCGGCCTCGACGTTGATCGCGAACGCTGTCGACCTACCCGAGCATCCCGCCATCGAGCGCGTTGAAGCCCGGGATCTAAACCCGGACTCAGATCTGCATGATCGGTTGGTGACGATCGGTGTCGGAAGTCTTGATGCGCAGGAGACAGCTGCTGCTTTGGATCGGGGCGTTGATCTCGCCGAGTCGCTGGTCAAAAAAGGCTTGATCAAGGCGGCGGCATTGTCTCTTGGCGATCAACAGCGCCTGGTTGGTCGACTGCCAGCACGGCGTGTTTCGCAAACGGACGCATTCATCGCGAACCATCACGAAAACGATTTAACCCCAAAGGAGGTGTGTCTTGCCAGAGGTTAAGGTCCGAAAAATTCAAGTCACGGTCGAGGATATCTTTCATGATGGTGGCCCGTTGGTCGACACGCGTCATCAAAAGGCAGCAGCCCTCGCTATCGTCGAGAACCCATTTGCCGGCCGCTATGAGCCTGATATCACGCCGTTCATGGAGAACCTGAAACCGCTTGGCCTCGAGCTTAGCGAACGTCTGATCGCGGTTCTCGGCGGCGATCCCGATATCATCGATGGCTACGGCAAGGGCGGCATCGTCGGCAGCAATGGTGAGTTAGAACATGTCGCTCTTTGGCATGTACCGGGTGGTTATGCGATGCGTGAGCGCCTTGGTGATGAAAAGGCCATCGTCCCTTCAGCTAAGAAGATGGGTGGTCCTGGGACAAGGCTCGATGTGCCGATTACCCATACCAAGGCATCCTATGTCCGAAGCCATTTCGATGCGATGGAAGTTGGACTGCCCGACGGGCCGCGCCCTGATGAGCTTCTCTACGTGATCGTCATGACGATCGGTGGCCGTGTCCATCAGCGCGTCGGCGGCTTGAAAGCATCCGAGATCAAGGGCGAAGACGGCTTACGCTAGGGGTGGGTGGTGTGACCACCTCATTGGGTTTCTTTTACTGCCTTCGAAGACGGGGCCTGGAAGTCCAAGGATAAGCCTGCCTTCCGTCGGATTCTTTTTGGTACGAAAAATCACCAGCAGTGTGACGATGCCATTTGTTTCAATGGGAAGCTTGCGATCAGCCTGAAAATGATGGTGTCACGTCGCTTGCCGCGCGACGTCAAGGATGAAGTCATACCACTCAGGCCATCGGGTCCAGTTTGGCGAAGGGCAGAGCCTCCCAGCGTTTGCCGGCGGCGACGATGCAGCTCTTGCCCTTAGGCGTGGTGCTGACCACGGTCCAGGTGTTCTTTTTGTCGGAGGCGTAGATCTGCAGGAGATTGCCATTGGACTGCAGACCCATGGCGACCGGGGCTTCCTTGTACTTCGAGGAGAGCTGCTTTGCGATCTCGCCAGCATCATGGCAGGGCATGCGCACGCCATCGGCCGTTTGTGCGGTTACCGACGAGGTGGCGATGCCGCAAGCGAAAACGAGGCTGCTGAGAACGATGGCCGAGCGGCGCATGGAAAGTCTCCTTTTGGCAAGCGACCAAGAGGTTCGCTTAGATCCGAAAACCCATTAAGCCATCTACTGGTTACGATTGGGTTAACGGTGGACGCTTTATCGCCTCGACGGGCTGCGCGGAGCTGGTGGTCGGTTCGACGTGAAAAACTCACATCGATCCCGACAAGAATCCGCATACCCATGGAATTCTGGGCTAGTTCTTCGGAGGCCGCCTGAACCAAATGATGTGGTCATACCACTGGATCGCTGGCCTATGTTCATTCGGGTGATGCCGTCCTATCTTTAATGCCTGGTCGGCATCGACCGTTGGGATTGACGACAGAAGGTTGCTTTCGTGAAACGGGACATAGTGGACAGCCTTCTCCAGGCGCGTCGCGACAAGAAGCCGGTTGCACTTCTTCGCTGGCTTGAAAATGGGCGACAACAGCTGGTCGTGCCAGGTGAAGGCGATGACGGCTTACAGGCGGCTGCACAATCAGTGGTGTTGGAGGCGCTCAGGCGCGATCGTGGTTTGACGGTAGAGACGGATGAGGGGCCGTTGTTCGTGCAGCCGTTTAACCCGGCCCTTCGCCTGATCGTGGTTGGTGCTGTCCATATTGCTCAGGCCTTTGTGCCGATGGCCTCTTTGAGTGGCTATGATGTGACCGTGGTGGATCCAAGGCGGGCCTTTGCCAACGATCAGCGTTTTCCGGGCGTTGCGGTCAGCCAGGAATGGCCGGACGATGCGTTGAATGAGCTCTCCCCCGATGCTCGAACCGCGATCGTCACTTTGACCCATGACCCGAAGCTCGACGATCCCGCCCTCGATGTCGCCCTTCGTTCCGAAGCTTTCTACATTGCCTCGTTAGGCAGTCGGCGAACTCATGCGGCAAGGCTGAAGCGGTTGAGCGATCTTGGCCATGGCGAGGAGAATTTGAAGCGTATCCATGGTCCGGCGGGCCTCGATCTCGGCGCCGTCAGCCCGGCTGAAATCGCGGTTTCCATCCTGGCACAGATGACCGAAGTCTTGCGCAAGACGGTGGCTACATGAAGTTTGGTGCAATGTCGCTGGATCAGGCGGAAGGAGGTTTCCTCGCTCATGGCGTTCATGCGGGCGACGTCCGCTTCAAGAAGGGACGGCTGCTGACGGCTGGGGACATCGAGGTTCTGGAGAGTCTCGGCATCGAGACGGTGATGGCCTGCAAGCTTGGGCCGGATGATGTTGCCGAGGATGAGGCGGCAGGCAGGATTGCCGCGGCCTCTGCAGGACGTGATATCGAGGTGGAGCGTCCTTTTACCGGGCGGGTCAATCTGCGCGCCTCGGCTGATGGGGTGTTGTGCCTGGATCCCGCCAGGATTGATCGCCTGAACCGTGTCGATGAGGCGATCACCCTTGCAACCTTGCCAGCGATGGCGAAGGTTCGTAAAGGGCAGATGATCGCGACCATCAAGATCATTCCCTTTGCGGTCGATGAGCCAACACTGACCCTTGCTCTATCGGGTATGAGCTTGGATCGGGCAGGTGCTGTTGACGATCAGGCACTTCTCGAAGTCGCGGCCTTCAAGCCGATGGATGTCACGCTGATCCAAACACGTTTGCCGGGGACGAAGGAAAGCGTTCTCGACAAGACCGTCGGTGTCACCTCGGCGCGACTCAGCCCCCTTGGCGGCAGGCTGGTCAGTGAAATCCGTTGTCCCCATGACGCCGATGCACTGGCCGTTAAGCTTGGAACGGTTCAAGGGGATCTGATCCTGATTGCCGGTGCCTCCGCCATCACTGATCGCCGGGATGTCCTGCCTCAGGCGATTGAACGAGCGGGTGGAGCCGTCGAGCATTTCGGCATGCCGGTTGATCCCGGCAATCTGCTCCTGCTCGGCCGTTTAGGATCAAGAACCGTGCTCGGAATGCCGGGTTGTGCGCGCTCGCCGAAGCTGAACGGCTTCGATTGGGTCTTGCAGCGTTTGTTCGCCGGCATGACGATCACATCAGATGAGATCATGGGTATGGGTGTTGGAGGTCTCTTGAGCGAAATACCGAGCCGGCCGCAGCCGCGGGAACGCGAACAGAAGCTGCGTGAAGGGTGCGTGGTTGGCCTCCTGCTGGCGGCGGGACAATCAAGAAGAATGGGCAAGGTCAACAAGCTTCTGGCGGATGTCGACGGGCAGGCGATGGTGTTGCATGCGGTGGACGCCATGTTGAGCTCAAAGGTGGATCAGGTCATTCTCGTGACTGGACATGAGGCTGATGAAGTCGCCAAGGTGTTGGCGGAGCGCAAAGTGACCGTGGTTCACAATCCGGATTATGCCCAGGGCCTAAGTACCTCGCTTCGAACGGCGCTCAATGTCCTACCTGCGAATACCAGAGGTTTCCTGGTTGGGCTTGGTGACATGCCACGCATTCAATCGGCGGATATCAATCGGCTGATCGCCGCGTTCGAGCCGATCGAGGGACGCTCGATCTGCGTGCCGGTCGTGAACGGTAAACGCGGTAATCCCGTCTTGTTCTCGAGCGACTATATCGAGGAGATGCGGGGGATTGAAGGCGATGTCGGAGCGCGCCACCTGATCGGGGCCCATGGGGAGGATGTCTGCGAGATTGAGATGGATGATGAGGCCGCCTTGATCGATGTCGATACCAAAGAAGCTCTGGCGGCGCTCAAGGAATGAGCATCGACCTCTATCAAGAAGCGATTGTCGCGCTTGCGAAAAAGGCGAGAAGGCTTGCTCGTCTGGAGAACCCCGATCGCACGGCGACCATCGATAACCCCCTTTGCGGCGATCGAGTGACTCTTGATCTCAAGCTTGACGGTAATCTTGTGACTGAGATTGGCCACAAAACCAGGGGATGCCTTCTTTGTGAGGCCTCAGCTTTCCTGATCGCCGATCACGGGATTGGTCAGGAATTGGCAGCGTTGAAAACGAAGGCGCCGGAGGTTATTTGCGGGGTGGGAGATCGGAATCAGGCACTCGCGGATCTTTGGCCGGGCCTTCAAACATTGGAGCCCGTTCGCGACTTCAAGAGCCGGTATGATTGCGTCACTCTGCCGTTCAAGGCGTTGATCAAGTTGCTCGAAGACGACGTCTGAGCTGCTCGTTCCGCGTGCCTTTGAGGCTATGGCGGAATAGGTTGCCAGATGTGCCTTGTAAGTCGTCTTATAGTAAAATTACTTAACCAAAGCTTAGTCAAACAAATGGTAACGTAGAATGTAATCTTCATCATAAGTGCAGGTGTCTGGAAAATATTTTCCTGGTAAGTTGAAAAAAGTAACAAGAAAAAAAATATCCGCGGGAAAATTCTTGTGACATCAAGGCTCTAGGCAAATATTGCCTTGGGGTAAATATTTCCTCATTAAGAAAATAAGCCATTCGTTAACGGCGGGCCTGTAATTTGATCTTAACGCAGATCAAAAAGCAAACGGGTAAACGCCCCATGAACATCCTTCTCAAAGTCGCCGCCCTCGCCGCCGCTTTTGTCTCGGCCACACCCGCAATTGCCCAAGGGACGAGCTTGTTCAATACAGTGGAGTATAGAACAGACTCGCTGGAGGCGATTCCCCAGTGGCAGCAAGCATTGTCGAAGATCGCCCGGGAACAGGATGCCTATTACGCTTGTGCCAGGAATACGAACCACTGCGGTTCGCGGGCGGTACAGGCCTGGCAGACAATGATTAAGCAACAGCGCAATGCCAAGCAGATCGATCAGCTGCACAAGGTCAACAGCTTCGTCAATCAATGGCATTATCGCGCTGATGACAGAAATTACGGGAAGAGCGACTATTGGGCCTCACCTAGCGAATTCTTCAGGCATTCTGGTGATTGCGAAGACTATGCGATCGCAAAATATGTGACGTTGCGTCAGATGGGGTTCGCTGCTGATCAGCTGCGCTTAGTCGTGGTCAACGACGTTCGTCACAATCTCGCCCATGCCGTGCTTGCGGCTTATGTGGAGAACGAGGTCTACATTCTGGATAATCTGAACAACCAGGTCCGTGCGCAATCCAGTGTCCCGGAATATGCACCTTATTACTCAGTCAACGAACAGGCTCGCTGGGCTCATGTTACGGCATCCAAGGCTGGCGACATCGCCTCGGTTACAGTTGCCGAAGCACCCGCGGGCGGTGGTCTTACCGCCAGATCCCTGTTCTCCAAATCCTGAGCCCGCGCCATCACGTGGATGGCAGGGTTCTGGTGTTCTTGATGATCTTGCGTTGCTACCTGCTTACTTCTGGCGTCCGTGTCCGACACGGGCGCCATTTTTTTTGGCTGTGATTGCCAGTTAGCATTGAGCCCGGCATTGGACAGCATTGCCAAGCCACGCGCTTCGAGAACACCCCAGTGGATTTGATCGGTCTTTTCCATGGCAACCAATATGCCATAGACATCTTCATGCTTCGGTACTGCCTATCATGAACTTTTGACTAACCGATCATGCAATCTTAACGATTGCACAGCCTCCAAGAAGCTTTTGTTTCAACGACGAGAGCCATCGTTCGAACGCCCCAATACCAACCTTCAAAACTTGGCCGCATATCGTTGCCCCAGGTTCAATCGGCAAAAACCAAATGACGTGGTCACA
>JBOEHJ010000002.1:0-51332 GCA_050633905.1 Geminicoccales bacterium
GCCTCGCAGGCGTAACATTGGCACGGCTTTTGAGAATGGCGTCGACGGGGTCAAATTCTCTGACCGGTGAACTGACTACTGCGATCCGATAGCCGAGGCCGGCAGCATGATCTTCTTTCAGCATCGCCTCTTCGGGAAGCAGAGCACCGTCGATTTCACCTGACAACAACCTAATCAAGGCATCCCCAATAACGGTAGCGTCACGTTAGTATTGCGGCGTTACCATCATCAATTCGCGGATGACGTGATGGCATTTTCTTTGGCTTCGTGATTGGAACGCCTTTAACCTCAATTATCGACAGTTCTTTTCCCGATATTAACTTTTAACAGGCAATTTATTAAGCGTTGATGAAGATAGAGATCTGGTCATCCTTGGAGCTATGCCATGTCAGAGACAGACCATCCTTCAAAAGAGGTCGATGACAGCGAATGGTTAGACAAGAAGTTCTATTTCTATCTTGGTAGCCAGTTGGTTGCTGCTACCCTGCTCTTAGTCGCAATCGCAGCCATCCCTCTTTATATGACGAACGACCACTCAACTGATCGGTCATTACGGACGGACCAGCGAGCCGATGAGACATGGAAACGTGAGAATATTCATCCAGATTTTGCTTTTGACGAACTTCCTTTTACCATCGAACCAGCGGCTGGCCCTTCGAATCTCGATTGAATTCCCAAAGTCCTTGAAATTGAGATCTCAAAGACCTGAACAATCTATTCAATTTGCTCGGCTTTGGCCAACAATCCGTCGAGCATTGGGGCACGAGGGTCAAGGCAACTCCTTTATCCGGCGCAGTCTTCAGCGCAAGTGCGGTGGTCAACTATCGCGGTGAGCGTGAAGATGCCGTCGACGATCTCGACAATGTCGATGCGCCACCATTTACCGCAATGGATCAACAGCTATGGCTTCGTGACAGCCGATCAGGCGGCCGTCTGGATGGTCTGTTTTTAGCTGTGCTTGGAGCTCGATTTAACTTACCAGCCCTGAATGTCTACGCAAATGGAAGACGAGCTTGGTCGCCGCTTAGTGCCGCCGAGGTTTGCTTCCGAGACGTGATTTGGCCTTCGAAAAGTGGAGGATAGTCAGAGGGGTCGGGCCAGATGATTTCGATAGGCATTCGAACAAGCAAGATTTTCTTTTGCTCAAGGCCTTGCTTGACACACATCGGCCAGACCGCTTGTTGCTTTTGTGGGTGAACTTTGCAGATTTTACTCTCTTGGAAGAGATCCAGAAGCTCGTTGTTCTTCAGCGGAAAGCTCGCGGTATTTTCCGCGACCCATTGACGGATGACATCGAGCCCCCCTCTTAGACTGATCCAAAGATCCGTCGCTGTCACCCAAGCTTCTTCAGCAACGTTGATCTTAAGCCGACCGCTGACAACGAGTTCCCCGATCCCTTTAGCCAGATCCAAGGCAGCTGACGACTTATCCATTTCCGTTTTTTCGCCGGTGGTGAACAGATCGTCGTCTCCTGCCCTATGAGACACATCTTTATCAGCCATCGACTCGACGACTTGCCCTACGATCGCGCCAAGAACACCCGCTCGAACCAAGTCGCCATCAACGACAGCCAGCCAAGACGTTACGAGATCGGGTTCAGAAGAAAGCCATTGCAAGCCGATATCTGGCACGAGCGACTGCGCTAAGGCTTCTAGGTCAACTGACGAACTTTCTGACGATGCCGCGGCCAGGCTTCGAAGGTCGTGAAAAAGCGCAGCAAGAAAAACACCATAAGTCCAGTGGTCGCTCCTTCGCGCTATCTCTTCAGGCGGCGTGTTTTCGGGCAAGAGGTAGCACTGCCGGATGGTCAGCGCACGTTCGGAAACGTAGAGGAGATGATCCAAATGATCGCTGTGATCACATGCTGTTGTACAAGATAGGATATGGCCAGCAAGATTGTCGACGAGATCTTGATAGAGCAGCTTAAAATGCGTTGGTGGCAGGCCAACGAGCTGGGCGATGTATTTCAAGCGATTGGCACAGGGATAATCCGCCCGCCTGCGAACGTTTATACTCTTAAAGGAAGTTGAATTGCGATGAGCGTCACGCCGCAGGGCCTGGGTGATCGATGCTAGCGTCATAATCTGTGCCCGATTTGTATTGGCAATAAATCATAGGGAGGCGTTCGATATGCACAGGATTGACATGAACTTGAGATCATTCCTGACTGTGTTTTTTCGAGTTCTCTTGTATTTGATGGAGTGTCTTTTCGTTCTCCTCCTTAAAATAGTGTTGGCATACTGTAGCCTCTTCTTACTACTCTTGTTGGGTGGGGGCTATAAAGCCGACGACGATGAGGATGACGACTATGGTGACCCGATAGGATCAGATCCGGAATATGGTGTTAACTTCTTTTCCGGTGAACAGGACAGTGGGCTAGATCCGAACGGTAGCTACAAGTAATTCGTTCTTAGCTTACTTCCTTGGTTATTGCAGACGGTTAAAAGGCTCATTTCTTTCCGGCGAGTTTCTTGCCCGCAGCCAGTCGACCAATTGAGACGACCCCGGAGGCAGCTTTGCCGGGTCCGGATGCAGCGGCACTGGCTGCTGGATTGTTGGTGGCGCTCGACGTTAGCGCGCTCATCGATGAACCTGCACGGTAACCCGCCCAAGTCATCACCACAGTAAAAAGTCCTGGGAGAATTAGGAACAAGCTTGCCGTGACCATATTCAAGAGAATTATTTTGGGCTCGCTTGCACCAGAAAAACCGCGGCCGGAGAAGATCAATTCAAGAAAGGCAGATCCCGAATCTCCACCTGCATTGATCGCCGGAAACAGTGCCAATGTTAAATTGTCGTCTACCCATGTGGCGATGTGCCAAAGAACCGGCCAGAAGTTGATGGTAAAGATGCCAATCGCACCAATCGCTAGAAAAGACAAAGAATAACGAGACACGACCATCGCGAACGGTAGTACAGCAAAGATTCCCATCAAGATCATCGGCTGCACCATCGGAAGAACTTGGGTGATGACCTCCATAAAGAGAGCGAAGAATGCCGAAGCACCTAAGACACCTGCCGCTGTGAAAAACGGTTGCACGATATTGCGTAACCCGGCATCGATCAAACCATCACCCGGCTCGAAAGCCGACTCGCCGAAAGATGTGTTGGTAATTGAGGGCGGGTTTCGCGTGAGCACATCTTGGATGAGACGGTCTTCGAGAAATTCGATTTCAAATCCATCGGGAACGAGCACATTGATGCCGCCTACAATTCTGTCAGCAAGTCCTACTTCCGAGATATCAACCTGAGCCAGTAGCAACTCGCGGAGCCCCGTACGGCCATCACCAAGCCACCATTGACTGCACGTTGGCTTGCCAGAGTCTGGTGCTAGCTCCGGCGTCCACTCGGTATCTCGGTTGGGATCAAAAGGAAATCCATCGACAACGTCCTCTGAGCGAAGCTTATCGTAGATCAGCGGCCCCTCACCATTTCTGATCCGAAATTCTTCCAAGAAGAAACGTGAGCCGATAAAGCTAAGATCTACTGATTCAGCGCCTTCAGGGTTCTCCCGTTCAAAGCGCGTTTTCGCCGGCAGATAGCAATCCGTAAAGAAGGCCGAAACTTCTGACCGCACGACTGGATCGCTGATTTGCGCGAATTGCGCCAATCGGGTGATGTCACGAAGTGAGTCAATGTCTGGGAACCCGGCGATGACCGCGGCGTTGATGCCTGCAGAGGCCTGTAGCACGGCGTACCACCAGATCGGCAAGCGTACGCCCGCTTGGTCGAGCTCATCAAAAGCCGCGAAGTCGGTGTCGCCGAAGGTGTTGCCTGGATTGGCCGCCGTGATTTCGGCGGGCGTTTGATTAACCAACGTTGGCTCGGCGGTAAAGGTGATCGTATCGGGTGTGATCGATGTCAAACTCGAAGGCTGGGCGGCAAGGGCAACCACAACCAACATCAGCAGGATCTTGGCCTCGACCCTCTTATAGATCCCAACAGGATCCGATCCGACGAACTGGCCGTCTTCCCGATCGCTGAACAGCGCCTCGATCAACGCCCCAAGAAAAGGCAGGAGCGCAATCCCAGTCGACAAAAGTGTGAACCAGATGGCGTTGTAGAACTGCCATCCAAACAGCGTCGTGAAGAGTGCGAGGGGACTTTCGACAACCATGCTGGATCACCCTTGCTGATATCGAAGAAAAGCCAAATAACCCGCCAGCATGACGAGACCGAGCAAGACATATCCTTGACCAAGGGTGAGTTCGATCAAGGCAACCCAGATTGCCAGTCGCGGCCATAGCGCGATCGCACGGTTATAGGTCTGATCGGTTACCATCGAGCGACGATGAAGCCAGCCAAATGCTTGACGCCAGCCAAGGAGGACCACCAGTAAGACCGCCGGGCGAATCACCCGCATGACATCCGCAAAGGCACGCGTGCGCTCAAAGACGTGGTTCTCTGAACTCGCCTGCATCCAAAGAAACAACAGGACGCCGATCATCATCGTCGCGACGATGGTTGCTGTGATCGAAAGCGCAGCAAGGCCGCGTCCTTTTCCCGCCCTACTCATTACGGTTTTCACCGCGCAACAGGACACCACCCTGTTCGCCCTGAGGACCGGCTACTAGGCCGGCAGCCGCCCTCTTAAGGCGGTTCCCTTCCTCTAGAATGATTGATGCAGTGTTTGAGAGCAGCTCTTCTTGAATACGCGACTCGAAGAGGAACCCTTCAATCTCTTGTTCGAGTTCTGCCAATGACTCAGTGATCGCACTCTTGGCGAGATCATTCGCTGCAACTTCTGGAACGCGTCGGCCGGAATAGAGAGCCCGTCTGATGCTAAGAGCACGCTCGACGATTCGCGCAGTCGCGACGTCACCTGCCAGACGAGCCGTCAAAACAACACGGGTTTGATCATCGTCAACATCGCGCAACGTTTCGAGCAATGCCGGTGTCACGGCGACACTGGCTGCCGATACTTCACTAAGGATCTCTAGAGAGACAGGCTCATCGTTATTGGCCAGCCCGGTAAGCTGTTCGTTGATCGCTTCGTTCTCAACGGCAAAGGAGGTGCCCAGACCAACACCTGCCGTGCTCGTTGGTGTGCATCCACCGCAGGTGAAGATCGTAACGTCGCCCAGGACATCAACAGCAAATTGAGCAGCCTCGATAGGCGTCTCAAACAGCTCAACGATGCGCAAACCCTCTGCTGCTGGAGGGCCGGTCTCGGCGGTCACGTCTTGGCCGACGATGACATTGTAGCCGGCTTGAACGACGTCGAAGTTGACCTCAATGGGGTCTTGATTCAGCCCCCCCTTCTTTTCCCCCCCGATCCAGCCAACCCCATCATCGCCATTTGTTTCAGCGACATTGTCCTCGGCTTGAATAGCATCCGCATCGTCGCCGTCGATCTCCTCTTGATAGTTTTCCCGCTTAGCAATGGTGACCCAATCAGCCCAGGGATTCCTGCCATTCGCGGATTCCTCAACAATGCGCTCACAAGACGCGACCGCTACGTCGTAGACCTGCTGAGCCTTGGACAGAGCATTCTGCAAATGCTCATAGAGACCAGGATTGGCGCGCTGTAAGATCAGTGCCGGTAAGGCCGCGATGGCTTCGGTCGCTGCCAAAACCAACAATTCATCCAGCTGATCGAGCCCATCTGAAACCTGACCAAGCACGTTGGAAATCGCGATATTGACATCGAGATCGCCGCAAGCTCTTGGAAGCTGTAGATTAATTGATGGATCGAACCCAAGCGCAACCGCACCAGGGTTTGGCGGTGGCGAAATCGGCAGCGATCCACCAATGTCGTAATACCACTTTCCTCCGCCGATGGTCGGCTGCTGAGCAAGCGCCGTCCCTGGCACCATCAAGCCGGCAACTAAGGTCAGTGATGACGTCCAGCGGATCACGCTACGGACTTTGAATTTCAACAGCACCAAGGAAAATTCCTTTCTTTTCACAGCAGCGATAGGGGCGCCAAAGGGCAAAGGCGTAGTCGCCACCGAGACTGACCCGATTGCCCGAGAAGCCAGCGATCACGTTCTCATCGTCGTCTTCACCAAAGACCAAACAAGATTCTTCGGTCACCGGGACAAGGATTTGCCATTTGGAGTTCGTGGGATCCCGTTCCACGACTGGGCCAGGCTCGAAGACTTCGAGATTTGACGACTGGCTGCCCCCGACACTGCCAACAGGAAAATAGACATGTGGCTGGTCTTCCCGGGTCGCGATATCGGCAGCACGCTGAGCCATCACAGCACCAGCTTTGGGATCCTCAGGCGTGTTCAAAAAACCCTGCCTAGGATGCACTGAGCCCCAGGTATTAAAGGGAAAGTCGCCGATCTCTCGCTGACCGATAATGAAGGTTTCCGGAAAGAAGAGCTCGGTCAAACCCGTGCGCCATGCAAAAGCATCGACCCCGGACAGAAAATAGGGAAAGAAGGCGGTGACATCAGTCGCCGGGCAGAACACTGGCAAACCAAAATTAGAAGCAATCGACAGAACATTACCGGGCGAGCCGATTACCTCGGCAGACTTAAACACCGTATGTTTGACTTGGCTTGCTGCTGCCTCTTCCTCTTTCCTGATTGGTTTTTCGTCCGCAAACTTGCCGCCACCTTGAAATGAGTTGAGGTCGATGCCCAAGAATGAAAATTGCGCGTCATTAGCCTCAACCTGAAGCTCGCCAAAGGCATCCCTGGCTTCATCCCAAGGTGACTCCCCGAGCGTGTTATATGACGTCACGATCAAGGACGGATTAAAGTGCCGGTATTGGATGCTCGTTTCGATCGTGCAGCCTGAAGGGGTGCAAACTAGAAAAAAGCAGGCGCCATTGACGCTAAAATCGAGGCAAACAAGGTCTGACACCGCAGCACTCGTCGCTGTTACAATCTCAGCGATTGAGATCGATTCGACGTCAGCCAACGCCTCTGCAGCACCAGCACCACCGGTGTCTTGGCCTTGAACGTAGCCTGACGAAGCTAGCCCCAAGAGAGCGGCAAGAATAACGTGACGTGTCATCACTGACTTTGCTGCTGATAGATTTTGAGGGCTTGATCAACGTTCGCAACACCGTAAACCACACTTTTCCCCTTATCGAAGACAACGGCCGGATATCGATCGAGGTCGTATTTTTTGGCGCGGGTGAGACCCTCTACTGCGTGTTCGACTGTCCAGCGAAGCTCGTCGCCAAGCCTGCTAATGCGTTGAAGCGCGATCTCCTTCGCTGCCTCGGCATCGTCGGGCAGGTTTTCGCTAAGCGACTCGGTGAGCTTGGTGAGGCCGTCGACTTCATAGATGATAACGCTTTCGATCCGATTGCCGTTCGCTGGCCTTTCGAATGTCGTAAACACCTCAATCGATGACGGCTGTTGTTCCGATGCGAGGGCCGCCGACGACAAAAGCATCGCTGACACACTGCACAGTGCAAAACCTCTGAACGCCGGCGACATCTCGTTTCCTCCTGTTATTGAGACCTGTCGTTCAACACGCCGTGACCATGGGTCATGGATCTCGACTTGAGGAGGGAAAAGCGGAACAGCCGATTGTTCCGCTTTAACGAAAAAGGACCGCTTCAGCGGTCCTTTCGTCTCATGTTCTCTTTGCTAGAAGGGGCGTTTGTGGACGAGAGCAACTCACCTAGCTGCTTTTGCCAGTGATGCAGGAGATCCTAAACAGCCCCGGTTTTCGTCGAGCTAGCCATTTGACACTCAGCTTCGAACACAGCCAGCTCTGAAAAATATCCCTTGTAACGGCAGATTAATGCTCGCTCAGCTCGCTGCCGATTGATACCGGAGCATTGTACGCCACGCTCACAAGATTGCCGTCCACCCAGGGGGGAAGAAAACTTGGCCGGGGCCAATCTTACTCTTCTTGATCTCGGCGGCTTTACGTCTGGTGGCCGGCTCAATGAAGATCTGTCGCCTATCTTACTGTCCCGCAGGCTTTCGTTGCTATGCGCGAGCTCACATCAAGACACACCAACCTTATCGGGATCAGGCCATGGGGTATGGAAGAAGCGGAACAACTGGGTGTTCCGCTTCTTCTCAAGATTACTGATGTTGGTTGGACTCAATACAGCCAAAGACGTATAAAAACGCCCCCGACTGCAAGAAATAAGGCAAAAATCGCAAGAAGAATGCGATTCTGGCCTTTGTGCTGTTCTACCAAAATTTGCTGAATATCAGCTCTCATCTCAGCTTTGACGGTTTCGAACCTAAGGTCCGACTTGCTATCAGCGTCTTCAAAGCGTCTTTCGACGCTGTCAGTCGTGGCCATGCTTTCTGTCACTTTGTCAATAACTGCCACGATGGCCTCCGCTTTATCTCGATCCACATCGACTTTAATTAGAACGTCAATGTGATCGATCCAATGTTCGGACATGATAAACATTCCTTTCGATCGTTGGAATACGTCATGCCCTCTCCTCGGGATGCATGACGCACCCGAGGGTGGAAAATTGGCCGGGGCCAATTTCGTTCTTCTTGAACCCNNTCAAGTCTGGTAGACGGATCAATGATGATCCGCGGCCTATCTTTACTACCCTGCAGGCCTTTTCATTGTGAGCTGATTGATCAACGCACGCAGAAACTCTTCAACATCTCTGTTGAAGGCGCAGCCCTCCATCATCAGGTCGGCAACGCCCTGCCTTCAATCTGGTCGGCCATCAAATAGGCCGCATCAAGTTCGGTCTTGAGACCATGGTCCTTCATCAAGGACGCGCGCTTGGCCTTCTCATGCTTTTCGGTCATAGCGAGCGTGAGACAAATCGGCGGTGGAACATTGCGAAAAAGCGTGGCCATCTGGTCGCTGAGCACCACGCCTTCGACGAATTTGCCAGGTTCCTTTTTCGCATCCAGCAGCAGACGCCTCGTTTCCTCGGTTAGCTCTCTAAATCGGGCAATATTGTCGACCTCCTCTTTGGGCATCACAAGACACAGCCACCATTCCATCATGTTGAGCATGCGCTTGGCGCCAGCAGGAAAGTCCTCCAAATTCTGCGTTGCCAACCAATACCATGCACCGAGCTTGCGCCACATCTTGGTGATCTTCACCACATAGCGTGAGAGCAAAGGATTGGTGGTGATGATGTGGCCTTCGTCGGTGATCACGATGGTCGGGCGCTTGTCGTGCTGATGCCGCTCGACCATGTCGTTGATGTGATTCATCAACGAAACATAAGTGAGTGCCAGTTCAGGGCCGTACCCCTCCCGGGCCAGCGTTGCGAGGTCGACCAGGGTCACGTCAGCTTCCGGCCACGTGGTGCCAGGTTGATTGAAGAGCTGGCCCGCCAATGACTGAGGATCGGTGAACAGATCCATGCTATCTGCCATTTCTCGAATGCGATCACACCGATTGGAGGTGACACCGTCTTCGGACGACAGGTCGCGCATGGCTTGAACGACGTCGCTTGGCAGCACGGTGTCACGGCCTTCCACCTCCACCGCTTTCGCAGCTTTAAGAATAGCTTTCCGAAGCACAAGGCGGTCAGCACGGGAAAACTTTGCCGATTCTCTGTCATCACCACCCGTGACCATTAGCTCGGCAGCAATCTCCATTTCGCCGAGGATGTCCCGACCCGACTCATCGTCCTCCTCATCGTCTTCCCCACCTGGACCGAGATCAGCATCTTGATCCAATAGACTGAGGGCTGCCGCAAAAGGCGGCAGGGAGACGCCGGCACCAGCGTTCAGATGCATCTGATTAACGCGAAGGCCATGGCGCTCACAATGATCAGCAAACAGGCCAAAACTGTTGCCGACTTCGACGATAAATAAACGCGGCCGGTAGACAGCGAGCATCTGGATCATGAGGTAAACCAACAAAGCGGACTTACCTGCGCCCGTTGGACCTAGAATGAGCATATGGCCATTCTTCTTTCGGTCCGAGGGATTGAGCGGATCGAACATCAGTGGCTCAGCCCCTCGGTTGTAAAACAGGAGACCACCATGGCCGGTGCCGCGTGAGCGTCCGTAGACTGGGAACATTGACGCGAGGTGGGTGCTGAACATAAAGCGAGCACGCCGATTCTTCGCGCATAAATTCGCACGAAACGCCATGGGCAAATTGCCGATCCACCGATCTAGGAGCAACAGCTCCCGATCATGCTGGATGGGCTGAATCCCACTCGTGATCAGTTGGGCTGTGACTTGGTTGCGGTTCTTACGAAGTTCGCTTTTGTCCCGACCACGAACGTAAAAGGCAATCTCCGCGGCATAGAGTTTGTCGCCCCGACCCATTTTGCTTTTCACGTCAGCAGCCTCATCCGCGGCCATGATGGCGTCGGTCTGGTTGCCGACCGAGGCCTCTTCGATCCGATTGATATGCGCTGCAACCACATCCTGTGGCTTAAAGACGATGGTCATGGCCATAACCACGTTCTCGGGCATCTGATCCATCAAGCAATGCACCGCATCGCCCCGGCGCTGCTCGCCCGTAAAATGCCCGATACAGGGTGGACGTCTTAGACCTTGAATGGTCACGACTTGATGAGCTTCGCCATCAAAATAAATGATGCCGTTATCGGGATCGACCTCAGGTGGACTGAGCAAAAGCATTTCCGCAAAGTCTCGGCCAAACGGCGCCTCGTCGTCGCCAGGATAAGGCGCTAACGCCAAGAGGCCTGCCGGATCACCGTCGGCACAGGCAGGTCGCGGATTAAACCATGTCATGAGCCATTCGTAGAAGTCTGAACCTTCATATCGCCTGGCAAAAAGGCCAGCGTTGCGCAGCGCCAGTTCGATCTTGGCACAGAGTTCATTCAATGCCTGATCAGGACTGATGTCAGCCACATCGGCTTTCCGAGAAAGACGCCGATAGAGGACCACACGCACACGACGCCGGCGCCCTCGCCAAGGGCAATCCGCCGCGGTCTCATTGAACAGCCCGCCCTCATCGGACACCCTAGCCAAATGCCGGTCCACCACGTCACAATAATTGTCCCTAAACGGGTCGTTTGACCCGGCGCCTTTGGCATATGTCCTGATGGCCTGACCAGTTTGCTTGAGGTTGAACTCGTCGTTCACATAAACCTGAAGAACCCAGGGATCATGGTCGAGCTCGGGAATGGTATCGGCAATCAAGTTAACAGTCTGATCTCGCAACGTCGTCTTGAAGTCATCGCTGCGCCCCTCAGTGCCAGCCGGTAAAACTTCCCAGACAGCCCCGACGCTTTTGCCATCTTCCAGTAAAAACGTCTTGGCCGCTGGGTCGTACTCCATCCACGGAAGATAGTCGGTGAAACTAATGGGCGAGCTACGACCGCCACCAAAGAGATTGCCTAAATCAAACATCACTCAAACGTCCTAATCGATGGTGCCGTCGACTCGCCCGAAATGATCCGTATCTTCGACGCTTTCTTTACGTTCGAGGGGGCTACCGCCTCGCCTGGCAAGGCGAATTCAGTTCGTTCGAAAAGCGGAAAACTCGTGGCATAACCAGGAACAGGCAGCCGCTCATCACTTGTCAAATGTGGGAACACATACATGACAAGATCAGGATTCCGCAAAGTAGGGAAAAGATTGTCGATCTCGTTTTTGGCCGTGCGCGTGTAGTCCAACACGGTATCAGGCCGCGCCTGACTTCCTGCCAACGCTCTGGCCTCATCCAATGGACCATCATTGCCCTGACCAGACGATTTGAGGGCTTCGTCATAGATATCCACCATCTTCGGTCCATTCTGCGGAATGACGTCTTTGATGTTGGAAGAGCAGCCGCTAATCAAGATTGCGAACACGCCCCACACCGCCTTGCGCATGATCCAATTTCCTTCCGTTCGGGTCGTAGTCGATGGCTATTTCCTGTTGGATGAGCAGCCCCACTTTCTGACCAGGCGGCACATAAACCGCATCAAAGGTGTTGCTAAGCCGATCCGCCAAATAACGCTGCACCTCCTGGGTCGCGTTCGACGCCGCGCGGCCCAAAGCAAATTGGGCAGCATCGCCCACCACCGCACTCACGACCGCACCGCCATCGACCACTTGGGCGGTCTGGGCAGCCGCAAAAGCATCAGCAGCACCGCCGCCGGCCGCCAGGGCTATCTGGGCAGTTAGATAGCCAGCGGCATTGCTGATTTTTTCGCCAGCAACACAAGGCGTGCCAAATTCATCCGCGATGTACCCAAGCCGTCCATCTTGACCAGAACCGCCAGACACCGTTCGGATCGTGCCATCCTCAAAAATGAAGGTTGCCGTCCTCAAACTGCCTTCAACGCAGCCAAGGGTCCAATCGCCAATCGCGACCCCTTCAAACACCATGCTGGCAATTTCATCCGGAACGCGTAGGCCGCTAGCAGCAAGATTTTCCCTGCCAACCAGCACCCGGAAAGGAACAGGATCAGCTATCTGTCCATTAATCGGAACACGACCGATCAAGGCGGTAAAGGCTGTGCTACCGGCAAGGGTGGCAAGATTGTTGATCGTGAAATACGGCGTGGGCGCCAATGGTTCGGCACCTGCTGCCGCCGTTCCGTCTCGAAGGGCTTCGACGCCGCCGGCAGCATCGCCAGTATTGAGCGCCAATGGCGACCCTGACGGCGCGAAGCCTGAAGGTAACAGATCAGCTGTACCCGTCGTGGTCGGCGTCAGGCCGTCAGGCAACGGTGCTGTACCTGATGCTCCGTCAAGAGGCTCTATCCAAACATAGTTCGTGGCGTTTGGTGCGCCAACGATCGGATAAGAATGAGCGCTCGGTAGGACGCTAGACGACCCCGCCTGATCGGTAACGGCCGGTGCAGCCGGCTTGTTGACCGTCAGTGATTGCTGCAGTGATGCGAGCTGCTCGCTGAACTCACTGACCGTCTTGTCGATCTGGGACGATTGATCAGAACTGGCCGTGGCCAATTTTTCCTCGAGATCCGACGTGATGTCTTGCCGAAGGCTGGTCTGCTCTTGACGAAGGTCTTGGTTGTCATCAAGAAGCCTTTCGTTCTGCTCAACCACGTTCTCAAACTTTTCATTGGCAGCCATTAACTCTGCTCGAAGGGTCCGGATCGTATCGACGGCCGTGTCACCGTCGGGCATCTCCAACGCGTCTGGCGGAGCGGCACGTGGTACAGGCGTCGGATCGCCCTTGGTGAACAGTGAACCGGCTGCCACGGCGCCCGTCGTAACGAGAACAACCCCACCCAGGATTGGAAGAAGCTTGTTGCTGGTCAGCCGCGCCATTGGTCAATAACCTCCAAAAATGGACGATCCGAAATCAGATAAAGAGTAGAGCGAGCACCGGGACCGCCTTTCGGACCAAGCACCGGATGATGAAAAGCCGCCGTCAGCCAAGATCCCCTCGCCAGGCGCGGGTCCAATGTCACCTCTTCCTTTGAAAGATTGGTCACGGTGACAGCGGTGACGTAAAGGTCGTCGCCCCGCCAACTTGCGATTGGTGTCGTCTCGATGTCGCGCCCGTCATAGAGACCAGGCAAAGGCGCCTGATCTACCGGCATGGGGACTTTGCTGATCCCAGGTTTGTCTTTCACCAGGCGCTTCGGCGCATAGACACGTTGAGCCGCAAAACGGGTCAACGCGACATAACCAATCCCTTGCGCGGTTTGAACCTGCGCTTGCTCGTCGAGCGATAGCCCGTCGTGGCCCGTCCCATCCACCAACCGCAACGGCGTTGCCGGGGCGTCCTCGTCAGTCTGGATATCGAACAGATAGAAATCGCCATCGTTCAAGTCGCGCACCGGCAACCGCGTCGTTTCAAATGCCTCGGTTGCTTTTAAGTAAATCGTGTCGTTCACAACCTGAACAGTTAACTTCTTCACCAGGTCCGGCGGCAGGCCTGGCTGAACCCGTCCAGGGAACCAGATGTAGCGCTCCTTACCAATCGGAAGACTTAAGGAAATGGGCGCTCGATTCCATTGAACGGTCTCGGCAACTTCATCGGCAAGGACTGGCGCCGACGTTGAAGCCAAGACTAGAGAGCCAAACAGGGCAAGCATGAGACCTGATTGGGCGCGATGTGCTCGGGTCATGACGCCTCTTCCCCTCGATCATTCACGATTTTTGTCGGGACCTGATCGTCAGGAAAACCATCCAATGCGAGACCCCAAGGGTTCATTTCCCGATCGATATCAAAGCGCACCACCCGCATGGGATAGCGGATGCTCACATTCTTGGTCCTCAAGTCGTTGACCCACTCTGTGATCTCGACATCGAGCCAGACCAGCCAAACACCATCACCGAGCGGGACCACCTTTGACGGCTCGTAGTGATGGCCAGGAACCTCGGCGATCCCTCTCACCTTGCCTCTAAGTTCGCCACGGCTAACTTTGCTCTGAAAGTCCTGCTCAAGCCATTCGTAGAAGCGCGGCGTCATAAAGCTCTGCAGCTGGTAGAGATTGTCGGCGTAGTCCTTTTCGCCATTCTCTGGCCACCGCTGCAGCTGCTGCCAGATATAGTTGGCAAATGTATAGACGTTAGGCGGCGGCACGGTGCCAGCCGGCTGCATGACACCCGATTGAAAGTTCGGCGGAATATGCACGGTCAACTGCTTTGGCGCGTTGGTCCACCCGTAAAGAAGGCCAACAAGCACCAAGATCATGACCAAGATGACACCGCGAAGCGTCGTGATATGCGCGCGCGAGATCTCAACTTGGGTGTGAAAGCGCTTAGGAACCGCCTGAGTTTGCTCCGTCATGGCTGCCATGTCCGTCCTAGGGCGGGCATGCCCTTGTTCAAAACCACGAAGCTGGAGCGTTTTAGGCCGATGTCGTGAAGCCAAAGGTCGACCCGGTGCTGATAGTAGCCATCGGGCCGTCCACGCTTGACCCGTTGAAACACACCGCCACCAACATAGACCGTCAACACGATCATGACGCCGGCGAGGCCAATCGACACCATGCCGATCAAGAACGTCAGGACAATTGCGATCGGTAACCAGAAGACCACGGCACAGCACGCCACCAGCATCAACTCGGTGGACGAGCAGCCGCGCAGGATGGATGGTTCCTCATTCATCCTCGCGGCAAGAACATGATCGAGATCAGATGACATTGCATCCCTGCCACTATGCTGCTGCGAAAATGGAGTTGGCTTGGGTCAAGAGGAACGTCGAGAACACGAGGATCACAGCACCGATCCCGGCGGTTACCGCGGCTTCCGACCACTCTGCACGGCCAGCGCGGCATTCATTGAATTTGGCGATGACAGACCAGCCAACCAGCAAAAAGGCCGCAGCGCCAACAACGAAAATGATGACCGTAAGTCCTTGCGATGCGAGCGCCTCAAGGATCGAAATGAAGTCACCCTCATCCGCGCCTTCTGGCGTCGCGACATCGGGAAGCTGTTGGGCTACTGCGTGACCTGCCGTGAGAAAACCACCTGCGATGACCGTCATGAACCGGCGCAGCTTAACGAAACGCGTTTCGGGGTGTGGGGACGTCATGGATTTTTCCTTTCCCTAGCGAAGAAACAGGCCAGCGACGATGACCAGCATCGACACTCGACCGAGTAAGAGGGCAACATCGATCGTACCTAGGTGGCCGTCGGACCATCGCTGAAAGGCCGCATAGGACATCCAGGCAAAGCCAAGGAGGATGAGCACCAGAACCACAGCCGCGATCAGCGTTCTGAACTGTTCACTGCCGAAATTGCCCTCAACGGCGGCAGAAAATGCCGCTTCTTGATCTGGTGAAAACTGCGCCAAGGCTGGGGTGGTTAGGACCTGAAGCCAGAAGCTTTGCAGCCCAATCCCGACAGTCTTCAATCGTGACAGCGGCCTCTTGGTTCGAGGGGTCATTTTTCTTGTCTGACTTAAGGTTGGTTACGCGGCGATCGCCGTCTCAACAGGCTCGGATGTCCCGAGGGCAAGGTCGGTTTGGTGGCCTCCGGAATTCGCCTGTTCGACGATTTGCCAATCAGCGATCACGTCCGCCACGCGATCGTCCGTCCGTTGAAGAAACCTGATCGCTGCTTTCAGCATGGTGTCCGTCGGTTCGTTGACATCACCGAAACATCGAAGCGCCTCGTCGAGTTCAATCGCCTGAGCGAACGAGAGACCATGACCACGCGATTGCAGCAGCAACCCTTGAAGGGGCGCCAGTTCGCTTAGGATGGCTGATCGGTCCTTGTCGGCCGCCAGTGTTTCCATCTCCTCCATATCAATGACAGCGCAGGCCAAGGCTGCATCACCCAGCATGTCGACTTTTCCTGCCTTCGGTATTTCTCTCTCCGTTCGAATACTCGAGCTTTCCATGAATAATCTCCGTTTCACAACGTGCGTGTTTGAAAATCTTCTTGTATTTATTAAGACACTTGAGAACTATATTTTATTGCAAAAAATATTACTTCGTAACGAAATCAAAAAATACTGACGCCATTAAAGGTACTTCTTGAAACTTGATGCCGTGATCCGGATAAACACGGCTGACAATGTTGCGAAGGGCAGGATCACCAGCGCTGGATGCAAGGAAATCGGCATGGAGAGATAGATTGCCCAGGTCAGGATAATCAGCGGGCCGACGGCATGCTTGGCGATATGAAATACATAGGAACTCTCCCTGCCGGCGCCGAAACGACGGAGGTCACGCTCGACCAAGCCATCCACCAATCCGACCAAACCGAACAAGCCAAAAACCGGCGTGCTCAGTAGCAAGATCGCGATCCGGACAGAAAAGAGTAACGTGATGAAAACGGTCGCAAGCGCATAGTCATGGAGGCTGTGAACCACCTGCCGAAAGCGGTCTTCGGGCGGTGGCGGTTCGGCCATCCAGGCGATGGCATCGAGGCCGCCAGTGTCGCGCCAAAGGTCCTCGACCCCTTGGGCGAGACTGGCCGCAAAGCCGGACGGATCCGACACAATGATGGATCGGTTCAGATCGCTAGAGAGATAAGTCAGCTCTTCTTGATACATGGTCAGCGCATGTTGAGAGCCTTGATCTGGCCACCAAAACGTCAAGCCTATCCATTCGATTAGGATCGACATCAGCAGGGAAAAAAAGAGCCAAAAAACGGCGCTGACAAGCGTGCCTAACAGACCCCGACCCGATGCATGCGCGGCGGGTTTCGCCGCTGTGGATTGCGCGGTTGCCATCGGCTTATCCTAGTCCCGCGGCGGGCCAGGCCGGATCCACATGCCAAGCGTCACCACTCGAATAGGTGCGACGCATCGATGCTGCAATTTCAGTGATCCCTAAAGGCATATCGCCGTCATCGCGATCGTCAGGCAAGGGCAGTCTGATCTTCCATAGCGCCGAACCATTGAGAAGGGCAAAACAATGCCCTTTCGGCAGCTGCATCAGCTGGCTCGGGCCAAGCAAAGGAACGCGTTCGACGTTGACACGGTCCTGGTTGGTTGATGAAAAGTGAGAGTCTGACGTTGGGAGCGAGCTGTCATTGACGCCAGAAACCGTCATCACGTTTTGCAGCTCGACCTCATCAACCTGAGATGTCAGCAGCTCAGCGGTACGCAGCTCCTTCACCTTGAGCATCAAAAGCGTATTGAAGTTACCAGTGACCTGGCCTGTTTTGGCGGCGTTACCAAGTCTGGCCTCGATGTCAGACCATGTCTGGGTGTAGGCCGTTACCTGCATACCCGCACCACGAGACTTGTTCAGCAGCGGGATGAACTCGTCGCCAATGAGCTCGTTGAATTCGTCGGCATGGAGATTGATCTTCGGCGCGTCATCGTCATCAATGCCAGCCGGTAAATTGTCTGAAAGGCCGAATTTGTAGAGATCACCGGCGACACTTACCAAATCGGCAAACATCGAATTACCCACTGCACCAGCAACCGTCACATCAGACAAAGCGTCCAGCCCTACATAGACGATGCCACGGCTGCGAATGACCTTTTTCCAATCGAGAATCGGACGCTCATCGTCAGGATCGTCGTAGTTTGGGCTTAGAATGTCGGCAACCTGGCCGGAGGTCAGCTTCTCCATGAGCGGACCAACCGAGCTCACAATCTTGTCAAAGAATGTTCGATCATATTTGAACGCCCCCATGAGGCCGTCCAGGACTGGGTCATGCAGACCTTGCTCTCTTATGTAGTCGAACAACGCGATTGCGCGCGGCATCCGTCCACGAAAGGCGTGAGGGATCTTGTTGGGACTTTGCTCAAATTCCTGTTGTTGATTGCCAACATCAACGCGCCACCTTTCGGGCCCCACTTTTGACAGATGCTTTGTGGCATACTCGACGAAAAGGGGTTCGATATCGGTAATATGTTGCCTGATCTGGCTGTAGTCAGGGCGTCTGGATAGCGCGATCAACGCACGCGCAATAATGTTGACGAACCGCCAAGCGAATTCCTTGAAGGCCGCTGCATTCCCCTCGCTTGGCAGCTGATTTGCAATCCGCGTCGCCACCTCGGTGATTCGCGAAAAGGTACCGATCGCGTTGTAGCGCGCCGAATGAGTGGGGTGTCCCAGATGGAACATCATGAAATCATCGCCGCGCCCCGCCCTGACTGCTTCGATATACACGCGGCGCATGAGGTCTGCGTCTCCCTTCGGATCGAAGACGATGACCACGTCGCCCCGGTGAATGTCTTGGGTAATCAACACTTCAGCGAGCCTTGTTTTACCGACACCCGTCGTACCCAGCACAAGTGTATGACCACCTCGTTCGCTGAGCTGCATGGTCGCGGGTGTCTCTTTGGGCTCAACGGCATGGATCGCAGGATTGCCACTCGATGGGGGCAAGGCTGGCCAGGGATTAAACCAGCGATCTTGCTTGAGCCAGCGACCAAGAGGTGAAAGCACCGTCGTTCGTAGGAAGAACGCCTCCAAACGCCTGGCAAGATGATAACATCTGCTTGGCTCCAGATAGACCCGCCCGGCTGGCCGAAGCGTGTCACGTAGCCGCTGTGTATGAGCTTGCCGCCAGAGGAATCCCAAGCCAAAGAACAAGGTCTCACGTGATACCGGGATCTTGCTCGGTCGCAGCGAATAGTGGGGAAGACGCCTCAGGTTTCGCTGATAACGCAGCACATGGCGTGCCTGGAGATAACGAGGGACAGCAATCCAGATCATCAGGACCGAAGCGGCTGCATAAGCAACTGATGGCGGCATGAAGAGCACGCTTGGGGCCATCACCGCTATCGCTGACGTCATTGCGGCAACAACAGCGCTCCAAAGCTCGACCGGGGGCCTCAAGAGCGCTTCGACTTGATACTTCTCACTCATCAACGTCCCCTACTGCACGATCACGCCTGGGGGCGCGATAAGGGCTGGGTAGTGACGAAGGCCGGTTAACTTCGCCAGCGCCTCCCCCGATGCAGCAAAGAGAGGAAGGCCAGAGGCTGCACGGCGAAGAATCTCAAGCTCTTGATCCTTTTCGGCAGCCACCACCATGCCGGCAGCGCCCATCTGGAGAAGGTTCTCCCTATGCTGCTGGACCCATTGCAACGACCATTGATCAGCACCGATGATGAAGAGCGGGCTCGCGCCGACCATCTTGCCGCCGAGGGTGGGCATTGATCGCCGCTGGACTTTGCCAGGCGTCATGCTCGGCGTGCGGACAGGAAGGCCAAATCCGGCGACAGAAAACTCAGGTCGATCCGCCGGCTCGTCGAGAAGCGTCGGCTTTGGCTTCAGTGGCTCTAGATAGGGCGCCATCGAAACGCTCTCGCCGCTATCGTATAGGACGATGGGTTCGGCAACGCTGCGATCGGTGGCGATGGCGAGGCTGCTTAAAAGGATCGCAACAGCAAAAGATGACCGGATCATGAGGTTGCCCGCCCACCGTCCCAAAGAGCCTGCCAACGGCGCCGGACCCTCTCTTGATAGGCCGTCGCATATTTCGGTGTCGGCGAATGATAGCATCCGACGGCCGACCACCAGTCACCAAGACGATCGTAGCAGGCCCGGAGAATCTGAGCACCGATGCCGAGATTGATGCTCGGCTCTAGTGCTGTGAAGGGATCGCGAAGGAGATGCGGGTTGTAGGGCCACGTCACTTGGACAAGGCCTATACCGATATGGGCTGGCCGTTCTTCGATGAAGCTGCGAAGCGCCTCCCAAGCCTCCTCCATACTATCGTAATAATAGGCGTCGCCAGCAACATTCAACGACCATGGCCAAGGCTTCAGCCGACCATCATCTTCCAAGAACCGCCCGCTTTCCTGCATGGCAATGGCATAGAAAAGCGAAGGAGGGATACCCTGGACCTCGGCCGTTGCTTGATAGATAGCCGGGATTTGGGGCGCCGCCGTCGCGCTGCCACCAGCCAAAAGCAAGCCACCGAAGACGGCAGCAGCAAGCGAGGTCGATGGTCCCTTAGATCGTAAGACAGCGACAACACAGCTTGGTAGCGGGCTGGAACTCATTGCCTGACCTTTCATGAAGTCAATCGCGTCAAGATTATCGAGGCTCGACGAGCGCGTATTGATCGCCCTGGCGGCGCACGACGAGAGGCAGCTCGTCGGAGATGACACCCAAGGATTGCTTAAGCGTCTCGAGCTCGCCCCGCTCGATGTTGAGGGTAATCTTCCGGTCCTCGACCTGGTCGAGCGGAATGTTTCGCGCGCGCGCCCATGTCTGGATCCGCTCAACATCGCCGGCGGCCCCTAGCAGATAGAAGTCCAGACCTAGATGTCGGCCGCTTTCGAGCTCATCAAGGAGATCACCCACCGCCGCATTGCAAGGCGCACACGCCATCGCCGTGAACACGATCAGCCGGGACGGAATGATGTCAATGTTGTTGCCTGAATACTGGGCGCTCCGAAGCTTGAGCTTCTTTAACAACATGGGATCGATCAGCTTTCGATCAGGCGCGATCGCCAACCATGCATCATGAACGCTACGGGTGTAAGCCAGGGTCTTGGCCGTGTCGTGGCGAATCATTTCAACCCAAAGGCGCGCAAAGCGCTCTCGTTCAGCTGAATTCTTCGCTTCAATGCCTAAGACCTCGAGCGGGGTGATTCCAGGATCGCTCAAACGGCCGCGTGGGCCTTTGATCGCTTCAAGATATTGTTGGTATTCTTCTGTCGTGATTCGCCAACGATTCGCCTCTTCTTCGAGGGAGCCAAGTCTTGTTTCATTCAACACTGTCTTCTGTTCAGTAACCGCATGCTGATCTTGGGCCATTGTTGGCAACCCTAAGGCTGTGATCACCAGGATAGTGGCGACGATTAATCTCATGCGCATCAGGAACTCCATCTAGGCGATGACCGGCTGTTTCTCGATGCCGCAAGTCTGTCTCTGGAGGTGCCCGATGTCTCAAAAAAGCGGCACATCTGTCTGTTACGCTTTCTAACGCGATTGATGTCTGTAGACGGGCGATGATGATCCGAATGAGGAAGGTGGGCGGCCGAAGCCACCCACGTTCCTACTTCTTTTTGACCCAACCTCCTGCCGACTTATCGAATCGTCGATCCGAATCTCGGAGAGCTTGTGCCTTCTCTGCAAATTGGGGATCTGCTTTGTCCAGCATGATCAACGATCCATCCCCGTAGTCTTCTTTAAAGAGATGCACGACCAACGCCTCTGGCGACGTTGGATCCAATTCAGCGGGTCCGGGCATCCTAAAACTCTCTTGCGCCAGCTGTTCGGGCTTGACAGTGATGGTCGTGGTCCCGCCGTCAGGTGCTTGGAAGCGCACCTCGATGACAGGCCAAGTGGTGCATGTGGACCTTGCCGCTTGATCCAAGACTTTGGAGAAATCAGCCATGGCTATTCCTCCTCCCTAACGGAAAACGGTAACGTCCCTGCAAGCCGATCAAAGCCCTGGAGACTTGGTCCTCCAAGAGCCAAAACAATCCTGTTCAACTCATCATCCGATAAACGGTTGATGAGTTTCCCGATCGAGTTAATCACCTCGAACTGTGAATCGAGAGAGTGTAGATCGCTTTTTTTAGGTTGCTTCGCCTTCTCCTCATTCGGGGGGAAAGCCAAAACGACAGTTGCGGCTTTAGTCACGGTGTGTCTCCTAAGGTTGGGGCACACCATGCCCCTCTGGGTGCTGGCGCACCCGTTGGGTGAAGTCCGGAATGATCCGGACAAGACTTAACGTTCTGGTAGACGGATCAATGATGATCCGCGGCCTATCTTTACTACCCTGCAGGCCTTTTCATTGTGAGTTGATTGATCAACTCACGCAGAAACTCTTGTTTTTATTTCATGAACCTGCTCGCCCTCGATCAGCTCGTCGAGAAGCGTCTGAGCTTGATCTGGAACGTCTGTCGTGGCGACGGGTTCCTTGTCTGCCGGTGCCACAGACTCTTTCGGCCTCATGGAAAATCGTGGTGTCCACGAACCGTCCAGAATCTCTATCGGCAGGACGTCATTAAAATACCCTGCGGCTTCGTAAGCCTTTGCTGTTCCTTCCCGAACATCCACTCTGGTCACCCCGGTCAAGCGATATTGGCGACCATAAAAGAACGGGTGAGAGATAACCTTCGATAGCCCCCTTGCCATGTCGTTGACTTCAAATCTTTCGAACTGTCCCATATGCGTAAGTGTTAGATAGGCCGCTACGATCCGATCGAAGTTACCGATCAATCGAGCGCCGATGAAAGCATGCGGTGAGCGAAGCTTAAGCTCAACGACGAAGGGATCCATCGAATAGGGGGTGCCAATTGTTAGGCCTATCTCCTCAGCCATTCTGTGTTGATCAACAAGGTCTTCGCGATGCTTATTCAAGAGGTCCTCAGCTTTGGCAAAGCGGTCCTCTATTTCGACCAACGTCCAATCGGCGAATGGATCATCCTTCGCTGATCCATGTGCGATCGTTTCTAGGTAACGCTCGAATTGAAAAAGGCCGGGAACGTCCACGCCATGATCGGGCGAATTCCGACCTTGAAACAGTTTCACAGCATCAGCGGTATGCAAGGTAAGCTTGATATCACCACGAAGTGCTCTGGGGTTCGTCCTAGCAAGGTGACAAACCTCTTTCGGCGCTGGTGAAACATCACGATGCGCTTTTGAACGCTGTTGATCTGACAATTGACGTCTCCTCTATACGAATTGGCCGGGGCCAATTTTCGGTATCTCTCAGCCAATGCGATTAGCGATGATTGCTAGGGAGGGCCCGTAACGGGTTTTGGTCCTGCTCGTCTTCCCAAATCTCCCGCAGAGGAATGTCCAGTTCCCGAGCGATTGCGAGATAGTCAGCAGGCTCCTTTTGCCAATTTCTCGCCTCCCAGGCTGTGTAGATGGCCTCTTGCTCCTCAACCGTTAGGCTACGCGTCCGCCCCGTCGGCTGGTTACCATCCATCGACCGCCGCGCTTGGGCAAAGTCGCGATTCGACATGCCAAAAAGATCAGCCATCATTTCACGCGAGGCATCATGCTGAATGAAAGCCTCCATCAAACGTTCCTGCTTGATCTCTTGATCGACGTCGCGCGAGAGGTCGTCAAAGGCGTCGGGGTCGACCTCCACCTGAACGCAACCGACGCCTTTGGCCGCCATCTTCATGATGGCACGGGCGCTCATCTCCCGAAGACGGGCCAGCTGGTCACGACGAAAGCCGATCGCCATGCAAAGCCGGTCATCGCCTTGAGCTGCAGCTGTGGCTGCATAGGACAAAGCAGCGTGAAATAGGACGGTGTGAGGCGTTTTATCCATCGCTGAATTCCTTCGCGACGATGCGGGCATGTTGGGCGAAGAGTTGCGAGAGAGACATCAAAGTCTCGGCTGACAAACCGACAAAGGACGGCGTACCCATCGCCGAGTTGGCATAGCGCGCAACAACATCAGCGGGCGACGTTGCCAGCACCAAAGCCCACCAAGATGCCTTTGATTGACGAGATGCCGAAGAAGGGATCTCATCATCAACGCTGTAGCCAAAGCCTTCTTCACTCGGCACGACCAGATGCTCCAGGCCGCCCTTGGCGGCTATTTTGCGGGCCTCCTCGTAGGCTTTGGCGCGAATCTGTTCGATGGGCGGCGAGACACAAATTGACGGCAGGCTATCGGCTGTAGCGGAGGAGGTTTTGGGCGTGATAGGCACGTTGTTTGTGTCGTCATCGTTGCTAAAGACAAACGACGTCCAAGCAATTGACTTTTGATAGCTAACGTCGGCGTAGACCGAGAGCTCATGCTGAAAGTCTTGCTGAAATTCGTTCCAGTCAATCACGATGCGCTGGTCAGGGAATTGATCCGCAGGGCTGTCCTGTCGCACGAACGACAAAGCCAGGTCCTGGTCTTGGCGTGCAAGCAGGCCGTAAAACGTCTCCTCGAAATGCGGCCCCGATCCTATCGAACGGTCGAGCCAAGCCTTCTTGAGGCCGTGGCGAAGTTGGATCAGCCGCCGCACCGCGCGCAACGACATGCCGCCTTGAACCAGGCAAGTCGGGATATGCTGATAGAGAACCTCCACTGTATACTTGATGCGCGAGAAGGCGGCGGCCGTGATCTCCAAGCCGTGATCCCGGCGCATCATGTCGACGAAGGCCCGCGCGGTCTTTTTACCGTCCGCCTTGGCGCAGTACATCTCGTAGAGGCGGTACTTGCTCCAGGCCTCTTCTATATAGGTCAGGTCACCGCGGCATGTGTTCTCACGGTCGTGAAGAACGGTTAGATCGAAGTCACTCGTGAACGGGACGATCTCGACCTGGACTTGGCCGAACCGGGGATCAGCTGTTTCATCGAAAAGCTCCTGAAGCACTAGTAGCCGGGTGTTGCCGCCCTGATGGCAGATAAAGTGCGTTTCGCCAGGTCGAGTGGTCACGGGGAGCGTATCGGTTAGGCCTCCGCTTGCCTTGATCGCGGCCTTGATCGATTGCCATTTGGGATTGCGCAATAATCGTGGACCATTGTCGAAGGGCACAACCCGATCAACATCCAATCGTTGAAATCGCGAACCGAGAAATCTGGTCTCATTTAAGTGAGGCGTTGCCGACACTCGGTCAAACGAAAGATCCGCCGAACGACCAACAGATTCGAAACCTTGATGACGACACTCAATATCGCTGGCAACATCGCCGGTATTGGATAAACAAGTCAACATAATGACCTCCGTGCTTTGTATCCGCACCTGTTTAACCAGACACTTGGCGATGGTTATTTATTGCAAAATATTTTTGAATTTCTTTGAGTAGCCCTCATGCGCGACATTAAACTAGAGCGACCGCATCGACATAGAGAAGATGAACGCGCAATCGGTGTTTCAGCCGTCCAAACTGCTGCGACAGCCTAAAATTCCTTTCGTTAAGAAAATGAATAGATCTAACGCATCAACAGCGCTGCAAAAATCTTTGCAATAAAACATAGACCTCGGGTGTCTTAGTAATTGAGATGCACGCTAGCCGATGAAATTAGAACAGCTTGGCGTGAGCAAGAGAAAGAGTCATTTATCGCCCTAAGCGATAGAAAATAAGGATCCGTGTCAATTTATGGAAGTGACTGTAAGAAGAAAACAAAAATATGATTAGGAGTTTTCGTGTTGTGTTATTCACTTTTTGGTTTCCATCAAATCGTTATTGATCTGTGCGTCGTTGACGAAAAACAGAAACATGTGTTCATCCCGGCATGTTAAAGGAGCTGTGACAATTTCTAAGGTTAACGTCTTAGAAGAATTGTTAGAGTCGTCTACTTATATTAATTACGAGGTGAATAACTCGTATGAACCAATTGCTCGTTTTGCAGACAACATGTTCTCCGCGAGAACAGTTGGTCACGATGCTCCCAAAACTTCTTTTGCATGCAGCGAGGCTGACACGATCGAAGCAGGTTGCAGAGGACTTGGTCCAAAATACCTGTGTGCGGGCGATCGAGCGGCAGCACCAATACCAGGGCGACGGCAGTTTCGATGCTTGGGTGGTAAGCATCATGGAGTCGATCTGGTTCAATGAGCTACGCCAAAAGCAACAGCGCAAAGAACAGGAAATCGAGGACCCAGATCAGATCCCTGGTCAAAGTTTCGAAAACGGAACCAATGCCAAGATCATGCTCGGCAAACTTTACGACCGCGGCGTCGTCTCCGAAGAGGACTTTTCCTTGATCATGAAGATCCACCTTTATGGCTTTACCTATCGGGAACTCGCCAGCGAGTATGACATCCCTATCGGGACGCTGTTATCCCGTGTCTCACGAGCTAAGGCTAGCCTCAAGACAGCTGGCTTGACGTTCGACCGGGAGGCACGTGCATGAGCCAGCAAGCCCAAGCTCTAGACAACGACATTGTCGACAAGATCTTTGCCTACATTGAGCGCGAGGCTGGTCGCGATGCGCCGCTTACACCTCAGGACAAAGCGATGGTGGAAGCACGTCTGGCAAGTGATCCAGAGGCGTTGGCCATGGCCAACGACATGCGCAAGACGAATGAAACGCTTACGATCTTGTTCGCCGACGCTAGCTTAGACGTTCCCGACCACTTGGTCTCACTGGTGCGCAGTCATGGCATCACCGAGGCCGGTGATCAGGAAGAACGGGAGGCAGGTCGGGTCATCCCTTTCGTTCCCGCGCCGGCCGCTGAGAAGAAAACGTGGGACTATCAGCCGTTGGCGGCTGCCGCGTCATTCCTTTTGTTCATCGCTGCCGGTGGATTGGCCTACCAGTTTAACGCCCATGATCTTCAAAGACAGCACTATGAGCTCGAATTGGCCAAACAGAGCAGCGAATTAGAGCAGCGAGCGTTAGAGCGGACCGCCCTTCGACGGCGACTAGCCTCATTGGAAGCTTTGGGTACACAGCCTGTCGGTGGTGGGATCGTGCGAAGCTACGGCGATAGAACGGAAACGCCGGAGGGACCGCGCTTAAAAGCGTTGCAACATCGTATGACCGAGTTGACAGGCGCTCTCGTTGACCGTGATCAAGAACTCGATGTCATCCGCAAGGCGCTGGCCGTAGCAAAGCAAGAGGCCGCCGCACAACTTGAGAAAAGTAGTGAGGAAAGAACGCAAGCACGGACGCGCCTTGCACAAGTAGAAAAGCGGCTTGCTAGAACCAACGACGACATGGCGGCGCTTCAAACCGAGCGCAACAGTCTCTCAACAAAGTACGCCCAAGGTCGCGAACGCATTGTCTCGTTGGAGGCGGCTATGACCGATTCTCTTGGCAAGATTGTCAGTCTCAACACAGCCAACGACGTGCTGGCTGGCGAGAAAGAACGATTCCGCGAGCAAGCGAGCTGGCTTAACCAAGTGGCCGGCTACCATCGCGGCTATGCAGGTACAATGCGAGAGGTCGAGGTGACGGCAGCAGAGGAAGACGAAACTCAAGCGCTCACCAAATGGCTGGCGAACACCATGGGGCGCGATTTCACGGTGCCTGATCTCTCCAGAGTAAATCTGACGTTCGTTGGTGGCCGCGTGTTCTTTGTGGATGGCAAGCCGACCGCACAGATTGCTTACCATGACGATCAAGGCCGGCTCACTGGGTTTTGCTTTACCGCCAAACCTGGCGATCCAGACACTGATCCCAAACGCACGCAGAACGACGACCTCAATCTGGTCTCCTGGACCAAAAACGATGTTGAGTATGTCATGGTCGGCTGGAACGCTGCATCTGAGCTTGATTGGATTGCAGGAGAACTTCAGCGTCAATACGGCGATAACATCTAACAGCGCCTAGAAGCTGGCCTTGAGGAAGACGCTATCCGGTTGGTCATCGATCGCCTAAAACCGACCGGGCGGATGCTGCTGCCGGTCACGGGTGGCGACTGATGGGGTGCAATGGTGACGTTCAGTTTGAAGGGATGCGCCTTAAGCACATTCCAGCTTGTTGTCTTTGAGCGTTAGATGAGGCGTTCGTGATCGGAGATACATTTCCGCATCGTCTGGAGACATGGGTTTAGCAAAAAAGTAGCCCTGCCCTTGTTGGCAACCACGCTCCTTAAGAAACAATGCTTGTATCTCCGTTTCTATCCCTTCTGCGACCACATGCGCATCCAGACCCTTTGCCATGGACAGAAAACCTTCGATGATCACTTCCGCCGAATGATCTCGCCCGATTCCGGCGACGAAACGACCATCGATCTTCAACTCGTCGAAGGTCAATTCGGTAAGGTGTCGAAGGGATGCGTAGCCGGTTCCGAAGTCGTCAAGCGAGATACGAAATCCTGCCGCGTGCAATCGAGACAAGGCCTGCCGGATCGCATCGGAAGATCGCGAAATGAAAACGTCTTCCGTAATTTCAAGTGTGATGCGCTCGCGTGCAATCGGATAGCGCGCGAACAATTGCAGCAGGTCATCGAGACCGTTGTCGTTGGCGAGCGTGACTTCGGCGAGATTGACCGCGATCGACGGGATGTCTAGCCGGTGCCCGTTCCAAGCCGTCAACTGCTCGCAAACCGCCTCCCAAATTGCGTGCGAGAATTGATGAAGCAGTCCGTAATTATGCATGTCATCAAGGAAGTCGCTTGGAAGAATCACACCGCGTTCCGGATGTACCCATCGTGCCAAAGCTTCGAAGCCGGTGAACGTCCCGGTCTGGAGATCGATCTTCGGCTGGAAATAAGGCAGGAACTGACAGCAACTGATCGCAGCTTCCAACTCAGCCGCGTATTGCAGATCGATTTTGCATGTGTGGCGTTCCGGATCGAAAACGACAAAGGATGCCACTTTCGATCCCTTGATCGAATACATGGCTTGATCAGCTGCGGACATGACTTCATCGAAACCACCTTCGATATCCTTACTAAGAGCAAGTCCGATAACGGCGCCGACGTTGAGCCGTTGGCCATCAAATTCGATCGGATCTTCAAAGGCCGAGACCAGCCGCTCACCGACCCGTCGAGCCGTCTCCACGGTAGACATGTCCGCAATGACGACGGCGAATTCATCGCCACCGATACGGGCGACCATATCCCCGTCTCTGATCAGACCCTGCAATCGTCCGCCAATCGCTTTCAGGACGGCGTCGCCTGCTTTGTGACCGTAGGTGTCGTTGATCGGTTTGAAGCGGTTGAGATCGACGAGCGCGTAGCCATAACCTGCCACATCCTCCTGGCCATCCAACCGTTCGCCGAGATCGTCCAGAGCCTGCCGGTTAGGCAACCCTGTAAGGCTATCTCGGTAGGCGAGATCGCGGAGACGCTGCTGAATGCGGTCACGCATGGTGACGTCATCGGCAACGACGATCAGCAATGTTGATCCTTGCGACTGATAGATGATCTTTCGAAACTCGACCTCGCGCCGTCGCTCGTCTTCAGGAACGCCTTCGATATCGAGATTGAGCTTCAGGGCTCCATCGGGATCGAAGTCTCGGACCTTGATCCAGTCACCGTCATTGGCCCAACAGCTGAGCTTGTCCAAGCGCGTTCCAACCAGATCGTCGATCCGTTCCTTTATCGGATCGAATGTGCTGATCCAGGCCATATTGACGTTGATGATCGTCATGTCGTCCGGGCGCAACACGAGAGTAGGCGTCGGCATCATCCAAAGAATCTCGCGGATGCGGCTGTGCATCAAAGCGACGGAACTCAAAAGACCGTCTTCGCTTGAAAGTGCCGTTGGAATCTCGACGCTGTGTACAAAGTCGCCATCGGCAATTTTCTGCGCCATTTCGATGACAAGGCGGCTCTCATAGGCTTCTTGACGTAGAGCGATCGCCAGATAGCCCATCATGCCTACGAACGGCAGAAAATAGGCGACATGCAGCCCGAAGGTCGACCAGAACGACGGCGTGTCGAAGACGTAGATCGGCGCACCATAGGATTGTGCGAGGCCGAGAAACAGATGATGAAGATAGATGAAGACGGTTGCTGATCCGACGACGCGCCAGTCACGATAATAGAGAAGGATTCCGATCAGGCCAAACGCGGCGAAATGAGCCTCGATGTCGCCACGGAACATGTGAATGATGAGGCCGGTGAAGGCCATGAAAGCGCAAGCCATGAAAAGGCGTGTCAGCAAATGACCTGGCAAGGAGTAGGTCAGATAAGTACCCAAAACCGTTGTCGGGACGCCAATAGCGAACAGCGATGGCCAGTTTGATGTCAGTGCTGCGATTAACGTACAGCACAACAAAAGAAATACGGACATGCCGAGCATGATCTTGTCGGCACGTTCCCGATAGCAATGGATCGTCGGGTCGAAGGTAGCCTCGAGCTGAAGGGGACGGGTCAGCGGAGGCAAAGAAAGGCGCTCCAGCCAGCCTGCCACTCAAAATAGGTCAGTGAGGACAACGAAAAGATGGCCCAGACGATAACGGCTGTCGTGCAGATGTATACTTTATGGTTGATGCTGTCGATAATGCCAAATCCTACTCAGCGACGATCCTCAGAAACCATCAGGTGATGATTTTCTTCACAGCATACTGTCTTTTGATGAAGGCTTTGTTGACGCTGGGACGACTCTTGGTAATTCTGTGGGAATCGATAGTCGACGGCGGTTGGTCCGCCACGCAGACTCTCAGATGCTGATCATCTCCCTGGGATGTCCAGTTTCTGCTCGCATTTGACGTCGGCGCGCCCGACCCGAGAGGCCAAGGAACAATAGAATATCCCGAGCTTTGTTGCGTCCGGGTTGTGCCATTTTCTACCATTAGCTGAGCCGCTGTATATGCCTTGATCGGCACGACGATGACATCATGTCACGAGTACATTTTTAGCTCATCGGGGGAGAGTAGAGATGGCGCATCGAGATGCCGAGACCAAGCAATTTCGCGTAGTCCGTGACTTCTATGCGAAGTTCCTTGCTGCATGCAGTCGGTCCAACGACCCGCGAATCGAACAAGCTTTTCAAACAGTGCCCCGGGAACGTTTTTTGCCGCCAGGCCCATGGAAGGTCTTCGTCGGCAACACGAAGCGCGATGCATATATCGAAACGCCCAGCGCCGATCCCATTCATCTTTATCAGAACGTCCTTGTAGCCCTTGACGAGCCAAAAGGCGTGAATAATGGGCAACCGAGCCTCCACGCCAATTGGCTGGGCGCCGTCCTGCCAAAACCTGGCGAGAATGTGGTCCACATCGGCGCTGGTAGAGGTTATTACTCTGCGATCCTTTCGAGCCTGGTGCTGCCGGACGGCGCTGTCACCGCCTTCGAAATCAACAAGACCCTCGCCTCAGCCGCGCGCAACCATCTGGTGGATTTCGAGAATGTCACGGTTGTCGACAAAGACGCTGTCGTGTCGGGGATACCCGAAGCCGATGTAATATATGTCAATGCTGGTGTAACAGGCCTTCCCAAGACTTGGCTCCAAGCACTGCGACTTGGCGGCCGGCTGATCTTTCCTTGGCGCCCATTGGAGCGCGTAGGCATGGCGCTCTTGATCACGCGAAAGCCGAGAGGGTTTCAGGTTGAAAACGTCGGCTTTGCGTCGTTCATTTCATGTATCGGTGCCTCTGATGAGGAGGCAACGATAGCCGCTCCCGATCTCGACGGGATACGTCAGATTCGGTCGGTCCATTTGGTTTCTCAGGAAAAACCAGATGACACGGCAATAGCGATCTACAAGGACGTCTGGTTCTCACGGGCGGAGGTCTTCGACCGAAAACCAAGCTGAGGCAATCTCGCTTTTCAATGGCCGTTCTGGATCAGACCATGCCTCTACAACCAGCTTGAGCCAGGGGCGGCAATGGTGCGGAAAGCTGCCACTCTCTCATTCTTGATAAGGATATCGCGAAGAACGGCTGCCTCCCAGCTGAGGGAAGGACAGGGGGGAATGAGGCTCAGTTGTTCAATATCGGGCCAGAAGCAAATCTAGTGCACCAATGATGCGATCGCTTTCACTCTTGATTGAGCCCACGGCCTCTCCCAGAGAGGTTTTGGGTATCGCGGCGATGTCGAGAGGCATAAGCACCAAAACGTCTCCGCGAATCTCAAAGGCAGGATTTAAAATCTGATCAACTTGACCAAGGTCAGCTTGGCGAACGAGAGGGACCACAACACGACGCCGGGAAATATCGAGCGCATCGGACTGGACCTCGACCAGATAAGGGATAGTTTGTCCAGTCTTCCGACTTGGATTTATGCGAACGTCGTACTGCGCCATGATCTAGAACGAACGATGTTCATCGGCGATGGAAACTTGGTCAAGGAAGTCATCTTGAGCTTCGATCACCGGCCGCAGCCTTTCTCGAAGCCCTTCAATCTGAAGCTGGCGCTGTTCCTCATCATTGTCCAACAAAGCTCGCAAGGTTTGCTGGACCAGCTGGGATCGCGTTTGGTGTCGCTGCGATGCCAGCCTATCGAGGCGTCTTATGTCACCATCTGGCAGTCGCACTGTCAGAACCGAGTTCTCTGGCATGAAGCCTCTCTATTAGGACTGTATACATCGTAATACAATCACAGCTCACAGGCAAATCAAACATGTTGGGAATACCCCTCACTATCCCAAAAAATCCCTTTTACGGGATGTCGTTCAGGGCAACGTTCCTATGTCTTGCGCGATAAGGCCATGTGAGGAGGGGGCGCGGGCAGGGGGGAATGGTGTCATCGTCGTCGAAAACTCGTTGAACGTCGATAACGAGCAGGGCGGTCTTGCTCATCGTCGATTCCTCCCAAGGTCGCTATCAATCAAATTCATGCGCCGATCTTAGCCGCCCGGATGCACGATCTCCGCTATCCATTGACAGCTTGCCAATAGGCGATGGACGGTCTTCTTCCGCATGTCACCGCCTCTGCGAACGACCGGATCGCTTAGATAAGCTGCCGTTCGGCTCAGGCGCTACGAACGGGCGGTTTTGAACAGACCTGCCTGTACCAGATCGTTGTTGCTCGATGTCGCTTCCGTGCTTGGAAGGAGCTGCCAAGAGAAATATACTTGGAACAAGGTTCGACGCAGTTTTCGTGTCGGGTATGGAATACCTGGTCTATTTCGAGGTGGGAGAATAATCGATGATCAATTCTGCCAAGCGCTACGTTCATCCCGTTTATCGTTTAGCAACATGGTCTTTGCTTCTAGCATTCCTTTTGGTATCGCCATTGCGGAGTGATGCCAGGGCTGCCTCAGATGTCGATGATATTTTTTTCTTTGGCGATAGCATTTCCGACACCGGCAACGCCTGTCTCCTGCCCTTCGTGCTCGAGCAGCTCCTTCCTGGCTCAGTCGATCTACCCGGCGATCTTTTGGATGAGTGCAGGGATGCCCGCTACTATTTAGGGCGCGCCACGCATGCGCCGACTTGGGCCGAAGTGTTCGCTAATGGCCTCGTGAACACACCGCTCTTCGGTTCGCCGCTTCACGAGCTCGCAGCCGTCCCCATACCGATACCCTTCTTCCCCGAAGCCATGCTGATATCGAGTGCACCGCCAGCATTAATTGCGTTCTTGCCCGATGAATTGGGGCTTCCGCCAACACTCTTGTCCAGCGGAGCTAACCTTGCCGTTTCCGGCGCAGAAACAGAGGATCTGTTAGGGCCGGGTCAGAATCTGGATCCGATCGACTCGGAAATCGGTGCGTTTTTTGCCCTTGCATCGACTGGGGCAATTCAGCCAAGTCCCGAGGATCTGTACGTGGTGTGGATTGGCGCCAATGACATTCGTAGACAGATCGAGGACGTCGGCGATGTTCAGATTGATGTCGGCGTAGAGCGAATCATTTCCTCCATACAAGCCTTGCAAGACAATGTCGGAGCACAGCGCTTTCTTGTGCCTAATCTGCCAGATGTCGGACTTTCTTTAGACCTCTCTGACCAACAGAGCGACCTCGCGACGCTTGCGACCAAGCAATGGAACGAGACCTTGGCATCAGCACTCGATTTTGTGGCTGGTGCTGATGTAACCACGCTTGATGCTTTCTGCCTGACCAACGCACTCATTCGCTTTGGAAAGCTCGATACCAAGAACAACTGCCTCGATAGCGATACCTTTCCGACTTGTCAGGGGCTGTTACTGTTCGATGAGATACATGCCACAGAATCGATTCACAAAAGCTTTGGCATCGGGGCTCAAGCCGCGATCGAATGTGGCAACAGCGAAACTGGTTCTAAGCAAGTCGGTAAGTGCGTAGCCGAGTTCACAAGAGCGCAAGTTAAGGATCGCCATCTGACACGGCAGGAGGGCCGCGCGATCAACCGCTGCGTCGGGAAAACGCAAGGCTAGAATCGCTGTACAAGAGCAACATGCCGAGCTGTCTGTACACAGCCGGGCTTTCCATAGAGCTGGTTATCGATCTTTGGTTGTAGAAAAATCAGACTGGTCGGAGGCTCCTTGATCGAATCACCGATCTTAATTCGATCGTAATGCCACCGGCAGATCGAAGCGTTGCTGCTTGTTTCCGAAATCCGAACTGCTAAGCTTTTCGAAGGCTCAATCTTTTTCAAGACGATCCCGCAGAACCCCTTCCCATCAAACGCGAAAATCATTCAACGGGAATTACGAGAGGGTCGGTCGCCACAAGAAAGTCTTATCGATGGCAGAGGATACACCGCTTACCCAAGCGACGATCGAAGCTTTGCTGCAACAACGGCGTTTGGAGATCCTGACGCTGATCGCTGATCATAGCGAAGAGAGCAGACCGGTTGACCTGGGCCGGACCCGGGTTGGGAAGCTCTCGCGTATGGACGCACTGCAGAGCCAGGCGATGGCGCAGGAAACCGAGCGTCGTCGGCAACAGGAACTAACGCGGATTGATCAGGCACTCAAACGTCTTGCCGATGATGAGTATGGCGAGTGCCTGGAATGCGGCAAACCGATTGCGCAAAAGCGTCTCACATTCGATCCGAGCGTTGCCCTTTGTATCGATTGCGCCGGCAAAGATGAGGGGTGACACGTTCTGTGCACATGCGGCCCTATCCGGGGTGCTATGCCTCGCGTTCTCGATGTCCGTCAGGATGAAACAGCAGCAAAGCTCCCCTCTCAAATGAGGATACCGCCGTCTGGCTTGCGCGATAAGGCCATGTGAGGGGCGGGCGAGGGCAGGGGACCTTGCCCGGAAAATCCTTCAGCGGATCTATGGCAAATGCCCATCCGTAGAGTCTGCTGACCGAACTCGATTTCTGCCGCTAACCAAGACCAGCGCTTGCTTGGGGACGCTGTCTCGGAAGTGGACGTTCCCGGTTCTCGTTGCACGCTGGTGCAGAACTCAGGATCCAGCGGGCTTCTGCGGCCTGCAGAGGTTCAAAACCCACCGATTCTGCACTGTCATTTGATGATGGTTATTGACCCATCCATGGGGTCGTTGGCGCATGGGGGCGAAATTCCAGCATGTTTAACGGCCTGTCCCGCTGATGGCAGGTAACATGCCTCAATAGCTATGCTAGATTAGGTTAGAGATCGACGACCTATTAGGTGTGACGAGAATGCTCCGCGCGATTCGGCAACATTTTATTGATTCAGCAAGAGCCATCATCCGAAAAAGCGCTCTCATGACGGAAAAGGAGGCGAGAAGAAATACCTTTTATGCCGTTCTCGGGCCACTTTTTTTTGCGTTATTTCTCTATATTGAACTTACAGAACCCGCCGAAACCATTGTTATGAAATGCCTGATCTGGTGGTTAATTGGCATGATGGTGCTTGGCACCATCCTTTTCCCATTGTCCCTTTATGGATACCATAATCGCCATCGGATCGACACGAGCGGGGAAGAGCCTTTTGACTACCGCCCAGGCATGGCCGGTGCCCTGCTTGGCACGGCTCTTGTTCCGCTCGCACGTATTCTGTTTGACTACTTCAACATCAACTGATGTCGGACGGGGCGTTTGTCAGTCGTTCGCCCCTCGTGCTGTCCGCCTCACGGCCTGCTCGGTAATGTTGGTTTCCCATTGGTCGATCTGGCTGCCGACATAGCCGAAAGCATCACCGACGGTATCAACAGCACTCTCGATACGGTCGAAGACAGCATCAACGCCCTTGTCGAATGCCTTGTCCGGGGGGGTGTCATTGTAGGCTACACCTGCGCCAATACCTGCCACCACACCAGCAATAGGCGCGCCAACAATGGCGACCGCAGGCGCTGCCGGCCCTGTTGACGCTGAACCTAGCGTCACGACGCCGGCAGTAAAGCCACCCGCTTTAACACTCACGAACGTATCATCAACTTCCTTCACCGCCGCCCTGGCCATATTGAGCCCGGTTTGAACGATGCCGGCATCCTCAGGGGTTTTCTGATAGCCCTGCAACGCTCCTGCGGCGGGCTGAAGTCCCCAGCCAACCGTCTTGGCCGCAGCACCCAAAGCCGAAACGGGTTTGGTGGCGGCATTAAGCTGCTGGGTCGATTGGGCATTGGGGCCATAAGGTGTTTTCCCGAGCGCATCATCGACCGTGATCCGCGTATCCTTGATGGCCTTTCCCAGATCAGCGCGGGTGGCATATTCGGAGCCTGGCACTGGCAGGCTTCCTGCATTGCCGCGCGTCAGGGTCTGGGCAGCCCTGTGGCGGGCGAAATGGTCTATTGCACGCTTCGGCATATCAATGGCCGCTTGTCCGCCGGCAGCGGCGTAACCGGCAACGCCGATGATATTGGTTGCATCGGTCTGATGGGCGGCTTCCGGATGCTTATCGTTCTCTTCGGGAACGGTCGGTGCGTCAGGTATGTCAAAAGGCGTTCCGTAGCCGCGATGGCTGCTAAAACTGGCGTTGTCAGTCATCTCCTTGTCCGTATCGGTGGGCGCTGGCGAACTCGGTGGTGCCCCGATGCCAGGAGGTCCTGCAGCACGTTCTGACTGGGTCTCAGTTTTGTCGGTGGCGTTATCGTTCTGATTATCGATATCGGCGACCTTTGTTGTTTCCGGTGGTGCAGCTGGTGAGCGATCTGGCCTGTTGGCGTTGTCCAAGGCTCGATCGAAGGAGTCTGCCTTTGCCGCCTTTCCTTCTTTTTCTTCTCTTGCACCACCTCTGTTATTGCTGTCCGGACGATCAGGGGCATCTCTACCTGCGCCGCCATTGACTGATCCATTTTCTGGCATGAAATTTCTCCTATTAAATCTGTTGTTTTAAACGGTACGCAGATGCTCCTCGAATTCAACCATTCATGTAATTGAAACTTCAGGGAAATATTCGGCTCCAAATTGACATCATGGAAGAGATTCTGTCCCAAAGAACCGCCCTATAGCCCTCGATTAGACATGCCTTATAAGCTTCGGCTTAGCTGTCTCGAAAGCCTGCATCGAAATCAGATGCCGGAATTGTTCATGTTAAGGTGGTTGGCAGAAGGCCTATCAAAAAGCCCGAAAATCTGCCGTGAAATCCAAATAAAAGTTCTCACGCGTTGCGAGAAAATGGGGTGGGTTTGACTGGCACTCTGTTGGCTTTGGCAGCAAGCACGATGGCGTTAGTCACGCATCCAGCGCAAAGCTAGGATGTCCCCCCTAGGCACGAAACTCCGACAGTAGCCAAAAATCGGGAAGCTTGCACGATAACGCCATGGAGTGGGTAGGGGCGCCTTGTCCAAAGGGACTGTCAGAAATTTCGTGCGGAGGAGACAGCGCATGGCAGAATGGAAGAAGCCTCCTATCCCTGACGATCTTTTGGGCCAGCTTCTGGCTGGCCGTGATCCTCAGGCGGTTACCGTCATTGCGAACGCCTCAATCGAGCTTTCTGCGACCGTAAAAATTTCTCCTCTAGTGTGAAACACTTCATACAGTTAACAACCCAAACGTGCTCAAATTGTCACCGTAGTCACTCCATTTGGGGCATATCGCATGGCCGATGATGGCAGCGAGAGCGACAAGCTCGTTGAGAATTGTGCCCGATGCTTGAACCGCGCTCATAGAACCTCTGCTACATTTTGAGGCGAACTCATGCTTGGCCGATTACGCTTCGTCTTCTGCGTTATGCTTGCTTTGATCGGATGGTGCAGTCCAGGCCTCGTTAGCGAGCACCCGAACGCCCTCGAAGAGGGCCCGCTTTTTCTGTCAGAAGATGAGGACTATCGCCGAGACGGGGCTATTACTAGCGTGGCGACGTGTCTGGCGGTCGCCAATGATTTGGACGCATTCGATCTCTGGAAGGAGGACCGGCTCAAACCGGCAAGAGAGCTGAAAGATCATCAGCTTGCCGACCATCTTCAAAGACTAGATCCAAATGTCCGATATGAACCGGGCTTCGGCACCCTCTATATGTGCGCAGAGATCGCCGGTGCTTGGTATGCTGACCCACAGACATACAAGAAAGCAGTAGACGATGGTCGGCTGCAGCATGGCACGATTGTCGTCGATCTAAAGATTCCGCAGCTGAAGTCCATGGGGCGTGGCAGCATCGCCGCCCTGCCACTGATGCGGATCCTGACCACGCCTTATTTGTTGCCGAAGTCGTTTTTCGGCGGAATCGTTATTCGTCATGCACGGATCGAGGGCACGTTGCTCTTCAACAATATCCAGCTTTCGATGCCATTAGCCTTTGTCGATGTCGAATTCTTTGGCGGCAACTACAGCAAGATCGTCTTTGGCAGGGAGGCACCGACTGCCGACACGGCATTGGCAATTGCGTTTTCGCAGTTTGATGGCAGCCTGCTCATCGCCCGCAGCAAAGTCTTCGGCCACGTCCGCATCACCGATTCCCGCTTCAACGAAAGCTTGGCGTTCGAGGATGTTGAGCAGCAGAGTCTGGATGGCCGGCCGATTTCCGATTTCGCGAAGCTCGAAGTCGATCCACCATTCATGCAGGTGGATGCATCAAGATTTGCCCAAAGCCTGAAGATCGTACGATCTACGTTTGGACAGTTGAACGTTATCGGCAATAACATCAATAACTTCAGTTCGGTCAAAAGTCATTTTGGTCATGAGATGCGGATTGTCGAAAATGACATAGAATCGTTGCAGATCAAATGCTCGATCCTAGCCAAAAAAGCCACCGTCTCTTTCAATCATATCGACAAGGATCTGTTCATCTACGGCGACGCTATTTACGTCGACGGTCAGGGCGAAGCCGATCGCACTTGTCATGATTGGTGGCATAGCGACAATCGGCTCGCCTCCGATCATCTGACCCAGATCGAGGTCGCAAGCAACCGGATCGGCGGCGGTTTGGGCCTGAGTGGATTTGCCCCGTCAACCCTCAATCCTTCGGTGCGGTTGGCGAGTAATCGCGTCGGCAATGGCTCCCATATTGTTCTACCCGCACCACATACCGATGGATCTCCCTGGGAAGGCTTTGTCGATCTTCAGGGCAGTACCTATGAGGGCACGATCAGTATCAAACTCGATCGGAGCATCGAGAACCCATCGTCAAAGACGGAAGATGAAGGCGGATCTGACGTCTATTGCCCTCCGATTTCCAAAACGGACTTCAAGGGGGCGAGGGTCCAAATGCGTGCGGCACATATTCGAACGCTGGTCTGGAATCTTCCGCTGACCTGCGACTATCGCTGGCTCGGCTACGGCCTGACCTATGACCTATGGCTGCCAGGTTCCAGAGCTAGCAGCAAAATCAAGCACTATGGGAAGAACGGCGAGGAAAAAGACCGGCTTACCTTTCTCGCCTGGCGACGGACACTCGGGGAGTATCAGTCAGCCTCTTTGGATGCCATGAGTACGTATCTCTCCGGCAAAGGATCCTATATCGACAGCCGTGATATTCTGCTCGAAGCGAAAGGGCTGAACTACGCCCCTGTGTGCCGACCCGATAGCGGCCTTCTGGCTTGCATCAAGGGTGTTCTTCTCGGGCCTTATTCACGCTTACCGGAACAGCAACGGTCCGGTACGGCATCGGCAAGTGAACAGACGGAAGATGCCGACCGCAATGAGGGTGATAGGGTAGTCGATGATCGACCGTGGCCCGAGCGAATTCGTGATGCCGTCATGGTCTTCCTGTTATCGCCGGGTGGCTACGGCGCTAAGCCGGAGCGGGCGCTTTTCTGGCTCGCGCTTTCAGCCATTGTCTTCTTTTTGATCTACGTCATCTACTCACGCAGTTTACGGCGGCCTCTGGCCAAGGTTCCACGTCTCAAGTCGCTGCTGCCCTCGCGTGAAGCCGCTCTCCAAGCCATCGGCTCAAACCCAAGCGGTCTGAGTGAGTATGTCCAGCCACATTTTGAGCGCGACGACGCCAGAACCCCGAACCAGACCGATAACAAAGCCGCGGAGCAGGCCACTACGGATGACCTGCTCGAAGACCTGATCAACCATTGGCCCAACGAGAAAGACTGGGAGGACTGGGGGGTCGGGCAACGCTTACATAGAATCCAGACGATTCTCCTGCCGCGAATCGAGGCTTGCCAGAAAGAGGCGGCTGAACCGCTGCAGGCGACACTAAGGCTATTGCGGAGAAAGCTCGAGCAGTTTGGCAGCACGGAGAAGCTTGGCTTCAGCCTGTTCAATGGCGACAAACGGCCAACGCGCTTTACCCATTGGCGGTACAGCATCGACACCATGGTGCCTTTCATCGATCTGCATGCCTACTCCAACTATTATCCCGAGTTGGGCTTCATGCGCTTTGTCAGCGTCTTCCAGCATGTCATCGGCTGGTGGTTGATGACTGTGTTCGTCGCCTCCGCCGCCATTCTCTAATGTCAACTGCCTGATAAATGACTGGTGTTACCTCAAGGTTTACTATCTGAATTTCGGTTGACATGAAGAGATCAGGAACAATTTGACGTTGCTTCTTGAACCTGAACTAAGGGCGCTGAAAGCGGCTCCCATCCGACCCACGATTTTAACGATCGTTTGCTTGGTGAGTGCGTTGGGCTACCGTGATATCTCGTTGGCGTCCCGCGCCGCCTCGATGATGCTCTCGATCACTTCCATCTTGGCATTCGCGTAGGCATTCATATCCGGCCAATCGTTCCTCGCTAGTGCAACTTTCGTCGCCGCGTAGCGATTTCGGTCCTTCACATTGGTCCGTAGCCGGTCCCGAAACGTCAAATTGCGTTCGATTTCCTCACATCCAGCCGAATAGACGTGGATGTGCACATCCTTCTCAGATGTACGCATCATCCGATGCTCGTTCCAATCGGGTTCTCGCACCCGAAGCACATAGCCTGCTGCCTCCAACTGAGGCAGGTAAGTTGCTTCATCAGCAGAGCTCTTAACGACCAAGAGCATGTCGATAATGGGCTTAGCGGCGAGACCAGGAACCGACGTTGAGCCAATATGCTCGATGCGTAACGCAGCATCGCCAACAGCCTTCGCCATGACTCCTTGATGCGCTTCAAATTTTCTTAGCCAAGCCGGATCGTAATCCACGATTCTAATGTCGCGTTTCTCGATGCCTCCAATAAGCCCAGTTTCCAACGATTCGCTTTCCATGATAGCTCTCCGCCGGTCAGTTGAAGATCGGCATTCTCATCATTCTGTTTCCAGTCTCCATAATGCGCGCCCGTCTCAGATAATCCGAGCGAGAAATCGCGATGATCTCGCGCCCAAGCTCGGATCATCTCAAGCTGGCACAGCTACCGCCCGACCAAGACAGCGTTGCGCATCTTGCCGACAGCTTCCTGCTTGATGCCGCTGAGCAGGTGGCCAATCAGATCCTCAAACTTGCGAGTCCGATCAGCTAAAGTGTTCATCCCCAACTCCCTTTCTTGATTGATGCTGGATTGTGGATGCAATCCTGCCTATCCGGTGAGGATCGTGGGGGGCTTGGGACATGCGGGTGAGGCGACCCTGATCGACCGGAAGCCGCGTTTCCCAAGCCGGCGGCAGAGGCCCCCTGAACGCCGCGCTTGCGCGGCCAGGGGATGGACTGCCGCTACTCTCAGGCTGCACGACCTTGCCCGTAATCGGGCACTGATCTGCGCGCGGCACGGCAAGGATCGTAACCCTTTGGCCGAACACCGCTTGCGGTCTTCGAAGCTTAGCGGAATAGAGCCTGGTCCCAGAAGGAGCCGTCCCAAAATCCTATGATCGGCCTCTGCCGAGTAGATACTCGAGATGTCGGTAGACGCTTCCATTTCCAGCGCGGCTTGGTACTATTGTATGGCTGCCGCTATCGGAAGCAGCCACCCCAAGGTGCTACCAACACCTCAAGGTGGCCTAACCCTAACGGAGATGAAGCTCCGTCATGGCTAACTCTTTTCTATACAGGGAGGGTTCGCTTGGAAACACTGCGCTTGCAGTGTTGAGAACCCCAGGTCCGCAGCAGCGATGCTGTCCGTGTTGACCGACGTCGACAAGGATCGGCATGCCGGTGCCCATTGAACACCGACATCCCTTTCCAATTGCTGACTCTTGCGGCGGCTCAGCGAGCCGACGACGGAAGAAGAGTCACGGCGGCGTCGGATATGATCTGCGCAGACGGTGCTGCCGTGCAGCCTTGGCCGGAGTGCTCCAGATGAGTTTTATCGGGAGATGCTCATGCCCACGACGATTTACAGGATGCTGGCCAGCTCAGCCAATGAAGGTTGCGATGTTCCTGCCACCTTGACGCGGCGTTTCAAGGATCTTTCTCCTGGCACGATGGCCTTGCTGACGCTGCTAAGAACCAACAAGGGTGACGCCGGTATGATCCATGTGGCTTGGCGGACGATGGCTCATGATCAGCCAGCCGACGTGATGACGATTGATGATGCTGAACAACACTTTCGTCTGACGTAGCCCTGCAGTTCCTTTGCATGGGCTGGCACGACCTGGAAACAAGGCTTATGGCCGGAAGGGGTGGAAAAGCCCGCAGGCTATGCGAAAGCCATTTGTGGAATCCAACGAAGCAAACGGCCACCAAATCGAACATGTAGGTGCTTCGGCCCGCTCAACGATATCGTTGTCACAAGCGGCTCATTGCGCCGTATCTGGGGTCGTTGGCGTATGGGGACGGATTTCTAACATGTTTGACGATCTGTCTCGCTGATTGCGGGTAACATGCCTCAATAGCTGTGCTAGATTCGTTCAAAGACAGACAATCTATTAGATGTGATGAGAATGCTCCGCGCCATCCGGCAAAGTTTCTCCGAATATATCAAGACTATTATCCGAAAAAGCGCACTCATGACGGAGAAGGATGCAAAAAGAAATACTTCTTAGCTTTTACATCGCCATTGATTGCTATTATTTTCCTATATATTGAAATTGTAGAGCCTGCCGAAACCATCATTATGAGATGTTTAGTCTGATGGTTGATAGGCATGATGTTACTTGGCACGGCGCTGGTACCACTCGGGCGTATGCTGTTTGACGATTTCAACATCAACTGATGTAGGACGGGCGCATGTCAGTCATTCGCCCCTTTTGCCGTCCGCTTCACAGCTTGCTCGGTAAGAGATGCTTCCCATTGATCGATCTGGCTGCCCACATCATCGAAAGCATCGCCGACCGTATCAACGACACTCTCGATACCAACCCTGGCGCGTTTATTAAGTCGTCGGACTTAAGACGAGATCCACAGTCGACCGACCGCAACCGGCATCCATCAATTATGCATACGCCATGATCTTTCCTACACTGTCGTAGGACGTATTGGGGGACCAATTACGGTTCCCGCCGAGATAGCTCGTCGGATCAAGTTCAAGCAATCCTATCATCACTTCGGCGACGATACGCGCGCCGACTGGCCCCAGCCCCTCACTACTGTCGAATTTGCCAGGATTGGTCTCGCGCCCGATCTCTTCTGCTTCGGCAAGGATATAAAGCCAGAGAGGCGCGCCCTCGGTGATCCGATGAGCCGATACTTCTGCCACTTTCTTCATGACCTTTTTGATCTCTTTTGCGGGCCTCTCCATCGCTTCTGCGATCTTGTCGCCGCCAGGCAGCAAGAAGGAATTGCCTCTCAGGAGGTTTCGAGTGGCAAGCGACGCTTCGCCGGAAGTGATAAATGGCAGAGCGAGAAGATCTGTAGCGAGCTTGGTATCGAGTTTCTCGGCTTTTTGGATCGAACCAGGGCCGCCGGTGTCGAGAAGCTCTCCCCATTCCACGACGGCATTCTTCGAGGTGACTGGAGAGAAGCCTTCGCCAAGAACCGGCCCGAAGAACTCCTTAAGTCCACCGCCTTTCCGGATATTGATCTTCATCGGTACCATTGAATGCCCAAAGCGATATGCGGCAACCGAGAACTCGACCGGGATGAAAGGTTCCGAAGGGCAGTAATACTTTCGCCCGCAGGCGAGGATATCGATCACGACCGGGCTGCCGCATATATGGACGAGGAAGTCGTTCACGACAGCCCACTGATAATGCCAAGTGGCCTGGCGTCGCGCCTCCTCGTAGAGCTCAGAGCCGTGGTGTCCCGTGGCCGTATGGATATCGTCGCAGAGCTTGTTGTGAAAACGGATCATGGCAAGCTGCATCTGGCTAACCACGCGATTTTCATCGTTGCGTGGATCGCCAATGATCGCTGGGCCACGACCGCCACCCGGCGCTGCAGGCGCCCTGAACAGATCTTCAACCGCGTTTGCATCCGCACCCGGCTCGTCAGCACCAGTCAGAAGCTTGGCACCAGCAAACACACCGTTGTTGTGGTAAAGAAAAGGATGTGCCTCTGGGCCCGCGCCGTAAATGCAGTCGAGATCGAGAGTTGGTGTGCGCTGGTTGATTATGTCGCCAGGATCATTCACCCGACCGAATTGGGACATCACGTCAAGCGTGATATCGTGATCGACAAATTGGCCGAAGATCACCTGGCCTACGGAAACCGTCTTCGTCCTGTCCTTTTTGCTTCCTCCATCCATTGCTCCGCTCTGCCGACCTATGTCGGCCAGCACGGAGGCGGACACATAGGCAGGGGCGAGATGGGGAAACATCCGGCCGAACCGATCCGAGCGGCCCTGATCATGCCCACGCTTGCAATACGCACTCTGGCCCAGGAGGGGTTGCTGACCATGATGCTTGCTCATTGAATGCCTCTCACGAATTTGAATAAATAGACGTTCTCAAAAAAAGTTAGCATGTCGACCTCGAAACCAAGTGTGAAATGCTTCACACTTGATCAGGCAGCCCTGATTCACAATTTCTGACTTATTTCTTAGGCCTGACAGCATGATGACAGTTCCTGCCAGAGGGAGCAGTCTGATGGGCTCAGGCCAGGTGCATTCTCCAGTCCCACAAGGGCTATCTTTCGAGACCCATGGGGTGACGTATCATCTACTGAGCAGGCTTTGAGGCGGACAGCACGAGGGGCAAATGACGAACATGCGCCCCTTCGAACATCAGTTGATGTTAAAATAGTCAAACAGCATACGCCCGAGCGGAACCAGCGCCGTGCCAAGCAAGGCTCCTGCCATGCTTGGGCCGTAGTCCAAAGGTTCTTCACCGCTCGTGTCGATTCGATGGCGATGATGATATCCATAAAGGGACAATGGGAAAAGGATGGTGCCTAGCGCCATCATGCCAATCAACCACCAGACTATACATTTCATGATGATAGTCTGGCTGGGTTCTGTAAGTTCAATATAGAGGAACAGGGCAGTAAGTAGTGGCGCGGTAATTGCCAGAGAAGTATTTCTTCTTGCATCCTTTTCCGTCATGAGGGCACTTTTCTTGATGAAGGCTTTTGTCGAATCGATGAAGTGTTGCCGAATGGCACGGAGCATTCCTGTCACACCTAATAGATTGTCTGCCTTTGAACGAATCTAGCAGAGCTGTTGAGGCATGTTACCCGCAATCAGCGGAACAGGCCGTCAAACATCTTAGATTTTCGCCCCGATGATGGGCGGTAGAACGGTGGGCTCTGTTGCAAATTTTCGGCTGCTTGGCGATAGCTGCCTGTTTTGGAGCAGCGGCGTCTGATTGTGATCGATTTCAAGGGCCGGCATTTTTCTGGTGCGATCGTGCTTTGGGCGGTCGATCGTGAAAATTTGCAAGCTCGGCAACGGCATGCATGTAGCGTTGGCACGTACCGACCGAAAGACCGCGGACGGTCTTATCTTCCAGCATTTGCTGTCGAAGCAGGTTCATTGACGTCTCCTCTGATCTTGATGATCCGAAGAGAAGACGACGTTTCTGATCTTAAATCGGCAGCACCAAAAAACACCGACTACCGCGTAGCCGCTTAGCTCAATTGACCCCTTTTGAAAATGGCATTTCTCTGAGCTCATTCATTTCACTTGTCTAATCCACTATGTTGGGATCACTGATTCTCGATATCTGCGTCGTTGCACTTGGTTTGATCACGACCTTTTTGGAAAGCAAGCATGACAAATTCGAAACCGGACGAAAAAACCCGGGAGCTTCACGAGGCCTATGCCTCCGACAGTCCAGAGCAGGCCTCTGCGATCTACGACGGCTGGTCCGAAGAATACGAAGAGCACATGCGCGGTGTTGGCTACGCCCATCCGGCCATGGTCGCCTCCATGCTCACACGCCACCAACCGCCGGGCAGCGACCCGGTGCTCGACGCGGGCACCGGTACCGGCATTATGGGTCAGATCTTGATAGCGCTGGGATACCCCAGCATCGCCGGGTTCGATGCTTCTGAAGGCATGCTGAGCCATGCCGCCGCCAAAGACATCTACCAGGACCTGCGTCCCGGCCGGCTTGGCGAACGGCTCGATTACGACGACAATTTCTTCGCTGCCGCGGTGGCCTCGGGCGTGTTCACCCAAGGTCATGCGCCGCTCGACGGCCTCGACGAGTTGGTCCGCGTAACGCGACCTGGCGGCCATATCGTGTTTTCGATCTCGCGGACCTATCTGGGCGAGGCTTTCGAGAGCAAAGCGCGAGCACTGGAGAGTGCCGGCGAGTGGCACCGGGTCGACGCTTCGGCGCGCTATGATTCGGCACCGCTCGGCGATGACGTCCTGATGTCACAAGTCTTTGCCTTCGCGGTTGTGTGATCCTGCTCGAGGCGTTGGGAGCCGGCATGTCCTCCGGGGCGATATCATGAATGTGCCGGCCGCTTCACAGCTTGCGTGGCCTATCGCGGCGTCTTTTTGGTGGTGGCGGAGCGATGGACGCGTTGGTTCCGACATGCTCGGCGATGAGGTCGACTTTCCGTTCATCAGGTGCTGCTCAAGTTTTTCTCAGCGGCTTTCGACTTGCGACGACAACGGCAAGGGGGGCAACCTGGTGTCAACACCAGCTATTCATGATATCCGGATTAAGCGCCGGGAGCCTCCTGGATCAACGGGGGTCTATCACGATATGAAACGAGAATGTGTTGTCCAAGGCCTGACGAAGAGCATGATCGATCATCTGCTAAGCGCCTATGATGCCGTCACGCTGGGTGATAATGCGACATGGCTTAGGTTGTGGCCAGCATGGAGGGTATCGTGACGAACCCACTTTTGAAACCTTGGGACGGCCCCTACGATTTGCCATATTTCCCCGGTATCGAGACCGAACATTTTCGGCCTGCATTTGATGTTGCGGTTGCCGAGGCCGAGACTGAATTCGAAACCATCGCGAATAACAAGCAACCTGCCAACTTCGCCAATACGGTCGAAGCCTTGGAGCGCCATGGTCGCTTGTTGAGTAGGGTTTCGGCCGTTTTCTACAACCGGGCAGGCGCGGATACTAACCCGGAAATTCAGGCGATCGAGCGTGACATTTCACCGAGGCTCAGCAAACTGCATGCCCGTAAGATGGCGAATGCGCCCATGTTTGCACGGCTGGACAAGCTGATGGCGTCGGCGGACGCGCTCGATCCCGAGCAAGCACGTGTGCTCGAGTTGATGCATCGCATGTACGTCAAGGGCGGTGCCAGGCTGGACAACGCGGGCAAGGCGCGGATGGAGAGGATCATGGTCCGGCTCTCCGAATTAGGCACGCAGTTCAGCCAGAATGTACTAAAGGACGAAGCGGACTGGTCGATGACCCTGACGGACCAAGATCTTGATGGTCTGCCCCCGTCGCTGATCGAAGCAGCCCAAAACGAAGCCAAGCGGCGCGGCATGAAGGGCTATGTGATCACGTTGGCCCGGTCGTTGGTCGAGCCATTTTTGACATTCTCGGATCGTCGCGATCTGCGTGAACAGGCTTTTCTCGCCTGGTCGAACCGCGGGGAGACCAAGAACTGGCCTTTGGTGGCCGAGATCGTCAAGCTACGTGCCGAGCGCGCCAATCTTCTCGGTTTTAAGGACTTTGCCGCCTTCAAACTGCACGATCAGATGGCAGTGTCGTCTGCCCGCGTTCATGATCTTTTGATGACGGTCTGGGCGCCTGCTCGCGCCCGCGCCTTGGAAGAACAGGCGGCGCTCTCGACACGAGCGGCTCGTGACGGGATCAACGGACCGTTGGCTCCCTGGGACTGGCGCTACTATGCTGAAAAGGAACGCAAGAGCCTACACGATTTGGATAACGCTGAGATCAGGCCCTATTTGCTGCTGGACAATATGATCGCGGCGGCCTTCGATGTCGCTGGCCGGTTATTCTCGCTGACATTCAAAGAAGTCGATATCGCGTTACCGCACCCTGAGGCTAGAGCCTGGGAAGTGCGGCGTGGCGACAAGCTCATCGGCCTGTTCATTGGTGACTACTTCGCACGACCTTCGAAGCGTTCCGGCGCTTGGGCAAGCTCACTTCGACCTCAGCAAAAACTGTGGGCTCCCGGAACGCCAGTCCGCACCAATACCTGCAACTTTGCCAAGAGCGATCCAGCACTCTTAAGCTGGACTGATGCACGCACCTTGTTTCATGAGTTCGGTCACGCGCTGCATGGTTTGATGTCAGATGTCACCTATCCCTTTATCTCGGGCACCGCTGTTGCACGGGATTTCGTGGAACTGCCCAGCCAACTCTACGAGCACTGGCTATCCGTGCCAGAGATCTTGACCAAGCATGCACGCCATGTCGACACTGACGCGCCGATGCCCAAAGACATGGTCGAGCGGATCATCGCTGCTGAGAATTTCGGTCAGGGATTCAAAACCGTCGAATTCACCGCTGCAGCCCTGGTTGATCTTGAGATGCACAATTTGAACACCGCCGAAAATATCGATCCGAAGGCTTTTGAAGCTGAGATCTTGGCCAAAATCGGGATGCCGGAGGCGATCGCCATGCGGCATCGCACGCCACATTTTCGGCATGTCTTTTCAGGCGATGGCTATGCTGCTGGCTACTACAGCTATATGTGGTCTGAGGTCATGGACGCTGATGCCTTCAAGGCGTTTCGTGAAGCTGGCGATCCCTTCGACATGTCCACGGCAAAGCGCCTCGCCGACACGATTTACTCTACTGGAGGCAGCATCACGGCGGAGGCAGCCTATACCGCCTTTCGCGGCCGGTTACCTGCTACCGAAGCGCTGCTCGAAGGACGCGGTCTGTTGAGCGAATGATGGTGATCTCAACCTCATCCATGAAATTTCTATTGAACTGTTATCTATAGGCAGACCTTGTCAGCTTTCCGTAAGCTGGTGGTTTTGAATTGCCACAACGCCTATCCAAAAAGTGTGATTGATCATCGCTGCGCCTGCCTCGAGAGGCAGAGCTACTCCGGCGACGAAACCCACTGATGTGATGCAAGCGCTTGCATATCAGTGTTGAAGGATGGGCCTGAGCCACGCTTGCCATCAAGCGAGCAGATCGCTGGCGGGTCAGCTTCGGCACGGATAGCTGCCTCCATAGCGGTCCGATCGCCCTTGTGTCGGCTTTTGTCGGCAGCTTTGGACACAGGCGGCCTAAGACAGGGGAAGCAACCTGGTGCCACAACCAGTCATTCGCTACATGCTTCGTTGCGATCCATTTGGCGGACATAGAGCGCTGCGATCAACCCGATGAAGGCGCAGAGAAGCATCATGCCCAACACCGCATAGGCGGCGTTCCGTTCGGTCAGGATCGTGCCGGTGATCGTCATCAAGAGGGCGCCGCCGCCGACTGTAAGCGCTCCCGACAGTCCCGAAGCGCTGCCTGTCAGATGAGGCACCACGGATAGCGCGCCTGCATTGCTGCTCGGTATCGTCAGACCGTTGCCGAAGCCGAGGAAAACGGTCGCCCCGAAGAAGGAGGCCACATTGACGAACCCTGCCGCATAGAGCGCCAATCCCGCGGTTAGTCCCACGCAAGCCGAGATCCGTCCCGCAATCATCATCGTGGTCAGCGCATAGCGCTGCGCATAACGGCCTGCAAGAAAGCTGCCCAGCATGAACCCGGCGGTGATGGTGCCCATGTAGAAACCCAGCACCGATGGCGGCATCGCGAAAAGGGTCTCCGCGACCAGCGGTGCTCCGGCAAGAAACGAATAGAACGCTCCCGTCGAGAAGGTCATACAAAGTGCGTATCCCCAAAATCGCTTTGAGCGGACCAATTCGGGGTAAGTTCCGATCTGTGTCATCAGCGTATCCGACGGCGATCTATTGGTCTCGCCGAGATCGTACCAGCATGCGGCAAGCGCCACGGCGCCAAGGACAAAGAGGGTGACGAAACTCGCGCGCCAGCCGAACAGTTCGTCCAAGGCACCGCCGATCATCGGCCCGATCATTGGTGCGACCGCCATCGCCATGCTGACATAGCCGATCAGACCAGCGGCCCGTTGCGGCGACATGGTGTCCCGGATCACCGCAAGAGAGAGCGTGTATCCAGCAATGACCGCCCCCTGAAGAATCCGAAAAGCGAGGAAGGCCCAGATGTTCGTCGCCATCGCGCATCCGAGAGAGGCGAGCGTGAACAGAGCCACGCAGGCCAGGAGCACGGGGCGGCGCCCGAAGCGGTCGGACAAGGGCCCGATGATGAGTTGCAGGGCGGCCGTCATTGCCAGATAGCCGGAAACCGACAAGCTGACGAACGTGTAGACCGCTTCCAAATCTGCCGCGATGCTCGGCAATGACGGCAGAAACATGTTCAGCGTCAAAACCGAGAGCCCGGTGAGTAGCACTAGCGTGGCAAATCTGGGTGGCGACGTAGCGGCAGAGATCATCGGAGGCTTTCGGCAGAGCTAAATCGGCAGTGTTCCGCATTCGCTACCATGCATCAGGAATGTCCGAAACGGGCTCCCTCCGATCACGGCGGCGGTCGCCGTTGTGGCTGGAGTGGGTCAGCATGTTGCGCTAAACCCTTAGTCCGTGGCACTGGCTATGCGCTGGTAAGCTGCCTCGACGGCAGATGCACGCGCCGGTCACAATAATGGTGAGAGACCGGTGTGATGTCTAATCGTCCTGGCCTCATGCTTTGGTGCTTTCAATGTCGTCACTATTGGGATGATGCAAGTTTCTCACACCCGGGCCCATGCCCGCCATCGCACCCTCGTTTGAAGAGCGCTTTAGCTTTTTCTTTGTCTAATTTTACGCCAAGTCCCGACTCGTAAAGGTCTCCAAGGTTAGTGCAGCCTGAGGCATATCCTCCCTCACATCCCTGTCGATAAAACTGAGCCGCCCGGCTGTAATCCTGTTCAAGACCTCTTCCTTTCTCATGGAGATAGCCCAGATTGGAGCAGCCTTTCACAAAGCCGTCGTCGCAAGCCTTTCCGTAGAATTCGGCTGACTTCTCATAGTCCAAATCAACGCCCAGGCCCTCTCGATAGAGATAACCAAGATTGGAACAGCCTCGGGCATGGCCACCGCCACAGCCTTGCCGATATAAGGTAGCAGCCATCGCTTCGTCGCGATCAAGGCCAAGCCCGCGTCGATGGAGAAATCCAAGCCCAGTACATCCTCTTGCATGGCCCCGATCACAACCTTTGCGATAGAATTCTGCTGCTCTCAGGTAGTCCTGATCGACACCCTGCCCCTTCTCATAAAGATAACCCAGCCTCGTACAGGCTTCGTGATCACCTTTGTTGCAACCGTTTTCGTAGAGAACTTTAGATTTTCTTTGGTTTTCCTCCGGCTTGGACGAAGATTTGGCGTCCTCGATCTTCCAGTATTGGCCTGAGTAGTTCCCAGT
>JBOEHJ010000002.1:51339-58654 GCA_050633905.1 Geminicoccales bacterium
TGACGATGTCGAGGCTCTTCCCATCGCCCTGCCACTTGGTCGTCAAACGATAGTAGCCGCCGCCTGCGTCCACGATTTTCCAGTGTTGGCCGGAATAGTTCCCAGCCTCCGCCAGTATGGGCTTGTTGTTGTCGCTGCCGTCATTGACGATGTCGAGGCTCTTCCCTTCACCTTGCCACTTTGTGGTTAGTCGATAGAACGCGTTGGCGTCGAAACTCGTCTTGCGTAAGGCTGTAGCCTTCGATGGGAGAAGAGTTGGAGTAGGGATGGCCGACGATGAACTTGCTGTCTCGACAACATCGGACCCTGAAGGCACGGTTGTCAGGATTGCGTTTGCCTGCTTTGCGGAGACATACCCCGTCGTTCGTTCATTCTGGTCTTTCTGCCAGGCCTTGATGGCGGTTCGTGTGCGATGACCAAAGATTCCGTCCGTTTCACCTGCGTCATAACCAAGGGCTGAAAGAGCTTTTTGGATTTTGCGACGGTCGAAACCGATCATAGCTTCGGAAGCTTCCAGCTGCTGATGCTGAAGGCTCGTGATCCGTGTCCGAGCCAAGGGCGTAAATACACCTTCGTTGCCGAAACGCTCTACATAGGCCTTGAAATCGGCGGGTTGATTGCTGTCTTGAATGCTTTCCCAGAAGACGATCTCGGCTCTCTGACTATCGTCGCTTGTCACGGAAGGTGCCGCAGCCGGTGGATTAATCGTCACATCCAAGTTCAGGATGAATGGCCCCCGCAACGACGAACTGTCCCAGGGAATTTGCTTTTCGCTTGTCGTCTCGATCACGCTGTTTCTGACTCGTTGCATCAACTGGCTGATATCGAGGCCGGGCACACCGAGGTGGGTCAGCATCGCCACGGTAAAGGGGCTGTTCTTGCCTTTTCCGTCGGCGGCAATGTCGCCGGGCGCGGTGGCATAGGAGATGAAGGTCCCTACCGCAGTGTTGATCCGACCAAGGCCTCGACCTACGGCCGCCGACCGACTAGCCCCGAGCGTGGATCGAAAGTTGCCCGCAAGCGGATTGTTGCGACAGGCGTCAAGGAACAATAGGCGAGTTGGGACGGCCGTTTCCATAACCTGCAGCACCTGATCCATGTCGATCAGGCCGAGGCCGACATCGCCCTCGGTCTCCAGAATTGCATCGGTCGGAAAGAGATAGTTTTGGCCATTGTACTCCATCGCGTGGCCGGCGTAGTAAAAGAGCCCTGCATCGGCACCTTGCAGCGCTCGATCGAATTTGCGAAGCGCTTCACGCATCCCCCGATAGTCGAGATCAATTGCCTCGATCACCTCGATGCCGAGGCTGCGAAATTTGGCAGCGATGGCCTTGGCATCGTTTGCCGGATTATCGAGCTTTGCACTGCTATCGTGATAGCCACCGTTACCAACAACCATGGCGACGCGTTGGCCGGATGTCTCAGTATCCGAGTCTTTAGCAGCGGCAAGGACAGGAGAAATTGCAAGACTGAACAAGAATATCAGCATGCGACAGACCATGAGACTACCTTCTGTTAAACTTTATCTTTTGTTTCAATGGCAGAAGGCTTAACGAGGCGCTGTTAGCCTGGCAAGGATCAACTTTGGCCGCACACTATCTCAGCCTTCACACCACTTTCTTGTCAAATACCGTCATTTCAAGCCTTTCGATGTGAGACCAATCACAATTCATTGGGGGGGATCCTATTGGTCGGCTGTGGGTCCAANNAAACCACGTCATTCGGATCTCGTCTAAGCCGTGGCAGCTACCAGATCTGAAAGCCGTCATTTGATAGTGGCTGAAGCTACCGCGGTCGCCGCATCGTCCTTGCGTCGGCTTTTCTCAACAGCTACGGACACGCGATGACGACAGCATGGGAGGCAATCTAGTGCCAATTTTTCCCTTAGCGGAGGCGGGCATTCAGGCCGGAATGCAGGCTTTCCAGCCATTCATCTAGTTGAGCTTATTGTCCCCTTTTCAAAGACCGACGGTGTTTCAAGCAACAAAGTGCCCGCGGTTTCCCACGGGCGCTTTCAGTTTTTCTGCTCCTAGCGAGCCAGCTCGTATCGCGTCATCGACATGGTGGATACGTCGATCATGCTCATGAACTGTTCGGCTGCTGGGGCAGAGGCGAAGCTGTCCATGGAGGCCTGGGCCGCTTCCGCGCTTTCCCAGTTCACGACAACCGCCCATTTGCCGTCGCTGAAGGCTGCTTGCCTTGAAATAAAGCCAGGTTGTTTGCTGACGTGTTCTTCTTCAATGACCTTGTCGACCGGTTCGAACTCTTCATTTGTGACGCCCTCTGCAAAGTTCATGGTGACAATCTCGATGACACCTTTTTCCCCTGCCATGGCAGCGCCTCCTACCAGCATCAACAATGTGATCAGTACCGCCTTCATCTTGGGTCCTCTGGATCAGAATTTGCCGTTGTCATGGGCCCTTTCAGCGGGGATCTCCGCGATCACGTCCCAATGCTCAACAATCTTTCCGTTGTCCACGCGGAAGAGGTCATAGAAAGCGGTTGGTGCGCTGCCGAGGGTCCCTTCGGACGCGGTAAAGACGAAGTTGCCTTCGGCCACGACGATGTGAACATCGGTATAGACCATCTCGATGCCTTGCTCGGCCATCGTAGCCAGGGCTGCGCCGAGGCCGTCGAGCCCGTCGGCGATTTGGCTATTGTGTTGGATGTAGGTCTCGGTGGACAGCAAGTCCGTGATCCGGTCAACCTCGCCACCCTTTAAGATGGTTTCGACAAAGTCCGTCACGAGCGCTTTGTTCTCAGCAGTCTTGTCCAGATCAGTGATGCCGGACGGGCCGTCCGTCTGGGTGTGACCGGAGGGGTTTGGCGGCGTGACCGGGGCCAGGTTGTCCCAGTGCTCGGCGACCTTGCCATCTTCCACACGGAAGACATCGAAGCCCACCAGGGTATCAGCACCGAAGGCCTCTGCGTTTTCATAAGTGTTGTGCAGCACGACCATGTCGCCTTCGGCGATCACACGGTGGATATCGACCTTGATGCCGCTCTCCTGAAGGCCGGGAATGAAGCCTAGGATCGGCGCTGCGCCTGTCGGAACAGCGGGATTGTGCTGGATGTAGTCCTTGGCGAGCAGCTGCTCTGCTGCCGAGGCGTCAAAGTTGATGAAGATGGCGGCCACAGCCTCCAAAACGAGCTCTTTCGGTGTCATGGGTGGTCTCCTTGTTTGGATTGGTTTCAGGTTTCAGTTTGGCCGTGGTTCACGCGGTGGGTCCTTGCGCCGACGTGACGTTGAACGCTATGCCCCACGGATCGACGAGCCGACCGGGGGAGATCGTGCCTGGTGAGGCAAGCAGCTCCACGCTCGCCAGGCCGGCTACTCCCGCTGACCGTTGGCCAGCACCTTGGGATTGCCACTGGTTGACGGCCAGATGATGGTGGTAACCGCCCGATCCGAACCATCGCGCTGACGGTAACTGGAATGTCTGCGCCATGCCGATCTCGGCGGTAATGAAATCTGCAGCCATGGCAACATCGCCGACACGCAGATGGACGTGGCCGATGACGGTGCCCTCAGGCGCCCCCTGCCATTGGCCAGCCTCCCGCGTCAGAGACCTCAAATCGAGCGCATGGGTGGTCATGTGAACCGTCTCCCCGCTCCGCTTCCAGTCTTCGCGTGGCAAGTCGCGGTAGATCTCGATGCCGTTCCCTTCCGGATCGCTGAGATAGAGCGCTTCACTGACGCCATGATGCGATGCACCATCAAGTCCGACGCCGCGCTCTCTGGCGTAGATCAGCCATGCGCCGAGGTCTCGTTTGGAGGGTAAGAGAAAGGCCGTATGGAAAAGGCCAGGTTCCTTCGGATATGGTTTTGCTTTCCGATCCTGCCGCAGCTCGATTAGAGCTAGGCCTTCCGTCCCCAGAAGGGCGGTTTCACCGTTGCGGCTGATCAAACCAAGGCCGATCACGTCTTCGTAGAAAGTCGCCGTCTTATCCAGATCGCGGACCGTCAAAGCGACCTGACCAATCGAGATGGGGGCGTCGGACGTTGCCATGTTGATGTCTCCTGAAACGCAGCTTAGGAGAAGCTTAGACCTGGCATTCTCCCTATGAAATGGCGATAAGTGAGAATGAATGTCGCGAATTTGGAGATAATGAGTTGGATCGGATCGATGGCATGCAGAGCTTTGTCGCCGTGGTGGAAAGCGGCTCATTCGCGGCCGCAGGACAACGCTTGGGCATCTCCAACAAGCTTGTCAGCAAACGCGTCGCACAGCTTGAGATCCAGCTTGGCATGACGTTGCTGCATCGGACCACGCGATCCATGTCGCTCACCCACGAGGGCGAGCGCTACTTGGAAGGGGCTCGACGTGTGCTCGCGGAGTTGGAGCAGCTGGAGAGCGAATTCGATGACTCACAAGGGCTCAAGGGCACGGTCCGCGTTGCGACGCCGATCACATATGGGGACACAGCCGTTGCGCATGCAGCCAGTCGTTTTGTCGAGCAGCACCCGAATGTGACGATCGAACTCGATCTCTCGGACCACTATGCCGATCTAGCGAAAGGAGGGTTCGATCTTGCGATCCGCATCGGCGCACTTAGCGACTCCAGCCTGATCGTCCGCAAGCTTGGCGAGACGGATATGAAGGTCGTCGTAGCGCCTTCTTACCTTGAGAAACATGGCACGCCCGAGCATCCCACGCAGCTCTCCGAGCATATTTGCATTCGCGACGCCAACAATCCGGACGCGAACCGATGGCCATTCACCATCGAAGGCCAGACCGTACAGGTTCCGGTGTTCGGTCCATACCTTGCCAACAGTCCGCCCGCATGTCTGGTACCGACACGCGCAGGACAAGGCGTTTTTAACTGCCCAGACGTGTTCTTGGGGGATGACCTGAAAGCAGGCCGATTAATTGAGCTGTTTCCAGATTTCCACTCACGCACGCTTCCAATCCAGAGCGTTCAGCTCCCTTCAGCGTTCCGAAAACCGCGCGTGAACGCATTTGTGGAGTTCATGAGGCAGGAAATCAGATCGTAAGTGGTCCGACGGAAGCTAGCTAGCTTTCCATGGACGTGTGTCTGCTATCCGCTCTTTCCTTCCGCTGTGCCGTCCGGCCCCTATGACGAGTCTGGGTAAAACTACGCATTCGACGAGGTTCCGATCTACCGTCTGGTTTGCACTCCAAGATTGGTCGTTTGCCTTAGAAGCCTCAGCTTTCCGCAAACTGGGGATCGTGGTTTAGTCTCTAGTGGTTAGCAGCGTCGTTTTGGGATCTCTTCGTCGCAATAGCTTGGCTACGTACGTAGTGGTTTCATAAGGTGACGACGTCCAACCTCACATGCTGAACGGTCCCGGCTCATTGCATCACAATTTAGTCTTTTCATAGTGTTAACCTGATTGAACTCTGTGGATGAGGGAAACCTGGGAAATTATTCACTTGGCTTTAGCCATTTGATGTAACAAAGCCATCGGCACCTATGTACGACTCCAATCAGGAAATGATCTTCTTATGCCAATCACGGGTCAAAACATTAGCTGACTTTAAACGGACACGTGCTAGAATGGCCCAAACCTTTTGGCTAAGGCTGGTAGTTGCATGTCAGACGATAAGCTTGATCGGATCCTCGCTAAGCTGGAGGCTATGGAAGCCGCCCAGGGCGAACATGATGTCAAAATTACGGCTATTGCCAAGCGCCAGTCTGACGATTTTGGTATGCTCACCGGCGCGCTTGAAACGATCACAACAAACCTTGCTGATGTTAACGCTGATCTTGGCGATGCAATTCGCCGAGTTGAAAGTAAAGCCGACCAAACCAACCGACTTATCGCTCAACTTCGCGCCGAGCACGGAGGCTATCTTCGCGCCATTCAGAACGAAGTTAAGGGTATTGATCAACGTGTGACCGCACTCGAAGCTAAGGCATAGGAGAAAGAATGGCGCAGATCCCATATTGGGGATTGTGTCGAGCCACTTAGGAATTTCCGGGTTCCGTTCTCTTATTGCGTGCCTGTTGTCAAATCTTCTTAAATTCAATCTCTGCCGGTAACACGTTCTCTTCGGGGGCAGGTTAGAGCCTGCCCATCATGGTGTCGAAGCGTTCGGCTCTCTACTGTCGCAAACCTGGTCGCCAAGTGGCGCAATCTGACCTGCCCCCCATTGTGTCCGCCCGCAATGCGTTGATTTCTTAACATCAGATGGCCGTAAAACGTCGCTTTAGTCTCATTCCCCTGGAGACGGCGCCGCAGGCGTGTCGGTTTAATTTGACATTCCCCTCTCGACACGTTTAGCGGATCACGAGTGACAATCGGTCAAGGACGCGCCGCGCCAGCGGAGCTGGTGACCTTATGAGGTCATCCTTGAGGGATTGGCGTCTTTCTCGTGATATTTTTAACGAGTTAGAGAGGATATGTGTGCTGGAACAACACGCCATTTTTGCCACAAAACACTGGGATTGCGCCCAGAGTCGTCTTTGCTTGCGTCGTCAGCTGACCTCGCGATGAGGGCGATATCGGCGCCGGTCCACCTTCGTACAGCGGACCGGTGATGACCCCTTACCAAGAGCTGCCGCTGTAACCATCTTGGCCGTTGTTATCGGAAGCACGACAAAGGCGGCATGGCCGTCCCCAAGGATCTGGATCCACCGGCTTCGGTACGTTCACTTGCGTGTCTTGAGCGGCGACCAATGGCTGATTCATCGGCCCTATATTGATTTCCCGAACGCCGCCATCAGTTGGCTTCAGGGTAAGGTTGATGGACCAGGTTTCATTCTGAGAATCTGTAACAAACATGGAGATTTCTTCCCGACCGTCGAACAGGACATAGAGAACGTTTTGACTCCGTTCGATCTCGGCGTCGCTGACGGTTACCACGCGGGGTTCCTCAAACGGTGTGACGACACGAATGATGTCATTAGGCGCCACGTCAACAGTTCTTGGCTCCAACGACATTTCCCGGGGAGCTGACCCTTCAATAAAAGTAGAACAGGCCGTCTGGGTTAAAAACAGCAGAAAAATGATCATCGAGCGCATCGTAGTCTGTCTCCTCAGGTAATATGTCTACCTACTATCTCTTAGACACTTGGAACGACGGAATTATTGCACGCATAAAAAAGTTTTTTTCTTAGACAAACACGCTGCAATAAAATTCGATATCTAAGTGTCTCAATAATTAGAATGGCAAATATTGGAGGCAAGCGTGAAACAAAATACGAATTCTTTCGCTGGAACCCAAGACGATCTTATCCTCGATATTTGTGAGCTGGAAGTCTTGGTCCAGAGGCTCGATGCGACACTAAAGAGTGTGGATCCTCAGATCTTATCTGCTGATTTTCCCACCATTCAGTTCATGCAGCTCCT
>JBOEHJ010000003.1:0-77871 GCA_050633905.1 Geminicoccales bacterium
CTAGATAAGGCGTTCGGCGCGGAAGCTTAGGTAGTTGTTGCGACCAACGATGACATGATCATGGACGGTGATATCCACCGAATCGAGGGCGCGGATGACCTGCTTGGTCATGTCGATGTCGGCTTTGGAGGGGGTTGGATCGCCGCTTGGGTGGTTATGCACCAGGATGATGGCAGAAGCGGCAAGGTCTAATGCGCGTTTCACAATCTCGCGCGGATAGAGTGGTGTGTGATCGACGGTGCCTTGTTGATGGACCTCGTTGCGGATGAGGCGGTTTTTCCGATCGAGATAGAGTACGATCAGATGTTCGGTCGTTTTGTGACGAAGGGTGACCTTCAGGTAGTTGGTCAGCGACGTCCAGGAGCCGATGATCGGGTTTTCCTTGATCGGCTCATGCAGGACCCGCTCAATCGCGGATTGCACGGCTTTCATGCGGGCAACCATCTTGCTGCTCATATAGGCGAGGTTGGAGAGCCGCTCTTTGTCGGCGGCGAAGACAGCGCTCAGGCTGCCGAAATTCTCCAGGAGCGAACGGCTGATTTCCGGACATTCGGATGGCTGATCGCCAGAGGAAAGAAGGAGCTGCAGCAGCTCTTCATCATTGATCACATGGGCCCCAAGATCGAGAAAACGAGCGAGCAACGGGTCTGCGGGCAAGAAGCCCTCAAAAGCGCTACTCGTTTCGTTAAGACCTGGACCTGACGCGATGACATCGGCGGCTTCGATCTGGGCAAGCAGCTTTTGCAGCACCTGTTCTCCATCGAACAGCCAGGCTTGCTCATCCTGATCCCAGCGGCCGCCGGCGGCCTCCAGACAATCATTGAGCGGATAGGTGTCGCCGCGAACGACATAGGCGGGATTGCCATCGGTTTCGCCGCGGTAGACAACCTCGAGGCCGAAACGCGCCAGTCTGTCGGCGGGATGGGTAAGTTCGCCGGTAATATCGGTCGCTGCGTCCAACTCGTCGGCGGTAGCAGCGGAAAAACCATTCGCAAGGCCCATGACGGTAATCTCGCACCAATCGTTATTCAAACAGCTGGGATAGCCAAGATCTTCAACTGAAAGTTTAGTGCAAGAATTTTAATTAATCCAGATAGTTTTATATTGGACCATGCAATTTAACCCATGCGGGAGAGATTAGCGGGAGGTTCTTGGGCACGTCGTCATAGATCAATGCGGCGCCAGCTTGTTCTTCTGGCCTGATCTGGACGTTCGCTCATCAGTCTAGCGGCGAAGCCGAAGCAGATGGGAAAAACCAATGCTCAGGAGCCCAAGGCTGCTGGCGGCGATCATGTAGGTTGTAAAGAAACCGGCATGATCGACGACCAGGCCGCCGGCGACGATGCCTGCGGCCTGGCCGAGAAAGAGGATATTGGCGAAGGTCGAGACCGCAAGGCCGCGTGATTCCGGGGCCATTTGGGTAGCATTCGTCTGAAGGGTGTTATGGACCATGTAGAGGCCGAGTCCCATGGCGAACATGCCGATTGGGATCAGGGTAAGAGGGAGAATGATGATCGCGGCGAAGCCAGAGGCGAGGAGGATACCGCCCGCCATCGCCAGCCCGTGTTCGCCGAGGCGTCGGATCAAGAGGCGTACCGTTGAGGCATAGATGAGGCCGGCGATGCCGAAGAAGCAAAGGATAAAACCGACATGACTGTAGCTGATGTTGAAGCGCTGATGAAGATCGGCGCCGATGAAAGTGAAGGCGCCGTAGAAAAAGAAGGCTTCGATAAAGACGATGACTAAAATCACGCGTGCCCATGGGTTGCGCATGAGCGTCTTGTAGCCTGCGGTGATCGACGTCAGGCTGAGAGTCTTGCTGAGCATTGGAGGCGGCAAGCGGCCGTGCTTGACTTCAAAAAGAAGGGCCAGACCCATCACCAGCAAAATGAAACCGAGGAGCGGAAACACGGCACGCCAGCCGAACCAGTCGCCAATCAAGCCCCCAAGGGATTGTCCCACGACCACGCCAAGCGTGGTGCCCATGAGAAAACGTGCAAGAACGGCCTGGCGGTTCTCATAGGCGACATGATCGCCGATGAAGGCCATGGCGAGGGGCACGATGGCTGCAGCCGTGGTTCCGGCAAGGAAGCGAACCAGTCCAAGGCTTGCAAGTGAACTGGCCAAACCCGCAGCACTCACCGTGAGTGCGGATATGATGGTCATCCAGCCAATGATGCGAAGCTTGCCGAACCGATCGCCTAGGGGGCCGTGGACGAACTGACCAACGGCATAGGCGATGGTGAAAGCGGAGCTGACAATAGCGGCCTCACCGGCGGTGACGTTGAAATCATGGGCAATCTGCGGGATGAGCGGATCGGCGACACGCATGGTGGCGACCGAGGCGAAGGCTGCCATGCTCATGAAGAGAAGGGCTTTGCCGATCGAGGCCTCGCCTTCGGTTTTTGTCTCCTCATCCATGGGTGGGCGATGGCGTCCCAGCGCTATTGGCGTTGATCACTACCGCCGAGATTGGCGGGATCGAAAACGTCGCCGAAGCTGCCTTGGCCGGGACTGCGCGATGATCCCTGTTCATCTCTGGAAGTTGGTTCTTCCTCCTCAGAAGTGCCGCCACCGAGATTGTCGGGATTGAACACATTGCCAAAGCTGCCTTGACCGGGGTTGAGTGACGATCCCTCTTCATTCTCAGGCGCTGTTTCCTCCTCAGACGCATCACCGCCAAGATTGCCGGGATTGAACACATCGCCGAAGCTGCCTTGGCCGGGATTGGTCGCATCAGGCTCTGTCGGCAGTACAGGGGTCGACGGGGCAAAAATGTCCGGCCCTTTGAGCTGTTCTTGTCGTCGCCGCTCCTCATTGCGTTTCAGGAGCTCCTGGCGACGTTGATCCGCTTCTTGTCGTTTGAGTTCGCGGACGTCGAGCTTGCAGGCAGCTGGGTCGTGCACTTGGGAAAACCAAAGGCTGCCGACGAAACTGACGCCGAGGAGGACGAGGAGCAGGGCTGCGGGATTACCAGAAAGGAAACTTGGCAGTTTAAGGCCTGACTTGATGGAGCTTAAGGGCGCGCCATGTGCAAGCGCTAGGGCCTCGCGACGCTTATAGGCCTCGTGAGCGAGGGCGAACAGAATGGTCAGGCCGACGATGATCACGGCAAGGGCCGAGATCGAGGGATTGATGCCGTAGCGCACCTTCTGGGCGAGTTCGATGGTTAGCGTGGGGTAGGTACCGAAGGTGAAGGTGGTAGTGTTGTAGTTCTCGAAGGAGGCGAGAAACGCGATCACCGCCGCAGAACCGATGGCGGGCTTCAGGAATGGGAGGAGGATTTTACGGAATGCCTGGGCGTGGGTTGCGCCGAGATCGAGGGCGGCCTCCATCTGGCCTTGGTCGAAACGCTGCAGGCGGGCGATGAACACCAGCATGCAATAAGACGCGATAAAGGTAGTCTGGCCGAGGACGGTTAGAAAAATCCCGTTCCGGAGGAAGCCGTCATCGGGAAGGCCCAACATGGTGTTGAGGCGGCCCCAGAACACCAGGGTGGAGATGCCAAGCACGACGCCTGGGATCAGGATTGGCGCGATCACGACGGTGTAATAGGTGGCGCGCAGCTTCGGCCAGATCTGGGTTAGGACAAGCGCGCCCGCGAGCCCAAGGAGAAGTGACAGAACGACCGTGCCGGCGCCAACGATCGCGCTGTGTTTGATACTCCTGACAATGCGCTGGTCGTTGTAAAGCGCGTTAAACCACTCAAAAGTAAAACACTCAAACGGTGCCGCGCGTGGAAAACTCGGCGAGTTGAAGGCCGTCACCCCCATAATCACAAGTGGGCCGAGCAGATACCCAAAGAAAATAACTAGGTAGACAACTAGCGCCACTTGCAAGAATGACGTCGGCAAAAACCGCGCCGTGCCGCGCCAGGCACTCATTTGCCGATCTCGCCCATGTTGACCTTGAAGGCGCGCATCATCGCCAAAACCAAGATGATGCAGGTGATCAAGAGGACAACCGCATAGGCCGAACCACGCGCCCAGTTCTGACCGGTGTTGAACCATTGATAGATGATCTGGGTGAACCAGAGACTGCTTGGGCCGCCGAGAATTTGCGGGGCGGCGAGGGCACCTGCAGTTAACATAAACACCATGGTGCAGCCTGAGACGATGCCGGGCTTGGCGAACGGGATGACGACCCGCCAATGGATGCGCCACCAGGGGGAGCCGAGGTCGCGCGCGGCCTCGACCTGATTGCGATCCAGACTTTCGATCGCGTTGTAAATCGGAAAAATCATCAGGAGGATGTAGGCGTAGCCAAGCCCGGCATAGAGGGCGATGTTTTCGCGAACGAAATCATAGGGCTGGTCGATCACGCCGAGACCGAGCAGGGCCGTGTTGATGACGCCTGATGTGCCGAAAATAATGCGGAAGGCAAAGGCGCGAAGGATCTCGTTGACCCAATAGGGAATGATCAGGAGGAGGACAAAGATTCTTGCGGATCCTCCGGTGTTGGACTGGCCTAGATAATAGGCGAGTGGATAGCAGAGAATGAGATCGAAGATGGTGATGAAGATCGCAACCAGAAGTGTCTTCACAAAGACGGAAAGATCGATCCCGTTGAAGGGAATGTCGGTCTGATAGCCGAGGACCGAAAGGCGATCGGGGTTGCCAGTATTGCCGAAGAGGAAATGCCGATAATTCGAGAGGTTATAGACATCCTGCTCCGAGCCTTGAAGATTGGGCGGCAGGTTGTGTCTGAAGGAAATATCCAGCATGGCGAGCTGCGGGAGGACTATTAGTACCAGAATCCAGAAACCCACTGCCAGAATGAGATAGGTGCCAAGCAGCGGGCCGTTGCGCTGGAAAAAGGCGCTCATTGCCGCGGCCAATCCGTTTTCCCAAACATGCCGTCCCCCTTGTTCATTCAGATGCCAGGTCGCCTGCGGGAAGGACGAGAGCCTGGCTTGGATCATAGGTCAGGGTAACGGCACTGCCTTCGGCTGACTTTCTCGATTGGCCCTGATTGACGAGGGACATCTTGATTTCCTTGCCAGCGTCGCTTTGCAGAAAAACGTTATAGGCTTGGCCTTCGAACTCCTCATGTTTGATGTCGGCGATGATGTGATGATCGGCCCGTTCGCCGCCAGGCGCAATGCTGAGCGCTTCCGGGCGAATGAACAGCATGGCCTCATCGCCCTCGCGAATGCCGTCTTTGGCGCTGCCGCCGATCCGGCCACGAAGCTCACCGCCTCTATTGGTGGTGATCAAGGCGTGACCGTCTGCTGTCGCTTTGACCTTGCCGCGAAAAACATTGTTCTCGCCGACAAAGGAGGCGACGAAGGGGGTTGCCGGATCGTCATAGATGGTCTTGCCATCCGCCACCTGTTCGATCACGCCTTCGCGCATCACCGCGACATGGTCGGACATGGTCAGCGCTTCGCCCTGGTCGTGCGTGATGTAAATGAAGGTAATGCCGACCTGCTGCTGGATCGCGCGCAACTCCGTTCTCATATGCTGGCGGAGTTTGAGGTCGAGGGCGGAAAGCGGCTCGTCCAGGAGCAGCACGTCGGGCTCAGCGCACAGGGCGCGTGCGATGGCGACCCGCTGGCGCTGACCGCCGGAAAGTTCGCTCACTAACTTGTCGCCCTGGCCGGTAAGCGCGATCAGCTCCAGCAGTTCATCCGCCCGTCGCCTGCGATCGGTGGTGCTCGCCCCTTTGACCTCAAGGGCGAATGCGATGTTTTCCCAGACCTTCATCAGGGGAAAGAGAGCGAGATTTTGGAAAATCAGGGCTGTTGGACGCTTATTCGGACCGATCCCGGCCATGTCGTTGCCGCCGATCAGGACCCGGCCTTCGCTCGGTTGCAGAAAGCCTGAGACGGCGCGCAGGATCGTGGTCTTGCCACAGCCTGAAGGGCCGAGGAAGCTGAAGAACTCGCCACCCTTTATGCTGACATTTGCACTCTGAACGGCGATGAAATCGCCAAATTTGATTGAAAGATATTCAAGATCAACACCGACGCCCCGTGTCATGTTCCGCCTCGGTTCGGGCCGCTTTCCAGCCTCTGTTCAACATGTCCAAGTAACAATCTTAACGCGAAATTCCGCATAGAGGCGATGGAAAAAATCAACGCGCAATAAAGAAACGTGGGCCCGGCCCCCAAGCTCAGACAAGTCCGGGGTCCAGGCCCAGCCTAGTTAGGCGTTGACGAACTTGTTGCGGTATTCAGTGCGCACGTCAGCGTACCAAGGTGCTTCTGCCGGCCAGGGATTGAGGTTCTTCAAGCTGTCACCGGGATAGGCATCGGCGAAGTTCTGCTTGTAGGCGTCGCCGGCATGCTGATCGGCGCCGAGCACCGGCGAGTTGTAGCCATGATCGTCGATCGCCTTACCAGCGGGTTCGGCATTATAGGCGAAGTCGATGAAGGCGTAGATCTGGTCAGTGTTCTTCGCACCAACGGGAATGGAGATACCATCGACCCAGGCCATGGAGCCTTCCTTCGGCGCCTGGTACATCACCGGCTCGCCTTCGCTCTTGAGCGCGAGCGGCGGGCCGTCCCATGTCTGGCCGACGATCACGCCCTCATTGAGGAGCGCATTCTTCTGGGTGTCGGCATCGTTCCAGAGGATCTTGACATTACCCTTGCGCTCAATGCACCAGGCGGTGACCTTTTCCCAGATCGGGCGCATGGCGTCTTCGGACTCATAAGCCTTCCACATGGAACCAGGCTCGAGCTCGCCGATGGTCTCCATATACAGACCAGCACCCAGCATCATCGAGTGGGGACGGCCCATAGTCTTGCCGGCATTCTCTTCGCTCCAGACATCGCCATAGCTCGGCACGCCGTCAGCAGGGGTCCAGAGATCGGTGCGCCAGCCAACGCCTTCCGTGCCCCAAATATGAGGAAGCCAGGTCGAGCCTTTGCCTCCGAAATCCCAGCCGGTCGGACCGATCTTGGCCATAGCCGGGTTGACCTTGTCAATCGCGACCTTGCTCATGTCAATCGGCTGCAGAAGCTCAAGCGGTTCCCATTGCAGATTGCGGTTGTTGGTGGGCGAGACGATGTCGAAACCCTGGCCACTTGTGGCCTTCATCTTATTAATGATCTCTTCGTTCGAGCCGATGCCAGTATAGTTGACGGTGATGCCGGTTTCGGCGGTGAAGGCATCGATGAAGGCGGGTGGCAGGTAGTCAGACCACATGAGAATGTCGACCTCGCCCGAGGAGGAGAGGGCATTTTTGATATAAGCCGGTGCCGCAAGCGCACCGATACCCAAAGCGGTCGCGCCTTTGACGAAGGTCCGTCGGTTTGTGTTCGTCTTGTTCTCAGTCATTGAGTACTCCCGTCATTCAAACCCATCAGGTTCAACTGCGTTATCGCAATCCAAAAGCCTTTGGCATGATTTCATGACGACAACTTGACAGGGAAAACGGCGCCCGGTCAATCATCGTCAATCTCGTCATGGCCGTATTGCAAGGCGTGGTTCTGTTCTCGGGGCTGCAATCAACCTGCTTGCATCAAGTTTCGCTGGAAAATCTTCGTCATAGCGACCAATGATGTCGTTGTAGCGATGTCCGCGGAGGTCGCGATCGGATACCAAATGAGAGAGTTCGGGGAGACCTAGACCGCCATGGCCGAAGACCGCCGGTCCATCGTTCGGCGCAGCCGACCGATAACATCTGTTTCGCGTCCGCTCGCGACGCCAATCCATCCCGCCGTCGCCTATATCTCGACCGATCCCGATGAGATGGATGCGCAATATGAGAGACGCATCGAGGGCTATACCTATGCCCGCGAGGGGCATCCCAATGCCAGTGTTCTCGCGGAGAAGATTGATTGGCTGGAAGGGCTCTCGCTTGAGCAGGGCAAAGGGGTGGTGACCGGCTCCGGCATGGCAGCTCTCTCGACGCTGTTTTTGACCCTACTCAATAAGGGCGATCACATCGTTGCCGGTGATCAGCTCTACGGCCGATGTCTGCGACTACTCCAGCAGGATTTGCCACGCCTTGGGTTTGAGGCGACGCTTGCCGATCCGACCGACAGCACAGCGATCGAGGCCGCCATTCGTCCGGAAACCAAGATGATCCTGGTGGAGGTGGTCTCCAACCCGACGATGCGCATCGCCGATATGGTGGGGATTGCTGAAGTAGCAAAGCGTCGTGGCATTCTGCTTGCAGTCGACAATACCTTCACCACACCTAGGGCTTACCTTCCCTTTAATCACGGTGCTGATCTTGTCATTCACTCCGTGACCAAGCTGCTGGCCGGCCATTCAGACGCTACGCTCGGCTATATCGCGTCGAAGGACGAAGCGCTGAACACGTCCCTCAACGAGACCGCGATTTCCTGGGGCATGACGCCGAGCCCCTTTGATTGCTGGTTGGCGGAACGTGGTCTGCACAGCTTTGATCTTCGGTTTGAGCGGGCGCAAGCAAATGCAGCTGCTCTCGCAGATTTTCTTAGGCAACTCGATGGCGTCGAACATGTTCTCTATCCAGGCAGGGAGGATCATCCCGACCGCGAACGCGCAGCTGCGTTATTTGGCGTGAACATGGGCAATATGTTGAGTTTCTGCCTGAAAGGCGAGCGCGCCGCAGCCAACGCCTTTCTCCGAGCTGCCGGACAGATACCCTTCGCGCCAACGCTTGGTGATATCGGCACAACGCTCTCGCATCCCGCCTCGTCGTCACATCGCGGCCTTACGCCAAAAGCGCGGGCAGCGCTCGGCATCAGCGAGGGGTTCATACGGGTATCGGTTGGTGTCGAGGATATCGACCAATTGACGTCCGAAATTGGCGAGGCAATTGCCGCCGCAACGGCCGATCAGGGAGAAAGTCGGTGAAATCGCAATATCGGGTGGTGGTGATCGGTGGCGGCGTGGTTGGCGCTTCGGTGCTTTATCACTTGGCCAAATTCGGCTGGACGGATGTTGCCCTGATCGAGCGCTCGGTGCTGACGGCGGGCTCAAGCTGGCACGCAGCCGGCGGCGTCCATGCGCTGAATGCCGATCCCAACATGGCGGCGCTTCAGGCCTATACCATCGATCTTCTATCAGAGATCCAGGAGGAATCGGGCCAAGATATTGGTCTACATATGACCGGCGGTATCACGGTCGCCTCAGCACCGGCGCGTTGGGAGTGGTTGCAATCGGCCTACCGCGTCTTCCAGACGATCGGGATCGAAGACTGCTATCTGATGACGCCGGAAGAGATCCGCGAAAAATGCCCGATCATGGATGTGAAGGGCGTGATTGGCGGGCTTTGGGCGGACCGGGAAGGCTATATCGACACCAATGGTGTGGTTCACGCCTATGCCCGCGCCGCAAAAATGCGCGGCGCTGATGTGATCGAGCACAACAAGGTCGAGGCGCTGACGCAGCGCAGCGATGGTTCCTGGGATGTCGTAACCGAGCAGGGAACAGTGCATACCGAGCATGTGGTGAACGCTGGCGGTCTTTGGGCAAAGCAAGTCGGCCGCATGGTGGGGCTCGATCTGCCACTCTCACCGCTCGAGCATCATTACCTCGTCACCGAAACCATCCCCGAGGTCCAGGCCCTGGACGTCGAAGTGCCGATGATGGTGGACCTCGAAGGGTTTTCGTATCTGCGCCAGGAAGGACAGGGGCTTCTGCTTGGCATTTATGAGGTCACCCACAAGCATTGGAACATGGAGGGTGCCCCTTGGGATTACGGCTTCGAGCTGATCCAGGAAGATATCGATCGCATCGAGGATGAATTGGCGCTGAGCTTTGAGCGCTATCCCGTCCTGCAAAAGGCCGGTATCAGACGCTGGGTCAATGGCGCCTTCACCTTCTCTCCAGATGGCAATCCCTTGGTCGGGCCCGTTCCAGGCAAGCCCAATTATTGGCTGGCTTGCGGGGTAATGGCTGGATTCCTGCAGGGAGGCGGCGTCGGCAAGTCGCTTGCGGAATGGATGATCCACGGTGAAGCTGAAGCCGACGTCTGGCCAATGGACATTGCTCGCTATGGGCCGTTCACCTCCAATCGTGAGTACATCAAGCAGACCACCGGCCAGTTCTACTCGCGCCGCTTCGTTATGACCTATCCCAATGAGCAGCTGCCAGCGGGCAGACCGCTCAAAAAGGCGCCGGCCTATGATGCGATGACAGCGGCTGGTGCGATTTGGGGCTGCAGTTGGGGCTTGGAAATCCCTCTAGCCTTTGCCTCGAAAGACTTTACAGAAACGCCGACGCTCAAACGCTCCAATGTCTTTCCGCTGGTGGCCGAGGAATGTAAGGCCGTGCGCCATGCCGTTGGCTTGCTCGATACGTCTGGTTTCTCCCGTTTCGAAATCACCGGCGAGCGCGCCGAGGCGTATTTGGACCGGCTTACAGCTGGACGCTTGCCGAAGCCTGGCCGCGCCCGCTTGGCGCCGATGCTTGCGTCAGATGGTCGGCTCAAGGGCGATCTCACGATCTTTAATTGGGGTGATGGCACCTGGTGGATCATGGGTTCCTATTACCTTCGCCAATGGCATATGCGCTGGTTCCAGGATCACCTGGGCCAAGGCGTCGATGTTCGAGACATTTCCGATGCGACGGTAGGTTTCTCCCTCGCCGGCCCAAAATCGCGAGAGGTGCTCACAGCACTCACCCACCAGGATGTCAGCCATGAGGCCTTGCCGTTCATGGGCTGTGCGAGCCTCGACATCGGCTTGATCCGCGCCAAGGTCGGGCGTTTGTCCGTGGCCGGCGAACTCGGCTACGAGATTAACTGCTCGGCTGCCGAGCACATAACGCTTCGCGAGATCCTGCTGGAGGCAGGAGCGGCCTATGGCATCCGAGAATATGGCTACTATGCCCTGAACTCCCTTCGCCTGGAAAAAAGCTTCGGTATCTGGAGTGCTGAATTCACCCAGGGCTATACGTCCGGCATGACCGGTATGGACCGCTGGATTTCCTTTGAAAAGGGCGACTTCGCAGGACGCGAGGCGGCGCTCGCCGAACGAGACCGTGATAGTGCTCCGCAAAAGCTGGTAACCTTAGAGATCGATGCCGAGGACGCCGATGCCTCCGGTTTCGAGCCGATCTGGAAGGATGGTAAGCGGGTCGGCTTCATTACATCAGGCGGCTACGGCCATGTTGTGCAAAAGAGCCTTGCCATGGCCCTGATAGAACCCGAGTTCACGCTCTCCGGCACCGAATTGACCACCCATATAGTCGGCGTGGAGCGTGGGGCTCGGATCATTGACGCCAGTCCTTATGACCCCGAGGGCAAGGTGATGCGGCTTTAAGCTATTTGAACCATGGATTGGAACACCGATGCTCGAAGCATGCGAGGTCGTTTATGACAATGTGATCGAGTTCCTCAGGCTTAAGGTGCGTGAGGATCAGGAGGGTCTAGTGGCGAGTAACGCGGTCACGATTGCCCAAGCGCATTACGAGCCATTCAGCTGGATGCGCGGCCTGAAGGCCAGCGATGAGCCGGTAGGGTTGATCGCCATGATCGACCTTCGCCCGGAACACCCTGATGCGAGCGAGCGGGACCCGAAAAACGCGGCCTATCTCTGGCGGTTGATGATCGACGCCCGACATCAGGGTAAAGGATATGGCAAACAGGCCATGACCTTGGCGTTCGATCAAGCACGCCGATGGGGGCGGGATCAAATGGGCATCCATGTTGCAGATGAAAAAGGCAGCGCACTCGCCTTTTATCGAGCCTACGGCTTCGAGCCTACGGGGCGGGTCGACGGATCCGAGATCTTCTTGCTGGGTCCGGTGCTGCCTTCGCCCTGATCTTATGCCGAGCCCAAAATAAGATCAGAAGCCTTCTCGCCGATCATGATGGTGCTGGCATTGGTGTTGCCGGAGATCATGGTCGGCATGATGGAGGCGTCAGCAACCCGCAAGCCTTCGATACCGCGAACCTTGAGAGCGGGATTAACGACTGAGAGCGGATCGCTCCCCATGCGACAGGTCGAGATCGGGTGAAATTGGGTGATGCCAATCTCTCTCGCGGCGGCGAGCAGTTCATCGTCGCTTTCCAGCGTACTGACTGGATAATAGGCGGCTGCCTTGATCCGCTGCATGGCAGGCTGGGCCATGATTCTTTTGACCAGACGCATACCGGCAATCACTGTCCTGCAATCGCTTTCCTCAGCGAGATAATTCGCCTTCATTGCGGGTTGGTCCTGAGGGTCGGCCGTTTTGAGCCAGAGCCGCCCCCGGCTCTCCGGGCGAAGCTGGGAGACGATCGGTGAACAGGCCGGGAAGTCATGAAGATGGCCGGGCCGATCGCCGCTTAGCGGATTGAAATGAAGCTGCAGATCCGGGAGATCGAGGGCAGGATCGCTTTTGGCGAAACCACCGCAGAATGATGGACCAGACGCTAGCGCACCACGTTTCAAAAAAGCGTATTTTAACGCCTCGATCACCCGAAGCGGCCAGCTGTTGAACATCTCGTTTAAGGTGGGCACGCCTTCAACTTTATAGATCAACTTGACCTGGAGATGATCCTGCAGGCCAGCACCGACACCCGGCAAATCAAGCACCGGCTCGATGCCATGCTCTTTGAGATCGGCGGCAGGGCCAATGCCTGAAAGAAGGAGCAGGTGAGGGGACTTGATACTCCCAGCCGCCAAAATGACTTCTTTGTTCGCTCGAATAACGCGTTCAGTCCCAGAAGGATCGACGAGCCGAACACCCTTGCAGACCCCATCCTCAATGATCAGCCCTGTTGCCAGGGCCTCGGTGACGATCGCCAGGTTTTGTCGCCCCTTTGCTTTTCCAAGATAACCCCGCGCCGTGCTGCATCGACGCGCATTGCGAGCGGTCAGCTGATAATAGCCAACCCCCTCTTGATTGGGTCCGTTGAAATCCGGATTGGCGGGAATGCCCGCCTCGATCGCGGCGTCGACAAACGCATCGGAAAGGGGATGTTGAGCACGATGATCGGAAACGGCTAGAGGCCCTCCCTCTCCATGAAGGTCATCGGCGCCACGTTCCTGATCTTCGGCACGTTTGAAGTAGGGGAGAACATCGGCAAAACCCCAACCGCTGCAGCCGAGTTGCTGCCAGCGATTGAAATCATCGGGCTGACCGCGGACATAGAGCATGGCGTTGATCGAGCTTGATCCGCCCAGGGTCTTGCCGCGCGGCCAGGTCTGGCTTCGCCCGCCAAGACCGGGTTCCGCCTCGCTCTGAAAGCCCCAGCTCAGTGTTGGATGATAAACCAGTTTGAAAAAACCGCCGGGCACATGGATCCAGGGATTACGATCGGCACCGCCTGCTTCGAGCAGCACGACGCTGTTTCCTGGGTCGGCGGAAAGCCGGTTCGCGATCACACAGCCAGCCGAGCCCGCGCCTACGACGACGTAATCAGCATTTTGGCCATCAATTTCCTGATGCGCGGTCATGACATGGTCTGCATGACGTCGATCCTCCCCTGATCTGCCTCTCATCATCGACGCGGCAACAAGTCATGGGCAAGGGCATATTCGGCGATAAGATGGAATAGCGCCCGGTGGCGCGGAACAATGTGGCCAAAATAGAGGAGAGGTTGATGGGAGGTGTTTTACTGGTAACCGGTGGTGCTCGCGGCATCGGCAGGGCGACTGTTGAGCTCGCAGCGGCGAAAGGGTGGGATGTCGCGGTTGGCTATCGCAGCCGAAAGGACGAGGCTGACGCCGCCGTCGCTGCGATTGAAAAACTGGGCCGGCGCGCCGTCGCGGTTCAGGCCGATATGGCAAGCGAAGCTGACGTCACGACGATGTTCGAACAAACCCAAAAAAAGCTCGGCGAGATTTCGGGGCTGGTCAATAGCGCTGGTATTTCCACCCGAATACGGGGTGACGAGGTAAGTGCAGAACAATTGGAGCAGCTGATGGCCGTCAACGTCATCGGCCCAATGCTCTGCTGCCGAGAGGGTATCCGCCGCATGTCGACCAAGCATGGCGGCAAAGGCGGCGTCATCGTCAATGTCGGCTCGATGGCCGCAGCCTTTGGTGGTAGGCCGGGTAGTACGCACTATGCCGGATCCAAAGGCGCCATCGATAGCTATACGAAAGGTCTCGCGAAGGAAGTCGCCACTGAAGGAGTGCGCGTGAACGTGGTCCGTCCGGGCGTGACCCTCACCGACATGGTCAGCGCCGTGCGTGACGACCCTGCCATCAAAGCTGCCATCAACGCCACTATCCCGATGGCCAGACCGGCCGAGCCTTCAGAAATTGCTGCCCCCATCGTCTGGCTGTTATCCGAAGAAGCTTCCTTCGTCACCGGCGCCATCATCGATGCCTCAGGTGGCGGTTTCGTCATCGGTGCCGCCACCGCCTAGTACCGGCCGACACTTGGGTTGCTTGTTATCACTGGCTGGACAAGCAGGGTTTGGGCGGGGATGATCGGCGCATCAGCAGACGCGAGAGTTATCGTTCGACAAGGTTGAGTTGGTGGACATGAAGAGATGCAGCTTGTGACGTCGGATAAGTCTTCCGGCAGGATCGCCGGTATTGATGTAGGCGGGACGTTCACCGATCTCGTTTTGCTCGGCAGTGACAACCAGGTGACCCTCGGCAAGACACCGACCACGCCTGACAATCAGGCTTTCGGCGTCCTAAATGCGCTCAAGCAAACTGACGTCGACATCGCCTCACTCGACGTGATCGTTCATGGCACGACGACCACCACAAATGCAGTGCTGGAGCGCAAACTTGCGAAAACTGGACTAATCACCACGGCTGGCTTTCGCGATATCCTGGAACTTGGCCGCCGCACCCGGCCACAGCCCTATGGGATGACCGGCAGCTTCCAGCCATTGATTTCCCGGGATCTTCGCCTCGAAGTCCCGGAAAGGGTTGATGCCGCTGGTGAGGTGCTGGTGCCCCTGGACGAGGCGGCGCTCAAGGCGGCGATTTCATCGCTCCTGGAGCAAGATTGCCAAGCATTGGTGATCCACTTCCTCCACGCCTATGCCAATCCCGCGCATGAGCTGCGCGCGGCTGAGATCGCAGCGGATCTCTGGCCAAACGGCTATATCACCATGGGCCACGCACTGCTGTCGGAGTATCGGGAATATGAGCGCGGCGTGACGGCGGCGGTGAATGCGTCGGTGCAGCCGATCCTACATCGTTACCTCGACCGCCTGCAGACCGAACTCGGGACCTCAGGGTTCAAACGCGATCTTCTCGTGGTGAACGGCAATGGCGGCATGGTATCCGCCAAGAACGCACCGGCTGAAGCCGCAAAAACCGTAATGTCCGGCCCGGCCTCCGGCGTGATGGCCGCCGCTTATACCGCAAATCGCGCCGGCTTTCCAGACATCATCACCTACGATATGGGCGGCACCTCCTCGGATGTCGCCACCATCTTGAATGGCGTGCCCGCCGTCAGTCACGAACTTGAGATCGAATATGCGATGCCGGTCCATTTGCCGATGGTCGATGTCCGCTCGATCGGGGCTGGTGGTGGCTCCATTGCCTTCGTTGATGATGCCGGTTTGCTGCAGGTGGGCCCGGAAAGTGCTGGCGCCGATCCCGGCCCCATCTGCTATGGTCGTGGTGGACAATTGCCGACGATTTCCGATGCCAATCTGGTGCTGGGACGCCTCAATCCAGAAAAACTCCTGGCGGTGGACCAAAAGGTGTCCCTGGACGACATCCGCGCCATCATCAAAGAACAGATCGGTGACCCGCTTGGCCTTGATGCGGATCAGGCGGCCGGCGCCATTCTGACCATCGCCAATACGAAGATGGCCGGTGCCATCCGCATGGTCTCGGTCTCCAAAGGCCATGATCCTCGTGATTTCGCGCTATTCGCCTTCGGCGGCGCTGGCCCCCTTCATGCAAGCGCGCTTGCCGCCGAGCTTGGCATCCCCAAGGTGTTGGTGCCGGCGAGGCCAGGCATCACCAACGCGCTTGGCTGCGTGGTTGCAGATCTGCGCCACGACTTCGTCAACACGGTCAACCGCCCCCTCGACGTCGTCGACATCGGGAATGTTGCCGATATTTTTCGAAATCAGATCGCCAAGGGCAAAGCGCTGATCGAGGCGGAGCCCGTCGAGGTCAATGCGATCGACATCGTTCATACCGCCGACATGCAGTTCATCGGCCAAACCCATCTCCTGACCGTTTCGGTTCCCCATGCCGACATCGATCGCCCCCGGCTGCAAGCCCTGTTCGAAAAAGCCTATCTCGACCGTTTCCACGTCGAACTCCCCGAAATCCGCGCCAATCTCGTCAACCTCAACACCGCCGTCATCGGCAGACGCCCGCCCATTGACCTCGCCCGTCTCATCTCCCGCGAGGCGCGGGTGCCTGTCGTTGGCGAGGCTATTAGTGGGTGGCGTTCGGTTTGGTTTGATCGGAAATGGACGGAGACGCCGATTTATTGGCGCGATCATCTACCGATCGATGCGGCCTTTGCCGGGCCCGCGATCATCGAACAAATGGATACCACGACAGTTGTCGAGCCAAACCAGCACGTAACAAGCGATGAGGATGGCAACCTGATCATCACGGTGGAGCAAGAGTAAACGATGTCCACGTTGGACCCGATGTCGACGTTCGACGATCCGGTTACACTCGCCGTCATTCAGAATGGACTGCAGCAGGTCTGTGATGAGATGGATCTTTGTTTTTCACGGGCGGCTTTTTCGCCGGTGATCGCGGAGGCGGATGATCGCTCGGATGGTATTTATGATCCTGTGGACGGCAGCCTGATTGCCCAGGGGCAACTTGGCCTGCCGGTGTTCGTCGGAACGATGCAATTCTCGACGCGCACCTTGATTGAGTTCATCAAGGAGGGGCGCTGCCAACCGCCGGAAGAGGGCGATATCTACATCGTCAATGATCCCTATCTCGGCGGCACCCATCTTATGGATGTACGCTTCGCCATGCCGGTCTATGTCGAGGGCGAGATTTTTTGTTGGCTTTCCAATACGGGCCACTGGCCAGATATCGGCGGTGCTGTACCCGGCGGCTTTTCCGCGAAAGCGACGGCGGTCGAGCAGGAGGGGTTGCGCCTGCCGCCGGTGAAGCTCTTCAAACGCGGTGTCATGGACCTGGAAATCTACGCGATCATCTGCTCCAACATCCGGGTTGCCGATCAACGCATCGGCGATATCAAGGCGCAGGCAGCGGCGTTATCGGTGGGCAAGTCGAGGCTTGAAACCCTGCTTCAACGTTATGGTATCAGCACGGTTAAGGGTGCCATCGATGAGCTGAAGAAACGCGCAGCCGCGCAGATGCGAGCACGGATCGATCCGATCCCGGATGGGGCCTATCGCGGGGTTGCTTATGTCGACAGCGACGGTGTGATCAATGAACCATTGACCATCGATCTCACCATCGAAAAGCGGGATGGCGATCTCTTTTTCGACTTTTCCAAATCGAGCCCGCCCTGCCAAGGCCCGATGAACAGTGTACTCGCCACTACTTTATCGTCGGTCTATCTGGCGATGCGCCATATCTTCCCAGATGTACCGATCAACGCCGGCGCCTTCGAGCCTCTGCATATCAGCGACCCCGACGGCACATTCCTCCATGCACATTATCCGCGCCCGGTGTCGGGCTGCGCGGCCGAGGTCTCACAGCGCATCGCGGAAGCCGTGTTCGCAGCTCTCGTACCGATCCTTCCCGACAAAGTGACCGCGGCCCCCGCAGGCACGAGCGGCAATTTCGCGCTCGGTGGCTATGATCCGCTAAAGGATCGATCTTTCGTCATGTATCAACTCACAGGCGGCGGTTATGGCGGTCATGTCGATCATGACGGTCTGACCAATGGCTGTTCGACCATCGGGATTTCCAAAACCCCGCCGATCGAGGTGATGGAGCAGGTTTTCCCTGTTCTCTACCGGCATTATGCTCTTCGCGAGGGGTCCGGCGGCGCCGGCAGGCAGCGGGGCGGGTTCGGCGTCAGCTATGCGGTCGAGCTGAGGCGCGGCGAGGCCACGGCCTCCTTCGTCATGGATCATGGCCGTTTTGGTCCCCAAGGCGTCCTTGGCGGTGCTGACGGCATGCCCAATAGCGTCACCGTCTGGCGGGACGATGAACCCTACATCCCGCCCCATCTTTCCAAAGACCAGGACATCCGCATCAAATCCGGCGACCACGTCGACGTCGGCACCCCCGGTGGGGGTGGCTATGGTTTGGCGTCAGAGCGTGATCCAGCCGCCGTGCTTCATGATGTGCAGATGGGGTATTATACGGTGGAGCAGGCCTTGGACCTGTTTGGCGTGACGATCAGTGCCGATCTTGCAAGGGCCGATCGATAGTTGGGGGAGATCCAGTCGGCGTTGCATTGCAACCATGCGACATGGAGGAGCCTGCAGATGGTTGGGTTGGAGAGTGGGCTAGACCGTGGTGACAACGTAACAGGCTTTGTTCTTCCCAAGCTAACGACGTCTTAACCCATGGACATTACCAGCAATGCTCTCATCGATTCGATCCCTCGAATCTGTCCACCTGCGGTGAAGTGGGACGACGCTTCGACTCCTAGTATCATGTGGACCTAATCAAAGAGCCTCGTTGCGAAGGGTTAACAATTCCCTTTCCCGGCAGCTCATCAAAGGAAGACTGTCACCACCGCGCTTAGCCTGCCAACGCTTGCTCAATCCAATCCAGGCGGTCCTGGCCGAAATGCATCTCATTGCCGATGAAGGCCGTGGGGACACCGAAGATACCGCGCTCAACCGCTTCTTTCGTCACCTTGATCAGCGCCTGTTTGATGTCGTCGGATCGTAGAGCGGCCTCGAATGCCTCTGGATCGAAACCGCCTTCCTTGACCACCGCTTTGATCTCATTCGGATCATTGAGATTGCGCTCCTTGACCCAGCAAGCCTCGAACATGACGCGGTTGAAGTCTTCGAGGCGGCCCTCGCGTTCCGCCCATAAGGCGCCACGCATCAGCGGCAGGCTGTGGATGATGAAATAGGGGTTCTTGACGAAGGGGACACCGTAACGGGCCGCAAAGCGGGCCATGTCATCGAAAAACCAGGTTTCTTTCGACCCAATCGTCACTGGTGAGACGTTGCCGGTGATCTTGAAGATGCCGCCGATCAGGATCGGCTTATACACCAGCTCTGCGCCATGCTTAAGGCAGAGTGCTGGCATCTGGGTCCAGGCAAGGTAGGAGGCGGGGCTGCCGTAGTCGTAGTAGAGGTCGACCGATTTCCCCGCCACCGACTTGCTTAATGATGTCATGCCTTGGCACTTGGCCTAGCACCGACCTCATCCAGCCAGCGCTGGACATGGTTCAAGTCCGACGGCATCTCATATTTAGCTCGTTGGCTGAACTCGATCGCGACGAAAGCGGTGATGTCGGCGATGGAAAAATCGGTGCCGGCGAGATAGGCACTGTTCGCCAGATGATCGTTCAGCAAGCCGAGAAATCGGCCCATGGTCTGGCGGCCACGGTCGGCCAAGGCCGGGATTTGCGGCACGCCAGAAGGGACACCTGCGACACCCCGGTCTTTGAACATCGGCGCCCCCTCGCGCACCATCTGGGCGGCGGCACCGTAACAATCGAACTCAGCATGCCGGTTCCACATCTCGACCACTGCTTTTCCCTTGGCATCCGTACCGAAAAGGGCAGGACTCGGATGGATCTCCTCGACATAGCGGCAAATCGCGACGGACTCGACGATGCAGGTGCCGTCATCAAGCTCCAGCGCCGGTACGATGCAGCGAGGATTGATCGCCTTGAACGCGTCGCTGAACTGCTCGGCTTCGCGGGTATTGACCTCGACGGTGGGGATATCCACGCCCTTTTCGGCGAGAAACATCCGAACGCGCCTCGGATTTGGAGCAAGCGAAAAATCATAGAGCTTCAAAGGGGTTCTCCAACGGTGCAAGCCTCTTGAGCTCAGACTTGAGCGGTTGGGGCCATACGTGTCAAGTCACCAATGCGATCTGCTCAGCCTTTGCCATGGGCTTGCAAAAGCTGGTTCATATGGAAGGCGGCATGCTCGGCAAGGTAGTGATGCGTCTTGCCGATGGGGCAGGCTTTTCGCGCCTCACAGCCTCCGCTTCGACACGGATTCGGACCTGCCGCGAGATAGCCAAGGCAGGCCTCGAAATTGTAGCCTTGATCGGAGAACGCGCTTGCGGGACAGGTGTTGAGGCAGGGCCGGTCCTTGCAACTGGCGCAAGGGCTTGCCGACGTCGTTGTCTCCAGCCCCGGATCTTGATCGAAAAGAAGCGCGCCGCGAAAGGCATGCCAGAGGCCAAAGACAGGATGGATAGTCAGGCCGATCGGCGAGGGAAACAAGCTTCCAGTCCTGACTGCCCATTGGATGAAGGGCCAAAACGGTGGCCCTTCGAAGGGGTAGAGCGCCCTAGCATCTATGGTCACGGCGACATCATCCAGGACGGCTTTCGTCCATCGATCCAGCGTCAGCTCCGGTTGGCCATGCCTCGCCGCCGTGAAAGCCGGCCAGATCGACGATCCGGCATTGCCGACGATGGCGATCACCTTGGGCTGAATCTCCGCGTTCGGGAGGAGGATTTCATCATCCTTGAGAGAAAAATGTCCAAGGATCAACAAGCCGTTAGCACCCAGCTTTGATCTGAGTTCTTGAGATCGTTGTTGCACGCGTGCAAGTCTCCCGTCATGCCTGCGTCAATTGAGGCAGGTCAGGCGTCATCGGTTTGCTCGTGGTGAGTGAGGATAATGCCTCAACAGATGTCAAGCACATCTATTTTAGTGGCATTCATCGTAAAACCCTCACTTTATTATGAATAAGAAGTAATCTTTAACCTGTTGGCAGATTTGCATGTTCATGCGATGTGTACACATCTTGGTAGGCTATCATGACCGAAAATAAGGCGAGGTCAGATCTGGAATGCAGGCATCTGCATCCGATTTCGAACAGGGTAAGTGGGTATGACGATGGATTATGATCGGTATTTCAAGGACGCTGTGGACCAGATCCGAAATGAAGGTCGCTATAGGGTGTTTGCCGATCTTGCTCGGGAATGCGGACGTTTCCCGTTTGCTCGTTACTTCGATCAGGAAGGCCAGCCCAAGGCGGTCACCATCTGGTGCTCCAATGATTACTTGGGCATGGGGCAGAACCCTGTCGTTATTCAAGCCGCGACCGAAGCGCTTAACGGCTACGGCACGGGTGCTGGCGGAACGCGCAACATTTCGGGAACGACCCATTTGCATGTCCTCTTGGAAAAAGCACTGGCCGATCTTCATCAGCGCGACAAGGCGCTGGTCATGACGTCTGGCTACGTCGCTAACGAGGCCGCTATCTCGACTATCGCCAAACTGCTGCCGGGTTGCCTGATCTTATCAGATGAGAAGAACCACGCCTCGATGATCCACGGCATCCGCGACAGCCGCTGTGAAAAAGTCATCTTCCGTCACAACGATCTGGAGCATCTAGAGGAGCTGCTGAAGGCGGCCGGTCCCGATCGGGCCAAGTTGATTGCGTTCGAATCGGTCTACTCAATGGACGGTGACTTCGGCCTGATCGAGGAAATCTGCGATCTTGCCGACAAATATAATGCGCTCACCTATCTCGATGAGGTCCATGCCGTCGGCATGTACGGGCCGCGTGGCGGCGGCGTCGCCGAGCAGCGCGGCGTTATGCATCGGCCAACCGTCATCCAGGGCACACTCGCCAAGGCCTATGGCTGTATGGGTGGGTATATTGCCGCCAATGCCGATATCATCGACGCCGTGCGCTCCATCGCCTCCAGTTTTATCTTTACGACATCGCTCGCCCCCGCTGTCGTCGGTGGCGCGCTTGCGAGCGTCAATCACCTGAAAGAAGGTGGAAAAACCCGCGCCAAACACCAGGAACGGGCGCAAACACTAAAACAACGACTGGCGGCTGCTGGCCTCCCGGTGATGGACAACCCCTCCCATATCGTACCGGTCTGGGTTGGCGATCCTGTCCTCTGCAAGCAGGCCTCCGACTTGCTGTTGGCGGATCACGGCATCTATATCCAGCCGATCAACTACCCGACCGTCCCCAAAGGCACCGAACGCCTGCGCATCACCCCAACACCGCTGCATGACGACGAGCTGATGGACAAGCTCATCAAAGCCCTGCAGCAGGTCTGGCAAGAACTTGGCCTAGAAACCAAACAAATCGCCGCATGATTTTTGTAACGCTGCTGCGATTTTGATGGGTCTGTCTCAGCTACTGTATCTGTATGTGTTTTCTTTTCGGCGCTTTGAGTTTTTCCTGGCCTAGGGCGCCTGTCAGATCATTCAGACTTGCTAGGTTGTGCACAGTTCTGAAGTCATCGACATGGTCGATCATGGCACGAGCGCCGGTTGCCGTTGGCGCATAGCCGTCATAGCGCATGAGGGGATTCAACCAAATCAGCCGGCGACATGATTTGTGCAGTCGCTCCATCTCCCCATCAAGACCATCGCCGGCATCGCGGTCCAGCCCATCGGTGATCAGCAGCACGATCGCACCCTGGCCTAGCACGCGGCGCGACCAGTTGCGGTTGAAGTCCTCTATGCAATGGCCGATACGCGTGCCGCCGGACCAGTCCTGCACCAGATCGCCGACTTTCTCCAGCGCGATGTCCACGTCCTTTTGCCGGAGTTGTCGGGTAATATTGGTCAGCCTGGTTCCAAAGACAAAGCTGTGCACGCGATCCCGATCATTGGTGATCGCATGCATAAAATGTAGCAGCATGCGCGAATAACGATCCATCGATCCTGAGATATCGGCCAGCATCACCAATGGCGGATGTCGTTTTTTCCGTACCTTTCGCGCGAGATCAATCGTCGCCCCGCCACCCCTCAGGCTTTGTCGTAGCGTCCGTCGCATATCGACCTTGGGGCCATGCGCGTCCATGGAAAAACGGCGGGTTGGCACCATCATGATCGGAAGACGCATGTCTCGGATCAGGCGTTTGGCTCGCTCAATCTCGTCCGCCGACATGTCCTCAAAGTCTTTGGATTGAAGGATCTCGCGCTCGGAAAAGGTGAGCGTTGCATCAAGCTCGATCGGTGGCGGTTCCTCGCTATCCTCCGGCATCTCGCCCTGGCCCGGCTGCTTTTGCGGACCGAGGGCTTCGGAAAGGCGCCGGTTAACCTCTTTCGGATCCTCAGCCTGTTCGATTTCCATCGTCGGCAGCAAGAGCTGCATCATCTTCTCAAGCAGGTCAGGCTTGCGCCAGAAGATATGAAACGCCTGATCGAACAGCTCCCGCTGATCTCGCCGGTTCACAAACACCGCATGCAGCGTCCAGTAAAAATCTTCCCGCGTGCCGATACCGATCGCTTCGACCGCCTTAATCGCTTCTAGAACTTTACCAGGACCAACAGGCAGCCCCGCTGCGCGCAGGCAACGCCCAAAATGCATGATATTCGCTAAGAAGCGGCCGGGTTCGATCGGCTGACGGAGGCTTGGTTCAGGCGTTGGCTGCATGATCGGATCAGCCGGCCTGCGCAAGGTCCGTTTTGACTTCGTTCAACAACCGCGCCGCCTCGCTGCCTTGGATTTTGGCGATGTCGTCCTGGTATTTGAGGAGCGTTCCCATGGTATCGTTGATGGTGTCGGGATCCAGCTCCAGCCGATCCAGGGTCATCAGCGCTTGGGTCCAGTCCAGGGTTTCCGCAACACCTGGCACCTTGAAGAGATCTTCGGCACGCAGCTTTTGCACGAAGCTGATAATCTGTTTGGTCAGGACTTCGGCAGCGCCAGGGATGCGCGCTTGGATGATGGCCATTTCTCGCTCAGCATCGGGGTAGTCGACCCAATGATAAAAGCAACGGCGCTTCAGCGCGTCGTGGATTTCGCGTGTTCGGTTGGAGGTGATGATCACGATGGGCGGCTCTTCGGCCTTGACCGTACCGATTTCGGGGATGGTCACCTGAAAGTCGGAAAGGATCTCCAAGAGATAGGCTTCGAAGGGCTCGTCCGTACGGTCCAGCTCGTCGATCAGGAGCACAGGTGCTCCCCCCTCGCTTGGTTCAAGGGCCTGCAACAAGGGGCGACGGATCAAGAACTGATCGGTAAAAATATCGCGTCCAAGCGCTGATCGGTCCGTGTTGCCTTCGGCCTCGGCAAGACGGATTTCCAGCATCTGGCGGGCATAGTTCCATTCATAGACCGCCGAGCTGACATCGAGCCCTTCATAGCATTGAAGCCGCACCAGCTTTCGCCCAAGGGTCTCCGAGAGCACTTTGGCGATCTCGGTCTTGCCGACCCCAGCCTCACCTTCGAGGAAGAGCGGTCGGCCGAGCTTGAGCGCAAGATAGAGCGAGGTTGCAAGCGATCGGTCGGCAACATAGTTGCCGCGCGATAAGGTCGCGAGCGTATCGTCAATATCATCCATGTCGGTCTTGGAAGGCGAGAGATCGTTCATTGAGTAACCTGGGCAAAAGAAACAAAGGACGGCACCATCTCACCATACGCCGAAACCAAAGTCACGCCTGCGGCTGCTAGCCGCCAAGACGTTGGAGGGTCTTGGTGAGGTCTGCGCCGATGCTGCTCACGGCTGCCAGCTGGTCATCGTCGGTTAACTTGCCCGCCTCATCGAAGGCTTGACCAGCGCCGCCCAGGGCATGTTGTTTTGGGAGTACGAGCACGCCGACATTGGTCAGGATCTGCCGCACATGATTCAGGCCACGAAGACCGCCAAGCCGCCCAGGTGACGTGCCCATCAAGCCCGCGACCTTATTCGTATAGGCGGCAAGACCACCTTCGCCCGAGGCAGGGCGGGACACCCAGTCGATGGTATTTTTCAAGACGGCACTCATCCCGCCGTTATATTCGGGCGAGCTGATCAAGAGGCCTTGATGGTCGAGAAAGAGCGTCTTTAGCTTTTGCACAGTCTCCGGCAGGCCGTCTGCGGCTTCGAGGTCGCCGTCATAAAGCGGCATCGGAAAATCTCGAAGATCGATCACCGTCACTTCGCCGCCAGCAGCCCGTGCGCCATCGGCAGCAACCTTGACTAGAAGTTTGTTGAAGGAAGCTTCTCGCGTACTTCCGGCGAAGGCCAGAATCTTCGGCGCGTTGCTCATGGTTTCCTCATTCCCTCGTGATGACGCGTTCAATATGATGAGCGCAACGAGCACTGACAACCATCGACCGGGAGAAAGACCATGTCCGAGCAATCGGGAACGACGAGTGTCGAAGCCAGGGCCGGTGCTATGCTCGGTGCACTGGTCGCGGACGCGGCCACGATGGGGCTGCATTGGCTTTATGAACCGGAGCGCATTGTGGCGATTGCTGCAAAGACCGATCTGGTTTTTCTGGATGCGGACCCCGCACATTTCGAAGGGGCAAAAGGGTATTTTGCTCATCAAGGCAAACGCGGCGGCGAGCCCAGCCAATACGGTGCCGTGCTGGCGCTCGCGATGGACTCGATGGTGGCGAGCGGTGGCAATGTAGACATCACTGATTATCAAAAACGCTACATGGCCTTCTTCGGCCCGGGCGGTGGCTGGACGGGCTATATTGATCGCCCAACCAGAGGCACGCTCGCCGCCCTCGCAAACGGCATTGACGAGAAGATGCCCTGTGTGACCGGGATTGACGATGATCAACTACCAGCGCTGTCTCCGGTGCCGGCGATCGTCGCAGCCGATCCGGATCATCCCGCTCTGGAGACGCTCGTCACCAACATGGTCCGGGTCACGAATGATAACACACTTGCCAACGAAGCGGCGCTGATCACCGCGCGGTTGATCCGGGCAGGGTTGCATGGCGAGGACCTGAGCGCTGCCCTTGCCAACGAAGCCGAAAGATCAGGCGACGTCCTACAACCCTTATTGCGTGAAGCACTGCAAAGAACCGCCGAGAACACCGTCGATGTTGCTGGCCACTTCGGCCGCGCCTGTCATGTTCATCAAGGCATGCCGGTGGTGTTTCACCTTCTTGCAACAACGGACAGTTTCGAGGGTGGCGTGCGCAACAACATCCTGGCAGGTGGCGATTCTTGCGGCCGTGCTATGGCACTGGGATCAATCCTTGGCGCCCGTTTCGGCTTCGGCGGCGAGCACGGTATCCCACTCCCCTGGCTGCCCCGGCTAAACAACGGCACCCGGTTAATGGATCAGGCCTACCGACTGGGCACCTTCACGTGACGCCCGGCATCGCAGATGCCCTGATGCCCTAGAAGGGTTCAGAGGGCTTGTTCATCACTTCCCAGAAGCGCTGTTGGTAGTCGAGGGAGACTTCGGGGTTCACCGGTCGTGCCGGCTTCTTGCCATCGATCAGATCGATGAGCTGTGTTGCAGCGTAGCGGGCAACATTGGCGCGGCTATCTAGGGTGACCCCTGCGGTATGGGGACTGGCGATGACGGTGTCGTAGGCGAGCAGTGGATGATCGGCGGGCGGTGGCTCGCGGTCCCAGACATCGAGGCCGGCGCCGGCGATCTGGCCGGTATCGAGGGCATCCTTGAGCGCCGCTTCTTCGATGATGCCGCCGCGCGCGGTCGATATAATAAGAGCACCCGTGGGCATGGCGGAAAGCTCATCTGCACCCATCATACCCATTGTTTCATCGGTGCGCGGACAGTGAATCGAGACAATTTCCGAATGTTCCAGCAAGGTCTTGAAATCGACGGGCTCGGCGTGACGGGCTCTGATCTCATCCGCGTCGACATAGGGATCGAAGGCCAGCACGCGGCAGCCGAAGACATCCCGGCAGATCGTAGCAACCCGCTTGCCGATAAAGCCGATGCCGATGATACCGATCGTGCGTCCTTCCAGATTACGTCCGATCAGATCGGTGCGTGGCGCTGACCAGCCGCGGCGAAGCTTTTGATCCGCCTCGCCGAGGCGCTTCAGTAAGGAGAGCATCATTGCAAGGGTATGTTCGGCGACAGCTTCGGCATTGGCGCCGGCCTGATTGACCACCAAAACGCCAGCCTTCGTGCAGGCTTCGATATCGATGGTATCGACCCCGCTGCCGCTGGATGAAATCGCCAGCAGCTTGGGGCAATGTTGCAGCAAATCGGCCGTGGCGCGAAGAGCTTTCGGCACCTCATCGCCTGAGGGGATGAGCTGGTAAGCATGCGCGTCCTTCAATACAGCCAAGGCATCATCCGGCCGCATATCCGAGGTGATGCGCGCCACCTCGATATCGGGCCGCTCGGCCAGAATATCGTGCGCGATCGGGGCGGGAAGCACATTGAGATAGACGACTTTGGGCATGGATCAGGTTCTACCAGGTCTCGTGATAAAAGCGCCTCAGGGCATCGAATGCTAACTTTTTGGTTTCTTTGTCCGCATCGATCAACCCTTTTCGGTTATAGCCATGCTGAAAGCTATTTTTGCGTCGCTCGGTCCGGAAATCATAAAGGATCCAGGGACAAAAACCCTTGATCGCGTCGATCCCGGCGATGGTCTCGAATTGGGCCTCGTAGCAGGCGAGCATCTGATCTTCTGAGAACAACTCGTTGCGATTGCTCTGCCTGCCCGCAGGCGCATCGGCGCCAGTTTCCGTGATGATCAGAGGGCGGTCCAGGTCATAGTTCCGGCCGATCTCAATTAAATCGTCGATATCAGGTTCGTACCAGCCGTAATATTCGTTGATCCCCACCAGATCCAAATGCGCTGTAAGTCGGTCTTCGATTTTTTTTGCAGATTGATTGACCAGGCAGGCAGCTGCGATCAAGCGCGATGAATCCAAGCTTCGCGCGGTCTCTGCAAGGCGGCGCATAAAGTTTAGGCGATCATCCGTATCAGCGTTTTCATTGCCGACCCCCCAGGCGATCACACTCGCCCGGTTTCGATCGCGGCCGATCAGCTCACGAAGCTGGTTGTCGGCATCCTTGAACGTCGCTTCCTTGTCGAATGCGATCGACCAATAAACGGGGATCTCTTCCCAGAGCAACAAGCCGACCTCATCGGCGATCTCAGCCGCACGTTCATGATGAGGGTAATGGGCAAGGCGCATGAAATTGGCGCCCAGTTCCTTGGCATGGTGAAAACGCCTTCGAATATCCTCCTCATCGGTAACGCGGCCCCGATCCCGATCATCCTCATGGGCGCAAATGCCTTTGAGCTTGATCACCTCGTCGTTCAGCAGGATTTTCTGACCATCAATTGTGATCCTACGGAAGCCGATTTTTTCGCGGATCGAATCGACGCCGAAGCTAACGACCACATCATAGAGCCTTGGGTTTTCTGGGGACCACAGGTCGGGTGAAGCTTCAAGGGTGATGGCCCCTGCGCCGCGCCGGATCGGAACGCGAACATCGATACGAAGCTCCGGGATCACCAGGACACTCTCGCCATCGATGGCATCGGACAGGGTGACGCCCGCTTCGATTGATCCGGGCTGGTCGTCATGCCCAAGACGCACAAAACAGTCTTTGATGAAGACCTCAGGAAGCGGCAACAGATCGACCTCCCGAAACACGCCGCCATAGTTAAACCAATCACAATGGCGCATCGGAACGCGATCGAGGCTGCGCTCATTGTTGACGCAAAGGAAAAGCCAGTTGTCCTCCAGAAGGTGCTCGGTCAGCTCGACGAAAAACGGTGTCGAACCGCCATAGTGATTGCCGAGGAATTTTCCATTCAGGAAAACCTTGGTGTCGTAATGAGCGGCCCCGATGCGCAGCATGATCCGCTCACAATCGGAGCCTTGGTCATATGCAAACTGGCGGCCGAACCAGACACTGCCTTCGTAATGAAAATACTCGGGCCGGGCGAAATTCCAGCAGGAAGGCACTTCGATGGTTTCGCCGTTATGGACATCGTAATCCCAAGGCGAGATCCGGCCTTCTATCGGTAGATGGCAATCCCGATACCAATGCTGGCGAAGGCCCGTATCGAAGCGATCAATCGTGAACGTCCAGCTTCCATCAAGGGACCAGCGTTTGCGATTTCTCGAGAAAACCATCCCTGCATGGTTCAGGTTCTGCGGATTGAAAGGAACGTCATAGTCTTCGTCGTGAAGCAAATCGAGTTTGTTGCTGGCGTCTTGCATAAGGCCTTCAGTGGTTTTTTTGTGGGTGCGAAAAAACTTCGAATAATGAGCCTGCATAGCTGATCGGGCGACGGTTTGGTACCATGATGTTCGATAAGCAACAGCCAGACATCGAACAGGGGAGCAGGGATGGGAAATAAAGCGTGGCGCTTCGTCCATAACCTCGCAAGCGAGGCAACCTGGACACCCGGTCTTCGCGATATTTTTGATTATCGCGACCTTGGGATCAAGGAAGGAACCGGGGGCGACTATGTCGCCCATATCATCAAGGCGAACGGCAAGACCCAGGCGGATAAAGTGCAGCAATGGCACATCCACAAATGCGACTTTCAGTTCGTCATGGTGCTGAACGGTTGGGCGACCTTCGAGTACGAAGGGGAGGGTGAACATACGATCAGGAAGGGCGACGCCATTCTCCAAACGCCGATGATCAAACACAGGGAAATCGCTTGCTCGGAGGATTTCGAGGTGCTGGAAATTGTTTCGCCAGCCGATTTCGAAACCGAGATAGTAAGTCCACCCAGTAGCGGTGCCACTTAGTAGGCTTGGCCGAAGCGATACCAGGGCACGAAAGTCGTCGGCCTTTGCTTCCAGGGGAAGTCGGTGTTCGGTGAGCGGTAGACGAAGACCTGGCCTGATGCCGTCCCATCCTGTCCGGCCTGTGGAGCGCTGACGATCAGATCGAGATGACCATCAAGGTCGAGATCGATCAAAGCGGATGCCGTGCCAAACCCAATTTTTTTTGGGTACTGATCAATGTCGAAGGGTTTGACAGATTGGATCGCCCTCTCGATGTCAGCTCGGTTATCGATCATTGATGCCGTTGCCGTCTTCGGCTGAGCGCTCACCGCTTTGTTAACAGCGGGCTCTCGAACAAGAAAAACCGGCGGTTTTCTAACCCGACCCTTAAAGTCGAAAAAGAAACCGTCCGATGTGCCTACGATGAGGTCGGCCCGCTGATCCGTGTTCAGGAAATCGGTTCGAAGGATAGTACCAAAGCCCGAATAGTTCTTTCCTTTCGCATCTGGATGATCGGTTGCAACAAGGCGCCCCCAAGGGCGAAGGCCGAGAACGTCATCGCCTTGATAGAGATAGACCGCACCAGCTGCCTCGGACGACGTGCCTAACCTCTCTCCGGGTGCCCCAACTGCCAGGTCGGGCACATCATCACCATCAAAGTCACCGATGGCCAGGCTCTGCCCAAAAAGGTCGCCGGCCTCATCTTGATCCAGGATGTTATGCTCCGCTGATCCGTAGACGCCGACGAGCCCGTAAATGTCGGCGGCACTCAGCTTCGGCACGCCCGTCGAGAAGGCGAGGGTCGCCCCTTTGACGCAGCCGACCATGATCGAATTAAAGTCGAAGCTGGTAATCGGCTGATCTTGCTCGAAATAGCGCTGGCCATCCGCTCCCTTGATCGAGCATTCGTCGATGACGGGCGCATCGGGTCTTGCGTATTCATGACCGAAGCCGAGGGCATGGCCAAACTCATGGACGGTCGTTTTGGCATTGACCGAGAGGGAAGCGAGACCCCAAAGCTTCGGAAGCTGCATGCCGTTCCGGATGCCATCGATCAGGCGTCCACGTGACCGCGTTTTGGGATAGCCGTCACTGAGGAGAATGCGGATCCCCTTACTGTCCTCGCGACAAGGCCCCCATCCCTTGAAGCTGACGGCGGATTGCTTGGCCCAGGATTGCTCGACCAACCGTCTGATCTGTTGTCGATCCTGCTTATGCTCGGCGCGAGGTTGCTCGAAACAGGCCGCAACGGGAAAACTCGACCATTGAGCGCCTTCCGTCAGCGTCAGGCCATAGGAACTGCCGGTGAGCGAGGTCATGGCAGCGATCAATGTGATCGTTTTCTTGATCATCAAAAGCTGTTTCCAAAAGGGCAGCAAGCCTTGCTGACATACCTATCCTTGATATGGATGTTGATGATCAAGTTTGAAGTCGATCACAATACTACAGGCTTTTCTTGTATGACATATAAGTTTTACCTATAGCGAGTATTGTCAATTTCAAACTTGTTCATGGCCGCTATTTCTCACTAGTCTTATTTCGAGGCTTGCGGCCTTGGTAGGGCCGTCTGGGAGATCACAAAAATTAGGAGAGGACCGATAAGCAAGGGTCCCACTAGACGTAACGTCTTTTCGTCGGCGGTCGGGTTAACTGGCCTCGCCCTGACGCCATCATCTTTACTTGCTGCGAAGCCCAAAAAACCGGAACAGCTGCCCCCGCAAATCGGGGACCGCTTTCAGATCACTAAAGGCGCTCTGAAGGGCGAGCTACTGCGGCCGGGTCTGTTGAAAGTTGGCGAAGCGCCGATGGTCGGTTTTCCTTATTCGCCTAAAGACGACGTTCTTCGCCGGAAAAATAGGTTGAACCGGCTTCTTATGGTCGAGCTCGATCCAGCTGACATGAGCGAGGAGACGCGTGAGCGTTCCGCTGGTGGTGTGTTGATCTACTCCGCCTTGTGCACCCATCGTGGCTGTACCATCGCGTCATGGAAAGCTGAGGAACAGCATTTTCGCTGCCATTGCCATCTCTCGGAATTCACACCGCTGGACAATGCAAGGCCGATTAATGGTCCCGCGAAGAAACCGCTGGCGGCGGTGCCGGTGACAGTTGACGATGAAGGGTTTGTTGTTGCGACCGATGAGTTCACCCGTAAACCCGGCCCCGCAAAGAAATGATGGCGGACACAGGAGAAGAAACATTCAGGTTTAGCAAGGCAGGTCAATAACCGTCTGAAGCAAAAAGGGAAAGGGAGAGGGAATCATGAGACGATTAGGCGCTTTACGAAATGGCCTCTTGGTGACAGCGGTCGCCTGTGGCTGGAGCATGGCGGCGATGGCCGCGGATTATAATCCGGTCACCGATGAGCGGCTCCAGAACCCCGAAGCCGAGAACTGGCTGACCTGGCGCGGCAATTATGAGGGTTGGGGCTACAGCCCGCTCGATCAGATCACCACTGAGAACGTCAAAAACCTGGTGCCGGTCTGGTCCTATTCGACCGGTGTTTCGGAAGGCCATCAAGCACCACCGATGGTCAATGACGGTATGATGTTCGTCACCACGCCGCAAAATCAGATCATCGCGCTCGATGCCGTGACCGGCAACGAAAAGTGGCGCTATGTGCGCGAGATCCCTGACGATCTGTTCCAGCTTCATCCGACCAATCGCGGCCCCGCGCTCTACGGCGACAAGATCTACATGTCGACGGTCGATGCTTGTGTGGTCGCCTTGATGGCCGAGACCGGCGAGGAGGTCTGGGACGTCTGCGTCGGTGACTATACAGATGGGTATTATTCGACCCTGTCGCTGCTGGCAGCAGAGGGTGTGATCGTGACAGGTGTCTCCGGCGGTGAATACGGCATTCGTGGCTATGTGGTCGCTCTCGATGCCGAAACCGGTGAAGAGGCCTGGAAGACTTACACCATCCCCGGACCTGGCGAGCCCGGTCATGACACCTGGACCGGCGACAGCTGGAAAACCGGCGGCGGTTCGGTCTGGATGCAACCCAATTACGATGCCGAGAACAAGCTTGCTTATGTCGGCACCGGCAATGGCGGACCCTGGATGCCGGATGCGCGTCCCGGCGATAACCTCTATACGACATCGGTCATTGCCGTCGACATCACATCAGGCGAAATTAAGGGCCATCACCAATATCACTGGAATGATGCCTGGGATTGGGACGAGGTTTCCGCCCCGCTCCTGATGGATGTCGAGCGTGATGGTAAGACCATCAAGGGCCTCGTTCACGCTGGGCGTAACGGTTTCATCTGGACGATGGAACGAACTGCTGAAGGGCCGATCAACTTCATTGCCGCTGACAAATATGTTCGTCAGACCGCGTTCGAAGGGATCGATCCCGAGACGGGACGGCCAAGCTATAATGAGAACGCGACACCGGGTATCGACAAGAAAGCACTCTTTTGCCCGTCGCTCTGGGGTGGCAAGGACTGGCCACCTGAGGCTTACAATCCGAACACCGGCCTCTTCTATATTCCAGCGCACGAAAACCTTTGCTCGGAGTTTGGCGGCGTTGCACTTGATGAGCGCGAGCCGGGCGAGCTCTATATTGGTGTACCGATCGACGTCATCCTCTCCAGCATGAGGTTCGATGAAAGCGTCGATACCAGCCAGCCGGTCACCATCGGTCAACTCCAGGCTTGGGACATCAATACCGGCGAGATGAAATGGGTCCATGACTTCAAGGACATGGAGTTTTGGGGGCCGCTTTTGACCACTGGCGGCAATCTTCTCTTCACTGGTGGTACGCCGGACAGAAAATTCCGCGCCTTCGATGCGGCGTCTGGTGAGGTGCTCTGGGAGTATCCGACCAATTCCGGGATCACCGCGGTGCCGTCCAGCTTCAGCGTCGATGGCAAGCAATACATCGCGGTGCAATCGGGCTGGGGTGTGGATGCAGAACGCATGCATGGTCTCTTGAAGGACATGCTGCCGGAGGGCCGGACATCACCGGTGCCGCAGGGCGGTGCGATCTGGGTCTTTGCCCTTCAGGAGTAGGGACGGAGACGTCTGAGAAAGGGTAGGGAGGTAATGACAATCAAGAAACGGCAACAGGCGATTGGCTGGGACCTTAGCGGTCCCAGCCGCATCTTCATGGCGGCCTCGGGGTTCCTCGCACTCGGCGCCGTCGTTTTATTCATGGCGTCCAGTATTGCGTTCGCGACAGCGGAAGACTTGCCGCGTACCAACGAGGATCTTGTCGATACGATTCGCAGCGCAATTGATCAGCGAGATTTTGAGCCGTTCCAACGGCTCGTCAATTGGGACGGTGCCGGTAAGATCAAACGGCGGATTGTCCGCTTCGAGATAAGACGCGGATTCGGGCGAAAAATCGATACCATCGCAATCGAAGATTTTCCCAAAGACGGCATGGCCAAGATCGATGCAATGAAACAGCTTCGCGTCAACATGCCGGTCACGCATCGGGTGCGCGTGACGTTCGACGAACCGCCGCTTGAGAAGACGGGGAGGCAACCGACGTCAGTATTTCTGGTCGGCAAACAGGATGGCGCCTATCGTATAGCTTTGGTGGTGCGCAATGTTGACGATGATGATGACTGACATTCGAGAGAATGCTGTCAGGTTGTACGAGAGACCGTAAGGAGGAATCTGATGATCGAGTTAAGCGTGAATGGGGAAGCACGTCAGTTCGACGGCGATCCCGAAATGCCGTTGCTTTGGTTCGTACGCGATGAGCTCAAGCTCACCGGATCGAAATATGGCTGCGGCATCGGCCTTTGCGGTGCGTGCACCGTCCATGTCGATGGTCAAGCACAGCGTTCTTGCACCATGACGGTTGCTGATGCGGCAGGCTCGGATGTCACCACGATCGAAGGGCTAGACCCCGAAGGCAATCACCCCGTACAGGCGGCCTGGCGCGAGTTGAACGTGCCGCAATGCGGTTTCTGCCAATGCGGTCAGATCATGCAGGCCGCTTCTCTCCTGTCCGAAAATCCGAACCCTTCGGATCAGGAAATCACCGATGCGATGGTCGGCAATGTCTGCCGATGCGGTTGCTATCAGCGGATCGCAGCCGCCATCCGCCAGGCGGCGACGGGAGCATAGACCTATGTTGCATTATCTGAACAAGCATTTTTCGCCGTTGCCGATGCCGAAAAGCGGGCAGGCGATCATCCAGAATGTCAGCCGGCGCGGTTTCCTGAAAGGCAGCGCCACCGGCGCCGGTTTAGTTGTTGCGATGCAGCTCGTGCCGTTCAGCGCGGCTGAAGCCTTCGAAACCTACGACCATGGTGGTCACGCCATGCCCAATGGCGTGGTTATGGACCCCCATCTGTTCATATCGATCGATCCTGATGGCACGGTGAACATCGTCACCATCCGCTCAGAGATGGGTACCGGTGCGCGCACCAGCCTGCCGATGGTGATCGCGGATGAGCTGGAGGCCGATTGGAGTCGGGTTACGATCACCCAGGCCGAAGGGGACGAGCCGAAATACGGTAATCAGGACACCGACGGCTCGCGCAGCATGCGCCATCACATCCAGGTCTGCCGTCAGATGGGCGCATCTGTCCGTCACATGTTACGTCAGGCCGCAGCCGAACAATGGGGTGTGGATGTCGCTGAGGTTCAGGCGATCAATCACGAAGTTATCCACGAGGGCTCTGGCAATCGCGCCGGCTATGGCGATATGGGCCAGGCCGCCATGGCGTTGGAAGCCCCCGATATCGCCACGATTGACTACAAGGATGAGAGCGAGTTCCGTTATATCGGCAAGGGCGAAGTGCAGATCTACGATATGCACGACATTACCACCGGTGCTGCGGTTTACGGCGCTGATGTCCATCTCGACGGCATGAAATACGCGGTGATCGCAAGGCCGCCGGTGGTTGGTGGTACAGTTAATTCGGTCGACGATACGGCAGCGCTTGCCGTTGCCGGTGTCGAGAAGGTGGTGAAGATGGAAGGGCACACGATGCCCGCCAAATTCCTGCCGCTCGGCGGTGTCGCGGTCATCGCCAGCAACACCTATGCAGCGCTGAAGGGGAGAGAGGCGCTCGTCATCGAGTGGGATGATGGTCCGCATGCCAGCTATAACAGTGCGGCCTATATGGAAGAGATGAAGGCGACGGCCGAACAGCCGGGCAAAGCGATCCGCACTCAAGGTGATGTCGACGGCGCGCTCTCCAGTGCCGCCAAGACCTTTGTCCAGACCTACACCCAAGAGCATATGGCGCATATCCCGATGGAGCCGCCGGCGGCAATCGCCAACTATGCCGACGGCAAGCTTGAGATCTGGGCGCCGGTGCAAAGCCCTTATGGCACGCGCACCGACGTTGCCGAATATACCGGGGTGCCGGTCGACGATGTAAGGGTCAACGTCACGCTTCTTGGTGGTGGCTTTGGGCGGAAGTCGAAATGCGACTTCGTTCATGAGGCGGCGAAGCTCTCGATGGAAGTGGGCGCTCCGGTCCGGGTGCAATGGACCCGGGAAGATGACGTCCAGCACAGCTTCTACCACACCACCTCAGCTGAGCGGCTCGAGGTCTCGCTTGATGCAGATAACAAGGCGACAGGGCTTCTTTACCGCTCCGTCGCCCCCTCGATCCTCTCGACTTTTGCGCCTGACAGCGGCGAACAATTCTTCATCGAATACGGGATGGGCTTTGCTGATCTGCCCTTCGAAATCCCGAATATCCGATGCGAGAATGGCAAGGCGATGGCGCACACCCGGATCGGCTGGTTCCGTTCGGTTTCCAACATTCCGCGCGCCTGGGCCGTTCAGTCCTTCGCTTCCGAACTCGCCCATGAGCTCGGCCGCGATGAAAAGGAGGTTCTCCTAGAATTGATCGGTTCGCCTCGGGTCATCGATCCAGTAGAAACCGGTATGCCCGAGGATCTCTGGAACTATGGCGACCCCTATGAGGAGTTCCCGAATGACACGGGGCGTCTTGCCAATGTCGTCGAACTCGCCTGTGAAAAGGCGGGCTGGGGTAAGGAATTGCCGGAAGGGGAGGGGCTTGGGCTTGCCGTCCATCGAAGCTTCCTCACCTATGTCGCCACTGTCGTCCATGTGAAGGTCGATGATGACGGCACGGTGCATGTGCCTGAGATGCATATGGCCGTCGACTGTGGTTTCCCAGCGAACCCAGAGCGCATCGAAAGCCAGATGCAGGGTGCTGCCGTCCAGGGCATGACGGTTGCGCTGCTAAGCGGCATCACCTTCAAGGACGGGCGTGCTGAGCAGTCAAACTATAGCGATTACGACGTAGTCCGGATCGACAACTTTCCAAATGACGTTTACGTCCACGTCGTGCCTCATAAGTTCGAAACCCATGCGACAGGCGTTGGTGAGCCAGGCGTGCCGCCGGTTGCGCCAGCGATCGCAAATGCGATCTTCAATGCCACCGGCAAGCGCATCCGGCATTTGCCGATAAGGCCGGAAGATATCACAGACGCCTGAGCATCCCTTAAAAGCTGAGGCATCGTCTTAACGAGCCGGCGAGATTGACGTCTCGCCGGCTTTCTTTTTGGCTTGAGGCGAGCAACCCTCACGTCATTCTCGGCAGGGGCTGGTTCATCCCTCGCACAAAGAATGTCTAATAATCCACTTGCCCTCGCGACGGTATCTGCCATTGTAAATCATGATAACAATCAAGAAATAGCGTCATCAATCGGCGTTGAGGTCATTAAGCGGTTACGACTGCAACGTTGATCGGGAGACTTGAGTCGGGAGTGGTTTGGTCATGACGATCACGCTTCGACATTTACAGATCCTGAGCGCCATTGCCGGTAATCGATCGCTGACGCTGGCCGCTAAGCAGCTGGGCCTTAGCCAACCCTCCCTCTCACAGCAGCTCAGCAAGCTCGAAAGTCATCTCAGCCAGCGGCTTGTCGATCGATCGGCCAAGGGCCTGCACCTCACCGATGCCGGCCGCTTTCTTCTGGACAAGGCGGATAAGATCCTGTCCATCGTTGAAGAGGCCGAGGTCGGGCTCGGCCAGTTCGAGCGCGGCACCAAAGGCGAGCTGACAATCGGATCGCTCACCTCGTTGGCGCGCAGCCTGCTGACGCCGGCTTCCATCGAGCTCAAGCGCCGCTTCCCGGAACTTCAGCTCAACATCATCGAGCTATCGCCGCAATCCATCATTGAGCGTCTGCAATCCCGCCAAATTCAGATTGCGCTGGTGAGCAGCACGATTCTTGCGAACCAGAACGCGCCTTTCACAAAAGTTGACCTCGCCATCGATCGCTATGTGCTAGCCGTGCCACGAGCCGCCATGGCCGCAAAGCGATGGGCATGCCAGACCGAGGCAACATCCACCTTGCGCTCGGTGGTGATGGTGGATTTCGGCTCTCCTTTCGAGGAATTGCTGATCGGCTGGTATCGAAAGATCGCGCCTAACTATCGTGAAGTGGCCCGCTGTCGTACCCATGAGCTGGCCCTTTCCATGGTTGAGGCGGGGCTTGGGATCGCGATCGTGCCGCTCCTGTCGACCCAACTGAACGGCCGTCAGGTGTTCGATATCGATCTGTTCAGCCTGCCGACCGGGCCGAGAAAGATCTTGGCCGTGTTGCCGTCGCAATACCGTTATATGCAGCCTTACGCCCGCGTCCTTGAAGTCTTGATGGACGTTGGTAAACATCACGCCGAAGGTGTGCCTGAACTGCAGCCACTGTTTCCGATGATGGCGAATGGCAAGTCTGTCGAGCCCAATCTCCTGAGTGTTTGACCTGACCAGCGACCAGGTCGCGGCGGCTTCCTCCGCCGCGTGTTCATGTCGCCGAATTTCCTCGTTTTTTCCGTTTTTCCTTGGCAAGCGGCTGTGGTCAGAACAGTAAAATTTGTGTAAAAAGCCGCCAATCATATCCGAGTACAGTTCCAAACGAGATCCGGGGGATCATAACATGGCTGAAGGTGATGAAATTCGTGGCTTGGACGTGGGCACGAGCCGTATCGTGCTGGCGAAGCCCAATGGGGAACGTCCGACCTACAATATTCAGCTCAACGCCTTCATTTCCTTACCTTATGCGAAGATGACCGAAAAAATGCTCGAGGATGAGGGAATCTATTACCGGGCGAATGAGAAAGAAATTCTGGCATTCGGCAACCGGGTCGACGAATTCGCCAATATGCTGGGGGGCGATACTCGCCGGCCGATGCAGACCGGACTCCTGAATGCGGGCGAGCCCAAGAGCAAGGCTATGATGGCGCTGGCGCTCGAGGAGATGTGCGGCAAGGCCAAGAAGAATGCCAAGATCTGCTTCAGCGTGCCCAGCGCGCCGGAGGATGCGGATAGTGAACTGATCTTCCACGAACATGTCATCAAGGAGGTCCTTGAAGGCCTGGGCTACGAGGCTAAGGCGGTGAATGAAGGTATGGCGATCGTCTATGCCGAACTCGCCGATGATGACCTCACCGGTATCGGCATGAGCTTCGGCGGCGGACTTTGTAATGTCTCGCTCTCCTATCTTGGCTTGCCGATCATGTCCTTCTGCACAACCCGCGCTGGTGATTATATCGATCAGGCCGCCGCCAAGGTCACTGGCGAGACCCCGACCACGGTGCGCCTGCATAAGGAAAGCAGCGACTTCCGCGTCGGCAAAGAGGGCGCCAATGGCGTCGATCAGGCGCTGACCATTTACCACCGGGACATCATCAACCATGTGGTCGAGCGCCTCGAAGAGGAACTCAAAGCTAGCAAACGCCTGCCACGCTCCCTAAGGCCGGTTCCCCTGGTCTTCGGCGGCGGTACCTCCATGGTCAAAGGCTTCGACGTCGAACTCAAAAAAGCCCTCCAAGCCGCTGATCTCCCCATCGAAATCGACGACGTCCGCCAAGCAAAGACCGCTAGCAACACCACCGCCAAAGGCATGCTCCTAGCCGCTATGCTCAACATGTAACCGCGGACGCGCGGCGGCGTTGACTGAAGTCAGCCGTCTAGGGTGGCGGCAGATTTTTTGAAGGTTTTCCGCGCGGTTTGGGTTCGTTTGGTTTTTGGGGCGAAATTCGGGAGGCCGTTTTCCGCGGGCTCTTTATAGATATAGAAAACTAGGAATTTTTTACTAGCTTTGTGTCTTATATGAGCTCTGCAGGGCAGGGGCCGACAAGATGCTGCTGGTGCTGAAGTTGATCGAAGCGCGCTTGAAAGCGGGCAGGGATGCAGGATCGCCACCTCGCGCGAGCTTGAACGCTTTTTCACACGGCAATACCTTCAAGGCCGGGGCTGGCAGCAGCCAACGCTTGTGGTGATCACTACCACGCCGAAGCGATTTATGGCTGGATCGCCGAACTCTCGGATCACGGCGGTATCGAGGGAAGACGGCTCCAGCTGCTCCTCCTGGAACGCAATGCCAATCAGCTAGCCCAAACCTCACGGGCACTTGTCGAGCATCATTCACGGCTGCTGCAATCGATCGAAGGAACTTTGCGAAAGCGGCGTCGGGATAGCGATACTAATGTGACGCCACTCATCGCCACGTCGTTCAGCAATCTCGCGGGCATGCAAAGCGCTCTCGAGCGGCAGGGGGAAGCGCTTAACGCCGCAGAGGAGGCTGTCAGTCTCAGGTGACAGCTGGCGGCCCTTCCTCCCGCATCTCGCCACCTCGCTGCACGACAGTAGCTATAGCGACCTTGAATTCGCCGGAGCAAGTGAGGCACGACTAGCTATATCAGAAGCAATAAGCATACGCCGCCGACATCCTTCACGGTGGAAGCCGCATGCTACGAAGCACTTGATCAGAATTTGTTTCCAGCTCACGCGCGATTTCAATTCTTCATCCTTGGTGAGGCATCCGACGCGGAACGCCTGGGACCGAAGCCATTCAGAGGAAAAGATTGATGGAGGTTACACCTCTGGCCACATCCGAGGGTTTTGGGAAGCTGTTGTCGCTGGTCAAGGGTAAGATTTCAGGACGAGCCGAGGAAGCGTTGGTGGATTTGGAGCGGGACCCTGCGAGTGACGAGAACCAGCCTGACTTCAAAAAGTAGCTGAGAAGCGCTGGAGGCCGACCCCGCATTCGCCAAGGAGGTTCAGACGCTGATGAAGGATATCGAAGCCAAAGGCGCATCCCGGCAAGCCAGATCATCAATGTCACTGGGGACAACAACAAAAGCACCCAGACCTCTGGCGCAGGCAACATCATCAACATGTAACAACGTCAAAAAACTAGAACAGAGCCCATCTGGCCGGCAGAGGGGGCCCCAAAGTCAAAGGTGTCGTGCATCCAGCATAATTTGTCATAATATATCTTATCGAACTTTAGTGGTGGGCGGCTAGGGGAGCCCCTTTCTTACCAAGGGGTGCAGCGCCACGCTGCCTATTGGGTGGGATTGCTGGTGTCTTCTGGGGGTGCCAGCGGGATTGGTGGTGCCAGGGCTGCTGGGTTCAGGTTGGTCGGCACAGTGCCTGGCTCGAGCACGGTGTCAATAACGTGGATGACCCCGTTGATGGCGGTGATATCGGATTCGACCATGAGGCCGTCGCCGACGCTGATGGATTCCGTGGCGTCGATTTCGATCTCGTCGGTATGCAGGGTTTTGTAGCTAGTGCTTTCGCCTGCAATGTCGCTAAACGTGATGCGCTCCGCGATAATGTGATGGCGTATCGTGGCGATATCGAGCGGCTGATCCCCGGTGGCGGCATCGATGGGCGCGAAAATGGTGTAGCTGCCGTCCTTTTGCAAAGCTGCCGCGACGCCGGTTTCTTCCAGAGCTTTGGTAAATTGCTTGAGGCTTGGTCGTGTCTTCAGCACTGCGACCAGGTCAGCTTCGACCTTGGGCACAGTAGGGCTGGAACCGCAGGCCGCTAGGACCAGCAGCACTGCCAGCAATGTCGAGAGCGAGCGTATCGTCATGATGAACCCGGATCAGTTGAGCGCCTAACATGGGATGCAACGTCGCTGCCCTGCAGGACCGCCTTCGTTTTCAACCAATTTTCCATAGCATGTCACCTTGGTGGTTAACAGGCACAGCACCCTTGCATTCGGTCGTGTTGTTGGGCAAAAAAATCGGAATTTTCACCTGAAAAAGGCAAAAAATCCTATTACCGTCTAGGAAAGCTGAATCCTAGAGCATTTTCCGTTTGCTTAGAACCACCACCAGCCCTCTCCCCACCCAACCACGCGATATTGTTGGACATTGCGGGTGGTTGGGTGGGGAGAGGGCTGGATCGTCGTCATTGAAAAGCGCTCTAGGGTCGAGCTGGTTTATAACAGCGATGTTGCCGTGGAAGAACAGGGTGAGGAACGAACGGTGGTGCGTTCTTCCGTTACTGCGGATGACGAGGTCAGGAATGTGAACCGCTTGGCGAAGACGATCGTGCCGTTTCGGCGCGCATCAAGCCAGTCGGATGATCATGGCAAAGGAGGAGAGCGAGTTCCAGGTGATTGCCGATATCAGTTCAGCGCCGCGCGCCTTCGCCCTTCCCTATAGCTGTGAGCGGCATAGTCGGGTAGAGCGATGTGCGAGGTGATGCAGAAAGGTGAGATGGTCGAGGGGGCGGCAGAAGCAGGCGTCGTCGATGGACTGCCGATTTGGTGAGCAACAGGGCGGGATTGATCTCTATCCCCCCTCCCCCATCGATTGCCATCGAAGGAAGGATGAGGATTGGAACCTGCTGTTCGTCCGTCCAACATCATTAATCGGTCAAGACGGCTTCTCTTTCCGATGGTTCATCTGCAAGTTCACGCAGCGCCGAGACGAAGCTTTTTCGCCAATTCACGATGTCGTTCTCGCGAATGCGCGCATTGAGACGGCGCCAGCGATCCTGGCGTTCGTCCAGCGGCATGATCAGGCTGCGATACATGACTTCCGCGACCATCTCGATATCGTAGGGGTTCACGATGACAGCGCCGTCCATGTCGTCGGCGGCACCCGCGAAACGCGAGAGGATGAGCACGCCCGGATCGTCGGGTGATTGCGCGGCGACATATTCTCTTGCCACCAGGTTCATGCCATCACGAAGCGGCGTGACCAGGCCGACCCTGGAAAGTCTGAAGAAGCCCGACAAAGTCCGACGCGTGAAGCCGCGATTGAGGTAACGCAGCGGCATCCAGTCATATTCATTGAAGCGGCCATTGATGCGGCCCGATGTGGCTTCAACCTGGAGCCGAAGATCGAGATACTCGGGCACATCCTGGCGCGACGGCTGGGAAATCTGGACGAAGGTCACTTGCCCGCGTTGATTGGGATAATGCTCGAGCAGCGTCTCATAGGCGCGCAGGCGCTCGGTGATCCCCTTGGTGTAGTCGAGCCGATCGACGCCGATGATCAAATTGCGGCCGAGAAGCGACTTGGACAATCGTTCACTCGCGCGTTTCGCCTCAACCGAGGTCGACATCTCAGCAAAGTCATCGACATCGATACCGATCGGAAAATCCTGGGCCATCAACCGGTGGTTGCCAATTTGGGCCAAATCGTCATCGAGCGCGTAGCCGATCCCTTCGCGGTACAGATAGTCATGAAAGTTGCGCAGATCGTTGCGGGTCTGAAAGCCCAGCAGATCGTAGGTGCAAAGGGCGTTCATGAGCTGGCCGTGCCATGGCAGGGTGACATAAACCTCCCAGGCCGGAAACGGGATATGTAGGAAGAAGCCAATCTTCGCCTTGACGCCGAGCTTGCGCAATTCCTCTGCCATCGGGATCAGGTGATAATCATGGATCCAGATGAGATCGTCGTCGCGGATATAAGGAAATAGCTGCTCGGCAAATAGCTTGTTCACACTGCGATAGGTCTCGTACCAATCTCGATCAAAAGTTGAGAGATCCAGGCGGTAGTGGAAAAGCGGCCAGAGCGTTCGGTTGGAAAAGCCGCCGTAATATTCCTCGAAATCCTTGGCGGCCAGATCAAGGGTGATGTAGGTGATGTTGCCGCTTCGAGAAACCTTCGGCAGCGGGGTCGCTTCCTCGGGGGTCTCGCCGCTCCAGCCGAACCAGATACCGCCGGTTTCTCTCAACGTTGCCAGGAGGCCAACGGCAAGACCGCCAGCGGCTGCGGCCTTGCTGCCGGACATCGGCGTGACCCGATTGGAAACGATGACGAGGCGGCTCACGGTTTATGGCGGCGCCAAATCAAACGGCGTCCTCCCAGCTCTTGCTCAACTTCATGGCGCAATTAATCAGTCCGACAAGTGAGTAAGTCTGTGGAAAGTTACCCCAGAGTTCATTCGTCTTTGGGTTGATATCCTCTGAGAGTAGCCCGAGGTGATTGCGGCTCGCAAGCATGTTCTCGAAAAGTTCGCGTGCCTCGGTGGTACGGCCGGTGACGATCAACGCGTCGATATACCAAAAAGTGCAGATGATGAAGGCATTCTCAGGCTCGCCGAAATCGTCCTGTTTGATATAGCGGAAGAGATGATCCCCGCGCCTGAGTTCATGCTCCACCGCTTCTACTGTGCCGACAAAGCGCGGGTCTTCGGGGCTGATGAAGCCGACCTCATGCATCAGGAGCAAGCTGGCGTCGATATCGTCGCCGCCAAAGCTCGCAACGAAGCTATTCAGGCGATCGTTCCAGGCCTCCTCCAGCACCGTTTCTCTGATCTTGTCGGCACGCGCCTGCCAATGGGTGGCGCGCTCGGTAAGATCGAGTTGGCTAGCGATGCGTGCGAGCCGATCACAGGTCGCCCAGCACATCACGCTGGAATGGGTGTGGACCCGGGCGATCGTGCGAAATTCCCAAAGTCCAGCATCCGGCACGTTGTAGAGCGCAAAGGCCTTGTCGCCGATGGTCTCGAGGCGATGAAAGGTATGCTTGCCGGCAGGCTGGCCAAGACGCTGATCGAAGAAGGCCTGGGTAGCAGCCAGCAAGACGGATCCATAGCCATCATGTTGGTCATGCTCATAAGCCTGATTGCCGACCCGAATGGGCTTGTTGCCGCGATAGCCACTTAAGCTTTCGACCTGACGCTCGATCAGCTTCTTTTCCAAACCAATGCCGTAGACCGGCTGGAGATAGCCATCCTCGGCAGCCCCTACGATATTGCTGATATAGGCTAGAAAATCCTCCATGGTCTCAACATAGCCAAGACGATTGAGGGTGCGCACCACGAAATAGGCATCGCGTAGCCAGCAGAAACGATAATCCCAATTGCGCCCACCACCGTCAATTTCAGGAAGTGAGGTGGTCATGGCAGCGACAATCGCGCCGGTTTCTTCGAAGGTGCAAAGTTTCAGCGTAATCGCGGCCCTGATCACGGCGTCTTGCCACTCGAATGGGACGGAAAGACGCGTGCTCAAGGTGCGCCAATAGCCGATCGTCTGTTCGAGAAATTCGCGTCCCGTTTCCATCACAGGCCCGCGCAGCGACTCGTCCGGACCAAGCCACATCACGATCTCGCCCTCGAGAATGAAGGGCGTCTCGTCCAGAATGTAGGTCAGCGGCGCATTGGTGGTTAGACGTAAGCTCATATCACTGCCGACATAGCGGATATGATTGCTGCCGCGGGTGATCTCTGGCTTTCGAGCACCGTAATCGAAGGTCGGTCGGAGCTTGATCGTAATCCGCGGCGTTTCGCCAAATGGACGAATGATCCGGGCAAGCGTGGTGGGTCGGAAAATCCGGCCGAACTGCTGGAACCGAGGCGCAAAGTCCGTGATCTCGACGCCGGAACCGGACGAATTGATCAATTTGGTGACCAGAACCGCAGTGTTCGGCAGATAGTTTTGCTCGACTTGCTCAAGGTCGTCGAGCTCGATGCTGTACGTCCCTTGGTCGCTCTCCTCATTCAAGAGACTTGAGAAGATAGGATCGCCGTCAAAGCGGGGAAAGCAGCTCCAGACGATGCTGCCGGTCTTGTTGATCAACGCGCTGATCGTGCAATTACCGATGATGCCGAGATCAAGGGAACTCATGAGCGTTCTCCCCCCTGTGCGTCTCGGTGGTCGAGCAGATCATCGAGCCAGGCGAGCATCGCCTGAACATGATCCACCCGATTCCGGGCCTCCGTTGCTCCTTCATCAGCGCCGACCTTGATCGACAGGCCCTTCAAGCTGTTCACTACTGTAAATCCGGCTTCGTCAGTCACATCATCACCTGCAAATATCGGGCGTCGCCCTTTGAATGGTGGCTCCTTCATGAAATCGGCGATCGCCTTGCCCTTGTCGAAACCAGGTGGCTTCAACTCGAAAACCTTTTTTCCTTCGAGAAGGACAAGATTTCCTTGGCTTTTGTCGACCACATTGCGCACCACTTGGGCGGCCGCTTCATGTTGATCCGGTGCCATACGATAATGCAGCGCCAATGTCAGCCCTTTGTCTTCGAAGAAGATGCCGTCGCGACCTTGTGCAAAGGCTTCCAGTTCGGTCCTAGCCGACGACAGAAATTTGCTGTCGGTTTTAGCGCTAACAACGCTGCCCGGAAGGAGGCGGCATTCAAGACCGTGAAGACCTGATGCGGAGAACAGAAGAGGCTGAAACAGGGCATCGAGCTGTTCAATCGAGCGGCCACTGACCAGGGCTACAGCACCATCGGTTGCCTCGGCCAGGCGCTGCATTTGCGTAAGCAGTGCCTTTGAGACGTTGACCGCACTCGGTTCGTTTTCAATGCTGACCAGGGTGCCATCGACGTCAAAAAAAAGGGCGACGTCCCTTAGCAAAACGGTAGGAGGCATGGTTGGACCAGTCATCATCGTCAGACATTTAATTTTGGGTTGATAAGAGACGTTTGAAGCGTGATCAGCGTGGCCAGGATCGCTAAAGGAGCTTTAAAGGATTGATCTGACGCAGCAAGGCTGTAGACATCGGTGATCAAACATTCGAGACAGTTTGCCGCTTGTTGCCGAACGACGATTGGCGGATTGACGATATCAATCAAGGCAGGGATTAGATGTCTGATCAGGCGGTTGTTGTAGAGCGGGCGGATCTTGAGCAAACTGGAGATGTTTCCAGGAACAGGCAATCCCTAACAAACAATTCTCTATCGATAGTGCTGGATCGACTGGGCTATGCTTTGATCATGGCGTTGCCGGTTCTATTTGTTGTGGGCCGTGCGCCTGCCGATATAGCGATTTCCCTGATTGCCCTCTTGTTCCTCGTCCGAAGCCAGCTTGGCCTCGGCTGGCGCTGGATGCGGACGGCCTGGGTCTCGGCAGCCCTGCTTTTCTGGGGCTATCTGCTCCTGGCAAGTGCCTTGGCGATCGATCCCGAAAACAGTTTCGGGCGGGCACTACCATTCATCCGTTTCATCCTGCTGGCAGCAGCCTTGCAGCATTGGCTCTTGATCGATCGACGACGCATTTACCAATTCTTGAGCGTGCTGGCAGCCGTGCTCGTCTTCGTGCTTGTCGATTGTCTCTATCAATATGTCCAAGGAGAGGATCTCTTTGGCAAGGTTGCCGAAGGTGCTTTTCGCTTGAGCGGCCCCTTCAACAACGATGTCGTCGGCACCTTCATTGCTAAGACCAGTCTGCCACTGCTCGGTTGGTGGTTCGCCTGGTCGGTCGCGCGCGGGCATCTGTCCTGGCTGGTGGGTGGGTTGCTGGCTGCCTCGATCGGCCTGGTGATCCTGTTGACTGGCGAGCGCATGGCCCTTGGCACCTACGGCCTCGGCGTCATCGTACTGATCCTCTACATCAGGCAGGTTCGACTACCGCTGATGCTAATCGGTCTCATCGCTGCGATCGGTCTTGGCACAGCCATACTGTCCAACCAGACACTCCATCAGCGCTTCGTCGGCCATACCGCGAATGATGTCGATGATTTCTGGTCCGGGCGTTATGGGGTCATCTTCGTAAGGGCCTTCGATGTGTGGCGAGACAATCCCGTAACTGGGGTCGGTCTGAAAAATTTCCGTCAGACCTGTGATGTCCCCAATTTCGACCATAAGGGACCCGTCGATACCTGGTGCTTCACCCACCCCCACAACCCCTATATGGAGCTACTGGCTGAGACAGGTATTGTGGGACTCCTACTATTTTTCCTAATGATCGGCCTAGTGCTGCGCAATCTAAGCGCCGGCTGGCGAAAGGAACGACCGGACTTTCCCCTGGCAGTCGGCTCGTCCGCCGCATTGATCCTCTTCCTTTGGCCGCTCCTGATCTCAAAAAGCATCTTCAGCAACTGGAACGCTATGCTCCTCTGGCTCATGATTGGCCTAGCCCTCTCCATCACTTCTGTCGCTAGCGGCGACATGCGTAACGTGGCCTCGTCAGATGACTAGCTGCTTGGGCGGCGGATGTTGGGCAGGGTCAGAAACTCCTTGGCCATCCAGGTGAGGACTTTCTGATTGGGCGATGGCTTTAGGCATTTGGTCTGAAGGTAGCGCCAAAAGCCTGGATGTAGAAGGTATGGGCGTGCCTGTCTTTTCCCGAATTTCCAATAGGCGGACACGGCTTTGGCATAAAGCTTGGAGGTAATATCCGGGTGGCTTTCGCTGAGGTCGGCGAGCGCGTTGGCGTAGGCAAAGAAGGCGTCGTGGTGCAGCTGAGTTTTGTCGTTCGAGATATGATTTTCTTCCACTATTTTCGTACCGGCATCAAGGGGCTTGGCAATGACCGCCGCCTGCCAGTCGACAAAGCGCTTTGACTTGGCTGCCAACCTGAGCGGCAGGCTTTCGTCCTGAACGAAAAGCCGCTCATCAGCACCGCCTGCCTCCAAAAAAAGCTCCCGTCTGCACATTAATGCCATGCGCACAAAGCCCCCCTTCATGATATAGGCCAACGGCGTACTGGAGACGACATATGGCGCATCAACATCAACAGCGAGGTCCTGTCCCCCCGCTCGCGGTGCGATCGTTTTGCCGTAGATGAGGTCGGCGTTTTCCTTCTGGAGTAGGCCAAGCATGCCAGTTATCGCCCCTTTGATGGCGATGTCGTCGGCGTCCAGAAAGTAGAGGAAAGGAGTGGTTGCTTCTCCTGCACCTTGATTAAGGCGGATGCTGGGCCCTTGATTGTCCGCATTGGCGACGATTCGGCTATTGGGCGCGTCTCGCATCGCCTCCTCGATAAGTTCGATGGAGTTGTCGGTCGAGGCATCATCGATGAAGAGATACTCGACCAGATGTTCATCCTGCATCTGGTGGCGGAGTGAGCGGATCGTGGCGGGAAGGTAGGCGGCCTTGTTGTAGACCGTGATCACGGCGCTGACGAGCGGTGCGGGAGCTTGGGTGTTCATAGCACCTTAGATAGCGCCGGCGCACCATAAAGGCCATGGACGATGGCGAATAGCGAGAACCCTCTTGCGGCGTACCCTGCTTCTGCCAACATACTGAACGTCAATAAATGGAAGGAACGGCGACGTGACCACGGGCAGCTATGTCGTGTTGGAGGAGCGGGGTATCCTCGCCATCGAAGGGGAAGATGTACGGTTTTTTTTGCAAGGGATCATCAGCAACGATATCGAGAAGGTGACCGACAACACCGCCATTTATGCGGCGCTGCTCACCCCGCAGGGCAAGTATCTTTTCGACTTCATGATCGCCAAGCAAGGCGAGCGATTGCTGCTAGAGGCCGAGGCTGAGCGTTTGCAGGCATTAAGCCAACGTCTTACCATGTATAAGCTTCGAGCCAAGGTGGACATCACGGATGTCAGCGCGGACTTTGGGGTCGTCGCACTCCTCGGGGATGTTAGACGAGAGACCTTTGACCTTCCCAATGAGGAAGGAGGCGCTGTTCAGTTCGAGGGTGGCGTTGTCTTTGTCGATCCGAGATTGAGCGCGCTCGGCGCTCGCGCCTTCCTGCCGAGGCCAATCCTCCCGGCAGCGTTGACCGACAAGGGATATGTGCAAGGCGATCTCGACACCTATCAAGCCCGTCGCCTGCAATTGGGTGTGCCCGAGGGCAGCCAGGATCTTGCCGTCGACAAGGCGACCTTGCTGGAGAGTGGTTTTGAGGAACTGAACGGCGTCGACTTCCAAAAAGGCTGCTTCGTCGGCCAGGAACTCACCGCCCGCATGAAGTATCGGGCCTTGGTCAAGAAACGCCTGATGCCCATAACCTTCGACGGAATGCCCCCGGCAGCGGGCACGTTGATCAAAGCCGGCACGCGTGAAATCGGCGAGGTGCGCTCGGCTAAAAACGGTTTCGGACTTGCACTCCTTCGCCTCGACCGCTTGGCTGATGCCGAAGAAAAGGGCCAGGCCCTCGACGCCGATGGCGTCACCGTCAAATCCGAAAGGCCAACCTGGTTTTTTGATACCTGATTTTGGTCTTGGTTTGGTGTCGGTGGCGTCTTTGGTGGTTTCAGGTCTGAAACGATAGGTGGGCGATGAGCGATTTCCATATCACTAACGGTGATAGCGCTGCTGATATCATTCAAGCATGCGGTGTTGGCGGTGACGTTCTGCCTTGGCGTGATGTGATGCATCACGGCCCATTTCCGGCCGGTCTTGATTTGGATAAGCTGAGCGAGGTGCGTGCTACGTATTTCGCCGGTGAAGGGAATGATGAGAGCGAGATCAGGCGCGATTTCCGAGCGCGGAACGATCACCTTCGATCGGCACCAACCTATGACCGGGTCGTTCTCTGGTTCGAGCATGATCTTCTCGACCAGCTTCAGATTCTGCAGCTCCTGGATTGGTTTTCTGAGGCCGATCTAGGTCAGACCAGCCTTGAATTGATCTGCATCGACCGTTACGACGGCATCGATCCGTTTCGCGGCATCGGGCAACTTAATGCTGAACAGATGGCGTCGCTTTTTAGCCGCCGCCATACGGTGACGGCAGCAGAAATCGACCTAGCAAAAGAAGGATGGGCAGCCTTTCGCTCATCCGATCCCCAAGACCTCGAAGCATTTGTGAACGGCGACCTAACCCCCCTGCCCTTTCTGCATCCGGCCCTGTGCCGCCATTTGGAAGAATATCCGTCCCATCAAACCGGATTGACCCGGACGGAGAACCAGATCCTGACCCTCATCAGCGGTGGTGCTGCAGCACCTGGCAGGATCTTTTCGGACAACATGGATCTGGAGACCGTGCTGTTCATAGGTGACTGGACAACCTTCCGGCATATTGACGATCTCTCGACCGGTGACGATCCGCTACTGGCATGCGAACCGGACGGCGTCTTTCAGTACCCGCCATGTTCAACCGTTACAATGGAGACCTTTCGATCCCAGCGACTTCGGCTCACCAAAGTAGGCGAACAGGTTCTTGCCGGTTCTCGCGACGCCTTCGATCTGCTCAAGCGCGATCAGTGGCTTGGCGGCGTGCATCTCCGATCCGACCAGCCAATATGGACCTGGGACGATAACGCCAGGACCTTGAGAAGACACCAACCCTAAGTCAACGCCGCCGGGCGGCTCCGACTAGATGCGGTCGCCCCTTCTGAACGGTACTAGCAACGCTTTGGGATATTTGGCGCGTCTGGCCATCACGATCATCGCCAGGATCGACATGAGATAGGGCAGCATCAAAAAGAACTGATAAGGGATGACCGCCCCTGCGGTCTGTTGGGCGCGGACTTGGAGGGCTTCCAGGCCGGCGAAGATGAGGGCGCCGAGGAGAGCTTTGCCCGGTTGCCAGGAGGAGAAGATCACGAGGGCCACGCAGATCCAGCCACGGCCGTTGATCATGTTGAAGTAGAAGGCATCGAACCAGGACATGGTGATAAAGGCGCCACCGATCGCCATGAGAGCGCTGCCGACCATCACGGCACCGGTTCGGATCGCCAGCACGTTCAGGCCTTGGGCTTCCACGGCAACAGGGTTCTCGCCAGCCATGCGGACAGCAAGGCCGATCGGGGTGCGAAAGAGTACGTAGCCGACCGCTGGCACCGTAAGAAACGCGAGATAGGTGAGTGGCGATTGGGTGAAGAGTGCCTCGCCGACGCCTGGGATTTTTTCTAGAAAAGGTATGCCAACAGGTTCGAACGGTTCGATCTTCGGCGGTGTGGTCGCTTCCGGCAGCAGCATCCGGTAGACGAAATAGCTCAATGAAGAGGCGACGAGTGTGATGCCGATGCCGGTGACATGCTGAGACAGACCGAGATGAACCGCGAATAGAGCGTGGACAAGTCCAAAAAGACCGCCCATGCAGGCGGCGAACAGCACGCCGTCCCAAAGTCCACCACCTTGATAGACCCACATCCAACCGGACATGGCGCCGACCGTCATGATCCCCTCGATTCCGAGATTGAGGACACCTGCCCGCTCGCATATCAGCTCGCCCAGCGTGCCGAAAATGAGGGGCGTGATGATACGGATGGTGGCCGCCCAAAAGCCAGCGGTTAGGAGAATATCAAGAATTTCTGACACTTAGCAATACCATGTCAATGTGAGACTCCATTGGGCAACGCTATGATCGTATCATGACCGCCACGTTATTTTGTATTGGGTAAGCATGGCGGTGAGCAGCATCGCGAGGACGGAGACACCGACCAAGACGTCTGCGATGTAGGTGGGAATGTTGACGGCGCGGCTCATGGCATCCGCGCCAACGAAGACAGCGGAGAGGAAAAGAGCGGCTGGGATGACAGCGAGGGGATTGAGCTGGGCCAGCATCGCGACAGCGATGCCCGTATAGCCAAAGCCGGGAGAAAGATCGAGCGTCAGGTAGCCTTTAAGACCGGTAGTCTCGCTGACACCCGCCATGCCGGCCAGGCCGCCGGAGAGGAGCGCAGTGATGATGACGGTGCGGTTGACGCTGATCCCGGCGAACTCGGCTGCACCGGCATTGTATCCGACCGCGCGGATCTCATAGCCGAGCACGGTGAAGCGCATCATTGCCCAAATGACGAGGGCCGCGAGCATGGCGATGATGAGGCCAAAATGCAGCCGGCCTTTGGCGAGGAGCGGTGGTAGCACGCCTTCGTCGATGATGGAGGCGGCCTGGGGCCATCCCATGGCCATGGGATCCCGCCAGGGGCCTTCGATCAGGTAGCTGACCAGGAGGATGACGACGAAATTGAGAAGCAGTGTGGTAACCACCTCATCGACATTGAGGCGAGTTTTGAGGAGCACCGGCAGGATGAGCAGCGCGCCGCCAGCAAGTGCGCCGACGATCATCAGCAGAGGGATCATCAGAACGGGTGGCAGTGTGATCAGTCCCGTGCCGAAAAAGGTTGCAGCGAGGGCGCCCGCATAGAGCTGTCCTTCGCCGCCGATATTGTAGAATTTGGCTTTGAAGGCGATGGCGACGGCAAGGCCGGTGAAGATAAGCGGGATTGAGCGGGTGAAGGTTTCATTGAGCGCGAAGGCCGAGCCGAAGGCTCCTTTGAAGAGAAGTGCATAGGCTTCAAGAACGGAGACACCGGTCCAGAGAATGAGTACCGCGCAAAGCATGAGGGCCAAGGCGATCGCGGCAATTGGAGCGAAGGCAGCGCCAAGCCAGGAGACCGTTTCCCTGGGCTCAATCCGCATGACGCGTACCGTCAAGTTCAGCCTCGACATGCCGCATCGTTGACATAAGAAGGCCGATCTCGGTGACCGACCTCTGTGAGGTTGGGAGCGCCTCGCTGAGCCGGCCTTGGTAAATCACTGCGATGCGATCCGAGATGGCCATGAGCTCATCTAGATCCTCCGAGATCAACAGAATTGCAGCGCCTCGCTTGCGGGCGGCGAGGAGCTGGCTTTGGACATATGCGATGGCCCCCTCGTCTAGGCCGCGAACGGGCTGGTTGGCGAGGATGAAAGCGGGCTCTCGGGATAAGGCGCGGGCAAGGACAAGTTTCTGTATGTTGCCGCCGGAGAGAAGACGGGTTTCAGCATTGGGGCCCTTACAGCGAATATCGAACTCGTCGATCAAATTTTTCGCACGGTTCTGCGCGCTTTCGCGGTCGATCCAGCCTAGTTTGGAGAAAGCTTTACCTCTTAGATCTTCGCTGCTGAGATTTTCCCAGATGCTCATATCGCCGATGACGCCCTGCGTCTGGCGGTCTTCAGGAATACGGCCGACACCGCGTTCGACAAGTTGGCGTGGACTGAAACCCCGGATCTCTTCGCCGAGCAACGTGATGCTGCCTTGGTAGTCCCGACGAAGTCCTGAGAGAATGTCGGCGAGTTCCCGTTGGCCGTTACCGGCAACGCCAGCGATACCAACAATCTCATGGGCTCGAATATCGAGATCAACGTCATCCAACAGCGGACGCGTTCCCTCCCCCTTGAGCCTAAGCGCCTGGACATTCAAAACTGCGTCGCCGGTGGCGACTGGTGTTAGTTTGGGGCGGGTGACTTCTCTGCCGACCATCATGGCTGCGAGCTGGTGGCGATCAGCATCGGCGATGTTGACGATGCCGACGAGTTTGCCAGCGCGCAGCACGGCGGTGCGGTCGCTGATCGCCATAATCTCGTGCAGCTTATGCGAAATCAGAATGACCGCGAGGCCTTCTTCGGTCAGTGCCCTTAGCGTCTTGAAGAGCTGATCGGTCTCGGCTGGCGTCAAGACAGCAGTTGGCTCATCCAGGATAAGAATGCGGCTGTCGCGATAGAGTGCTTTTAGAATTTCCACCCGCTGGCGCTCTCCGATGGAGAGGTCAGCGACCAGGACGTCTGGATCGATCACCAGACCAGTCTTGGCAAGATCTGCCAGTCTTTTCTTTGCCGCCTGGTTGTCCTGACGCCAAGACCAGAGGCTTTCGGTGCCAAGGGTGATGTTGTCGAGAACGGTCAGGTTATCGGCGAGGGTGAAATGCTGATGCACCATGCCGATGCCAGCTTTGATCGCGGCATCGGTGGAGCCAGCGGCAAGAGGCTCACCATCCACCTCGACAACGCCCTCATCCGCCTGGTAGTGGCCGAACAGAATATTCATCAAGGTGGTTTTGCCGGCGCCATTTTCGCCGAGCAAGGCGATCACCTCGCCCGCCTCGACGTCGAGCGAAATGCCGTCATTGGCGACAAGGGCCCCGAAGCGCTTGGTAATCCCCTTAAAGGCAAGCACTGGCATCTAGTGGAACGTCCACATCGCTCGATCAACCCTTCCCAAAAACCTCATCGCCCACAAACTGAACGCCACAGTCCCTGTCAAAACCGCGACAGCGTAACGCCCAGCGGCGCTGCCGCTAGAATGTTGATGTTGGCTCTTCGTCGTTGATCTCGACCACGACGTCCCCTGCTAAGATCTGAGCCTTGAGTTCTTCGACCTTGGCCTTCGCATCCGCTGGGATCTTGTCCTCGAACTCATAATAGGGAGCGAGTGAGGCGCCACCCTTTTGCATCATGGTCCAGTCCTTGTAGTTCTCGGCGGCGAAGCTGCCGTCCTTGACCCTGGAAATGGCATGGGCGATGGCTTCCTCCATATGCCAAAGGGCTGAGGTGACCACAACGTCGGTGCCGTTTTCTTCCTTGTTCATGTCATTAACATTGCCAAAGGCGATCAGGCCCTTTTCACGCGCGGCATCGACGACACCGGCACGTTCGGCGTAGAGCACGTCGACACCCGCTTCGATCTGGGCGAACGCGGCTTCCTTGGCTTTCGGCGGATCATACCATGACCCGATGAAGGTGACCTTGACCTCAATCTCGGGATTCACGGATTTGGCGCCGTTGATGAAGGCGTGGAACAGGCGGTTGACCTCGCCGATCGGGTAGCCGCCAACCATGCCAAGCTTGTTCGATTTGGTCATCGAACCCGCAAGGATGCCCATGAGGTAGCAGGGCTCGTGGATGTAGTTATCGAACACCGCGAAATTGTTGCCATGGGGCTCGAAGGGATCGCCCATGAGGAAGGCAATGTCGGGATACTCATCCGCAACTTTTCGCGCTTCTTTGGAGATACCGAAGGCTTCGCCGACGATGAGCTTGACGCCGCTTTCACAATATTCGCGCAGGACCCGGATGTAGTCGGTGTTAGCGACCTTCTCTGAGAACACATACTCGATCTCGCCACGGTCGACCGCTGCTGTCAGGCCCTGATGCAAGCGCGCGTCCCATTTCTGCTGGATCGGCTGGGTGTAGATGCCGGCGACCTTTATGGTCTCCGCCCGTGCCGGCATAACGCCAAGGCCTATAACACCTGCCGTTGCCGTTGCACTTGTATTAAAAAACCGCCGTGTCAGTTTCATGGCTTGTTGCCCTCCAAAGGTTGTCGGCATTTGTTATGCAAATTACGCGCCGGTCTTGTTGCCGTCGTCAAGCTTTCAGGGAATTGAACATCAGGGCTATGCTGGTCCACCGCCGCGCTTGGCCTGCATGAAGCCGCGGCCGGGATCGTAGCCATAGATGGCGATGGCGAGGAACAAGACGGCGCAGGCGATGGTGATGGCCGTGGAAAAAAGATCGAACTTTCCGTGGAGAGCGAAGCGGATCATCTCGACGGCGTGGGTGAAGGGATTGGCCTGGCAGATCTGCCAGAGAAGCACGCTGCTTTCGCGTACACGCCAGAGCGGATAGAGCGCGGAACTCGCAAAAAACATCGGGAAGATGACGAAGTTCATGACACCCGCGAAGTTTTCCAGCTGCTTGATAACCGAGGAGAGCAGCAGGCCGAGTGCGCCGAGCATGAAGCCCGCAATCAGTAAGGCGGGCAGCACGGTGAGGTAGCCAATCCATGGTGGCTCGACCTCCCAAAACCAGGCGATGGCGAGGAAGACGTAGACCTGCAGGACAGCAACGATGACCCCTGCCATGAGCTTACAGACCAGAAGATACCAGCGCGGCATGGGGCTCACCAGGAGGACACGCATTGAGCCCATCTCGCGATCATAGACCATGGCGAGCGAGCTTTGCATGCCGGCGAACAAGAGGATCATGCAGCAAAGGCCTGGGGTGATGTAGACCTCGTAGAGCACGTAGGTTTCGTAAGGCGGCTGGATCGAAACGCCGAGGACAGAGCGAAAGCCAGCGGCGAAAATGAAGAGCCATACAAGTGGGCGAACCAGCGCAGCAATAAAACGGCCACGCTGATGCACAAAGCGCAGCCCTTCCCGCTCGATGATCACTTCTGCGGCCCTAAGGAATTTTGTAGCACGGCCACTTTGTTGACTTGCCTGTGCCTCGCTTGAGGTTGCTGTGCTCATACGGTAACCGTTCCCGCATCGCCCGTGGCGGTCGCGCGGCTCGCAGCCGTTAGTTTGCGGAAGGCATCGCGCAGGGTTTGGGTGCCGGCTTCCTTACAAACCGAGCTGGCCGTGCCAGTGGCGATGGTTTTGCCTTGATGGAGGATGATGACTCGGTCAGCGCCCTCGGCTTCATCGATCAGGTGAGTGGCCCAGAGGACGCCTAGCCCGTCGCTTGTGCGGAGCTTTCGGACATGATCGAGAATGGTTTGGCGGGAGCCGATGTCGAGGCCGACGGTCGGCTCGTCCAGGAGGAGCAGCTTCGGACGATGGATCAACGCGCGGGCTATCTCAACGCGCCGCACCTGACCGCCCGAAAGTTCGCGGACTTTGTCATGGGCGCGGTCGATCAGCTCGAACCGCCCTAGTTCCGCCTCTGCCCGCTGGGCTGCCTCGGCCCGGGAAAGGCCGTGCAGGCCGCCATGATACAGAAGGTTTTGCCGGACCGAGAGGTCGAGGTCGACAGTCCGCTGTTGAAAGACGACGCCGAGCTTGGCCAAGGCTTCCGCAGGGTTTGCCTGCATCTCAGTCCCAAAAATCCGGATATGGCCGGCGTGGTTGCTGTAGAGTCTCGTGATCAGATTGAAGAGCGTGGTTTTTCCAGCGCCGTTTTGGCCGAGGAGGATCGTGAACATGCCAGGCTCGATCGTGAATGAGACCATGTCCAAGGCCTGACGCTCACCGAATTGGTGGCTGAGCTTACCAACGTCCAGGGCCGCCTCTGCAACGGGTATTTCCTCTTCAGGCATCTTCTCGCGTCATAGCCCCCCTCGCCTTTCAGGCTTTGCCAAAACCTGATTTCTTCATGTGGATCTCTAACCTGACGATCAGGTCTTCGACGGTCAAGGGACATCCCACGGCACCGGCCCATTGCATCAGGCCTGGATGCCCGCCATCATTCGATCAACCCTTGGTCAAGGAGAAGCCATCGATGTCGATGCGGAAACCATCCGACGTCTCATCTCGAAGCACGGCGACCGATATGGTTTCGTCCATAAGGGAGCGGTTCTTGCCGATTGCGGTTTTCGTCGGCATCATCTGGGCCGTTTTCCTGCTCGATTTGCTGTTGCCACTGGAGCAGCTCGGTCTTGTTCCGAGACACATCACCGGGTTGATCGGCATTGCGACGATGCCGTTCCTGCATGGTAGTTTCGGTCATCTCCTTTCCAACACGATCCCATTGATTATCCTGCTCGGGCTTATGGTGGTGAGCCGATCACGGCCTTGGTCCACGATGATCATCCTAACGCTCATTTCCGGCGCTGCACTTTGGTTGTTCGGCCGGAATGCCCTGCATATCGGCGCAAGCGGCCTGATCTATTCACTGATGGGTTTTCTGATCATGGTCGGCGTCCTGGAGCGACGGCTGATGTCGGCCGCTGTCGCCCTTTTCGTCGGCGTGACCTACGGCACCGCGATCGTCGGCGGTATTCTTCCGGGAACGCCGGGTGTTTCCTGGGAGGGGCATCTTTTCGGCTTGCTGGCCGGCGCTGCCCTTGCCTGGATCAGGTTCGGACCGATGGTTGGCTTTCGAGGAAGCTGAATGCCATGATCGCCCATCTCACCAAAATTCTTCTCTACGTCAAAGACATCGAAGCGACAGCCGAGTTCTACAGTTGTTACTTCGATTTCACCGTTCAGCGTGAAGAGGACGATCGCATCGTCGAGCTAGTCAGTCCCCATGGCTCGATGTCACTGATGCTTCACCAGGCGAGCAAGGGTAAAAAGCTCGGACAGACATGCGTCAAGCTGGTCTTCGATGTCGAGGATGTTCCGAGTTTTTGCGCGCGATGTCGCGAACGCGGCCTTGAGTTCGGGTCTTTGCATCGAGGTGACGGCTACGTGTTCGCCAATGCCAAGGACCCTTCGAACAACTCGATTTCCGTTTCCAGCCGTGCTTTTCGCGGTCAGGCTTGATCGGTCGTGTCGTCAGCGGACAAGAGTTCTTGCCTGAACTGCTCGACGGCGGTTTCGTCGCGTCGTTCATTAGCGCTCAGCTTCACGTCGATCGAACGGAGCACCTTGGTCGGCGATGGTGAGAGAAAAACGATCTGATCCGCCAGGGTAATGGCCTCCCGCAGGCTATGGGTTACGAAAACGACCGCTGCGGGATGGGCTTTTAGGGTGTCGAGCAGGAGATGCTGCAAGCGAAGGGCGGTTGGTTCGTCCAGGGAGACGAAGGGCTCATCCATCAGGAGAAGGACGGGATGGATGATGAAGGCGCGGGCCAAAGCCACCCGTCTTGCCATACCGAGTGAGAGCCGATTGGCGTAGACCTGACGGACATCGGCAAGACCCATTTCGAGCAGCCACTGATCGATCAGGTGGTCATCATCCGTCTTTCCTTTGAGGACCAGTTTCAGATTATCCTCGACGGTTAGCCAGGGAAGCAAGCGTGGTTCCTGGAAGACGTAAGCCATGCCCTCGTCATCGAGCCTTTTAACCTCACCATCGAAGTCCAGATCCAAACCGGCAAGCAGGTTCAAGATCGTGGTCTTGCCGCAGCCGCTCGGTCCGAACAACGCAACAAAGCCATTCTCCGGCACATCGAGCTCAAGACCCTGCACTACCAGCTTAGCGGGCGCCTCACCGACTGCCGGAAACCACTTCGACGCAACCCGTGCCTCCAGAGCAAAAGTCATACCTGCGCTGCTAGCGCCGGCGCCAGCGGGTAACATGGCGTTCGAGAGGCATCATAAGGGTCCATTCGATCATCAGGATAACGATGGTGAAGGCGAGCGAGTAGGCAAGGATCTTGTCGACCTCGAAGTTCGAGAAAAACTCGAAAATCTTGAAGCCAACACCGCTTGAGCGACCGAGAAGCTCGGTGACCAGAACGATCTTCCAGATCAAGGAGAGCCCTGAGCGCGCGGCGGCGGCGAGATAGGGGAAGAGCTGGGGTAAAATGACCTTGGTGAAGGTTTTCCAATGACCGATGCGGAAGCTCTCCGCCATCTCCAGGAGGCTTTTATCCAGGGTTCTTGTCCCCTCGCGGACATTGACCACGACATTGGGGATCTTATTGATGGCGACCGCAACCACTACCGCCGTCTCGATCAGCCCAATCCAGATATAGCAGAGCACGATGATCACGAGAGCTGGCATATTCAAGAAGAACACCAGCCAGGCATGGCCAAGCTGATCGAGAACGGTCACCCGGCCCATAGCATAGCCGATAGCCGTGCCGAGTATCATGGCGACGATGAAGCTTGCGGCAACGCGCAAAAGCGTGACGCCGAGATGATAGGGCAGATCGCCTTTGACGGTTTCGCTGATGATCTGTCCGATCACCAGGAAGGGAGCTGGCAAGCGGCGCGGATCATCGGCAATGGTGGCCGCCAACCACCAGATCAGTAGTAAGAGGCCTAGAGATAGGGCTGCATAGCCAAATGTTTGCCTGGCATCCGAGCGCCGTTGATCGAAGGCTGTTTTTTCGGATCTGTTGAGGCCAGCTTTCGTTTCGGTTGCCACAACTTCTTAGAAAGAAACGTTCGACCAAAAGGTTCCAGGCACCAGGATCGGCGATGATCCCACGAGCTCTTCACCGCCAAGCTTGGCCAAGATGTCATAGAGTGTGCCAGCATCGGCCCGCTCGACCTCGCCCCAGCTCAGGGGAATACCTTCTTGAAAGCGAACTTTCAGCGCTTCGAGCGTGGCGTCGTCCTTGGCCTTGGTGAGATCACGAATGCGTGCCCATTCCTCATCCGTCTGCAAAAGGCCTTTCGCTGCGCGGGACGCATCCGCAAAGGCTTCGATCAGATCGGCATTCTCATTGGCGAAGTCCTCACGGAAGACATAGCCAAGCTGGGGGACATCGCTGGTGACGCCGAGTTCTTGTTGTGCTTCATTCACGCCGATCAACCGCTGGTAGCCCTTGGCTTCAAGCCTGGCGCTGAAATGCCAATAATTGAGCACGGCATCGAGCTCGCCGGTCTGCATTTTTTCGTTCAGAAGCGGCGGTGCGCCGAAGACCGCGTCGACCTCATTGGAAAGATCGATACCATGACGTTGTTGGGCAACGCCCTGGATCAAAAGCCAGCTCTTGTCGAGGGCGCCGCCCGCAATTCCAATTTTCTTGCCGGCAAGATCCTCGAGACTTCCGATCTCCGAATCAGGTGGCACCATCAACGCACCGACGGTGCTTGAATAGGGAATGAAAACTAGGTTCTCGCCGTCTGCCCGTTGACGCGATACCCAGAGCCAGTCGCTGACGATGCCGTCCACGGCATCGCCTTGAAGCGCAACTTTGGTCGCCTGGCTACCACCAAACCCTTCGACATGGAGGGTAAAGCTTCGTTCCTCATCCAGGCCGTGAGTCTTGATAACGTCCAGTTCCCAATTCACCGTGCCGAAGCCGAGAACACCTAATCGGAGAACGCCGATATTCTCAGCAGCTGCCTTCACCTTACCTGGTAGGACAGCGCTCAGGGAAGCCACCATCGCCGCCATCAGCAGCCACCGTCTCACAATCATTCCAAACCTCCCTGTTCTTGGGCGCCATGTTTTCTTTAGAACTTGGCAAGCCATCCCCGAAATCGACGACGTCGACGTCAACATATCACAACTACCCCGTCAAGCTACCGCCTTCGCTGTCGATTACGAAGGGACAAGGCGCTTTATCGGCATGGCTAACAGTGTCGATGCTACATGCCGGGATTTTCATCCATGGTGCCGATGATCGTCTGGTCGAAATCGATCACCGCACCGGTCATTAAACCGGACTCGCTTGATGCCAAGAATGCCACAGCGCGTGCCACATCATCGACTTCGATCAGCCGGCCGAAGGGTTGCTCCTGACATGCGAGTTCCAGCCAGTTTTCAGGGCGAGAATGAACTTCGGTTTGCACGACGTGCTCGCGCGGTGTGTTGGTCCAGCCGATATTAAGCGTGTTCATCCTGATCCGGTCATGGCGAACGGCGTTAGCGACCGCGCGGGTCATGATCGACAACGCCCCTTTTGAGCTCGAATAGGGAATGAGAAAAGGCGGTCCGCCATGAGCAACGATCGTGCCGATATTAACGATGCTGCCTTCGGTTTTGTGACGGCGCATCACCTCGATCGCTCGCTGCGCCATGAAGAACTGGGATTTAACGTTCATGTTGAAGAGTTTGTCCCAGATTTCTTCGGTCGTGTTCTCGATGCTGCCGCGATCGGTCGCTGCCGCGCAATTGACCAGACAGTCCAAGCGTCCGAAGGCCTGTTCGGCCTGATCAATGACTTTTTGCCCCTCGGCAATCTTCTCCAAATCGGCTTTGACGAAGATCGTCCGGCTACCAATGCCTGAAAGCTCCTCAGCAATTGCTTCGCCGCGCACGGCATTTCGGCCACAGAGCACCAAGCCTTCCGCGTTGCGGGCTGCCATCAGGCGGGCAACGCCTTCGCCCAGGCCTTGCGTGCTCCCCGTGATAACGGCGATCTTACCGCTAAAGCCGTGCGCCTCTCCCCGTTCTTCCATCTTATCCTCCCTGATCTCGCGGTCCACCCTGCCCTTTCGACGTGATCCTAGTCTGCCCGATCGGCAAAAGCCCCGATGTTTTGCCAAGGAAAGCCCGTATATCCTTGAGGTTCTTGGCGCTTTCTTCGAAAACGTTGGGAATCACATGACGTGGACATTCCACAACTTTGGAGAACTCTCATGATCGTGACAACCACCGACGGCATCGAGGGTCGGAAGATCACAGGCTATTTCGGTGTGGTCACCGGCGAGGCTGTGCTGGGTGCAAATATCTTCAAAGACCTGTTTGCCGGCATTCGCGATATCGTCGGCGGCCGGTCCGCGGCCTATGAAGGAGAACTTCGCAAGGCCAAGGACACAGCGCTGCAGGAGATGGCGGAACGGGCACGCGATCTTGGTGCCGATGCGGTCGTCGGTGTCGATCTGGATTATGAAGCCATCAGCAGTGGGAATATGCTGATGGTCAGCGCCAACGGCACGGCGGTCAAGTTAGAGACGCGATAGCAATCTCGTTCGACCTGGCGCCGCTGGTTCCCGGGATCACTTACGTTCCAGGGACCATCCTTTGAAGCATCAAGGTGAGAGCGAAGAAGGCGATTGCCCACCAGGCAAGCGCAGTGTGACCGGCGCTCGCCAGGAACACGGCATCAAGCAGACAAATTCCAGCGATCAGGACGGAAACCGCCAGGCTGATATCGCCCGGCAAGCGTCGGCCCAGCATCCAGATGGCGATGCCGATCATCGCCGCCAGCCCGAGAAAGGCAATCACCAGGGTAAAGCTGATATTGGTGAACACCATATAAAGGCCGTAGATCAGTGGCGGCGCGAACAGGAGGGCAGGCATCAGACTATCGATCTTTTCCTGATTTTCCTGCTTCGCAATTTGCGTTAGGCCGATCAGGTAGGAGAAAAGAAGAACGGCAGCCAGAAGTAACCAAGCTGGTGGTGGGACGAGGAAGCAGAGGCCTGCAGTGACATAGACCATCATCCGGCAAACCCCCATGATGTAGGGGCTGAACGGATTCTGCTTATGGTGCCAATCATAGGCGACGATGGAGGTGATGAGGACCAAGCCGGCGACACCCGGCCAGCCACCTGTGCCATCTGTTGCGATAAAACCTATCCAGGTCAGAAGGCAAAGGCCCACCACGAACATCGAGATGCCGGCAGCAAAGACGGTTCTAACATCAATAGCACCACTCGGGACTGGGCGGTCCGGCCGCTCCTTCAAATCGATCTCAGCGTCGAAGGCGTCGTTGAGATACATGCCGGCGACATAGAAGAGTGAGAGGGCGATCAGCAACGGTAACGTTCGCTGATCCAATAGGACACCGCCCCCTAAGACCAGACCGGTCAGCCCATTGGTCCAAACGGTTGGCAGATTTGATACCCGACCAAGCTTGAGTGCTTCTACCCAAGTCATTGTTTTCTTAGTCCCTTTTCTTATTTGCTCATCGATCGAAATCGATGTGCGTTGTCTCTTCCAAGCGAAGCGTCTCCATGAAGACATTAAACTACAAGAAAATATTGGAGTTGAGCATAGCGAAGTTCAAACCTCGGCGCCAGATGAAGTCATTGGCTGACTGTCTTGCTCCAAAATTTCGCCCTATGGGGGAAAATCCCAGGAAAGAAAAACCATTTTGCGTATGTGTCTATGCTTGTAATCTCGTCTTGATAGGCTTATTTGCTGAATCAGACGTCTTGCCTGTTTCGGTGTTGATGCGAAGTCAGCAGTCACCAACGGCAGATAAGATGTTCCTGCACGGTGCAATGTTGCGCAGTGTTTCCTACCCTATCTAAGAGGTTACTCGTCTTGAATACCGGAACAGTTAAATGGTTCAATCCCGTCAAGGGATATGGCTTCATTGAACCCGAGCAAGGTGGCTCCGACGCCTTTGTCCACATCTCCGCAGTGGAGCGCGCTGGGCTCGACGCCCTGCAGGAAGGCCAGAAAGTCGAATATGAGCTCGTTCGCGGCCAAAACGGCAAGAGCGCAGCTGAAAATTTGAAGGTCGTCGGCTAAAGACTAGCCATCGCCTGACCGAAAAAGCCCCTCGGTTTTTTCCGGGGGGTTTTTTTGTGCCCGGATAGATTGCTCGATCTCTTTGTTCGGAGCCTGCACCAGCTCTCTCCCCCGTCCAACCACCTGGAATTGGTGAGAAACTGCAAGGTTGGGCAGTGAAGAGGACTGGTGCCGCGCAACTCTGTAATTCTCATCGGGAATGCGTTAGAGCGTCGCTCTCGCCTGCCTGAGCGTTTTCAATAGTTCGATCAGGAGGACATCGCGTTCCTTGGTGAGTTCATCGACAGTTGATGGATTGCCAGCTTCATAGGCGCTTACTAATTGGTCGATCGTCTTGGGCGTGATGTCGGGCTTACCCAGATCCGACCACCAGGCACTGATGCCAGGTCCCAGATGCTCTAATTGATGTCGCATGCCGCCTTGGCCGCCGGCCAATTCGTGTAATGCATGAGGACCCATCAAGGCCCAGCGGAGACCGGGGCCGTAGGCAATGGCTGCATCGACATCGGCAGGGCTGGCAATGCCCTCAAGCACCAGGTAGATAGCTTCGCGGTACAAGGCAACCTGCATGCGGTTGGCAACATGCCCTGGTGCTTCTTTCTCGATCCTGATCGTCTTCTTGCCGAGGTGATCGTAGAAGGCCTGGGTCCAATCGATGACCGAAGAATCCGTGGCCTTGCCGCCGACGACCTCGACCAGCGGGATAAGATGCGGTGGGTTGAAGGGATGGCCGACGACATAACGCTCCGGCCCCACCCTGCCCGCCTGCAGATCACTCGGCATAAACCCCGACGTACTCGAAGCGACGACGGTCGCCAGCGGTAACTTGGGCTCGAGCTTGGCGTAGAGGTTGTGCTTCTCTTTGAGATTCTCCGGGCCGCTTTCCTGGACGAAATCTGCACCGGTGACGGCATCGGCCGGATCGTCGAAGAAAAACAGCCTCGAGGGATCGGCCTGGTCATCAAGACCAAGCTGCTGAAGTGTCGACCAGGCCTTCTCGATGAAACTCCTTATTCTGGTCTCGCTGCCTGGGCCGGGATCATAGACCGCTACCTCCAACCCCTTCGCTAAAAACTGTGTCGCCCAACTTGCCCCGATCGTTCCTGCCCCGATCACAGCCACTCGTCTCACATTGCTCGGCTGAGGTCTCATCCCTAGAAGCTCCCTTTCTCCGCAACCGTCACGGCAGCCCGGTTACGATCAACAACAATGTTTGTACCGGCCTAACCGCATTCACCAAGTCCAGCCCGGGACGGCCCGCCCCTTAGCGGAGGTATTCGACGTTGCCGTCGACGCCGAGGACTTGACCAGAGACGAGGCGGCCAGCATCTGAGCAGATGAAGAGCATCATGTTGGCGATGTCCTGGGGGTTAATCAGGGTTTTCATCGAAGCGACCGAGGCGTAGTGCTGATACATCTCATCGAAGCTGACACCCTGGGCTTCCGCCTTGGCGGCAATGACGCGGTTAATCCGGTCACCTTCGACGGCGCCCGGGCAAATGGCATTGACCCGGATCTGAGAAGGGCCAAGCTCGATGGCGAGGCTTTTGGTGAAGCCGACGACCGCCCATTTGGACGCGGCATAGGGCGAGCGAAGCGCAAAACCGAAGCGGCCTGCTGCGGATGAGAGATTGACGATCGAGCCACCTCCTGCCTCTTTGATAGGGGGCACGGCACGTTTGGCGCAGAGAAACTGGCCGGTGACGTTGATCTCCATACATTGCCTGAAGTCATCGAGATCAACGTCCTCGACCGGCGCGGTCGGGCCGGCAATCCCTGCATTGTTCAATAGGATATCCAGCCCGCCCAGGCGCTCGAGTGCAGTGTCGAACAGGCGATCAACGTCGTCAGGATTGGCCACATCGGCTTTAATTGCGCCGACATTCTGATAGTTGGTTCGAACGTCATTCAGAGCCTCCTCATCGACATCGCAGACAAACACCTCGGCGCCTGCATCGATGAAAGTCTTGAGCGTCACGCGGCCAATGCCGGCGGCCCCTGCTGTCAAGATCACGCGTTTGCCATCTAGTCTCAGATCCATTTTCCGCCCCCTGATTTTTTCTACGTCATGATTGCCGAAGCCATGCGGGTTAAGTCAATCCTTGCAGTGGCAGTCTGAGCCATGGGATACCGGTCCGGCTCCGGCCTGCTCCTCGGCCTAATCATGGATATTGTCCAAGTACGCTATCGGTTGGTTAGGCGGAAGAGCGGACCGAGCGGAATAGGCCGCGATCAGCTTCTTTGGCGATCCAGGGCCGCCATGGCATTGGCGGAGATGAAACTGGAGACGTCGCCGCCGTAGCGATGGATTTCTTTGACGAAGCGTGACGAGATGAACTGATTGGTTTCGGACGCGGTCAGGAACACGGTTTCGATACCAGGCGCCAGGCGGGCATTGTTCGAGGCCATCTGGAATTCATACTCGAAGTCCGAGACGGCGCGAAGTCCGCGGATTAGCAATGTTGCATCGACTTCACGGGCAAAGTCGACCAGCAGTACCTCGAAGGGCAGGACCGTGATTTCGCAGCCATTGGCGCGATCGCTCTTCATCAGCGCCTCGGCCTCGAAGGAGGCGAGTTCGATCCTCTGATCGAGGGTTAAAAGCGGATCCTTGCCGATATTAGCGGCAACCCCGATGATAAGACGGTCGACCACCCGTGTGGCTCGGCGAACGATATCGATGTGGCCATTGTGAACGGGATCGAACGTGCCCGGGTAAACCCCAATTCGCTTGGTCGTCGTCATCGGCGAAACCTCCCTGACATTCAGGCCGTTGAGGTTTTATGAAGACTCAGTCCGGATTGCTGTCCGCCTCATCTCCATTTTCGTCGTCCACGGCCTCCGGCTTTTCCTCGTCACTGCTGCCGTCTTCTTCGTCATCGTCCTCGATATCAGCCGCACCTTCAAGCCGTGCCACCGATACAACATGTTCGTTTTTATCGGTATGAAAGAGGGTCACGCCCTGGGTATTACGACCAGCGATTCGAATGCCATCGACCGGGATGCGGATCACCTTACCCTGATCGGTGACCAGCATGATCTGGTCCTTTTCCGTCACGGGGAACGCGGCGATGACCTCGCCGTTACGATCGGACGTCTCGATATTGATGATGCCCTGCCCGCCGCGATTGGTCACGCGGTACTCATATGCCGAGCTGCGCTTACCATAACCGTTGACGGTCACCGAAAGGATCATCTGCTGCCGCGACGATAGCTCGTCAAGGCGTTCATCAGCAATATCGCCTGGCTTTGACGGCGGGCCATCGCCATTCTGGCGGCGAAGAGCGCCATCATACCGAAGAAACTCATCACGCTCCTCGATGTCGACATTGATATGGTCGAGGATCGACATGGAGATCACACGATCGTCCTTGGCGAGAGCCATGCCGCGCACACCCTCGGAGCTGCGTGAGCGGAACACACGGACGCCGGAAAGCGGAAAACGCACGCATTTGCCGCCGCGCGCCGCCAGCATGATGTCGCTGTTCTCGGTGGCGACATCGACGCCGACTAGATGATCGTCGCCATCGAGCTTCATCGCGATTTTGCCGTTCGCCGGCACGAAGGTGAAGTCGGCCAGTGCATTTCTTCGGACTTTGCCTGAAGACGTCGCGAACACCACCGAGAGGTCGTCATAGGTGCTCTCATCTTCCGGGAGCGGAAGGACAGCCGTGATGTATTCGCCGTCGACCAACTGCGAGAACAGGTTCACCATGGCCTTGCCGCGTGCCTGCGGGTTGCCAAGCGGCAGCTTGTAGACTTTGAGCTTGTAGACCCGTCCTGCGGAAGAAAAGAACAGAACGGGTGTGTGAGTCGTTGTGACGAACAGGGCTTCCAGATGATCATCATCATGGGTCGCCATACCCTTTCGGCCTTTGCCGCCGCGGCGCTGTTCCCGGTAGGTCGAGAGCGGCGTGCGCTTGATATAGCCGAGCTTGGTGACGGTGACGACCATGTCCTCTTTCTGGATCAAGTCCTCGATATCTATATCGAAATCGAGATCCTCGATGGTCGTTCTTCTAGGTGTCGCAAATTTCTCTTTGACCGAGATTAGCTCTTCTCTGAGAACTTCGAGCAGGCGTTCGCGCGAGCGAAGGATGAGAAGCAAGGCTTCGATCTTAGCCACCAGCTCTTTCAACTCATCGGTCACTTTGGACCGCTCAAGCTGGGTAAGACGGTGCAGGCGCAGATCCAGGATGGCTTGAGCCTGCCGTTCTGAAAGCTTGTACCCCCCCTCGCCTTCGCCAGTTCCCTCCTCTGCCTCTTCGGCAAGTGCAAGGAGCGGCGCGATGTCACCTCGCGGCCAATCGCGCGTACAAAGCTCGGCTTTGGCGGTCGCCGGATCGGGTGCGCCTCGGATCAATGCGATCACATCGTCGATATTGGCAACGGCGACCGCGAGGCCAACTAGGATATGGGCGCGTTCGCGGGCTTTGGTAAGGTCGAAGGCGGTGCGGCGGAGGATAACCTCTTCGCGAAACTCGAGGAATGCTTCGAACACTTCCCGGACATTGAGCTGCTCCGGGCGACCACCTCTGAGCGCGACAAGGTTGACGCCGAAGCTGATCTGCAGCGGCGTGTGGCGGAACAGTTGATTGAGCACGATATCGCTATCGGCATCGCGCTTAAGCTCGATCACAACGCGCGTGCCGTCGCGATCGCTCTCATCCCGGATCTCGGCAATGCCCTCAACACGTTTTTCCCGCACCAGCTCACCCATGCGCTCCTGCATGCGCGCCTTGTTCACCTGGAACGGTACTTCGGTGATGATGATGGCAGGGCGATCTTTTCGAACGTCCTCCACATGGGTGCGCGACCGGATCACGATGCTTCCACGGCCAGTAGCGTAAGCCTGACGGATGCCGGCCTGGCCGAGGATCATGGCGCCGGTCGGAAAGTCGGGTCCCGGCATCAGCTCAAGCATTTCCTCGAAGCCGAGATCGGGATTGTCGACTAGTGCAACACAGACGTCGATCACTTCACCAAGATTGTGAGGTGGCACATTGGTCGCCATGCCAACAGCAATACCGGCCTGACCATTGACCAGGAGGTTAGGATATTGCGCGGGTAAGACCACCGGTTCTTGGCCCGATTCATCATAGGTCGGGCGGAAATCAACGGTGTCCTTGTCGAAGTCGGTCAGCAGCGCATCGGCGGAAAGGGCGAGCCTCGCCTCGGTGTAGCGCATGGCGGCAGGCGGATCGCCATCCATGGAGCCGAAATTACCCTGGCCATCGATCAGCGGCAGGCGCATCGAGAAATCCTGCGCCATCCGAACCAAACTGTCGTAAATCGCGCTGTCGCCATGAGGGTGATATTTACCCATAACGTCACCGACGATGCGCGCACTTTTTCTGGGCGGCTTACCATGATCGTAGCCGCCTTCGCGCATGGCATAGAGGATGCGGCGATGAACCGGTTTCAAACCATCCCGGACATCGGGAAGCGCACGCGAAACGATCACGCTCATGGCGTAATCGAGATAAGAGCGCTGCATCTCCTCTTCGATGGGGATGACGTTCAGTTCTTTGGGAGTGTCTTCGGTTGCCAAGCTTCGATTATCCAGCAGTTAACAGTCAATTTTTCGATGCGAGCGGAACATGGCACGGCTGGTTCACGAAAGCTACACTATTTGCATTTTTGCTGCAGCGCAACATGCATAAGCACATAGCAGCCTGCCTGAATTTTCATCAGTTCATGGGCGTGGGGTTGATTCACGTCTCTCAGTTTCTTGTGACGTTGGAAAGGCCATTCCAAGCAGCCATTTACCCGTCTGCGTGAAATGCCTTGACCCGCGCCTGAAGCTCGGTCGTGAGCATGCGGAAGTCATTACCGAGGGTGACAAAGTCGAAACCGCGTTTCGCCATGTCCCTGGCATAGTCCGGCATCATGCAATGCATCCCGACTTTCTTGCCGGCAGCCCTGGCGGCATCGCGGATCTGCTCGATCGCCGCGATCATCTCATCACTGGTGGGATCGAGCTGGACAGGGTAGCCAAGGGATTGGGCGAGGTCTGCCGGCCCGACATAAAGGCCGGAAAGCCCAGGTGTCTCGGCGATCTCCCGCGCATTTTCGAAGGCTTTCTTTGTCTCAATCATCGCGAGCGTGATGACGTGATCATTGGCGCGCTGGATATAGTCCGATCCGAACATCATCATCGCCCGTGTCGGCCCCACACTTCGAATGCCCTTCGGCGCATAATGACATGCGCTGACGAAGGTCTCGGCATCGGCACGACTATTGATCATCGGGCAAAGAATGCCCCAAGCGCCTGCATCCAAGAGCTTCATGATGATCCCTGGCTCGTTCCAAGGTGGCCGTGCGACAATCGTTGCATCACTGCCCGCGTTAATCGCTTGCATCATCGTCAGCGCTGTCTGGTAATCGATCAATCCATGCTGCAGATCCAGTACGATGCTGTCATACCCCTGGCGCGACACCAATTCCGCTGTCACACCGCTCGGAATTGACAACCAGCCGTTAACGGCAGCCCCACCATCCGCCCAGATTCTTTCCAGCCTCGTGACCATGTTTTTCTTACCTTTGTTTTCTGTTCAAACGCCAAGTGTACCTTCAACCACATTTTTGAAGAGCAGTTCAAGCGCCAGCGGCTATTCGAGAACGTCTCAAGACAGCTTGAGCACCCTAGGCCCTGACGGGGTTACCGATGAAAACTGGCAGCATGGCGAGAAAGCTGTGAAAACCGGTCAGATGTTTGCTCTTGAGTCGAGGACAGCGTCGATACGTGCTGGGCGCCAGAGCGGGCCAGCGGCGAGGAGCAGGATTAGTAAGTTGAAAAAAGCATTCGTTCCATGCCCGGAGGTGATGGAACCTGCGCTATCAAGGACAAACCAGGCAAGCAGACCGATGAGAACACTTTTGCGCACGGCCTCAGGTGCTGAATCATAGACCAGGGATGAGAGGCACCAGATCAGCACGCCCCACCCCAACAAGAAGCCACCGGCTAGGGCTGATAGGAATCGTGTGTCCGGATGCGCAAAGGTCGTAGCACCGTCGATCGGCCAGCTGAGAAGGTCAAGCGTGAACCTAGCTGGCTCCAGCGTCTGTTCGAGGGTGCCGAGAAAAAAGACCGGCCCGAATGAGCCGACCACAAACGCCGTGATCTTGAGCCAGAATTTGTGAAAATCATGCGACATGGGCGTCCTCCATCAATTGATACGCCGACATTGCAGTGACCTGATCATCGAAACAATTACCTCGGAGGTAACTGACAGACGACCGATGTTGCTTTAGTTTTGCCACATGTCCGAGTTCCCGTAGACACTCAAGACTTGGCGAAAGGCCAGGCGTTTCAGCCAGCTCGCCTTGGCGTCGGAAGCTGATGTTTCATCGCGCCATGTTTCTTTTCTTGAAACCGGCCGTGCTCAGCCGAGCCGGGAGATGATCCGTCGCCTCAGCGAGGCGATGCAGTTGCCTCTTGCTGCGCGAAACCAATTGCTGATGCATGCAGGCTTTACGGCACGTTATCCGACGCATCAATAGGATGATGAGGATATGGCGCCGATCCGTGCGGCGGTCGAGCATATGCTGCGCGGACATTGTCCCTACCCTGCCCTCGCTCTCGACCGGTTATGGACAATCCTGTGGATGAATGAGCCAGCGAAGATTCTTTTTGCACAGCTTAGTGTCGGCGAAGGCGACAGCCTCCTCGATCTGATGCTTTCAGAACGCCTGCCCCAGCAGATCGAAAACTGGCCGGAGGTGGCACACCACGCGGCGCAAAGGCTGCGCGTCGAGAGCTCGGCGCAAGGTGGTATTGCGAGGTTAGACGAGGTCGCAGATATTCTAGTCAGGACGCCGCCGCCAAAGGAAAGTGCTTTAGGCCCGGTGGTCCCGACGATTTATCGTTCTGGCTCCCTTCGTCTGGCGCTTTTCGCAACCATCGCGCAGTTCGGTACCCCCGAAGATCTGCTGCTCGATGATCTCAAGATTGAACTCTACTTTCCCGCTGACGAAGCAACCGATGAAGTTTTGCAAGCGTTTTCGGCAGCGTAAGCCATCCCATCTTGCCGGTCATAGGCTCTTTTGAATGATGTACTTAGCCGAATGTAGAGCAGTGTGATCGTGGCAACGGCGACCAACAGCCTTTGAGCGGGAGTATTAGCTTTCCGCGGCGTTGATGTCGGATAAATCGCTTTGGTATGTTGGGAAACAGGTGCGCTGTTTGGTTTCAGGTCTGCCTCCTGAATGACCAAATCATCTCATTTGCATCACATCATGACATGATACTCTGATACAAAATGTTATGCTTCTAATCGAGCAGGTCTTCTGATTTGGTCATATCACTAGACCATCTCTTGGATCGGCGAGCGGGTACGCGATATGAGGTCAGTTTCGAAGATCTCGCGTCCGATTGCTGACACAGGCAAGGGTTTGGAGATCAGGTAGCCCTGGACAATGTCGCAATTCCTGGATTTTAGATAATCTAGCTGTGCAGTCGTTTCCACGCCCTCTGCAACAACTTTAAGATCCAGGTCATGGGCCATTGAGATGAGTGATTGTACGATAGCACGGTTGCTGGACGCTGAATCGATATCAAGAATAAACGAGCGGTCGATTTTGATGATGGCGCCAGGAAATGCACGAAGATGGTTGAGCGATGAATAGCCGGTTCCAAAATCGTCAAGAGCCACCCTAATGCCGAGATCGGAAAAACACATCATCAAGCGGTTCGCTTGGGCGGGTTTTTGTAAGATGTCGCTCTCGGTTATCTCGATTTCGAGCAGGCGTGGTGGCAGGCCATGACGGTCGAGCGTCGCCCTGACCAAGTCCAGTAGGCCTTCATTCTGGAATTGTCGCGCAGAGAAATTAACGGCAACATGGACCTCAGGCAGGCCTGCGTCGCGCCATAACGCGAGCTGTTTGCAGGTTCTTTCGAGAGCCCATTCGCCGATCGGTAGGATCAGGCCGCTCTCCTCGGCAATCCCGATGAAGTCGCTTGGTGCGACCAGACCAAGTTCGGGATGCTGCCAGCGCAGCAAGGCCTCGAAGCCCATCAGGCGACCGGATCGCAGATTGATCTGAGGTTGAAAGAAGAGCTCGAATTGCTCTTGTCTAATTGCCCGACGGAGGCTGGCCTCGAGTTCGAGCCTGCGATTGGCATGCTGGCGCATTTCGGGCGTGTAGAAATGGAAGCTGCCGTGGTGTTGTCCTTTGCCCGCATACATCGCTGTGTCGGCACTGACGATGATCGAATCACCGCAATCAGCGTCCTTCGGATAATGGGCAATCCCGATGCTCGCGCCGACCTCGACGTCAATGTTACCAATATCGACCGGCCTTCCCAATTCGGCCAACAGCCTCTCAGCTGTAGCCGGGAGTGTGGCTATTTCCTCGACATCAGTCATGACGATCGTGAATTCATCGCCTCCCAACCGTGCCACCAAATCGTAGGGGCGAACACATTGCTCGAGCCGGATCGCAATTTCCTTGAGCAGTAAATCGCCAGCGGCATGACCATAGGTGTCGTTGACAGCCTTGAAACGGTTGAGATCAATTAGCATCAGCGCGACGCTCGTATGCTGCCGATCAGCCATGGCAATGCTGCGATCCAAAAACTCGCGAAAGCGATAGCGATTGGCCAGCCCGGTCAATTGATCAATTTGTGCCAGCTGGGCAAGATGTTGCTCAGATCGTCGGCGCTCGATGGCATAGCGGATAGAACGGTCGAGCAAGGGTGCCGTGATTTCGCCCTTGACCAGATAGTCCGTTGCACCAGCGTGCATTGCCTCAAGATCGATCTCTCTGTTGCCCTCGCCGGTCAACACGATAAAGGGCATACAACAACCGAGATGAACAGCTTCTCGAACCAATTCGAGTCCATTGCGGGCGCCCAGGCGATAATCGACGAGGACCACGTCATGGCTGTCCTCCAGCACACGCTGCAGAGCCAGTTCCCAGGTTGCAATCCATTCAAGAGCAAAATGCTGGTCAAAAAGATCTGAAAGTAATTCCTTCGTTAGAAAATAATCGTCTTCGTCATCTTCGATCAATAGGACACGCATTGATTCCGGATGGTGATCTAGAGATGGTGTCTGCATAGCTTGAGACGGCGGTAAGAAGCGGCTTCCCGGCCCATGATTTAAGCATTGAGGCTCGCGCATGGCATAGCGAAGGACGCGACCTAGTCGCTCTGCATCCAACCCTGCCTTACTAAGGAAATTCGATGCGCCCGCAGCCAGCGCTTGCTGGTCAACATCGCTATCATCGGCGCCGGTCAAGATAATCATCGGTAAATTGCAGCCGATTGCCTTCAGCTTGCGTACAAACTCGACACCGGAGTCACCGCCAATCCTATTGTCGACGATACAAGCCTCGATATCAGCATCAAGAAGCGTCTTGAGAGCATCGTCGTAGCTCGACTCGCGGAGCAGTATGACCTCAAGATCATCAAGAGAAACTACCAGCTCTTGGATGAGCTGGTAGTCCTCCTCATCATCTTCGACGAGAAGAACGCGACGTTGCATCTGGTTCAGGATCACGATGGTCTTGCCGAGCATTCTGGCGGCAAGGCAACGATCTGGATCCAGTACTGGCAAATTACACGCACTGCTTCGACCAGGCCTTCGAAGCTGACCGGCTTCGTGATAAAAGAACTGACACCATCGCCATATGTACGAACAATATCTTCCTCGGCTTGCGACGTCGTAAGTACAATGATCGGGATTCTGCGGAGTTCTTGATCTGCTTTCAGTTCTCGCAGCGCTTCTCGTCCATCCTTTTTGGGCATATTGAGATCGAGTAAAATAATACCTGGATAGGGGGTTTCCTTCAGCTCTGCGAAAGCCCCTTCTCGACGAAGATAGGCCATAAGCTGTTCACCATCTTCGACGAACGCGATTTCGTTAGCGATGCGGTTTTCGGTGAATGCTTCCTGGATCATCATCCGATCGTCTGGATCATCATCAGCGACAAGAATTGAAATCGGCCGCTCCATCATTGCGCCGTTCCCTTTGTCTCTGTTCTGTGTTGTCGAAGTGGCAGCTCGATTGTGAACGTCGTCCCTTCACCGCAGGCGCTTTCGACAGCGATCTCACCTTGATGTCGCTCGATGATCTTGCGACAGGTCGCGAGCCCGATGCCGGTACCTTCGAACTCTGTTCGGCTATGAAGCCTCTGGAAAATTCCGAAGATACGCTCGGCGTATTTCATCTCGAAGCCGATGCCGTTGTCAGCAACCGTAACCCGACAGCAGCGCTGGCCGAGCTGCGCACCTAGCTCGACAATCTCTGCCTGAATTTTGACATGTGGAGATTCATCCGTTCGATGGAACTTTAGGGCATTGGCAACCAGGTTCTGAAAGAGTTGCCGCAATTGTGTTCGATCGGCGTCGATCACTGGAAGCTTATTATAGACGACTTCGCCACCAACCTCCTCGATCCGTACCTCCAGATCGGAGACGACGTCTTGGAGCACTTCGGTGAGGTCGACGGGCTCGAATGGCTTCCCTTTGGTGGTAACCCTGGAATAGTCAAGAAGGTCATTGATAAGGGCTCGCATGCGGACAACCGCGCTTTGCATGCGATTGATGTACATCTTGCCATCGTCACCGAGTTCGGGCTCATACTTTCTCATCAATCGATCACTAAAGGCCTGGACTTTCCTGAGTGGCTCTTGGAGATCGTGGGATGCTATCGATGCGAAAGCTTCCAGCTCGCGATTACTGCGTGCCAGCGCAGCTTCCCGGTCTTTTAACTCGGTGATGTCGGTGTGCAGAACCACAACACCACCGTCGCTGGTTCGGTGCTCATTAATCAAGATCCAGCAGCCATTGGGCAACCGGCGCTCAAGCACCTGACCATCCAGATGGTGCTGCTCAAGACGAAGCGTGACATGCTCCTCTAGGCTCGATTCTTTTGGGACTGGATCGATTCCAACCTTAATTTCGGCTCGGAGCAGCGTTTCGTAGGTCGTCCCATGCGCGATGACCTCGACGAGCTCGGGATATAGCTCGAGGAAACGGCTGTTCCAGGTGACGAGACGACCATCTGCATCGTAGAGAGCAAATGCTTGTGGAATACTCTCGATGATGGCGTCGCGGGTCCGAGCGCTCGCAGCTGCGGCGTTCAGTTCCGCTTCCTTGATCCTTGTCTGATCAAGGATGACGCCGTTCCAGACGACCGAACCATCGGTTTCTTGATGAGGCCTGGCGATGGCGTGTGTAAACTTTCGGGTACCATCGCGGGTAATAATCGTCGCCTCGACGTCCCAGAGTTGCATGCATCGCGACGCGGTAAGGAGACGATCGTGGAAAGTGGCGTAGTAGTCAGGTCCATGGCAATCGAATAGGGCTTGGGGATCAGACAAGATCTCATCGGGCTCTACGCCGAAGAGATCTTTTGCAGCATCGCTAATATAGGTATAGCGAATATCGCCGTTAGGACGCACCACACGCTGATAGACTACCCCAGGGATGTTTTTCGCAAGAGCGGCGAAGCGCTCATTCGCTGAGAGGAGAGCTTGCGTTCGTCGCGTCGAGGCGATCGCATAACCCGTCAAAAGCTTTAACCTGTCGAGCGCTTCGACGTCGATCGGCACCTCATCCGAGAGAGGACGGTCGAGCATCATGATGCTGCCAAGTACTCGACCGGCGTGATCGTCAATTCGATGCCGGTTGCGGACAAGCATGCCTCTGACTTTGAGTGCCTCATCGATCGACATGGCATCGCCTGCACGACGTTGGACACTCAGTTCGGTTAGCATCGTTTTGAGAGCTTCAGACGTCGCCCCACCTGTTGCGATGCTATCAGCATCAGCTTCAAATGCGGTGATCAGACAATCGGTTCCGCCATGGAGATCCGATACGGTACAGGCGATAATATCTAAACATTGACCGAGATCCGCGTCGCGAGCGATGAGCCGAAGGACATGATCATGCGTGTCCAACAGATGGCTACGCTGTGTCATCTTGCCCGACATGAGCTTCGTCATAGAAACCGGATCGGTTGTGAGTTCCTGTTTGGCCTCGGTGACGTCCATCTGCAATCCATTAAAGGTATCATTCATAGGCTGTCCGGCATCACCGAAACGGCCAGTTTTGCGCTTAGGTCGGCAGCACTTCCAAAAGAAGCGTCTTGAACATCTCTGAATATTCGAGCCAAAGTTTTAAGATTGCGTTAGGCCGCAAGAATTAGATCGCATGCCAGGGCATTTTCATGCCGAGCCGAACTAGCCCTCTCCGTTTTAGGAACACCCTATAGCGTGCCGGCGATATCGAGTGCCTGGGCGGGGTAGAGGATTGGCGCAACGGAAAAATTGATCTGGAAATGCTCTTCTGTAACGGGCGTTGATTGGTCAACCCTCTTTTTTGAGCTTTAGTCCTGTCGCCGAAGCCTCTCTTCTGTCCGTGGTCGGCGCATGGCCGCCACCTGATGGGATAAGATGAGGAGCAGGTCAGCCGATCTAGGAACGCGTGGTCATCTTCTGACGCCACTGAGCATTTCACGGCCTGGCCTGATCCANNCGGGCGGATGATGTTGGTCGCCCGAACTCGAAAACTCCTCTTGTTCAACCTCTAACCATGGCGGCTTTGTCGGCAGCGAAGGGCGTGCCGTCGACCATCATTCGGTGCAGGATCACAGCGAGCTTGCGGGCGAGTGCGACCTTGGCCTTATTCTTGCCAGCGCGAGCCGCCAGACGCATGCCCCAGCTCTTGAGCGCACCGGCCTGGTCAGAATGATGTGCGCTGCCTCGTACAGCGCCGTGCGCACGCCGCGATCGCCGATCTTGGAGATCCGACCGCTGACATCCTTCTCGCCGGATTGGTAGCGCTTCGGTGTCATGCCAAAATGCGCGCCGACCTGCTTGGATCGCTTGAAACGCCCTGGATCGTCGATCGCCGAGGCATAGGTCAAAGAGNNCCAACACGCCCACGCCGGGCGCCGACATCAGCAGCCTGGCCCGATCGTCTCGTCTCGCCAACGACCGCACCTGACGCTCAAAACTTTGAAATTCCCGATGCAGAACCGACCGTGCTGCCAACAGCGCATCGGCGATCGTCGTCAGTGTCGGATGGTCCTCGACTAGCTCGCGAACACGCCCCTCGAAGGTGCGAGACGTGGTGCGACCTACTTTCAAACCGAAACCACGCAGAATGCCACGAAGGCTCATCTCGACATCCCCGCCTGCAGCCGC
>JBOEHJ010000003.1:77887-174608 GCA_050633905.1 Geminicoccales bacterium
GTCATGCCGGATCTTCGGAGCTACGCTCCTGCAGACCGGGATATCATGAAGCTTGGACTGCACCAGTTTGCGTGCCGTCAACATCGCTCGCACCTCTTGCGCCGGCAGCGATTTGCAATGAACCGGCCGAAACCAGCCGAGCCGCATCAGCTGGGCGATGCTTCGGGCATCCTTCTTGTCGGTCTTGATCGGCATGGCTTTGAATGCGTCGCGTACATGACGTGTCTCAAACAACTCGACGGCAAAACCAGCTTTGGCCAGGCCGGCATACAGCCACTGTGACAGCGGGCCCGCCTCCAAGCCGATCCTGGAAAGCAGCAGATCCAGGTCGGAAAGCCAGGCGATCAGCGCATCCGGATCGCTGGCAACCGTCGCTTCGCGCACGATCGAACCCTCAGCGTCGACAACACAGACGCTCGACTGTTCTAAAGAAACATCAATGCCGCAATAATACTCCATGGTCGTCCCTCAACGATGCTTGGAGCAGGCCCATCCTGACTCCGGTTCACACCATCATCTTGAGGGATGACCAGCCAAACTGGCTATCGGACTAAGCCCGTTACGCCATCTAGCTGATTTGATGCAAAAGTATTCGATCCAGATCTCCGAAATCAGGAGAGAAAAAACTGGTTAGTTCTCATTATCCAAATTTCAGGAAATCTTAACTTCCTTACCGTTACTAGTAGGCAGCAATGTTCGGAGCGTTGAGATTTTTGGCCAATCCTGGGCTTCTGATTTCAGACAATCGTGCATTGCAGAACATCAGTGCGAAGACTGCCATAATGAGATTACGGCTAAGGTAAGTAGTTTATGGAACTGATACGATCCTCCGAAGGCGCGTCACAGGTGCTGACGAACGATTTTGGCGAGTACGCCATGCGTCGGCAAACGCGTGTGGCCGAGCTGCAAGAACAGCTAAGACGGCTTGCGGAGACCATGCGCGTCGCTGTGGTTTTCGGCGGCGACAAAAGTGTACCCGGCGCCGTCATCAATCCGACGTTTAACCCGCGTCACTGGAAGAGCTACGAGGCGGTCGCAGAAGACATAGCCGCGGCGCTTCGGCGGATCGGATTTCGCTTTGTTACTACAATGCCTGACGACATGCATCTCGGTGACTGCCTCCGCCGCGAACGCATCCATTTCGCCTGGCTCAATACAGGTGGAGTTCAAGGGCTTGGTTCGGTGGGACATGCACCGGCGATGCTTGAGATGTTTGGCATTCCCTATGTGGGCCACAATCCACTTAGTGCTGCAACCATGGATTGCAAGAATGCGATGAAACGGGATCTTGTGCAGGCAGGGATCCAGACCGCGCCTTTCATGGTCTGGCAACCCAGTCGCGGCCCACTTGTCCCAGGGCACAACCCATACTTCAAAAATGCTTTTGGCAGTTATCAAGGCCCCTTCATCGTCAAGCCAATCACTGGAAGAGCATCGCGCCACGTTATTGCTGTCGAACATGTAGAAGGTCTTGCGGCAACTGTAGATGATGTCTACGCCGTGACCGAAAACCCTGTCTTGATTGAAAAGTATTTGTCTGGACGCGAGTTTTGCGTCGCAGTTTGTGGCGAAGTGATTGCCAAACGAGGTGAATTGACGAGGCTTGGACATCCATTCACCTTCGCAGCGATTGAGCGTGTGCTCGAATCGAACGAACAGATTTTCACCTCGATGGACCACAAGCCGATTACGAACGATCGTGTCCGCTCACTCGATCCTAAAGCGGAGGTCGACCTTCATGGAAAGCTCGTCGATATCAGCCGAAAGATATATCGGGAATTCGACGTCGAAACCCTTATTCGGTTGGACATTCGTGCGGATGAGGAAGGCGAACTCTACGTACTTGAGGCCAACCCTAAGCCAGATCTCGCAGCCCCCAATGAGGATCGGACCAGCATCGTTTGTGCTGGGCTCAAGGACGAGGGGATGAACTATGACGATCTCGTTCTTTCGTTGATTGCCGACAGGATCGACGTTTTATTCAGTGAACGTCGTTCTGTTGTTAACCATCTTGCCGAGCTTCTTGGCTAGTCTGCGGATGTACCTCTAATGTTTGCGACGAGCCGTGGCTGAGGTAAGGACCATACGTCAACGTTTGATTGACGCTGCAACCATGTCATTGGTTGCGGGTGTTTCCTTTTTGCTCTTGGTCTATGTTGGGTTTGGCGAGGCCAACCGCAGCTATGAGCAGTTTCATGTCGGCAAACTCGCGGCCCAGGCCAAAGTTCTAGAGAATGCGATCGAGAGCTTCTTAAAGCGTGATCTACCACTCGACCAGTATGTGGGTTTCCGGACGCGCGCTGGGCGGCTTTTAAGCTCGGACACTGCAATTGCGTCAATCGCAGTTTTCGATTCGAATGGCCGAAAAGTGTTCGTGAGCGGTGACACTAATATAGAGCTTCTACCCAACATTCGGTCCATCGACGAGGCAACAGTCGAAGAGGGTCCACGGGTTCACCATGATGACACGTTTTTACAGGTCATCCTCCCTTTAGAAAACAATCGAGAGTCCGTTGGCAGCATAGCGATCTCTATGCCGCACGCCCTTATTACGCAACATGTGGAAAAGCGGTTCGGTATCCTAATCCTCATCGGGATCGGTGTGTCAATCGCCTTTGGCCTGTTCGTGGGCATCGCTAGTGGTTGGCTTTCGCGCCAGCGCTGGCCTGTTCTTCAGTTGATTTATGCTGGTCTGTTTCTCGTCGTCGCTGCTCTTGTTATCGGCAATTTGGTGTCGCTCTATGCTAAAGGCACTCAAATCAAAACCGAAGCCCTAGCCGACTCTCTCGGGCAAAGGATGACCGAGGTCGTCGGTTTCAATCTCGACCTTGCCCAAATTCCGGGTTTGGATCGTGCTTTCTCGGAATACCGGCGCCTCAACCCGGACATTGCCGCTGCAGCCTTGGTCGTAGACGGTAACATTCTGATCCACACTGATCCCTTCATGGTTGGACAATCGTGGGAGGGTGCTGGCGGTGTCTACGAATATCTGGTCGATATTAGCCCGATCGGCAGCGAGCAACGGATGCATATTGCCGTTACGTTGCCACAGGAAATCGTCTATCGGCAAACCATACGGAGCGTTAAGAACTTTGCTGCCTTATTCATAGCGTCGGCTTTCATCGCTAGTCTCTTTCTCCAGCTGGCTGGATCCGTCAATAATCGGGATGGTAAACACAACAGAGGAGGTTCTAACGCACATGCCAAAGATGACGAACATTGTCTAAAACTGGTCAAACCAGTCTTCTACATCACAATGTGCGTCGAACATTTATCCTATTCGTTCCTGGCGAGTTACATTGCAGGCATCGTTGACGCATCAGGTCTCTCTCCTGGGCTAACCTCCACGGTCTTTACCGTCTACTATTTGGGTTTTGCCCTGACGTTGATCCCGGCGGGCCACCTCGCCCAGCGATTCAGTCCGAAGCCGTTGATGATCTGTGGCCTTTTCTTATCTGCAGGTTCATTTCTACTGCTTCTGACTGGCGACAGCATCACATTCGTGATTCTGGCGCGGGCCGCTGCCGGCATCGGGCAGGCGATGCTCTTTATCGGCGTACAATCCTTCATCCTTAGCGTTGTAGCCCCTGAGCGAAAGACGCAGGGGGCTGCGATTATCGTCTACGGATTCCAAGGCGGTATGATCTCTGGCATGGCAATTGGCTCATTGCTGGTAGGTTACATCGGCGCCGAAGGCGTGTTTGCCGTTGGCATTGTCGCGACAACGTTGACGATGATCTACGCAGTGTTGGTGGTTCCAGCAATCGTTGGAAGGCAGCATATGGGGACCGAGGGGATTGGCGCTAGCGTGACAACTCTCGGCCGCAACGTTGTGCTCGCCGTCCGGGATCCGCAGATGCTGAAAGCGATCGCGTTGATCGGAATTCCTGCTAAAGCCGTCCTAACCGGCATTGTTGTTTTTGCAATTCCTCTTCTCATGGTCCGCGAGGGATATCGCCAGGAAGACATCGGGCAGCTTCTGATGCTCTACGCGGTTGGCGTCGTACTAGCAAATGAGATCATCTCTCGTTGGGTCGACCGTACAGGTGACGCCCGCCATGTTCTTATGCTTGGCGCCCTTCTAAGCGGTGCAGGCCTATGGCTGATAGGTCGACTAGGTCTAGGTTTGTTCGATGAAATCGCCTATGGAGCGACACTTGAAGTTGCTTCCTTGCTGCTTGGTGTTGCCATACTTGGCGTGGCCCACGGTTTGATCAATGCGCCTATCGTCAGCCACGTAGCAAGTCTTCCGGTTACTGACCAGATCGGGGTCAGTGCCTTGACTGCAACCTATCGTTTTCTGGAACGTATTGGGCATGTGGCAGGGCCGCTCCTGATCGGCCAATTATTTTTTCTCGCCGGCGAAAACGCTAACGTGTTGACCTGGTCTGGTTTCGTTATCGCCTTTTCGGGCTTAGTCTATTTATGGCTTAGCCGCAGCTCCAAGCCCGTCACCCCACCAAAGCAGCAAACTGATTGCTCTAGCCTCGACAGGATCGAAGATATTGTCGGCCTTCAACTAGACTATCAGCATCAAGTGCTCATTCTGGCTCTAGGTCCACCTGACTCGAAACGTCTGGTCGATCCTGCTCAGAACATCTTGCTCCATCATCTAGCGATGCATGGAAAAAACGCTGGTGCGAACGGATACGACTCCCCCACTGGCCAGCCGATAGCTAGTAAGACCGACGCGTCGACGGTCATCGTCAATCGCCGTAGCGCGCGGCACTTTAAGCGCTTTCTTACTGATGTTAACGACGGTTATGCGTCCGACAAACCGTTATTGGCGATCGTTTGTTCCAACCAAGTTGAGGCGTGCCAGGTCGATCTTGCAGCTTGGATTGACCGTCGACCGGGAAGCCAACTGATCATGATGCACAATGTCGAGGCTTGGCTTGATCAGTTGCGTGGTTGGCTTGCCCTACTGAGTTTGGATTCCAGCCTCGGTGCTCAACATGGCGGTGCCGAAGAGTTAATGCTGAAGCTGAAAGCGAATATCGATCAAAGCATAGGAGACACAACCTGGATTGGGTCGCTTCCGATGAAGCTTCGAGACAAGCGTGCCGCCGATCAGGCGCCACCCGATCGTCCGCTTTTGCTTCCTGCGACCGGCTAATGACGCCAACAAAGCTCTTAATTTTTTGCGCAATGATAGAGGAGACGGTATTGATGAACGGATTTACGCAGAGAGTGCTCAAGACCCTTAGCCGATTAGCCAAAGGCTTTCTTCTTGCTGCCGTTATCACGGCCGCCTGGCCTACTACGGTTCATGCATTGCCAGCCTATTCTAGCTGGTTTCGACATAGTGAGAATATTACCGGCGCCTGGACGTTTTCTGAAGTTGGTGCTGATCCTAATCGCGTGCATATTGAGAGCACTGTACCTGGTAGTGGCAAGTCTAAACGGGTTCTTGTGCTCTATCCAAAGCGTTCCTCAGCGTACGATATCGCTATGAGCAAGATCTTGGATGTTTTTGCTAGCAAAAACATGCCACTGGAGTTTCAAGTCATTAACTTCGAAAATAATGATGGTCGTGGTGCCGCTGTTCTCGACTTAGTGGAAGAGCAACAATTCGACTTGATATTCTCGATGGGCTCGCAATCGACAGCTTGGCTACACCAGTATTATCGAAATGGTGCAACGCCTGTGGTCACGGTCTGTTCTAAAGATCCCGTAGCACTTGGCCATATTGAGGACTACGAGAATGGCTCCGGCACGAACTTTGCCTTCACTTCATTGAATATGCCAACTGAAGTACAACTTGCTTATCTCATGGACTTCATGCCAAACTTAAAAAATCTTGGCATTGTTGTCGCTCGCAACAATATCAGTGCAGTACGAACGCAGGCCAAGCCTATGCAGGAAGCCGTTGAGGCGAAGGGCATCAACGCTATCTATCTCGCTGTCCAGGACCCAGCCAAGACTAAGGATGAACTCGGCGTCCTAATTGATGACGCCCTTGTCGAGATGCGTAAGTCAGATCCCTCCCTTGACCACTCGATGCTATGGATAACTGGATCGACCAGCATCTTTCGCGAGATCGAGACGGTCAACCATCATGCTGGCCCGGTGCCTGTGTTAAGCGCTGTACCGGAAGTGGTTCAGGCCGGTGATAAGAGTGCCGTTGTCTCAATCGGTATCAGCTTCGAGAGCAATGGCTATCTTGCTGCGGTTTACGGTTATGACGTCATTATGGGAAATGCAAAGGCCGGCGACCTCAAGGTTGGTATCGTCTCTCCGCCGGACATCGCGATTAACTTCCGGCGTGCGAGGGCCATCGGAGTAGAGGTGCCGTTCAGCTTCTTCGAGAGCGCAAACTATGTCTACGACTATGAGGGCAAGGCAGTACGCTTGCGTGGTCGTGACCTAACCCGGAATGCTGGCAGCTAGAGAAGCGTCTAACCTTGTGGACTCATGAGGAAGCCTAAATTTGGTGCTGACATGATTCAAGATATGGGTTGGTTCGGGAGGCCAGCCTGTATGCTGACACCTCTTTCGATTTAATTGCGCGAATGGCTGATATCTTCCGGTGAAGATGGGATGTCGCCGATGGGCTGCTGTGAAGCTTTTTAGCATTACGCCGTCGACTGCTGATTAAAGGGGCCATGTCAGTCATGCAGTGGGCCTCTCGGCGGGGCGACATGCGTGAAAGATCGTAGCTTGCTCGGATGTCGGCGCGCAAGCCATGCATGTTGGTCGCGATGGCGCTCGCCAACAAATGGCGCGGTCTGCTTGGGCCATGATGACGAAGTAGGAGAATTACAGAGATCCGGCAGTGACAGCGGCCTGATCGACGATTAGGAGATGGATCGCCGGTGCGTCGGGAGGTGCAGGAAGTAAAAAAAAGCGGTAAGGGCAAATCATCGATTAGAACCGGATCAGGAAAAGCAAAAAGGGCAGCCAGAGCTTTCGCGCTCGCTGAATTGATCTGCACCTGGTCCGCGCATCTCCATACCGGCCGGCGGCATGCAATGAGCCCCATCTTCGAGGCCTGATACATGACCGCACCCGATCACCTGTCCAAAAGTGTTCAATAACTGCTTGCATCGAATGAGGGCATCCACACGGCTACCTTGGTCGGATTTGAAGATCTCGGGCTTGCTGTGACGATCCATGGCCTATTCCAAGGCGTCGATGCAAAACGCAGCGAAACTGCCGGTCGATCTCGGCCATGATGGTCAGATTGGCGTCACTCTCACCCCGCAGCATTGCATAGAACGACGAGCGGCTGATCGAGAGCTGGTCCAAAGTTTTCCATGGGCCGAACAATCGACAGGTCTGAACGGTCAAGCTCGACCATTGACCGCCTCACTTGCCGGTCCACGATTCGAGCTCTTTGGACAAGTCATTATTCGCCACCGTCAGCTCACCGAGCTTCGCATGCAAAGTGTTAACCTTCGCCCCGTCAACCACTGCCTCCTTCGCCGACGAGCCAGGCTCGAAGAGCTCCGGCGCAGCTTCTAAAAGCGCTTCTGTCCACTGATCGATCCCAAGATATCATTCGAGGTCGGATGAACATCGAACCGGCTCGCCAGTTCCAACACCGTCTGCTCGGCCTTCACTTAGCTTAGCTTAGCCTGCGTCTTGCGCTTCGACGGGGCAGTGATTCACCGGATCACCGGCTTATCCGTCTCAGTATTGTGAAGTTGCAGACCTCATCGCCGGCACAATCGATGGGCCCGCTTGATGCTTACGGACCACTCTTCTCTTCAGGTCACTCTGCCTTCTACGAATGGCGTTGGTCGGCGAATTGCAGCTATGGCGCAGAGATACCGTAGGATCGACAAACGGTTCTCAGCTGATCAAGCGTGCCGGCTGCGTTCACGCATTCATAGCCTCGTTTGATCATCTGATCGATGGCTTGCCAGTTCAAAATGTTCACCCCTGTGACGTCGGGACAGAGAACATGATCCGCGACATCCCCTGCCCCGCGATTTTGGTTCTCGCCCGCGACGGTCGCTGAACGCATCAGCACACCAATGATCGAAGGCGTGGTGATCGAGGGGAAAAGACGCGTGCTCCCTGCTTCACAGACATCGGGATCAAGGGTGAAGCTCCCCTCGGCCCGGCCAACATCGACGCCGATCACAGGACCGAGATTCACCCGCACCATCTCATCGATCGGCATGTTATTGATCAAGCCGCCGTCGACCAGAACGTCATGGCCATTCAGTACTGGCGGTACCAGGCCCGGAATGGAAAGACTCGCCCTGATCGCATGCCAGACCGGCCCGCTATCAAGGCGAACAGCGTCACCCTTGGTGAGATTGCTTGCCGTGCAGAAAAAGGGCAGCCAGAGCGAACAGGCCTCGGCGTCTCCAAAATGCTCATGCAAAAGATTGGAGAGCCGGCGGCCACGGGCGAAGGAATGGAGGGGTATGGTATAATCGCCGACCGGGTTGATATCGACAAAGGTGGCCTGGAGACGTTTTCGAAAGGCTTCTACGCTCCAGCCCATTGCGACACCACCTGCCAAAAGAGCCCCCATGCTCGTGCCACCGATCTGATCGATAGGAATGCCATGTTCCTGGATCGCTTTGACCACGCCGAGATGAGCAAAGCCACGTGCACCGCCGCCGGAGAACACCAACGCTACCGTCCGGCCACCGCCGATCCGGGCGAGGCGTTGGCGACTTTCCTCGGAATCGAGCGCAATGTTCCAGCGTGTACGAACCAAAACCTCATGCGTCCAGGACGGCGCTGGGTCCGGCAAGGTTCGGTTAGGCGCCTGCAACGTCACCAGATGACAGACACGACCTCCGGCAAATTCGTTGAGATAAGCAAGCATCTTCTTATCGGGTGCGGGATCACCCGGCCGGACGACGACAAGGATGAGATCGGACTGACGGATACAAAGCTGTGTCCAGCCGGAAAGGCCATGTTCGGCAACATAGAGAAGGCTGTCATGACGTTCCTCCTGATCGTAAAACCAGTCCGAGGTCTGATCGGCACGGTCGGCATCGAGGGTCTTTAGCGTCCCGCCCTGTTCCAACCCCGAGGCGACTACCTCGCGCAGTTGATCCATCGGCAGATCGGCAGACAGGGGAACAAGACAGACTGTGTTGACCGCGGGCTGCGGCTTGCGCTTGCTGGTTTCATTCACAAGCCGGCGAGCGATAAGCCGGGTTAGCGAGACAATGGATTGTGGGCTCTCCCTCATCAACGTTTCGAATGCTGTGCGCCCAAGCATGATGAGTTCGGTATCGCGGACAGCCCAGGTTCCAGCACTGCGGCGTTCGCCAGTTAGCACGCCAAGTTCACCCACGACATCGCCGGCACCAATCTGGGCAACGGAGCGAAATTCAACGCCGTTATCGGCGGCAACACGCACCTCTAGCCGGCCGGAGACAACCACATAGAGGGCGTCGCTTTCATCACCTTGGGCGAAAAGTTGCCCGCCTGCACGAATGGCGAGCCGGGTCAAATGACGTTCTAAAAGCGTCAGCGTGCCGTCGTCAATTTCCTCGAAGAAATCGACATCGCGTAGTGTCGTGATAGTTGGCGCCGATTCCTCTGGTCCACTGACTTCGCGATGCATCTTACGTCGACCGGTCATCACGTCCACCGATCACGAGATCTTCCAAGGAAAGAAGGGATTACGCAGCCCCCCGATTGCCGGCGCCAACGATGGGCAATGCCGGATGATCACGTCCTTGAAGTCGGTATTTGTCACCCAGGCCATCCCTTCCGGCGTATAGACCTCGGGGCGATAGTCGCTGGTGAAAAAACGATCGGATTTCAGCCGCCTTGAGGCCATCAGAATGAAAATCCGAAAGGCTGTATCGCTGAACGCGAAGCCGGGCGGCGGCGCTTCGGCATACATGCCAACCATGGGATCAATTTTTTCGATATCGCCATCATAAATCTCGTTCAGTTCTCGTCGCCAGTGGGCGTCCGTTGTCAGGTCCTCGATCGAGGCCATTGGCGGCATGTCGAGCAGGCGGCGGAACTGGTTGTAGCGTGGCACGCCCCGTTCGCGATCACGGATGATGTCGATGGTTGCAATGTCGACGACATCGCCGTCATCCTGGCGCGTGAAACGCCGAAGCTCATTTGGATAGTTCCCGAGGCAGATAGCACCCGGCGGTTCCGAGCCAAGGGAATACAAGGCATCCGCAAATGATGCCTGATCATAAACGCTATGGGTCTCGCGGCCCGCAACTTCCTTCAGACTGAGCTCGGCCAACTCCGCATTGTCGCTTTGTCGCCTTATCGAAAAGCTGTCCGGAATGAGGGGATGCATGCGGTAAACGCTCACGAACTCTTCGGTCATGGCAAAGGGAACGGCATGATGGTTGAGATCGGATCCCATGATCCCACTCAGCACCTCGTTCTTGCTCACGCGGCCATGACGACGGTGGATATTCTCCCCAAGAATGCCCCACCAATTACCGCGCATGGCACCCCAGAGTGCCGGCGTATCAAGGAGGGCTGGGGTCCATTCGATCGTGTGGATCTTGGCAAGCAATGCTGCGTTGACGAGGCGTGCCTTTTGAAACAGCCATTCGTCGTCCCGATTAGGGTAGGCTGCCTTCAGCTCAGCGCAGATCGCGTTGTGTTCACGGTGAAAGAGCGTATGCAGGACAGAAAGGCCGATCCACCAATTGTCGTTGAGCCCGGTCAGCTCGAGCCCATCGGCGTCGATCTCGAGGTGACCGTCAGTCTTCACCTTGACCAGGCCATCCTCGAAGGCCCGCATCGCATCCTGCTCGGCTTGGCTGCTGCCGTAGATCTGCGATCCGTCCCACCAATGGGTCATGACATTGCGATAGGCATCGCGTGACGCCCGCGTCGGCTCATCTTCATCAGGTGCAAACTGTGTGCGCGGGACATGCATTGGTCGCTGGTGCCAGTCATCGGCGTCGGCGAGATCGATGTCGATCGGGTTCTGCTTGAGGTTTTTGCCGTGACCGAACCAATCATGAACCATGAACTGTAGCCAGGCAGCCGAGAGCACGTTGATGGTGGAGGCAGGAAGGAAGGTTTGCCTGGCCAGCAATCGGTTGCTGATCTCGCGCGGATCGGGCGAGAGCATCTCTTCATCGTCGGCGGGTCGCGATTCACTCAACGGCATGTTCCGACCGAAGCGCGTTCCCGCCTGCCCTACCGTCGGATCACGCGGATCGTTATAGCTACCGTCCGCTGTCCTTATCTCGCGTAAAGCGTCAGGAATTGGTTCCGATTTGGTCGGGCGGTGGCGGTAGGTATCGTACAGGTTTTTCTGCCGCATCTGGCCGCGAAGGCCGACCAAATTGATGATCTGCAGCTTGGCTGTCGGCATGCTGTACCAGGGCTTGCGACGGTTGATTTTAGAAAAGGCCCAGCCAAGGAGGCGTTCGCTCAAAGGGATCGAAGACATAACGTTCCTGCTCGTAGAGTGGGAAGTTGGGTCTCTTTATCCTCGGCACTGATCAAGAGAGACTTGCTGTAATCAGGGGAACTCATCACCGGGCCAGTGCCGCCTTCAAGTCGGCAGCCGCTGGATTATCAGTGCTGCCATCGATCACGATGTCACGCGGCGTCACGCTTGCGCCATAATAGGCCCTGTTCAAACCATCGCGCGGAAGGGCCTTAGCACCCTTCAGATTAAGGCCGGCGAACAGGCCACGCTCGACCTCGACAAATGAGTAGATGTCCTGAAACTGATCGCTGGAGACCCCGCTCTTTAACCCCTCGGCACCTGTCGCAACACTGACATCAGCCCCGAATTCGAGACCGCCTTCGGTCAGACGTTCCAGCGTCCGCTCATTGGTGATCACCAAGAGCAGGTTTGATTGTTCGGCACCGATCTGCAGCCCGTAGCTCGCCGCTCCAAAGGTATAGAAGGCGGGGCTCGACCAGGACCCGTCGTCGAGTCGGCCAAGCAGAACACCGGTACCACCTTCACCGCCGACGAAGAAGGCCGCCTTGACAATATCAGGATAGATAATGACGCCCTTCGCGGATGAAAGGAGTCCCTCGATCGCATTAGCCTGAGGACTTACCAGGAAGCGGTCAACAACGTCTTCGGCTTTGTTGACCACGATTTGGGCATCGGTATCCGAACCGGAGCTTGTGTTGACCGTGTTACAGGCTGCGAGTGTGAAACAGAGAATGGCCGAGGCCAGGAATGCGCGCATCTATTCTACCTTCACCTGATGGGCAAAAACGTCACCGTCACTAATCGTGAGCTGCTCGAAGCCGAGCATTTTCAATAGATCGAAGAAGTTGAGCTCGGTAGCGCCGACTTGTTTGAAGATGGGGGTGCTGCGAGCGACCGAGGTCAGCGTCGCGAGTTGGGCACGGACGCGATAAATTGTATCGAGGATGCCATCCTCAAGCGCGACGATCAGGAGCTTCTCCGCCTCGGCTCCTTTTGCGAAGATAGAAAAACGTGGTGCATAGGGTTTCTCGAGCATTCCGTTCACGACCGTGACCACAAAACCGATCCGGCGCTCGCGATTGGCGCCAGGAATGCCAGGTACCTCGGACGTATAGACCTCGGTGCTCACAGGGTCAGGATAATAGTAGCCGACATGACGATCGTCGGCATGACCTGAACTTGCCGCAAAGAGGCTCAGCAAAAACGAGAAAAACAACCATCTTTTAGCCCGCAATAGCGTCACCTTTCCCAGAAAAGGCAAATTTTTTCTTGTCTGCAACCTAGACAGTGCGGTTAACTTTGGACAGGGGCAAGCCTCATCTCATTCTGTCAAATTCAGGCGACCGATCTGTGATGACGATCGACAACGATGACCACCATGCCAAATACCCCGCCACGTTTCTCACGACAAAATCATCCCCAATTCGAGCGTTAGAAACGACGCTAAATCAAGAAACGAAAGCCAACGCGGACAGCCTATCGGTGCGGTTATCGATCATAGTCCTCGCCAGCGCAACGTAGAGCCCGCCAGGGTTGCTTATCGTACCCCTTTTGATACCAAAGGCCTTGGCCTCCCCTCGCAATCTAGGGTGTTTTCGGCCCCATGACATCGTCGCGAGCCTTACCCCTGTGCTGCCACCTCCAACAATTTCGGTAACTTGGATTTAATACTTTTCCGTCATCAATGAAGTCCGAAGACGTTTGTTCAACAATCCAATGCACATACCAGTTTAAGGTTGGACACAGTGAAAAGCGCCACTTTTGAGCTAACCTGCATTGGAGATGACCGCGTTGATCCAGAATCCCTTGGCTGACGGGTCGTCAAGGTGAATTTTTAAGGGAAGAGGATGACGGCGCCTTACAAATACAAGCGTGTTTCGGACAATGCCTCGAATCGGTTGGAAATTGTCGGCCAACTCGCTGCTGGCATTGCCCATGAAATCAACACGCCGGTCCAATATATCGGCGACAATTTGCGCTATGTCTCCGACCAGCTGGACATCCTGATCGAGCTCGTAAACCGCTATCAGAACCTAAGTGAGCTGATCCGCAAAGACGAAGTTCTTAGCAAGCGCTATTTGGAAATCCAGGATTTTTCGCTGGAAAATGACATCGACTTCCTTGCCGAAGAAGTTCCCGCGGCCATTTCTCAATCGATGATGGGTGTCGATACAATTGCTGCTATCGTTCGCTCGATGCGCTCACTGGTCCATTCAGGAGAGCGCGAGAAGGTTTGCACCGATGTCAATGAAGCCATCAACAATGCGGTCTTAATGAGTCGGGGCTCCTGGAAGCATTGTTTGGACCTGACGACAGACCTCGCTGAGGCCCTTCCCAATGTCATGTGCTACGAGGGCGAGCTAGGTCAGGTCCTCATCAATATGATCATCAACGCTACCCACGCGATCGAAGAAACATCAAAGCGCGGCACGATCACGATACGGTCTTTCATCTATAAGAACAGTGTCGGCATTCAGATACAGGATTCTGGAACAGGAATTCCGGTCGAGATCCAACATCGGATTTTCGATCCGTTCTTTTCTTCCAAGGATATCGGCAGGGGAACCGGTCAGGGACTTTCATTCGCCCACTCCGCAATAGTTGAAAGAAATAGTGGTGCACTATTCTTTGAAACCACCGAGGGTGAAGGCACGACATTCCATATCTATTTGCCCATAGAGCCAACGAAGCCAGAATCAGAGACATCGTCATGACCAATATCTTCCTCATCTATGTCAGCAATCGCACCGACCCCAACGACGCCATGTTGGTGCGCGACATTGCGATAGAGGCCTCTCAAAACAATAGCTCTCTTGGGGTCAGTGGGATCTTGATGGTAGTTGGTAGCTCTTTCTTACAGGTGCTCGAGGGGGAAGAAGACGTTGTCGACCGTCTCTTAAACAAGATTGACCAAGATTCGCGGCATACGGATATTCGTGTCATCTACCGAGGCACTTTACCCGATCGGATTTTCGGCCGATGGAGTATGGGTTGTGTTCAATCGGCCGGCAAACTTGCCCAAATGGATTCGCCCTTAAAAGTGATCCAGGCACAAGTCGAAGATCTTTGCAAAGACCTTACACAAGAAAAAGGTGAGAAGCTCAGGGATCTGATTGTGAAGATTCCTAAACTGCTTACAGACGACAAATTAGTCGTCGAATAATGGTTTTACTAAAAAGAATGGTAAGAAACGGTTAGCATAGTTTTCGATTCATCAACGTCATCAACAACTCAAGCTTGCCCTTCTTTCCAGTGATGGACGAAGGTGTCTGCGTCATGCGTTATTGCGTGCGGGCGATTGCTCTCTTCGAGGAAGCAACTGCCAAGGGTGTTGTCGCCGGACGCTAAAACCTGATGCTGACATTGCCTCATCGTTTCAAGATGCAAAAGGCCATCATCTGGCCACTATGCGTCTTATCGAGAGGCATTTGACAAAGGTGACAGGCACCGTGCCGAAGCCTTGGGACCGGCGAGTTCAGGATGACATGACACCGAGCTGCGACGAGGTCTTGGAAAGAATCGGATCTGGTTCCTGGGCAATATCGGTCGCCTATTTGCTGGAACATGCAGCAGCCAGGAAAACCGTATTCCCGTCCAATCCATCTTTCCGTGACGTCATTCAGTATGCTTACGAACGTCGAAGGACTGGCCAGCCGCCAAGCAAAGCCTTCGAATGATACCAGCCCCTGAAAACAACCAATAGACCTGTCGGAACAGGTTACCTTCCGCTCTAGTGCCACTGTTAGCAATCATGATGCTGCTGGAAACTTCGCTAGAAATCATACACTCTACTGGAGAAGCCCTGCCTCGTCCCCAACTCGCGTGCCATGGAAGCTGATCATGAACCAACCAACCGTCGAACACCCAAAGAGGGACAGGCTTCTAGGCCCAAAGGAAACGGCTGTGCTGGTGGTTGACGCGCAGATGTCAGAGTACAACGCAGCCAAACGGATTGAACAACCAAATTATGTTGAGACCATCGAAACGCAAGCCCTTCCGGCTATCAAGCACTTGATCCGATCAGCGAGACCGATGGGTGTCGAGATCGTTTACACGATGATCGAGAGCCTGACCCAATGTGGTCGAGACCGCAGTCTCGATCATAAACTTTCCGGTATTCACGTGCCGAAAGGATCGCCAGATGCCCAGATCATTCCGGGCATCGAACCCGATGATGACGACATTGTCCTGCCGAAGACATCTTCTGGAGTTTTTAATTCGACGAACATCGACTACGTGCTGCGCAATCTTGGCATCAAGAACGTCATTGTCGTCGGTTTTCTGACCGATCAATGCGTTGATATGGCGGTCCGCGATGGCGCGGATCGGGGCTATTACATGATCTGCGCCAGCGATGGCTGCGCCACCTATTCCGTCGAACGCCATAATCTCGCCTTGAAGGCCTTTGGCGGCTATTGTCGCGTCCAAACCGTTGATCAGGTTTTGACGACCTTAGCCATATCTCCTTGATTTGAAAATCGACTATAGGCGTTCGACGAGCTTGCCGAGTACCTTGGTCAGCAACTCTGTCCAAAGCTGCAGACCCGTCTTGTCGATGATCTGGTCGTTCCGGATCTCAAGTAAAGTATGTGGCAGACCGCGCTGCTCTCCATGAACTGGAATGGTGTAATCGCCATCGTCCTCCACCTCGTAAGGTTGGTTGTAGGTGAAGGTCAGATGAGGTGCATCTTCTTCCATTATACTGTGAATATGCTGGGACAGGGTCGCATCGCGGTTGAAGAGAATGCCAAGATGCCAGGGGCGCGATAGCGGCCTCGATTCCAGTGAGGGGGTGAAACTGTGTAGCGCGATCAGTGCCGTCTTTTGCCCTACCGCCTGGCGTCGATCGAGAAGACCGCTCACAACATTTTGGAATGGTGCATGGATGTGTCGAGCACGCGCCGCCCGTTCCTCTTCCGCAAGACGGACATTGCCGGGTATCTGGGTTCCGTCACTGATCTCGGGGATCGAATCCTCTGCCCAGAGTGGGCGGTTACAATCAATGACGAGTCGTGAATAACGCTGAAAGATGACGGGCGCGTCTAAAGTTTGCATCAAGGTCCGGCCTAGTGCTTCGATGCCAATGTCCCAAGCGATATGCCGCTTGAGATGGCGATCATCCAGGCCGAGTTTGCCCAGCTGCTTTGGGATTGCGCATCCTGCATGTTCGCAGGTGATGACCAGAGACGAGGAGCCTTTCGCATTGGCCATCTCAACCGGGTTCGGATCGTCGGCGCCAAGTGTCAGGAATGGCGCACTTGTCGATCCCGTGGTGTTGTCAGTCACCGCATTACACCTTTTCTCGACCGATATTAAAGGCAGGAACCAACCCGTTTGGTCTCAATAGCAACAGAAAAATGACCATGCCAAGAGCAAGCGCTTCTCGGTAAGGCTGAAGGTGGTCGGGGAGGTAAGCAGCGAGATAGACCTCGATAAAGCCAAGCGTAAACCCGCCGGCAACGGCACCCGTCAGACTGCCTAGTCCCCCCAAGATAGCCGCGATGAAGGCTTTGAGCACGGGAATGAACCCCATCAACGGATCGACGGATGCGCGCTGCGCCACCCAGAGAACGCCGGCGACGCCAGCGAGCGCGCCGGAAATGGCGAAGGCTCCGGCAATCACGGCATTGGCCCGAACGCCCATCAGCCGTGTGATCGAAAAATCTTCAGCGGCGGCACGCATGGCCATACCCAAGATTGTCCGTCGCAAAAACCAATTGAGCATGATCAGTATCGTGAGTGTGATGGTGATGGAGAGGATCTGATTGATGCCGATCGACAGCACACCAATATGAACCGACTGGGCGAGCAGATCGGGCAGGATTACGGCTTGTGAGCGCGGCGAGATCAGATTTTGAAACAAGGTCTGCAGGATCACCGCAACAGCGAAGCTGGTGACCAGCATGGTGGCGCCTGTGGACTTGCGCACCGGTCTGAAGGCGACCCTTTCCATGACCAGGGCTGCAGCGATCGCAACGGTGATCGCAAGTGGCGCGGCGATCGCGAACGGCATCGCGGCAAGGCCACCATACATCAGCGCGTAACCGGTGATCGTCATCAACTCGCCATGGGCGAAATTGATCATGCCCATGATCGAAAAGATGATGGCAAGACCTAAAGCCAGGAGGGCATAAGTGCCACCGAGCGAGATCGCATTGATCGTTTGTTGAGCAAAAATTTCCAAAGATGGCGCCTTTTTCCAACGCTATTCGTGGCCGAGATAAGCCTGCTCAATCAATTGAGATGAACCCAGCTCCTTCGCCGTTCCAGACGTGGCGATCGATCCGGCCGCCATGACATAACCCCGATCAGCGATGTCCAGCGACATGGCAACATTTTGCTCAACCAGCAGCATGGTGATGCCGCTGTCACGCAACGTCAGGATCTGATCGAAGATCGTCTCGACAATTTGTGGTGCGAGGCCGAGTGATGGCTCGTCGAGCAGCAGCATTTTCGGCGACGACATCAATGATCGCGCAATCGCGAGCATCTGTTGCTGACCGCCCGATAGCGTTCCGGCGATCTGCCGGCGCCGTTCCACCAAGATCGGAAACAGATCGAACACCTGCTCAAGGTTTTTCCTCCGCTGCTCACCTGATCGTCCAAGCGGTTGGCTGCCCAAAAGCAGGTTTTCTTCGACGGTCAACGAGCCAAAAACCCGTCTTCCCTCAGGTGTTAGCGTGATCCCAAGCCGGACAAGCTGCTCGGTGGCAAGACCAACGAGATTCTTGTCTCGGAACATGATCCCGCCTTGATGGACGGCGGCCAACCCGACGATGGCATTCAGGGTTGATGACTTCCCGGCACCATTGGCACCGAGCAACGTGACGATTTCGCCTTCCTCAATCGTGAGCGAAATGCCCCGTACGGCCTCCACGGGACCGTACCGCACATGGAGGCCGTTGACTGCCAAAATAGCCATGTCCGTCTCGCCTGGGGAGCCGGAACCAGTTACTGCATTCGTGGTTCAGGCACGAGATCGGCCGTCGGCGACGGCTGGGCGACCAGCTCGCGTCCGCCATCGTTGACCCGGATCAGCGTGACCTGGCGCACCGGCATGCCTGTGGTGTCCTTATAAGTGATCATACTGGTGACGCCCTGGACGTTTTCGAGATTGGCGACCGCGTCACGGATGGCTTGGGGATCGGTGCTATCCGCTGTTATGACGCCTGCTTCAATGACCTTCATCAGGTCGTAGCCGATGGCGGAAAAGATGGTGTCCGTTTCCTCACCATAGGTTTCAGCATACTTTTTGTTGAAACCCTCAAGTGGGCTTCCGGGTGTGGCATGACCGGCCGTCGAGAAGACTAGACCCTCAGCAGCCTCGCCTAAGGAGAAAGTTGTCGGTGAATCGATACCATCACTGCCGATGACCTGTGCGGTGACGCCAGCAGCACGCAGCTGGCGGATAAATGCCGGAAAATCGGGCTCATAGGCCGATGTCATGACCACGTCCACCGGCGGGTCCATCGATTTGATCTTGGTGACTTCGGCGGAGAAGTCCTGCTGACCGATCGTATAAGTCCCCTCACCTGCGACCGTCCCGCCGAGCGCCTCGAAGACATCTGAGAAATAGAGCGGTAGCGTCGTGTATTGCGTATCCGGCGAGTAGAGAACGTAGGCGTTTTTCAACCCTTCCCCGTAAGCCCATTCCGCCGACACGGTGGCCTGGACATTGTCGCCTGGGAAATTGGCGAACATATAGTCGCCGCCCATCATTGGGAGCGTCGGTGAAGAGGCGGCCGGCGAGAAGGCTGGAATTTGGGCGTCTGTTGCCAGTGCTGCTGCTGCAAATGATGGGTCGGCATCGGACGGCGTGATCAGGACACTGATCCCGGAATCGATTAGTTCCTGCGCAGCGATGGACGTTTGTGCGGCATCCGATCGCGTATCCTTGGAGATCAACTTGACCTCGAATTTACCGGCGATCCCGCCTGCGGCATTGATCTCGTCAACGGCGATCTGGAAACCCTTCATGGCTGGGCCGTCATAGGGGGCAAGGCCGCCGGTTTGCCCGGTCGCTGTTCCGATTAGCAATTCCTCTGCTGAAACCGCTGCCGGGATAGCGACAACTGCCGAGAGACAGGCGGCGATGGTCAATTTATACAACATGATGCTCTCCCTTGTTCCTTATTGAGTTAAGACATCGGCAACCTGTCGGCTGCCCTTCTTGCCGAGATAGGCCTCGATCACTGCAGGGTCTTTCTGCACGGATTGCGGGGTGCCCTCGGCAATGACACGGCCTTCGTTCAAGACGACCACCCGATCACATAAGCGCATGATCAGCGGCAGATCGTGATCGACGATCAAGATACCCATGGCATATCGTTCACGAAGCCCCTTCAGGTCGTCCATCAGGGCATCCGTCTCTTCCCGGTTCATCCCTGCTGCCGGTTCGTCCAGGCATAAAAAACGCGGATCGAGAGCGAGCGCCCTTGCAACCTCCACCCGCCTTTGATCGCCGTAAGATAGCGTCGATGCTTGAAGGTCGGTCACGCCGCCGAGCTTCATCTCCGCGAGTGCGCGATCGACCATCATTGCAGCGGCCCGGTTCGATACTGAGGGCCATTTTTCCAGCGCCGAAACCAGGACATTCTGGCGAACTGACATTGAGGAGAACAGCCTGATGTTCTGGAACGTCCTGCTGATTCCTCTTCCTGCCAGTTGATGGGAAGGTGTTCCCGTGACGTCATCGCCGTCGATCAGGATCTTGCCGGCGCTTTCCGGTAGCACGCCTGATAGAACATTCAACAAGGTCGTCTTGCCTGACCCGTTCGGGCCGATCAAGCCCACGATGTCGCCGCTCCTGAGGGAGAGAGACACCTTGTCGAGAGCAACAAGACCATCGAAGGTCTTGTTGATCCGTCTGGCTTCCAGGATCCCCTCAGGCGGCTGTGATGTCATTCCAACTGGCAGGACGTCGGCCGAGATCGCATGCTCTGCCGGGCGCGGTAGAAGAAGCTCGTCCCATTCCAAGCGATCGAGCAGGCCGCCGGCTTTCCTGTACATGACCAGGAGAATGATCAGGCCAATACCGATCTGAGTGGTGCCAAACAGCTCCGGTGTTTGATAGCCAAAAAGGTCGATACCGCCTTCGACCCGGCGCAGAAACTCCGATACCATCGTAATTAGGACAGCGCCCGCAAGTGCGCCGCTGACCGTCGCCATGCCGCCGACGATCAACATCGCCAACAGAGCAAATGTGTCGACAAAGTAGAATTTCTTGACCGAAAAGGCGCCGAGGAAGTGGCCGAGCAACACACCCGCGATGGCAACCAGGCCTGCACTGATCACCCAGGAGATCAAGCGCTCACGGCGCACATTGACGCCCATCGCACCGGCAGCCAGTTGATCATCACGTGCAGCACGCAGCTTCAGGCCGAAAACAGAATCTTTGAACAGCCTCGCAATAACAATCGCGAGAATGGCGCAGCCCGCGGCCACGGTGATATCCGTCCAGCGAGGGACGCCGAAAAAGGACTGGCTGCCACGGGTAATGTCGCGCGCGCCGATGATGATGCCATGCACGATCACCAAGAGGCCCAGCGTGGCAATGGTGGCGGATGAGCCATCGAGCCGTGAGATCACAAGGCCAAGAACGAGCGCAACCGCCATCACAAACAAGACGGTCACCACGGTCGCGCTGAAGAAATCGAGATGAGCGGTCGCCAGAAAAGCTGGTGCATTGGCAAGGGTCATCATCTTCATGGCAACCGGCATGGTGAGGATGCCTGAAAGATAGGCGGCAATGCCCATGAAGGCGAGATGACCGAAGCTGAGGATGCCGGAATTACCGGAATAGACCCCCATCCCGAGAACCGCGATCAGGCTGATGAAAAAGACGATCAGCGTACGCTCGATGCTGCCACCGATGCTGGCTGCTATCAACGCTGCGGACAGGAGGAAAACGACATAGCCCGCTATGCCGATCCAGGTCCGAGCCATCATCCGGCCTTCCTCACCATCGGTTTGCCTAGCTCCCCGGCTTGTCTGTCGAGAACGGACGTTATTATGATGTTAGAGAACAACTTGAATTTTGATAGGTGACAAACTCGTTCGCAGCAGCGGTGTGCCGATCAACCATAAGGGCTTAATATGATCCAAGAAGAACTCGTTATGGTCTGCTGCAGCGATTTGTCTGGGCATGTGAAGGGCAAAGCGTTTCCAGCCACTGATCTTGAGGCCAGGCTGGCAAGAGGTATTGGCTGGGTGCCCACCAATGCCCAGATCACGGCCTTCAACACGATCGCGGAGTCGCCATTCGGTGCGCTCGGTGATCTCCTGCTGATCCCGGATGTCGATGCTGAAGCCAAATGCGATTTTCAAGACGGATCGCCTTTGGAACATTTCTTTTTGGGTGATATCTGCCACACCGACGGTAAGCCATGGGCTTGTTGCCTTCGTGGCATCTTAAAAGACGCGCTGTCGCGCCTGACGTCGGAGACCGGCCTTACGCTGAAATCAGCGTTCGAGATGGAGTTCCAGTTCATCGATGAAGGCGTTGGTGATGGGGCTGGCTTTGGCCTCACCGGATTTCGCGAGAAAAAGGCTTTTGGCGGCGCCTATCTGGCAGCGCTGCGGGCTGTCGGTGTCGAACCGGACTCGTTCCTGAGGGAATGGGGCGAGCAACAATATGAGGTCACCATGCATCCACAGACTGGTGTGCGTGCTGCCGATCATGCCGTGTTCATGCGCGAAATTGCCCGCGCGACCTCCGGAAGGACCGGTGAACACATTACATTCACGCCGATCCGACACCCAGATAGCGTCGGTAACGGTGTCCATATCCATATGAGCTTTGTCGACGACGCCGGTACGCCCGCGACGTATGATCCAGCAGGGCCAGGCGGCCTCAACGAAACGGCTCGACATTTCGTTGCCGGAATCCTCCACCACCTGCCGACCATCCTCGCCTTTACCGCACCCAGTGCCGTCTCCTATGCGCGCCTCACGCCCCATCGTTGGAGCGCAGCCTACAATAATCTAGGCTATCGCGACCGCGAGGCGGCGGTCCGCATATGCCCTGTTGCCGATCTTTCTGGTATGGATCCGGCGAAACAATTTAATTTCGAGTTCAGGGGTGCGGACTCATCGGGCAGCCCCTATTTACAACTCGCAGCTCTCGTTCTTGCTGGTGTCGATGGCATCAGAAACCGCCTCGAGCCACTGCCACCCACGGAAGAAGATCTCTCGCTCCTGTCCGACCAAGATCTCAAAGCCAAGGGCTTCGTGCGTTTGCCGGAGACACTGGAAGATGCGCTGGCATTGCTGGAGCAAAACGACGTTGTTCGGTCATGGTTCCAAGACCCCTTCATCGACGTCTATCTCAAGCATAAGCGGGGCGAGCTTGCCCATGTAAAGGGCCTGTCGCCGGCTGAGGTCTGTACTGCCTATGAAGCCGTCTATTAGCGGGACCACGCTTGACGCAGATATCGAAACGAAGAGGTAGCGAAGCTTTGGTCGAAATGGCATGTGCCCAGGACCCATGGACTATACCCTGACCTTACCTCCTTCGGGATCATCAAGCGGTTGCTTCGCGATTAGGGCGCGGATGCTTTTATGAAGAACGAGGTCGGTTCATGATTTCGTGAGCCCTGTTGCCCTTCCCTACATGCGATTACTCGGACATAGACATCGAAACGATGTTTGTCTTTCGTTATCGCATGCGATGAGCGATGGTTTCATCAATAGGAGGAATGTTCATGGCGGATCGAGGGCGCAGGGCTGGTGGGCGGGCGGCACGTATCGCTTTGCGGCAAGCTGAGGAGAAAGTGCACAAACCAGCAGCACCTGGGCAAAAGGGCGGGCAGTACAGACCACTCTCAGACCAGGACATGTCGGCGATCCTGGCGACGGCTTATCGGATTCTCGACCAGATCGGTTTTGCTGATGTCCCGGATGTCGTGATGACCAAGGCCTTGGAGCAAGGCTGTCGGATCAACAGCCTGGGAAGACTCTCCTTTCCACGCCCCTTCATCGAAGACATCGTTGATGGGGCCTGCAAATCGTTCGTCTTTCATGGTCGTGATCCGGACCTGAGCATCAACGTCGGTGGGGACAGCGTCTATTTTGGAACCGGCGGGGCAGCGGTGCAGACGCTGGATCTGGACACAGGTCGATACCGCCCGTCCACACTCCAAGATCTTCACGACTTTACCAGCCTCATCGATCAGTTGGACAATGTGAGCTGGTTCACGCGATGCTGCGTTGCAACGGATATCGCTGACAATTTCGACCTCGACATGAACACCGCTTTTGCCCTGATGAAAGGCACGCAAAAGCCGGTTGGCACGAGCTTTACCATCGGCGACTATGTTCACCCGATTGTCGAGATGTTCGACATCGTGGCCGGCGGCGACGGTAAATTTGCGAAAAAGCCGTTCTGCAAGGCGCATATCTCGCCCGTTATCTCTCCGCTTCGTTACGGCGAAGACGCCGTGTCGGTGATGCTGGCCTGCCTTCAGCACAATATGCCGATCAATGCGATCATCGCGGCCCAGTCCGGCGCAACGGCACCGGCAACGCTCGCGGGTATGCTGGCACAAACCACCGCAGAGACGCTGGCAGGCCTTGTCCTCGTCAATCTGTTTAAGCCCGGGCATCCGGTCATTTTTTCTAACTGGCCCTTCGTCGTCGATTTGCGGACAGGCGCCTTTTGCGGCTCGGGCGGTGAAATCTCGGCGATGAATGCGGCGGCGGCGCAGATCGGCAATCATCTTGGCCTTCCGACAGGTGTTGCCTCATCGATGGCCGATTCAAAGGCAGCTGATGCGCAGATGGGGGCGGAGAAGGCGCTCTCTGCTGTCGCCTGCGGCCTGGCCGGGGCGAATATGGTTTATGAGAGCTCGGGGATGATGGCATCCCTGCTCGGCGTATCGTTCGAAGCCTTTGTGCTGGACAATGAAATGATCGCCAATGTCCATCGTATCATTCGCGGCATCGAGGTGAGCGACGACACCCTTGGTTTTGAGGCTATCCGAGATGTTGTGACCGGTGAGGGACATTTTCTCGGCGGCGATCATACGTTGCGGGCCATGGAGCGTGACTATTTTTACCCCACGCTGGCTAATCGCGACACGCCAGCTGTCTGGGATGAGAGCGGCGCCCCTGATGCCTGGGATGTCGCGCGTGCCAAGGCAAAGGAAATCCTTGCCGAACAAAGGGTTGGTTATCTTGATCAGAAGATGGATGCACATCTGAGAGACAAGTTCAGAATTTATCCCTGATCCGGCAACTAACTTGCTTCAATAGCGCCAATAGATACCCGCCTGCGTGTCAATGGCCCGCATGCTTGGCGTACGCCTGTTTGGGGGGCGAAGTCCTTCGTTCAGCAGAAGCCCGATGTCATCGAGCAGCGTCCGGTGGTCGGCGTAACCGTCAGGATAGTCACTGATCCCGATGACCAAGGCGTAGCTATTGGAGAAGCCGTCATAGCCTTTGGTCTCCGTCAGCCTTTCACCCCATGTTTGCTCCGCGGGTGAGCGTTCGAACTGTTGGTCAACGCCCGCGAAGGCGGACGTTGCCGACAGGATCAAAGCTGTTATCCAGACGATCGCACAGCATGCCATGCTGTGCTTAAGTGCGACACCAAGTCTTTGATACAATTCAAGGCTTGTAAGCATCATCAAACAAGATGTCTCGGCGGAATCGGATATCAGTGTAAACTTCAGTTTGTCTTCGCTTCTAATGTCGCACAGACGACGACGCTATCAAAAATATGGCTCATGTTTTCGCAGAGATCCCCTAACGCCCCACATGTCCATCGATGATCAGCATCGAATTGGGGAAGAGTAGAGGCAGCCCAAGCCCCGCCTGCATTAGCGCGCCACCGGTCAACGAAAAACCATCAGCGTCGGCAAGCGGCGATGCCCATCGGCGCATGGTGCCTTTCGCCAGGATGTCCGGGTTCACGAGGCTCATATGATAGTGACTTCCTTGGGACAGCCCTTGAAGCTTTAGCGGTCGTGGTGCTTCGTTCTGCTCAACCGCGGTTGAGCCATAAAAAATTAGAAAACGATCCTGTTCATGGCTGACCGTCATTTGTGCCATCGCAAATCGTTCAGGCGTAGAAAGGCGGTATTGGCGGCCGGTATGAAGAAAATCGCGGTTAGTTTTATAGAAACGGGTTGCTGCTGCCAGCGTATCGCATTCTTCATCGGTCAGCTCATCAAGGTCCATTTCGAAGCCCATATGGCCGGTCATGGCGACTGCGGCGCGAAAGGCCATCGTGAGTTGTCGTCCTGATGTATGACTGGTTCTCGGACCGACATGGCTGCCGATGATCTCGGGCGGCAAGAAGGTTTGGGCTGCTTGCTGCATGCGCCAGCGTTCACGGGCATCGTTGGAATCGGAGAGCCAGACCCGCTGGGTATAGCGGAGAATACCGTAGTCCATCCGGCCGCCACCGCTGGCGCAGCTTTCGATCTCGACGTTGGGATGCTGGCCACGAAGCCGCTGCAGGAGATTGTAGAGAGCAAGAGTCTGGCGGTGGCCAAGGGGCCGCCCTTCCCCATCCAATGCGTTCACCAGGTCTCGATTCATATCCCATTTGAGATAGTCGATACGATACTCGGTCAGGAGTGCATCCAGGCGTTCGAACAGATAATCCGTGACAGTGGGGTTTGTGAGGTCAAGCACTTGCTGCTGGCGGCCGAGAACGGGCTCGTAGCCCTTGGGGGCGATGATCCAGTCGGGGTGCTGGCTGGCGAGGTCGGAGACAGGATTGACCATTTCGGGTTCGACCCAAAGACCAAAGGTCATGCCGTTTCGCTCGACATGATCGATCAGCGGCTGGAGGCCTTGCGGGTATTTTTCAGCGTCGACGAACCAATCGCCGAGGCTAGTGGTGTCGTCATCGCGACCACGAAACCAGCCGTCATCCAGGACAAAACGTTCAGCACCGATCATGGCCGCTTTGTCGGCCAAGGATTTCAGACGATCAAGCTTGTGATCGAAGTAGACAGCTTCCCAGCAATTGTAATGAACCAGTCTGGGCCTACTGATATCCGGCCAGGAAAGAACGGAGCCTCGGACATGAGTCTGAAAGGCAAGGGAAAGGCCATTCATGCCATCCGTTGTGAAGGCTGCATAGAGACGCGGTGTCGTGTAGGCATCTCCTTGTCCTAGACAAATCTCTCCCGGTTCCAGCGCCTCCCCGAACTGGACGAGTCGTCGGCCGTTGGGGAGTTCTTCGACGATCATCCGATGGTTGCCGGACCACCCGAGATGCCAACCATAGGCATCACCAAGTCGGTTATTCTGTGGTGCGATGACAAGTGCTGGAAAATGATCATGGCCTGGTCTGCCACGGCGCGAGCTGCGGCTGTGGACACCTCGAGCGAAGGGAACGAGATGTTCCCCCAATTCCAGCGTCCAGCGTCCGGCATAGTCGAGAAAATGCGAGACGTCAGTGGGGGGCGGCAAAGTGGGTGTCGTCAACCACTGCAGTTGGACCGAATTTTTATGTCGGTTGACGAGCGTGTTTTCGGCGGTGAGGACGCCGCTTGCCTGATCAAGTGCTAAATGCGTTGTTAGACAAAGGCCTCTCTCCGTATCGCATGATTCGATTGTCAGTTCATGAAGGCCAGACATCACATTCTTGAACTCGAACTGGGTTGGCACTACCTGGCCGTGGGCGTCGGCAAGAATAATCCCGGGTTCGCCGGGATAAGCCCGTCCTGCCTCCGGACAAAGCGACGGCTCTGGTAGGAGATCAAGAGTGCCGCTGCCGATGGGCAGCAGCAGAGCGAGCGCCAGTGTCTTGAGATCCTCTTGCTCAGGTAAAGCTTGGCCCCAATAGATGCAACTTGGCATGCGGCCATCAAAAGATGCGAAAACCAAGGTTTGCCCTGGACTATCGAGTCGACAGGTTTGGAGCATGTGTCTTAGAGACCCTTAACCGATATTGAACGAGGTCCAGTAACCGCAGCGGCGCGTCGCCGCTAGCCTTTGGTGGCGCCTAGGGTTAGGCCGGCGATGAAGTGTTTTTGCATGAGGAAGAACATGATCACCGGGGGCATGGCGGCGACGATGGAGCCTGCCGAGATGAGGTGCCAGGCGGCGACCCATTGGCCGTTCAGGCTGTAGAGGCCGGCGGTGACGGGAAGCGCGTGGCTACCCTGGACCAGGACGGTTGCCCAGAAATAGTCGTTCCAGATAAAGGTGAAGATCAAAACGGCGAGGGCTGCGATCGCGGGGCGCATCAGGGGGAGCACGATGTACCAAAAGATGCGGAATTCGCTGACCCCTTCGACGCGGGCGCTCTCAATCAGTTCGTGGGGGAGCGCTTTAATAAAGTTCCTCATGAAGAGGGTGCAAAAGCCTGTCTGGAAGGCGACGTGGAACAGGATCAGGCCCATCGTCGTGTCGTAGAGGCCCAGATTGAGGGTGAGGTCGCGCACCGGGACCATCAGGATCTGGAAGGGCACGAAATTGCCGGCGACAAACATGAAGAAGACAAGGAGATTGGCGCGAAAACCGTAGACGGCAAGCGCAAAGCCGGTGAGGCAGGAGAGTGCGAGTGTGCCGATCACGGTCGGGATTGTCACCTTGAAGCTGTTCCAGATATATTGACCGATCGGCGAGTTTTCGAAGACGGCAGTATAGTTTTCGACCAAGGCGATTGATGACGGCAGGCCAAAATAATTGCCAGCGGTGAGATCGGCCGCCGGCTTGATCGAGGTCATCATCACGCCGAGGAGTGGCAGGAGCCAGAGGATCAGTGCCACTGGTAAGGCGATATTGTAGCCGAAGCGGAATCCGGAGCTAGACTGCTCGATGGGTTTCGGAAACATCAGCGCCCTCCCCGCTCGTCGGACACCATCTTCCAGATGAAGCCTGAGATGAAGACCATCATGATCAGGAACAGAACGACCGCGATGGCAGCACCATAACCCATGCGAAAGCCATATTCGGAAAGGGCTTGCTCATACATATAGAAAGAGAGCACGCGCGACGAGCCATAGGGGCCGCCATCGGTCATGATCGAGATCAGATCGAAGGAGCGAAGCGCGCCGATGATGGTGACCACGACGGCGATGAACGTTGCGGGCCTGAGCTGCGGAATGATGACGTGCCAAAGCATGCGAAAGCCCTTGGCACCGTCCAGGCGAGCGGCCTCGACCTGGTCGGGCGAGACATTGTTCAGGCCGGTCAAATAAAGGATCATGCAGTAGGCGATCTGCGGCCAGAGCCCGGCGGCGATGATGCCGTAGGTGACGAAACGCTCATCGGCCAGGATCGCGATATTGCCCATACCGAGCCAGGCGAAGATCTGGGTAAGCAGACCGAAATTCGGCGCATAGAACCAGGCGAAGATCAGGCCGACCACGACCTGGCTGATGACGAAGGGGAAGAAGAAGAGCGATTTATAGATCCGAATGCCGGTGACATTCTGGTTCAGAAAAATCGCGATCAGGAGGCCTGCCGGCACGGCGAGCATATAGAGCAGCAGCCAGATGACATTGTTTTTGAGCGAGGTGTAGAACGCGTCGTCGTCGAACAGCTCGACATAGTTTTCGCCGCCGACCCAGGTAGCTTCTCCAATGCCGTCCCAGTCATAGAAGCTGATCCACATCGAGGAGAAAATCGGGAAGATCACATAGACCAGAAACATGAAGACGCCAGGCGCCAAAAAAATCCAGGGCGCCAGCTTTCGCTGATTGGCCTTCCATTTTTTTGTGACTTTAGATGATTCCTCTATTGCGACCGTCGTAGCCATAACACCCCCCGCTCAGATCGCTCGCTCGCGGGACGGAGCCTGGACGGACCATCGCGTGTCGAGGTCCTGTCCAGGCTACGCCCCCTGGCCGCTATTTGTAGGCGCGGGCTCGGATTTTTTCGAGGCGTTCCAGGATGGCGTCGACGCGGTCAGGCTTGACCATGAATTCCTGGAACCCTTCCATGCCCGCCTTGGCCATCTCGGCGACGGCGTCCCGGTCATAGAACTGCGCCAGCGCATAAGCACCGGACAGCATTTCGAAGCCATCAGCTAGGAAGACGTCTTCCGGCACCGCTGACTGGTTGTTGACCGGCAGCTGACCGAGCGTGGCGTTGAGCTGGCTCTGCACATCTGCCTCGGCGAGATAGGCCAGGAACTTCTTGGCGTCTTCCTTGTTCTTAGCATTGGCTGGGATGTGCAGGGTGTCGGTCGGCGCGTCCTCAGCAAGCGGGATGCCTGGCGTGATCTCTGGGAACTGCATGAAGCCGAGCTGATCGTCGGTGAGGCCGGCCTCGCGCAGAGGTGCGACCGCGAAGTTACCGATCAGGTACATGGCGGCTTCGCCTTGGACCAGGAGCGGCAGGGCGTCCTGCCAGTCAAGGGCGGCGTGGTTATCGACGAAATAGCCGGGCTCAATCAGTTCAGCCCATCTATCGAACACCGCCTTCACGCGATCATCGGTGTAAGGCACTTGGCCGCCAGTCAGCTCCATGTGGAACTCATAGCCATTGACCCGGAGGTTCAGATAGTCGAACCAGCCGCCGGTCGGCCAGAGAGCCTTGGTGCCGATTGCGATCGGGGCTTTGCCAGCTTCCTTGATCGTGGCGCTGGCCGCCAGGAACTCATCCCAGTTTTTGGGTGGCTCGATGCCGAGATCAGCGAAGATGTCTTTTCGGTAGTAGATGCCCCACTGATAGTAGGTGTAGGGCACGCCCCACTTCTTGCCGTCCATGGTCATGGAGGCGGCAGCTGACTTTAACGTGTCGTCAAGGCCGTTATCCGCCCAGACATCGGAAACGTCCTCGAACAGATCGGCATTGACATAGGGGGCCATGCGGTTGCCGGCATACCAAGCAGCGATATCGGGCGCATCGGCGGTCAGAAAGTTACGGATCGAGGTCTTGTAGCCCTCATGGTCGAACACGTTCCATTCAACCTCGACATCGGGATGGGCTTCTTTGAACCCGTCGATCAGTTCCTGGAATGCCTGCTTGGGGGCTGGATCCGACGTATCGGTGTTGATGACAATCGTGCCAGCGAGAGCTGACCCTGCAAGCCAGCTCATTAAAGCGAGCGCCGACGTCGCGCCAGCGAGATATCGTCTCATGGATTAACCTCCCGAAGACCTCGGCCTTCAGCCGTCGGCCTCACAATGTTCCATCGACAAGAATTTGTTTCATTTCTCAGAAACTTGTTTCAACAATTGAAACTCTAGCCAGACCCCGCTAAGCTGTCAACGCGCTCTGTGTCGTCATCACCAAGAGTGACAGGTCGGAAAAAACATGGCAACGAGGCTTGATGATCAGACGTCGGGAACCGATCCGGGGAGGCTAGATCCGGGTACGGGCACACTCGCTAAAGGCCTTGCTCTCCTTGAGGCTGTCGCGACCGGTGCGCAGCCGCTCCGCTTCACCGATCTACTCAAAACACAACCCTATCCAAAAGCCACACTTCATAGGCTTTTGAAGTCGCTGATCGAGGCTGACATGGTGATCTATGACGCCGAGCAGCGGACCTATCATCCAGGCCTTCGCTTGATTCGGCTTGCCCATAGTGCATGGCTTCGATCGAGCCTGGCAGATGTTGCTCGCGACACACTAGATGAGCTTGCGGTCGAGCTTGGGGAAACGATCCATCTTGCTGTTCTCGACAATGGCCAGGTTCTCTATCTCGACAAAAGGACGGCAACCCAACCTGTCACCATGTTTTCATCACCCGGCAAGGTAGGCCCCGCCCATTGCACCGGTGTCGGCAAGGTCATGCTCGCTCACCTCGACAGTGAAGCACTCGATCGCGCACTGGAACGTCAGTCCTTCCATAAATACATGCCGGCAACCATTGATACGAAGACAGCTCTTCGCACCGAAATCGCCGAGATCCAAAAGCTCGGCCATGGTTTCGATCGAGAAGAGCATGAGCCCAATATCATCTGCATTGCCGTGCCGATTCTTTCCAGCCGCAACACGCTGTTAGGGGGATTGTCGGTGACCTCGACCAAGTTTGTCACCGATCTCAAGAAACTTGGGGCCTATGCGCCAAAGCTTAAAGTAGCAGCGGCAATGATCGCCGAAGAAGCAACTGTGCGTATGTTGCCGGGAACATGAACGATCATCAGGGGAGGTTAATGTGTCAGGGTTGAAGCTCGACGATGTCGTCAAACGGTATGGCTCCACCGAGGTCATTCATGGGGTGTCGTTCGATATCGACGAAGGTGAATTCTGTGTCTTCGTTGGCCCGTCTGGATGTGGTAAGTCCACCCTGCTGCGCATGGTCGCCGGGCTCGAAGAGATCAGCGAGGGCACGATTACGATTGGCGACCGTGTGGTGAACGACATCGACGCCTCGGAACGCGGCATCGCCATGGTATTCCAGTCCTATGCGCTTTATCCGCATATGACGGTCGAGCAGAATATGGGCTTTGGCCTACGCATGGCGAAGATGCCGAAGGACGAGATCAAGCGGCGCGTCGACGACGCCGCGCGTATCTTGCAGCTCGAAGATTATCTGCACCGAACCCCAAAAGCGCTTTCCGGCGGTCAGCGCCAGCGGGTGGCGATTGGCCGAGCGATCGTGCGCAATCCCGGTGTTTTTTTGTTTGATGAGCCCCTATCAAATTTGGACGCCGAGTTGCGCGTACAGATGCGGGTCGAGATCGCAAAGCTGCATCAGGATCTGGGGACGACCATGATCTATGTGACCCATGATCAGGTCGAGGCAATGACGCTTGCCGACAAGATCGTGGTGTTACGTGCCGGCAATGTCGAGCAGATCGGCTCGCCTCTTCATCTATATAATGATCCCAACAACCAATTCGTCGCCGGCTTCATCGGCTCGCCCAAGATGAATTTTCTGAATGGTCGCATTGAAAGCATAACTGAGCAGACGGCTTCCGTGGCGTTGATCGAGCAACGTGATGCCACCCTTACCCTGCCGATACGCGAAGCACCGGTTCCAGGAAGTGCGGTGCGGCTCGGCATCCGGCCCGAGCATATCAGCATGGCCAATGGTGAGCCGTTCAAGATCGAGCTCGAAACCGATGTTACCGAACAGCTAGGTGGCGCATCCTACATCTATGCCCATGCCCTATCCGGTGAGCCGCTGGTGGTCGAGCAGCGTGGCTATAGCCCGGTCAAACCGGGAGAAAACGTTGCCTTCACTTTTGATCCAGACAAAGTTTTCCTGTTCACGGCTGAGGGTGCTCGCATTCGATAATGGCATGGCCATCTCGTCGGGCTTTGCGAGCTTTCGTTCCGTGCGCCTTTTTCATGGTCACTCTTGATGGTCTCCTGGAAGGGCTCACACCATTACTCGGTGATCTGCGCTAGGCCGCGCGCGATCTCGGTCCTTAAGGCTGCAACATCATTGGCATAGCCCAGAACATTGAAGCCTTTGCTGGCGAACGCTCGAACCCTTTCAACGCTGCCATCTGCAAAACCTAGCGCCTTACCGCTCATCTTACCTGCTGCCACCAACTGGTCGACTGCCGACAGGAACCTTGGATGTGTGAAGTCGGCGGTGATGCCGAGATCGTTGGTCAGATCGAAATGGCCGAGCCAGCCGACATCCATGCCGGGCGTCGCGAGAATCGCATCGGCGTTCTCGATGCCACGCTCGCTTTCGAGGAGTGCGATCATCACAGTCTCGGCATTGGATTGTTGCATCCGGACGATGGAATCGTCACCCCGATACGCATCGTGACCCACCCCGAACGCCAGACCGCGACGCCCTTCCGGCCGATAGCGTGCCCAGGCCACGAGATCTTCCGCCTCGCTCACCGTTTCGACCATCGGTGCCATGATTCCCTTGGCGCCGGCATCGAGAACGCCTGCGACCGTGGCATAGTTCTTCTGGCCAATGCGCACCCAAGGTTCGATATTCAGGCCGCGTGCCGCCGCGATTTGCTGCTTGATGGTCTCTATGCTGACTGCGCTGTGCTCCATGTCCAAGATGACGTACGCGCAGCCGGCAGCCTGCAGCACTGGTACAAGTCCAGGTGTGAAGAATTCAAAGGCCATCGTGCCCACAACAGTCTCGGCGCGAAGAAGCCGCGCCCTAAGAGGATCGGACCGTTCCGTCATCGTTGGAGAACTCCTTGATTGCCGACTGAGTTGACGATCCAAGATGACGTAGCAGCAGACGTTGGGTCGCGCCAGGATATTGCGGAGTAAGGCTCAGCTCGGAGCCGCTACCGTTGATAAACGACTGGAAAATCTGCCCCGTCGAGCGGGTCGCCGGTTTTCAAGGTGAGGTGATCGAAAGGCGGGGAGCCCTTACCTTTCCGATCGACAAACAGCGCATCGTCTCCAACCCATCGCGCGGAAAAGGCGCGGCGGCGATTGCTTTGTCCGGTATTGGCAGCAGCACCATGGATGACGCGAAAATCGAAAGCGACGGCATCACCAGGCTCCAGAGCCCAGCTCAGGATATTGTAGTTCTCGCGGTTGCCGTCGATGTCAGGCATCTCATCGCGATCGTCCTTTTCGTATAGATCGGAGCCGTCAAAGCGCTTGGGCTTGTGGGTTTTGCCCCGGAGATGGGATCCAGCGACACATTGCAGCGATGTCGCCTCAGGTACCGGATCGAGCGGAATCCAAAGGCTCACACTCTGGTCGCCCTCTGTGCAGTAATAGGGTTGATCTTGATGCCAGGGCGTAACAATCGATGTTCCCGGCTCCTTGACAAGAACGTGATCGTGAAAGAAGCGTCCGGTCCTAGAGCGCATCAGCAATGCCGCCGCCTCGCCCGCGGGCGAGTTTCGGACGAAGTCCTGAAACTGAGCAATCCGCTGCCAGTTGCAAAGGTCCTGAAAAAAGCGCGCTGACCCATCTGCCGGCTGATAGGAGCGTTCACGCGGGCTAGGATCAGCCATCAGTGCATCAATACCTTCGCGCAACGGTTCGACCCAAGCTGAAAAGAGGCCGCGAAGCACGATCGCGCCGTCAAGGGCAAAGCGTTCGATATCGACCTCGTCGATTAAAGCTGTGGACTTGTCGCTAATCATGCTTCCTCCCGTCCCATGTTTTGCCTGATCGACTATGCCAGAATACCCGGTAAATTCAGACCATGTTCTCGTGCGCAATCCAAGGCATCGTCATAGCCGGCATCAGCATGGCGCATCACACCAGTTGCAGGATCATTCCACAGCACCCTTTCGATCCGGCGCGCGGCGTCCGCACTGCCATCGCAGCAGATCACCATGCCAGCATGTTGAGAAAAGCCCATCCCTACCCCGCCGCCATGATGCAAGGACACCCAGGTGGCACCGGATGCGGTATTCAAGAGCGCGTTTAGGAGAGGCCAGTCGGAGACGGCATCCGAGCCATCCTTCATCGCTTCGGTTTCGCGGTTAGGCGAGGCGACCGAGCCGCTGTCCAGATGGTCGCGACCGATGACGATTGGCGCCGCGAGTTCGCCCGAGGCAACCATCTCGTTGAAGGCCAGACCGAGCTTGTGACGCATGCCGAGACCGACCCAGCAGATTCTCGCAGGAAGGCCTTGAAAGCTGATCCGCTCGCGCGCCATATCCAACCAGTTGTGCAAATGCGGATCGTCCACAAGCTCTTTGACCCTGGCATCTGTTTTGTAGATATCCTCGGGATCGCCTGAGAGTGCACACCAGCGAAACGGGCCGATCCCACGGCAGAACAACTGGCGGATATAAGCAGGAACAAAGCCAGGAAAAGCGAAGGCATTCTCGAGGCCTTCTTCGAGCGCAACCTGACGAATATTGTTGCCATAGTCCAGCGTCGGCACGCCTGCATTCCAGAAATCCACCATGGCGGCCACATGGACCTTCATCGAGTCTCGGGCAGCCCTCTCCACCAATTTTGGATCGCTTTCCTGCTTGTCCCGCCATTCCCCAACGGACCATTTTCGCGGGAGATAACCGTGCACGGGATCGTGCGCGCTGGTTTGATCGGTGACGAGATCGGGACGAACGCCGCGTTGCACCAGCTCCGGAAAGACATCGGCGGCATTGCCGATCAAGGCAACCGACTTCGCTTCGCCCGCCTTCGTCCAGCGCTCAATCATCGACAGCGCTTCGTCGAGCAAGCCGGTTTTCTCGTCGACATAATGGGTGCGCAAACGAAAATCGGCGCGGGTTTCATCACACTCCACGGCAAGACAACAAGCACCCGCCATCACTGCCGCGAGTGGCTGCGCGCCACCCATACCGCCGAGCCCGGCGGTCAAAATCCATTTGCCAGTGAGGTTCCCATCATAATGCTGGCGACCGGCCTCGACAAAGGTTTCATAAGTTCCTTGGACGATGCCTTGTGAGCCGATATAGATCCAGGAGCCGGCCGTCATCTGGCCGTACATTGCAAGCCCTTTCCGATCGAGCTCATTGAAATGATCCCAGGTCGCCCAATGGGGCACCAGATTCGAATTCGCGATTAGAACACGCGGCGCATCGCCATGAGTACGAAAAACGCCGACTGGTTTTCCCGATTGCACCAGGAGCGTTTCATCATTCTCTAGCACCTTCAGGCTTGCGACGATCAGATCAAAGTCATCCCAGCTGCGCGCTGCCCGACCAATGCCACCATAGACAACCAGCTCATGCGGGTTTTCAGCGACCTCCGGGTGCAGGTTGTTCATCAACATGCGCATCGGCGCCTCGGTGAGCCAGCTCTTCGCCGTTATCTGCGTACCCGTAGCAGGATAAATAACGCGCGCGTTATGCCTTACCTTATTCATGGCTGACCTCCGGTGACATAGGTTGGCAGATTGAGTTTTTGTAGCAACGCGCCTTCGGCGATCATGGCTGTTGCCGCTGCGAGATCCGGAGCGAGATAACGATCCTGCTGGATCGCCGGAATGACGTTGCGAACATCGGCGAGAATCCTGACTAGGATCGGGCTGGTGGAAAGAGGTGCTCGAAATTCGATGCCCTGGGCTGCACAGATCAGCTCGACACCGAGGATCGTGTTGAGATTGGCATTCATCCTGGCAAGTCTTCTAGCACCATAGGCAGCCATGCTGACATGATCTTCCTGATTGGCCGAGGTTGGTGTGCTGTCGGTGGAGCAAGGATTGGCGAGATGCTTATTCTCGCTCATCAAAGCGGCCGTGGTCACTTCGGCAATCATCAATCCCGAATTCAAACCAGGGTCGGGTGTGAGGAAGGGCATGAGATCGAAGCTCAGCGTTGGATCAACCATGAGCGCCACGCGGCGCTGGGCGATGGCGCCGATCTCGGAAAGTGCCAAGGCAATCTGATCGGCGGCAAACGCGACCGGTTCAGCATGGAAGTTACCGCCCGAGACGATCCGTTCTTCGTCCACCAGCACGAGCGGGTTATCGGTCACGGCATTCGCCTCGACCTCCAGGGTACTGCCCGCGAAATGAAGGAGATCCATCGCTGCACCGGTCACCTGTGGCTGGCATCGAATGCAGTAGGGGTCCTGCACCCTGTTGTCGCCGTCGCGGTGGCTTTCACGAATTCCGCTGCCGGCCATCAAAACACGCATGGCGCGCGCCACCGCGATCTGCCCCGCATGACCACGAAGAGTGTGGATTTCATCGACGAGCGGCGCTGTCGAGCCCATGATCGCATCGGTGCTGAGTGCCGAGGTTATTACCGAAGCCGCCGCGTTTCTCCAGGCGCCGAAGAGCGAAGCGAGTGCGCAAGCGGTTGAGAACTGCGTTCCATTGATCAGCGCCAGACCTTCCTTTGGACCGAGAATGATGGGTTCCAAGCCAGCCATGCGTAGCGCCGATGCACCTGGCATCATCTCCCCTCGCCATATCGCTTCGCCCTCCCCGATCAGAACCGCCGTCATATGAGCAAGCGGTGCAAGATCACCGGATGCACCGACTGAGCCCTGCACCGGCACGATCGGTACCACACCGCGCTCAAGCATAGCCTCGATCATAGCGATTACTGACCATCGAACGCCTGACGCACCGCGACCAAGCGACAGCATCTTCAAGATCATCATGAGTCTGGTCGTGGCGGCATCGAGCGGCTCGCCCACGCCGCAGCAGTGGGACAGGATCAGGTTGCGCTGCAGGGTTGCCATATCGTCTGCTGCGATCTTGACGTTGGCGAGTTTGCCAAAGCCGGTGTTGACGCCATAGATCGCGTTGTCCCCAAGGACAGCGCGTTGGACCAACTCCGCCGCAGCATCAACGGAGCCTCTTGCATCACTGGTCAAGCGAACGCCTTCGTTGTGGCGCCAGACCTCTTCGAGTTCGGCAAGTGTCATCTCGCCAGGGTTGATGACGATTGTCATGATGATCCACCAAAGACGCGTTTATGAAGCGGATTGAAGCCCATGCGATAGGCAAGCTCCGCTGGATGTTCGACATTCCATAGCGCGAGATCGGCGCGCAGCCCCGCCTTGATCATACCAGTATCGTTCAAGCCGAGCGCGCGGGCAGCATTTCGTGTCACGCCAGCAAGGGCCTCTTCCGGGGTGAGACGAAAGAATGTGCATGCCATGTTCATGGCCAGCAGCAGCGAGGTCAGCGGTGATGAGCCTGGATTGCAATCCGTCGCGATCGCCATCGGTACGCCGAATTGCCGAAATGCTTGTACGGGCGGATGCTTGGTTTCACGGAGTGTATGGAAAGCGCCTGGCAGCAGCACTGCAACGGTCCCCGATGCAGCCATGACGCGTGCATCATCGTCGTTGGTATATTCGAGATGATCGGCCGAGAGCGCTCCATATTGCGCGGCAAGCTGGGCGCCGCCGAGATGAGAAAGCTGTTCGGCGTGAAGCTTCACAGGAAGTCCTAGCGATGCTGCTTTCTCGAAGACCCGCTCGATCTGCTTCGGCGTAAAGGCAATGCCCTCGCAAAAACCATCGACCGCATTCACCAACCCTTCGGCATGGGCTGCCTCCAACGTGGGTAGACAGATGTCGTCGAGATAGGCATCGGCGTGGCCTTGGTAGTCGGCCGGAACAGCGTGCGCACCGAGAAAGCTCGTCTTGACCCGGACGGGCCGTTCCTGGGCGATAAGCATCGCTGCGCGCAGCATGTCCAGTTCGGTGTCACAATCCAGCCCGTAGCCGGATTTTATCTCGATGGTTGAGATCCCTTCCGCGATCAACGCATCGACACGCGGCAATGCGGTGGCCACCAGATTGGACAGGCTTGCGTTTCTTGTCGCTGCGACGGTCGAAACGATTCCTCCGCCTGCCCGGGCTATATCTTCGTAGCTTGCACCATCCAACCGCATCTCGAATTCTTGCGCTCGATGACCGCCATGCACGATATGCGTGTGACAATCGATCAAGGCCGGCGTTATGAGGCGGCCTTGAAGATTCTGCTCTTCGTGTATCAGAGCGCTATCGGGCAAATCGGCCTCGGTGCCAACCCAGCGAATGATGCCATCTTCGACGATGATGGCACCGTCGTCGATCAGCCCATAGGATCGGCCAGTTTGCATCGTCGCTAGACGGACGTTTTTGAACAGCATCTTAACTACCTGAAACGCTTGAGTTTCTGAGATGTTCGTTTATTATGTATAGACATAAAAATTCGCCAAGGCGAGATAAAACATGACAATCATCTGGGCAGCAACCGCTCTTACGAATTATGGCTGGCAAGACAATGTCCGGGTCACTCTTGATCAGGAGGGCAAGATCAGCGCCATCCAAAACGATAGCGATCCCCAAGGCTATCGTGTCGGTGTGTTGTTGCCGGCACCTGTTAATGCTCATAGCCATGCGTTCCAGCGAGCCATGGCCGGCCTAACCGAAAATCGGGGGCCGGAGATCAATGATTCTTTTTGGACCTGGCGTCAGGCGATGTTCATGTTCCTAAGCCATCTCACACCTGACCAAGTCGAGGCGATAGCGGCTTATGTTCAGATGGAAATGCTGGAAGCAGGCTATGCCAGCAGCGTCGAATTTCACTATCTCCATCACGATCAACATGGCCGACCTTATAAGAACTTGGCTGAAATGTCAGAACGTATCCTGACGGCGGCTGAACAGACCGGGATCGGCATGACATTGTTGCCTGTCCTTTATCAGCAAGGTGGCTGTGATGGCCGTTCGCTCGGCGCTGGTCAACGTCGATTCGGTAATGATCTGGATCGCTTTCTGCGACTGTTTGGAGACGCGAAGACCGCCCTCACCCACCTGCCTGCTGATGCAAAAATCGGTGTTGCCGCGCATAGCCTGCGCGCTGTTTCGAGAGAGGCGTTGATGAGTTTAGCCGCCTTCTCGAAGGAAATGCCTATTCATCTCCATCTGGCTGAACAAGAAGCGGAGGTCGATGAAGTGCAGACCGCCTATGGCAGACGCCCCGTCGAATGGCTTTTGGATAACGTCGAGATCGATAAGCGATGGTGCTTGATCCACTGCACCCAGATGCAACCAGAAGAGACGATTGAGCTTGCCCGAACGGGTGCTGTCGCAGGCTTATGTCCGATCACCGAATCCAACCTGGGTGACGGCGTCTTCGATGCTGTACGTTGGCTGGGCCATGATGGGCGGATCGCCATCGGGTCTGACAGCCATATCAGAATTTCGCTGTCCGAAGAATTGCGTCTGTTGGAATACAGTCAGCGTCTTCAGCATCGTTCGCGCGCTGCCCTGGCAACGACGGAGAAATCCACCGGGCGACGTCTGTTCGATGCCGTCAATACGGGTGGTGCTCAATCCGCCAACCGAGACGCCGGACGTATCGAAGAAGGCGCTTGGGCCGATCTTCTAGCTCTCGACGATCAAGCCGTTGATCTTACGGGAAGGCATAGCGATCGACTTCTGGACAGCTATGTTTTTGCAGGTGACGATGGCATGGTCACTGACGTCTGGTCTGCCGGTCGCCACAAGGTCAGGGATGGCCGCCATGTTGCGAGAGAGGCTATCACCGAGCGTTACCGGCAGGTCATAAAGACCCTTGTGGATGCTCTTTGATGGCCTTGGCGAGACGTGGCTGGCAGGCTGTTCAGGACGAAGTTCGACGTCGAATTCATGCACGGGAATGGAGACCTGGTGATCAAATTCCCAATGAGGCCGATCTTGCATTAGAGTTTGGTTGCGCGCGTGCCACCGTTAACAGAGCGCTTCAAGCACTGGCTGATACAGGGCTCCTCGATCGCCGACGCAAGGCAGGCACTTTCGTTGCGCAGCATCCCGTGCGCAGAGCCACTTTGGACATTCCGATCATCCGTCATGAAATCGAAAACCAGGGGCTCACCTATGACTATCAGCTCCTGCGCCGCAATCGGAAACGCCCAACCCTGAATGTCCGAAAGAAGATGCAAATTGGACCTGATGCGGCGGTCCTTCATGTGACCTCACGTCATCTGGCTGAGGGCAAGCCCTATGTTTACGAAGATCGGTGGGTCAATATCCACTCGGTGCCGGCCATTCTCGACGTTGATCTTGCGCACCAGAGCGCCAATGAATGGCTGGTCACGCATGCTCCCTTCACAGCGGGTGACATTGCCTTTTCCGCCACAACCGCTAGCAGGCAAGAGGCCAAGCTTCTTGGAATAAAGGCAGGCGATGCTCTCTTTGTCATCGACCGGATCACCTGGGACAAAGAGATGGCGATCACCTCGGTTCGATTGACATTCGCTACGGGTTACCGAATGCACACGACACTATGAGGCTGTCCACCCGTCATCCGGCCTGCCGCAACGGTTAGAACCAGGTCTTGCCGGCGTCAGCGAAGGCCATGTCGTCGCTCCATTGACCAACTAGCTCGCCATCCAGCTTATAGAGCTTCATCTTCATGGTGTAGAATACCAACTCCTGGCGGCTTGCGGCATCGCGTTGGCGCGTGTTGGTGATTTCAGGCTTGATGACATAGTCGAAGTCGTTAGCACTGCGATCGAGAACCCGGACCGTTTGGGACGCCAGCAGCTTTTCCTGGATACCGTCATAGATATCGACGGCACGGATATTTTCATCATCGGTATTGTTGTCGATGTCGCCGACCACTAATCGCGGCTTGTTTCCAGACCATTCCTCTGCCTGGGATACCAAGATCTTATCGGTCATGCCTTCCGCAAAGCGCTTGAAGTCAGCGCCGGTGAGACTGGTCGAAAGACGGCTTGCCGTGCCAGAATCCACTGTTGAAACTCGACCCGCATTGCCATAGCTGGCAGGACCGCTTGGACCGGGGTTCTTGTTGCAAGCGCTAAGCGCGAAGGCCGCAATCAGAATGGTCGAACCGATGACGTGAACTTGCCTGCTCATCTCTATCTCACTTCCTTCAGGGATATGCGCGCTATGCTCGAGGAGCTGCCTGAACTCCTGTCGATGAATGGTGCTTATTGTACGACCTGGTCGGGCAAACGCACCGTAACGGTGATCTGCGACGCTTCCGGACGATTGGCAATCGCTTGAATGGCTTCCTGCTCGTAGCCTGCCAGCGTAAACCGGTTCCAGGCACCGCTGGAAACCTCAAAGTCGTCGTCGTCCCGCCACACCAGCTGATACTCTAAGTCAAACCGGTCCTCGCTTTGATTGACGACCTGAACCGCCGTTTGCGTAAACTTACCGACCTTACGAAAACGCAGGTTATCCAATTTGATCCGTCCACGAAGCAGATCTTGTCCGAGGATAAGGCGTGCACGAGGATCGCTCTCCTCGACGGCTGGGGCGTTGGGATTGAGAGCGGCATAGGGGTCTGGCGGCGGTGATTTACAGGCGGCCAGAAAGGTTAAACCGACAACGATGGAAGCTTTGATCACTCGACGATTGTTCAATCTCTTTATCCCTATCTTCAGAGCCAAGAGGCCACACTCGTTTGCGCAGTCAATACCTTGTCGACAGCACGGATATAAGCGAAACCATGCGTATCAGACGGCAGCTCGACGATCTGTCGCCCAAGTTCACGCCCATTAGCATCGAAGGAGCGCAGCTGAACCTTGGAGAGGCTCGCCGGTACGACGAGACGTGCTGCATGGAACCGCGCCGGAAGAGCCAGCCAAGCGCGCATATCCGGATTAATCGACTGATCGCGCCAGTTGCCGACTGCATTGCCGAAGGCGCCGAGCGATGACAAGACATTTTTCTCGACCAGGCGTGGATAGAGACCGATACCGAACTTCACCGATTCGCTCGCCAGCCGGTCTTTTTGATAGCGGATCGCCATGGCTTCAATATCAGCAAGCGAACTCAGGCTTCCAAGCTTGCGCTGGCCAGTACTGTCACGAACCTCAATCGTCTTCACGATATCAGGTACGTCCTTGTAGATCGGGAATTTGAGCGGCATGACGCTCCGCTGCTCTGGCAACGGCAATCCATAGGACGCAACACGCTTTTCCGGTGCCATGCCGATACTGCCGATCAGATGAACCACTTTCTGATCGGAGCGTGCAAAGCCACCGTCCATGGCCTTCGCCGCTTCCTTGATCACCGGGCTTGAAGGATTGAGTTCCAGCGCCTTCTCATAGGCGATGCGTGCATTATCCCGAAGCGATGGATCGCTGTAGCTTTTGATCTCATTGACCATGCCGACGACGTAGTAGCCGAATGGGTTAACATAGGCGCTCGGCACCCGATCCCCGATCCTGCTATAGCTGTTGCCAATTTCATCGAACCAGCTACGTACAGCGCCCAGTCTGGTCTTCGCTTCTGGATCGGTTTGCTCTTTCTGTTCCTCTTTATTCTCGGCCTTGGCTTTCTCGATCAATTCGATGAACTCAGCGCGCAGCTCATTTTGCCGATCCGCTGCGCGCCGCCCGACATTGTAGGCTTCGGGTTTACCCTGAAGGAGATATCCGATGGTTTTGAAATTGAGAAAAAGGATCTCTTCATAGGGCTGCAGATTATAAGGTCCGAATTCGCCGTCTCCGGAAAACAGCGACCCGACATAGCTGGCCGCGTCGGTCAACGCATCAGCACTACGTGAGCGCTGCCCCCGATTGCCGAGGGTGTTCTCAGCATCCTCGAACGCCAGAACAGCTTCTTCCAGATCGCCATTCTCCAACAGTAGCGTGCCGCGCTCGATCGCCAGATGCACCTTGTCCTGGCCTTTGAAACCTTGATTGTCGACAGGCTCCTCTTCCGTATAGGCAACAACGGTCACCTCACCTTTCGACACCGCAGAATTTGGATCCGCAACGCGGTCCAGCTCATCCAGGGCCAGCTCGAACGCGCCAGTGCGCGTCTGCGCGCGTACACCGCGATAGGCCTGCGTGTAACCGGAAATCTCAATACGCGCTTCGTTCGGGCCGATGGCCCCCTCGACCGAAGATTGGCCCTTCCAGGAATCTTTAACAGAAGCACCAAAGCTCTGTTGCTCGACCTCCACCGTATTGGCAGGCAAGGCCGGTGACGCCAACGCCGCTAGTTGGGTATCAGCGGCCACATACTCTGCTGAAGTCCACCCCTCCCGACCATCAACTCTGACATTAAACCAACCGTCGCGGGCGCCGATGATCTCGACCTCGGAGCCCGGTTTCAGCGATGCCAGGACGCTTTGGTCCGTACTTGGCCCAGAACGCAGATTGACGGCGGTCTTGACCTTTCCTATCGGACTATTGGTCTTGGCAGCGACATTTCCTGCAGCAGCAGGGCCGCCGCGATTGAGGCCGGTTCGAATATTCTCGGCCGCGCCTGAAACCGACTGACTGATGTTATTTGCGACCTGATCGAACTTTTCTTTGTCGCAACCGCTGGCCAACAACATCGTCGCCAGGGCGATAAGCGTTTTTCTCTTGCTGCTCATTGCCAAACAAAATGTGGAAGCTGTCGTCTTAACATCGTGATCGGCAGAAATAGTGGTCTTCATGACCGGCTCCTCTTGCCTACCATTTTGGGGTGTTGATCTTTGGCTCAGGGGAGATTGATGTTGCCGTAGAGCCTTGGGGAAGAGCTCTGCTCTCGAAGGGACGAAGAATATCGCCGATCGAGACATCGCCTCCGATTTCCTGCATCTCGATCATCGACCGGGCCGCATCGACCTGCACAACCCTGGCATGACCAACCTCGATCTCAGCGCGACCGAACGAAATTCCCGATGCATCCTTCATCTCGTCACCCTGATGGAGGACCATGAAAGCGTCGCCGATCGAGAGGCCGCCATCAGCACCCCGGTTGACATACCATCGTCCTTGGCCGCCCCCGATGATTTCCATAGGAAAGGTTACGGTCATGATGCGTTGGACCGCTTCGTCGGCAGCGAATGCCAGCATATCGCCAAGAAGCAGCCGCTGGTCTCGATTGGCGCCATTGTCCTCAAGCTTGCGTTCGAAACGGATGGTCTCGGCGGCGACCTGCTCAAAACTGCGAACGTCGACCAGCCTTACCTGCGCCTCGACGACACCTTTGGTTTTCACCAATGTCTCATCGAGCGTCTTGATATACTCGCGCTCTGTCGTCACGAACAGATTGTCAAGCCGAACCAAAACCGCGTAGTCCACGGCTTTAAGAGTTTCCGGAAGGCCAACAGTCCCTTCGATCAAATTATTGACGTTGACCTCATCGAAGATCTCATCAATTTCGCGGCGCTCAGCAACCACATAACGCTTGGTCGCGCGAAGACGGTTCGCTAGCTCTTGACCAAATCGTGGTACGAGGTCGATTGACGGAAGATCAAAGTTTCCACTCTGTGCGATTTCCACCTTACGCAGAGCCAACACCTTTTGTCCTGGTTTGACATCTACCGTCTCACCTTCCTCGCCTGATCCACCAATCGAACCAAGCCCCGAAACCTGACTGCCACCAGATGTCTTGCCGCGATTCCAATTCTGTCGGCGAAGGCGATCACTTTTGGCGAGTGGTCGGTTGAGATTGGCAAGGGTGCCCACGCTTGCGAAATCGTCGACTCTGGTTATCGTGACTTGGCCGATCATCGTCTCCTCACTGCCAAGAGCGATGCCGGTATCGGGGTCAATCACTTCAGCACCTTGACGAAAGGCGGTGAGAACTTCTCCTGCTTCAAGTCCGCCGTCACGGCCACGATTGATGTAGACCGTTCCATCCTGGCTCACCGATGCGACCTTGAGTGGGAAGACCGTGTTGATCAACTCCAGCCCGGCTTTCGTAGAAAACTCCTTAGCAAGTTCGGATAGAGCCCGCGCCTCGCTCACACCGGATTTGAGGTTGATGACGATCGAAATACGACGTGCTTCCAGCCAAGCGCCAGTTCTGCCATCCGCTATTCTAATCACACCTTCGAGATAGGCGCGCGCATGACCAGAGCGAAGTTCACTCAACCCATCGACTGCCTTAGCCGACCCGGTATCGTTCTCCGCCCCTCCTAGTCTTGGCAAGCTACCGCTCTGGCCATCCTCGAAGTCGAGTAAACTAATTTCTGCCATGACCAGATGATCGGCGATGTTTAGATCAACCAAATCTTGTGGAACCGGTGTCTCTCGGGAGAATGCCGCAAGGTCGGCTTCGTCGAAGAAGCTCTGAACGTCGTAGCGGTCAAGGAGCTGGAAGCGCCTGGATTGATGGAGGGCTGCTGCGATATTTTGGGCGAATGGTTCGGCCCAATCATCTCCTGTATTGTTCGCCATCAATGCACTTTGTTGGGCGGATCCGGTAAAGTGTACTGGAAGCACGGCCAGCCTTGGCAAGCCCTCTTCAGGGGTTCCGCCTGGCTTGAGCGCCTTGGGCTGACGCTTGCCTACGGCGACGCTATCGCCTTCGAATGGGGTTGTCATCGCGTCGCGATCCAAGCCTGCCGTGTCATGGAGGGCTGGCTGATGACCGTCAATAACTTCGACTTCAGACCAAAGAGGTTCGGTCACCAGAACGCGGACGGCGGCGACGTCAGTCTTGTGGTCACCTAAGCTGATACCGTCTTGTGTCACCAACTCATTGTGCCCGGGACGCTTAATGGTAAACGTATCGCCAGGCTGAATTCCGTGGATAGAACCGCGATCGACAACGAGTGGTTCCGTCTTGATGATGGTTGCTTGATGAAAGCCATCGGCGAGCGCGCCAGTAACCTCGCGGGCCAGCCGCTCGAACATCGCGGAACGGACATTGGATGGTCCACCTTCGAAAACATCCGATTCGATCTCGGTTTCAAGAGAAACGGCCGCGATAATTCGCGCCTCTTCAACGTCCACGACGCGGAGACGCAGACGTGCGCTCAACGTTTCATCAATTCGAACCCGCTCAGTATAAGGAATACGGCGCGCAAGAACCTCATGATCCACGGACTCTAACCTTCCGAAAACCAGATACTCAGCACCAATGCTGCTGCCCAAATCCTTGAAGTCCGTGAGAAGATCAAGATAGTCAGCGGTAGCTGCGCCGGCACCAAGGCCTGATCCAGCAACAATGCCGCTCCCATTGACGGGGTCGCTGTCTGGAATGATGACGACATCACCACCATTGGGCCTGACGTCGCCAAATCCGGCATCGAAGGTTTTCTCCAAATAGGTTTCGCCAAGGCTACGATCAAAACGCTGCTCTGAAATCACGCGACGCAGCTGCTGACGTTCCAGCACTTCAAATCTGGGGCTTTGTGCAAGGTTGGCAGCAATCCTGTCGACAAGTGCATCGGGTAATCCAACAGCTTGCCCGCCAGCATCCGGTAGCCGATCGGCTACGAAATCGGTATCGCCCAGAACCACGATCCGTTTGCGCGTTTGATCGACAACCCTGGCCTTACGCTGGTCATCGTTGGCTCCTGGAACCATCGCTGCATCTGCAATCGTGATCTCGCTGTCATAATGAGCGCCTAGCTTCGCTAGTAGTTGCATGGCCTCATCGGCATGAAGGCCATCGGGGAAATTTTGCAAATATCCCTGATATGCTCCAATATTCAGGCTGTTCTCAACCTGCTGCCAATGGCTGTTGTCGGCTTCTCGGAGCTCGGCGAGTTGCTTGCCCCCAGTCTCGGGATCATCTTCGACCAGCAGTTTATTCTCAGGGAAATAACCTTCCGGAGCCGGCCTGAAGGAGAAGGGTTCGAGAAGTGCTGAATGAGCCCAGGGTACCTGGCGGCCCTGGGTGTAATCATAAACATCCTTACGCACCCGGGTCATCAACTCATTGACGTCGAGACCAAGCTCATCGATGTGCTTGAGCATTGCCCCCATGAATGGACTGACGGGCCCACTCCCGTCATCGGCGGTTGCTTCAGGCTGCGTTGAGTAAACGATCATCGTCCCGGCATCGCCCTCGGTGATGGCAAAGCCAGACCGGGGCAACTGAAGCAAGTTCTCCGATGGTGTTACCGAACGTAAGCTTGGCCTGTCGCGGCAAGCATCAAGCATGACGATACGTGTCGGCGCAGCTTGTTTAATTTTGGCCATCACGTCATTGAGCTTGATGGCCTGAGCGCTGATATGACTGAGCCTGAGCTCACCAAGCCGGTCTAGCCGTTGATCTTCGCCGAGGGGCTTTGTTTGCATCTCCCGATTGACCTGCTCGCCAATCTCTTCTTCCCGAGGAGGCTCTATGACCGTGGGAATAAGATAGTTCTCGCCATCAATTTCGAAACCGTGGCCGGCATAGTGAAATAGAACACTTTCGGCACCAGCGGCTCTGGCTTGCTCAGCAAACATCGCAATCATTTGCAGCATGTCGGCACCGTTGCCGATGTTTTCGTGGGTTGTCACGTGAAAGCCCAGCGCATTGAGGCTTGATGCCAACCCTCGGATGTCGCTGACTGGATTGTTGAGAGGCGGCAGCGCGGTATAGGCCTCGTTGCCAATGAGGAGTGCGAAGCGTTTCCCTTCTTCAGCCGCTGACGACCAGTTCAAGAGAACCGACATCAAACCAATGGTGGTAACCATGAAGAATCTGGAAAGGGAAGACATCATGAGAGGCTCGCAACGATGATTAATTAGCTGGACGGAAGAGTATCGACGCTTTGATTGGCGATCAGGGCTTTCGCACAATGTCGAGCTTCGCAACTTCGCCGGTGAGTGACACTGGCTCGGCGATCGCAACTTTGGGTTTTAGTTCGACAATTTTCAGCTTGCCCAGGCGATCCTCGATCACCCCAAGCGACTGTCCGGTATCAGGATCGACCAATGCGTCACCAACACGGAAAACATCGAGGACATCGCCTTCGGCAAGACCGCCTTCAGCGCCGCGGTTGATATAGATCTGCCCATTGGAGATACCGATGACCTTCATCGGAAACACGGCAGAGATTAAATGATCCGCGAAATGCTGACCGACTGTATTGGCCATATCGAGAAAATACGACTTGTCGGGTGCCCCACCTTTACCATTGACGATGGCCTCTTTGGTCGAGAAGGAATCCTCTAACAAGTAAGAGCCAACACTTTGACCCGAGGACGAGTCGAGAACCTCGGTTTGCACCTCAAGCCTGCCATAGTCGGTTCGGAAATATTTGCCCTTCAGATTGGGCATATCTTTGTGCTGCCGTCCAAATTTGAAATTGATCAACGTAGGGATCACGACATAATCGGACGCGAGCAATTCACCCTCATGCGCAGCATTGCCGGCAGAAGCACCGGAACTACTAAAAGCCTGCTCTTCGCGCAGTGCCTTTAGCTTATCGATATCCCTTGTGGCCACGCGGAACTTCTTCGTATCGCCCAATGCTCGCTCTAGCGCAGCCATGAGCCCCGTCTCATCAAAAGAATCGGGAACGGTTTTCTTCAGTTCACCATGTCGGCCATATTGAATATTCTTTACGGCGATGACGGGTTGTTGAGAATCTTGGCTGAAGGCTGGCAGATTAGGAAGAAGTAAGAGCAAAAACAGAGCTTTTACAAACGCGCTGGTGTAAAAAGTCACGATATCTCAACCCCTTATTCTATTAATCAATATGTCGTCTTGGCCAAGCTGTCGCACAACACTAGAACCGAATGGACAGCACGCACTGAACCCATCAAAAAAATAACTTTGTAACCCAAGTTTTGGCTCACAATAGATTGTGAGCTTCGTACAAAGATTGAAACTACATGAAAAGGGAGAACATTTAGTCGCTAGGGAGAAATCGCGTTAAGAATGCTCGATCCGAGGTTTCAACATCGGAAATATTGCAGGAGAGCAACACCCAGGCGTGGATAGCGGTACAAGCAAGTACGCCATTTTCCGATGAAAGTCGAAAGAGCGTTCATATCTCGGGTGCATCTCGGCTCTCGTTTTTTGATTAGGCAAATGTGTGATCGTTCGCGTCAATTGAGATCGCGTGCGACCCTAAAGCCGTTTGTATAGTAGCTGACCTGCGCATCGTAACGGAACCTGCTCGAGGCTGTGATGTCGTCCAGCTCACTTCGCCATGAACCGCCACGGAGAACTCGCTGGGGGCAAAAGCTTTCCGTTCGAGCATCGGCGTTGCTTGGTGCATCGCGGTAGTGTCCGATCCAACAGTCTGCAACCCATTCGCTGACGCCGCCATACATATCATGAAGACCGAAGGGGTTTGGCTGGTATGATCCAATATCCGCCGGTCGTTTCCGATCCCATTCACCACCGCAGTTGGCGCAATTAGCCTGACCATCTTCGTAAATGTCGCCCCACCAGAATTTGGAGGCCTTACCGCCGCGTGCTGCGTATTCCCATTCCGCCTCGGTGGGCAGGCGATAAGGCTGCTCGGTTTCCTTCCTTAGCCAGGCAATAAAGCTCTCGGCATCCGCCCAGCTAATATTCTGAACCGGCCTTTTACCATCATCAGGCGTGGGGTCCGATATCTTTCTGCAGAAGCCCGAGCTCGCACAAGCTTGCCATTCCGCAACAGTAACCTCGTATTTGCCAAGCGCTATCGGGCCGTCAACCGAGACTGAACGAACAGGCTGTTCGGCAAGTTCCCCGTCATTAGATCCCATCTGGAAGCTGCCGGCAGGGAGGGCGATCATGACCGGACAATCATCGCATTCCTTCAGTTCCTCTGATGGCAGGCTGGTCGGATCTACGGCCGTCACTTGGACGGCTTCATCGGTTTGCGTTTCGGGTTTGGCTGGCGGGCTCGCAATGACATCTTCGGTAGCCACGGCGACTTCTATGGGACGATCGTTCTCGGAAGCACGAACCAAACTCCCCGAGATGAACCCCTTTTGGCCATCCGCCAGTTCGATCTGATACCAGTCGATATCTTTAATATGCTCGATAGACTTAAGCTGCGTGCCAGCTGGTACGGATGTAACCCAACTTGCATCGGAGCCTGGTCCATTTCTGATATTCGAAGCTGTTAGCGTTTCTAGAACCGTCGGTTCAGCCTGTTCCTCAGGCACACCAGACAAGACTGTCTGGTCAGCGGGAACCTCAGGTGAGGTATTTCTCATTTGGGGTGCGCTAGATTCTGTTAATGCTTGCTCATCTGCTGAAGCAATTTCATTGGCCGACATCTCTTCAGCAACCTGAACCATGCCATCCATACCAGGTAGCTGCATGGTGACAGATGCCGTCGATACGCCACCGTGATCATCAGCGACTTCATAGGCAAATTCCCCTGTCACACCCTGACTGGGATCCAGCATAAGGCTTGCCAACTCATCGATTGTGAGCTTGTCTTCAACGGACACTACCTGCTCACCATTGGTGATGTCACCAAGGCTTGGCACAGCCAGAACTCTGATCGTTAGGGGATCACCATCTGGATCTGTGGGTGGGTCGATGTTCAAAGGTATGCTTGGCCAAACGAGTTCTTGTGTTTCGGCAACAACCGGCACCTTATTCGAACGAATGACATCGATTGGAACCCGCCCGGCCGTCACGCCGCCCTGCCCATCCCTGACCACGAACAGGAATGCACCAGCTTCACCAAGCTTTCCCTTCTCAGGGCGGTAGGTCAGCGTCTTCAATTCGTCGATCGTTAGTTCGTCGCCGAAGGTTACTGCTTCCTCGCCGCTTTCGATAAGACCAAAGCTCGGCAGACCCATAACCTCAATGCTGAGTTGGTCATTGTCGGCATCCTTCGGTGCATCGATCTCAACAATGGTAGCAGCAGCGCCGTCTTCGACAATCAATGGCTGGATTTCGCCGAGAGAGGGTGGCTGATTGCTTTTCGGGGCTGTGAAATAGAAGGGTTTTGCTCCAAGAGCATCGAGTGTTCTGGGTTCCTGACGATTGGCTGTAAGATCAAGGACCGTGTCTCTAACCTTCCGAAAAAACAGATTGAGCTCCAGCCCCGGCTCCTCGATATGCTCCACAAGAGCCGACGTGAATGGGCTTAAGTTGCCGGCACCATCATAGGCAAGCTGATTGAAGCGTGTCGAGAAAGCGATAAGGGTATCTGTTGGTACGTCTTCGACACGAGCCATGCCGAGGCCGATGAGCTTGGATCGAACTGGTCCCAGAGATTGGCGTAGATTGTCTGCCAAGGGATTGTCTCGGCATGCATCAAGAATGACCATGCCCAACTGTCTAGCCTGAGCGACTTCCGCTGTGACAATGCTGAGCGGGGTAGCTTCATAAATAAGATCTCGTTCGCGCCTAAGCTGGGCATCAACGGGCAACAGATAGTTCTGGCTAGCGACTTGGATGCCGTGCCCTGCAAAATAAACCAGAGCAACATCGGATGTTTCCGCCCTCAAACCGAAATCGCGTAGTGCAGATTGCATTCCCCGTTGGTCGAGATCAGTGTGGATGGTAACCTCAAAGCCGACCGCTTCGAGAGCGTTGCCGATAGCATCGGCATCATTTCGTGGGTTGGGAAGGCTGGGGGCATACTCATAGCCCGAATTACCAATTACAAGCGCGATGCGCTCTTGAGCATAGCTTGAATTGACAGAGCCCATCCAAATAAAGATGCCGCTCAGAAGAAAAATAAGGCCTGTGGTACGCAATCTAACACTCTCCTCGGCGTAGAATCAAAAACATAACTGAAATGATAAGCATCGACAATCATCGCCGGAATAAGTTTATCGCATCATTGTAGGACATTAATATATGGCTGAGGCCTCGAGAATCAAAGGCAAAACAATTTGCACGCGCTATCACGCCGGCCTAGCTTTTCGCCATCGTAGTGTGTCGCGATACAATTTGTTGTCAGTCTTTTTTGATAGTAGAGCGAACAATTTTTACGTCAGAATACAATATCATTTCGTAAAATTTACCTATGCCTCTATTTATTTAGATCGCCATACAAATAAACAACAATATTACCTGCATGAAATTTTCCATTATTAAGGTGTTGGGTGGCTTGGCAAAAAACGGCCATACGTCGCCGATATCGCACGCCTGGGCTCTCTTCTGAACGTCGTTCGCTGAGAAGAACCCTGGAATATTGACGGTCGACGGCATCGATCAGCAGGCTCGATCGACAAAAAATAGCCTTGCTAAAGCCCCTCGTTCAATCCTCTATCAACGAACGATTTTCGATGCATAGTCTATAGGTCGGTGTTAGTAGTACGACCTGCTCTAACGGAACCAGATGAGAAGTGCCGTCGATGACATCAGGCGCAGAAAACGCGAACAGAAACAGATGAAGTGGCCAAGTGCTGGATTGCCGGTATTTGAGCCCGGTTGGGTGTGGTTGGTCGGAACGGGGCCTGGTGATCCTGGTTTGTTGACGGTTCATGCGGTCAACGCGATCAATCAGGCGGATGTCATTGTTTATGATGCCTTGGTCGACTCCGCCGTGCTTGATCTCGTATCCGCTCATACCGTGATTGAATATGCTGGAAAGCGTGGCGGCAAGCCGTCGGCCAAACAACGGGATATCACCCTTCGGCTTATAGAACTTGCCAGGGCGCGAAAGCGCGTGTTGCGGTTAAAAGGCGGCGATCCATTTGTCTTCGGTCGGGGAGGCGAAGAGGCTTTGGCGCTTGTGGAATCCGAAATACCATTCAGGATCGTGCCGGGAATTTCCGCAGGTATTGGAGGGCTCGCCTATGCAGGGATTCCTCTGACCCATCGCGACACGAATCAAGCTGTGACGTTTCTTACAGGGCATGACGCACTCGGATTGATGCCCAGTGCTGTCAACTGGAAGGCCATCGCCGACGGCGCGCCCGTCATTGTCATGTATATGGCCCTTAAGCACAATCGATCGATTCAGGAACAACTGATCGAGGCGGGACGTTCTTCAAGCGAACCGGTGGCGATCATCTGTGATGCAACACTGGCTTCTCAGAAAGTGTTTGAAACGACATTGGGAAATCTGGCCGAAACTGTCGTGACTGAAGAGATCGAAGCTCCTGCCATTATCGTGATCGGTGAGGTCGTCCGCTTCCGTGCCGCTTTAGATTGGATGGGCATGATGGCGGGCCGGGTCGCCGTCATCGATCCCTTCGGGACTAGAACAATCAAGGATGTCGGCTGACAACATTCCATCAGCTAGAATCTCCAGCCTCTCAAACAGGACTATTATTGACCATGAAGCTTGCATCGCGGGAAGATCTTTTGGAAATCATCCGAGCCCTTCCTCGCGCCAATGATCATGCGAGACGCGTTGCTACCGAGAGACAGAGCACGCTGACAAAGCCACCCGGATCGCTGGGACGACTGGAAGAACTGGCTCTTTGGCTCTGTGCTTGGCAAGGATCGACAAAGCCTAGTCTTGCCAAGAGCCAAGCCATCATTTTTGCCGGGAATCATGGTATCGCGGAACAGGGGGTTTCGGCCTATCCGCAAGAGGTTACCAGGCAAATGGTCGCCAACTTTGAGGCTGGCGGGGCTGCCATCAACCAGCTCTGCCGAAGTGTTAGGGCAAGTCTGTCCACCCACGCCATCGATCTGCATCGACCAACCGCTGATTTCTCAAAACAAGCAGCGATGACCTGGGACGATTGTGCAGACAGCATCAATCATGGGATGAATGCTGTCGATATCCAGGCCGATATTGTTCTCCTGGGAGAGATGGGTATTGCCAATACAACCGTCGCTGCCGCAATTTGCTCTGGGCTTTTTGGCGATGATCCCGAAAATTGGGTTGGCCGTGGCACAGGTATCAACGATCATCAGCTAGCCCAAAAAGCTATGCTCATCCGTGCGGCTGTTGCACTTCATCGAGAGCAGCTTGATGATCCTTTGAATGTTCTGACCGTCTTAGGCGGCCATGAACAGGCGGCAATCTTTGGTGCCGTCCTTCAAGCACGCCTCCATCACATTCCCGTGATTCTCGATGGTTATGTTTGCACTGCAGCTGCAGCGCCACTCCAGAAGTTGTCATCTGCGGCGCTGGACCATTGCGTTGTGGGGCATGTCTCCTCCGAACCTGGACATCACCGACTCTTAGAACGCCTCAACAAGAAAGCACTCCTCGATCTGGATATGCGTCTTGGTGAAGGCAGTGGTGCTGCGGTTGCCCTGGCTATCTTGAGATGTGCTGTGGAAACGCATAATGGGATGGCGACTTTCGCCGAGGCGGGGGTGGCTGATGGCGAGAATGCTTGAACAAACAGCGCGACCAATCACACTGTCGTTCGGGGCAGCAAGCCAAAAAGCCCTGATCTAGAAAATTTAGGCAGCATGGCGCAGCTCTCAAGAAGTTGAACGTCCAGATCTTTCTCTTGGAAAACCTTAAAGAGCGTCTGTTGCTGTTCCAACGGCCAAATGACGGAGCGTCCATCCAACTTATAGCTATAGCCCGGGCCTAGACGTGGCGATAACCGAAGTCCTTGGGCCTTAGTACGCTGTGTTAGATGCTTCAAAAAGTTCTTGGTTGCCGCCTCAATCCCAAGCCATCCAGCAGTTTCAAGGAACAAGGCATTTAGGAGTTGGTCATCGGCGATGCGATCGATCACGGCCTTATCCAAGGCGGGGCCCATGGTGAGGATAAAGATCGCGACCTGATCGGCGCCATGTAAGAAACGATCGAATGCCTCGTTCTCAAATCGGGTGTCATCTTCCAAGACAAGAACGCCGTCTTTGCAGATCTGAACGTTCAGAAGCCGGAAAAAGACATGTGGTTGGATAAGCGCCTCTGTTTCTCTCGCTGCAGAGGCAGCGGCACGTTTGATTGTAGGGCGTACCTTGCTCAGCTCTCGATAGCCCTGGATCCTCAGTATCTTTTCTTCATCGATGTTGATCTGACCAAATGTTAAGGTTTTAGCCTCGCCTGCTGGGTCAGTCCGATCCAATGACTGCACTCCTTGTCTTTTCTCGACATTGGCTAGAGCATTTTCTCATCATACAGAAGTTGTCTCGCTCTCCTCCCCAGCACTCTATAAGGTCTGATCGTGCGAGTAACTGGAAAGAGAGCGGGCCGGCACCACGTAAGCCTCTTCGGGAAATGCTTTAGATATTGCTGAGATCATTCTGAGCAATTTCCTGATAACTCGCTTCGAGCTCCGTAGCGATTGCTTGAGCGACTTCTTGGGGATCACCTTGCATCGTCTTGGGGCGGCTTTTGCGCCATCCCTCTAGATAGGCATCTGTACCTATCAACTTCTTTCTCATAGCCACTCGATCAATCAGTTCCTGAAACCTTGAACTAAGCTCCACTTTATGAACGATGTCACCTTCCGAAGCTTCGATTAAGGACGGGATGTGATGCCAATATAGAATACGGTAACGTGCCAACCTGACGCCTCCAAAAAACGGCGATAGTAAACCTCAACATAATGTGAAAAATCGATCTGATCTGCCTTTGATTTTGCGACATGTCAGGGCTTGCACGCGTCGCTATAGCGGTGATCTTCACCAATCCTTCAGATCTGGGCATCAATTATCAAGAATGTCTCGTCGTTTCATCTTTGCGTGCCTTCGCGTGATGACGTGACAAAGTCAATGTCCTCCCTGACATTGTGATGCCTCCCTTTAGCTTGGGCCGCTAGATGTTCAGCCGGCGACCTTCTTTTCTCAGAGTTTTCTACTATTGGCTTGCCCAAACGATACGGCTTAGCCAGACGATGTCCTTAATGTTGTAGGAGACCCGCTCTTGAACTTCGCTGAAAGGTTCGAGTTCCAGCCGTTGAGCTGTCCGACGAGACAGCGTTCCCATCTTAAGCTCGCTTGCTGATGTCTTCAGAATCACCCGGTCTTGGCGGCGTACGTTTGAGGATGGTGAAATGATCAGCAAGTCGCCGTCGTGGTATGTTGGTGACAGGTCATGGCCGCGTATCTCTATTGCGAAGGCATGTTGATCAGCGATACCTGGAAAATCGATCTCATCCCAATGTGCCCCGTCAGGAAGACCGGCATCGTCGAGATGAGCACCACCAGTCGCATCATCAAGGGAGAGGCAACGAATTCTCCCGGATAGATCAACCTTCGGACTGAGGGCATTGTCGGCCATGAGGCTGACGAAGTACTCAAGTGGCGTATTCGTCGCTTCGAGAATCTTAGCCAAGCTCTCGGTACTTGGCCACCGCGGCTTCTCCTGATTCGTATGCCTTTTACTCTTATTAAATGTCGTTGGATCGAGGCCGGCCTCTCGCGCTAATCTCGAAGGCGACCACCCTTTTTCTTTGGCCAGCTTGTCGATACCGTCCCAGACTTGTGGATGCGTAAACAAAGGAGTTAACTCCCAAAAAAGCCACATTATCACGGGGAGAATAGGAACTCTGTCAGGTCACGTCATTAGGAACATTTACCGTTTTTTCGCCAAAGTTTCGCCATTGCTGAAAGCTAGCTTCGTTGCCCGTCGGGTGATGCCAGCGCTATCGCTGCCGTTGTCGTTGATGACGGTGGTGACTACTGGCTCCAAGACATCCGCGACATCGTGCATGATCCGGCTCAGCGAGATGATGTCGATGAGGCGACACAGCTCTGTCGTCAGGTCGCGGATTTCATACACGACCTCTGGCTGCCCTCCATAACTTTTGAAGCCAATGGTTTAGGGCGCTTTTTGCCATTGATTCTGCTGCGAGAGACCAAGTCAGCGCCGCTGAACTGTATGGTCTTGGAGCACAATTCCCGCGACGAGTAGGATCAACGCATCCTGAATGCCTTTGATCCTGTGATCACGGCTTCTGCCCTTCATGTTCATACTTGCGTATGGCAAATGCCGTTCATCGACGAAATGCAAGAAAGGCGGCCTGGACGAAATGGGAGAGATGACGGTCTTGATGCTGTAAGCGGTTGCATTCTCAACGAGCCGGTGAGGATCCGTCGACCGTTATCGACGCGGCAACGTTCCTGGAGGGGCAAATCGGTCAATCGATCGCTCGAAACCGACTTTGTTCCCTAACTCCGGCTTGGAAGATGAGAGAAGAATAGCTTGGCGATGGCCAGAGACAACGTGCGAGGGCCCATGATCGATCCTGACGACAACGCTTTATCCAGCGAAAGAATATCGTCCGTCATTGATTTCGAGACGGCGGTTCTGCGCATAACGTCGGCTCGGCTTGCCACGGCCTTGGTACAATTGGCGAGTAATGAGAATATTCGGGTCATCGAAGCCTTGGCGTCAACCATAGCGAACAGCCTTCGGTCCGAAAGTGATCTTGACCAGCCGTTTGCCTATGAACGTGTTCGATTGCTAAGGCAAATGCGATCCGCGCCAGGCTTGGATCCGACAAGAAAAGAAATGATCCGCATGGTCGCAAAGCGAGCCCTTTGTGGTTCCCTGCCTGATCCCACCCGTGGTGCCAATGCGTTTCATCGCGTCGAGAAAACCCCTGATTGGGCGAAAGACGTGCTTCCCTCAGCGGTTTTTGGATCCTTCATCTTCTATCGACTATAAGATGTCTCTCATTATCGCTAGGGCGTAAGAACAATCACCGATGCTATCGGAAAGCCGGTTCGTCAAAGCTCCTAAGCTTTCGAGAGTGGATCTCATCCGGACCAACGTCCTCCCTAAGGATACGGATAGCCTCCAGGCCGATCTGCAGATGTTGATCAATGCGTTCGCGGTAGAATGTGTTGGCCATGCCGCGCAGCTTGAGTTCGCCATGTAGAGGCTTGTCGGAGACGCAAAGCAACGTGCCATAAGGTACACGAAAGCGAAATCCATTCGCTGCGATCGTCGCGCTCTCCATGTCGACAGCAATCGCACGTTGTCGGTTTAGACGTTCATAAAGCTCATCATACCTCAACTCCCAATTGCGATTATCGGTGCTAGCCACCGTACCTGTGCGCATTCGAGTCTTTAGATCTTTTCCTTGCAGTCCCGTGATGTTCAAAACCGCTTCTTGCAGGGCAACTTGGACTTCGGCAATAGGCGGAATCGTGACATAGGGCGGGAGATCCTGATCGAGGACGTGATCTTCCCTGGCATAGCCATGAGCCAGGACATAATCACCAAGTTGCTGACTTCTGCGCAGACCAGCGCAATGACCAAGCATCAACCAGCAATGTGGGCGAAGGACGGCCAGGTGATCCGTAATCGTTCTAGCGTTCGATGGGCCAACACCGATATTGACCATGGTAATACCCATGCGATCCGGCCTGGTAAGGTGGTAAGCTGGCATCTGAGGTAGGTGACGGGGAGCGGTGCCACTGGCAACAGCATCTGAGAAGCGGCGGTTGGGCGTAATTACCTCGCCCGGTTCCACGAGACTGGCGTAGTTATCATCTGCATCAATCTCGTGTTTTGCATAGTCGATAAAGTGTTCAACATAGCGCTGATAATTCGTCAAAAGAATGAAACGCTGCACATGTTCCGGGCGGGTCGCGGTGTAGTGATGGAACCGCTGCAGGGAATAGTCAACGCGTTCCGCCGTGAACAAAGCAAGTGGTTTGAGCGCACCAGATGCTGGCGGATGGGTTCCGTTCGCGATAGCGTCATCGATCAGGCGCATATCGGGCAAGGGAAATCCGGCCTGCAACGTGGCGACCCTGTCTTGTCGAATATCGGCGGTGCTTTCCTCGATCACGAAAGGCAGTGGCATACGTCGATCACTTATCCCAACGATGACCGGCACACTATGATGAGCCATCAGCAGCTCAATTTGGCGCCTGTAATAGTCTTTGAAGAGTGAAGGCCGGGTTAAGGTTGTGCCATAGATGCCAGGGTCGTGAAGAGCGCCATAAGAGAGGCGCGCATCGAGATTTAGCGTCTCTGCATCGATCTTGACACCGATGAACGGATAGCAAGCATCCACCGGTTGTTGAGCCACCGAATTATCGCCCATCGTAAAGCGATCAAAGGCTGCTTGCATGATCGCGACGCCCTGATCATAGATCTCACCGATCCGTGCCACGGCGGCATCGGGGTCGTGAAAAAGGCCAATATCGCGAACGCCACTCTTTCGAAATAGATTGATCAGCATGTCCGTCATTGTCGGGTCCCGGCATTGTTCGCTCTTCAGTCGAACAATCAGGGTTAGCTGTCAATGCCTGTAAGCTTGATGATGTCGCCTATCCCTATGACGTGGTGACGACGTTATTCAAAAATTTCTCAGTGAGGCCAGTGCAATGTCGTAGCCTGACCTCCTATTCGGTGATGATGAGCGCCGTCTTGCTATGGCAGGGCTGCTGTTGGTTTCTGTGCCAATCCATGGCTGTGATCATCCGGCCACAAGTCGCTGTGCTCGCGCAAGTCTGCTTCACCGAAGGTCTCATCACCATTGGCCAGCAAACCAAGCGGCAACAGAAGCAAGCCCAAAATTGCCGGTTTACCAACAATCTTGAGCGCCAGTCGTAGTACAGGCCAAGGTGGTGATAACGTCACCCAAAGAGGTGTCGGCTTGCCGGTCCTGCGTGCATACTGTCTCCAATAAAACCAATATCGACAGGTGCTTGAACGGGCCACCCGAATGGAAGATGTCGTGGTGCGATGCCGATTTGGCCGCATCCAGAGTAGAGACTGGGTCAACTTCATCAGTCTAATCCACTGTAAAGTCGACGTCTTGGTTCAAGGCCGAGGTGAGGTTCCATGGTCCCGGAGACCGGGCGACAATGGATGCTGCTAATATTGAGATTGCCAAGCTTGAAAAATAGGTCACAGGGTCGTTCCTTAATTCATTACATTTGCCTTTCACTCGAAATGTCTTCGCTTCTCGTGTCACCGACGATCAAACCAGTATGACGCGAGAAGTAAGATAATCAGGCAATTGTTGTATTATTAACTATCAAATAGGAGAGGAGTGGGGAAGTCCGAATACGCCTGATGGGTGTAAAATCGGGTAAGTATATTACTGGTCCTGGCATGTATATTGCTTCGTTTATCACAAAGGTTGTGTGAAGCGACATCATGCAAGCAGTCCAAGGTGATATGAAGCGGAAAAAGCCTCTTGTTAATGACGACAAATTCAGCGTTCATGGGAATCGGCAGGTGGGGAGATCTTATCGATGACAGGTGACCGGCGTTCCAGAAGTTTCTATGTGTTGGCGGTAATCTTCGCAGCGTTCGTCCTGTTTCTGTATGGCCCCATCCTGACCATCGTAGCTCTGTCGTTCCAGGGACCGAGTGGTGGCCTAGTTTTTCCCATGAATGGATTCTCAGTCCATTGGTTTCAAGATCTGTTTCAGCCTCAATCGATCGGTGATATCTGGGGCTCGTTCGAGCGATCGTTTAAATTGGGTCTGATCGTCTTGGTCTTGACAGTTATTTTGTCATTTCTGGCGGGCCTTGCTTTCCGGCATCGATTCAAGGGCTCGACACTGCTTTTCTATATTGTTGTTGCCAGCCTGATCATGCCTTCGGTCGTTGTCAGCCTCGGTATTGGCTCCCTGTTTGAACTTGCTGGCTGGGAGCGTAATTGGTGGTCTTCGGCTCTTGGTGCCCATCTGACATGGACCCTGCCCTTCGGTCTCCTGATCATGTTCGCGGTCTTCAACCGGTTTAACCCGGCCTATGAAGAAGCCGCTCGCGATCTTGGGGCAAGCAATTATCAGACGATCCGTCATGTCGTCCTGCCCATCATCGCCCCCTCGCTGATTGGCGTTGCCCTCTTTGGCTTTACGCTCTCCTATGACGAGCTTGCACGAACCTCCCAATCGGTCGGGGCCTTGAATACATTGCCTCTTGAACTGCAGGCCATGCAGACCAATGCGACGACGCCTGTGATTTATGCCCTTGGTACACTGACCACCGGCTTGTCGATCCTGGTCATCGCGACCTGCTTGATCACCGTTATGGTGATGCAGCGACGCCAAGCCAAACACGGTTCGGATGCCGGCAAGGGCGTATGATCATCGAGCAGCAAGGAAATCAGCCATGAAGATCCTCATCGTCAATCCGAACACCACACTCTCGATGACCGAGAAGATAGGCGAAGCTGGCCGCTCGATTGCTGCAGCCGGCACCGAGATCACGGCTGTCAGCCCCGACAAAGGGCCGGTCTCAATCGAAGGCTACTATGACGAAGCCTATTGCGTGCCGGGGGTTGTTGAACGGGTGATGGCGGGGGCTGTTGAAGGCTATGACGGGTTCATCCTGGCCTGCTTTGACGATCCCGGCCTCTATTCCTGTCGGACAGCCGTTGCCGAACCTGTGGTTGGGATCTGCGAGGCGGCGATGCATACCGCAACCATGATCGCGAGTAGTTTCTCGGTGGTCAGCACCCTGCCCCGCTCGATCCCTGTGATCGAAGAGCTGGGCTTTCGCTATGGCATGGACCGGCGCCTGAAGCGCGTCTGGGCCGCCGATATCCCCGTTCTTGCATTGGAGGAAGAAGGCTCGGGTGCCGCGGAAAAAGTTCGGGCGGCCGTGATGCGGGCTGTCGAGGAAGATCGCTCGGAAGCGGTGATCCTCGGCTGCGCCGGCATGGCCGATCTCACCGCATGGCTGACCAAAGAGACCGGCGTGCCGGTTCTTGACGGTGTCGCCTGTGCCGTAAAAATGGTCGAAGGCCTGGTTGGCCTTGGCCTCGGCACGAGCAAAGTAGCGGGCTACGCCTGGCCGCGTCCCAAGGACTACACCGGCGACTTTTCACCATATGCTCCCACAAGCCGCGGGCTTGACCGTTGACTTGGTGTTGGTGCCAGGCAGGGGGTTAGGCGCTCTCTTCTCCCATGTCCCAAAATAGCCCGGTCATGATTTCGAGGCCTTCGCGGGTCGCCGATGCGAGGAGGTGCTCATCCGGCCCATGTTGACGGCAACCGCCATAAGAGTGCGGGATCCAGATCACAGACACATCGAGTGTTTTGCCGAAGATCTCGCTCGGCAGTCCGCCTGAGGAATTGGGGATGAGGTTCGGGCGATACCCAAGCGTGGTCTCAAGGGATTTCATCGTCCAATCGACCCAAGGGTGGTCTGGATCGGTGCGCCAGGCGGTGAAGGCGGCATGGCCGGTTTCCCGGATCGCCACCTGCGGAAAACCTTGCTGATCCAGGTGCTCTCGAAGGGCCGGCAGCAGCCTCTCGCCATCGACATCAGCGGTGAAACGGATCTGACAACGGGCGTGAGCATCGGGCTGGACCCCATTCACTGGGTTTTCCGGCCGGCCAGTGAGAAAGGCAAGAACGATGAACCCGGTCCAGCCAAGGACTTTTTCGGCGGGTGACAGCCCTGGCTCCCCCCAATCATCGGGTCCTACCAGCGCTGCATCGCCAGCATCGACATTGAGCTGTTTCAACGCCTCCGTTACACCAAGCGGAACCGACTTGGGACGCCATTCATCCACCAAAATGCGGCCTCGTCGATCTGTGATGGTGGCAAGGGCGTGGGCAAGAGTAAGGCCTGGGTCCTCCAGAAGGCCGCCATAATGGCCTGAATGGCGGCTGCCTTCCCTGAGGTTTACGACCAGATCGAAAGAAATCCCACCGCGATTGCCGAGCGAGACGTCGGCTTTGCCCGGTGCTTGTCTTGGGCCGTCGGAGGCGAGGAATAGATCGGCAGCGAGCTTTGCCTGGTGTGCTTCACAAAAGGCGCGAAGCCCGGGCGAGCCGATTTCTTCGCCGGTCTCGATCAAGACTTTGGCATTGAAGCCCAACTTTCCCCTGGTCTCGATGACTTGAGCCAGTGCTGCCATAATGATGCTGTGCTGGCCCTTATTGTCGGCGGTGCCACGACCATACCAGCGATCGCCTTCGATTGTGATTGTCCAAGGATCGAGCCCGTCTCGCCATTGCTCTGGGATGCCGCGCACAACATCGCCATGGCCGTAGGTGAGGAGCGTTTTTGCAGCGTCGTCCTCATGACGCGTGGCGAGAAGAAACGGCCCGCCATCGGGGTCAGGGTTCTCGAAAATCTCGATACCAAAGCCGTAACGCTCCAGCCAGGGACCGATCTCATCCCTGAGATACCGATCAAGCCCCCCCTGCTGCCCCGGCTCTTGGCTCTCCGTCGGAATCGCAATCCGCCGCTCCAGATCATTCTGAAACGCCCCGCCATCGAAATGTGTCCGGGCACGTGCAAGCGCCCCATCTCGTGTCGGGGTCATGTAACGCCCCCCATCGCCGATGGGGCCGCAGGCAGGCGATTTTCTTCAACGCCGTGGCAAGCAACTAGGGTGCCGTCTTTAGGATCTGGTAACAACTCGGGCAGCTCACGCTTGCAACGTTCATTGACGAATGGACAGCGCGGATGGAACGTGCAGCCCGTTGGGGGATTGATCGGGTTCGGGACTTCGCCCGCGACCGGTGCTCGCTCGATGCCGGTCATATCGAGATCGGGAATGGTATCGAGGAGCAGCCGCGTATAGGGGTGACGTGGATTGGCGAACATAGTTTTGGTTTTGGCGACCTCGCAAAGCCTTCCCAAATACATCACGCCGATCTCATCCGAGATATGATCGACCACGGCGAGATTGTGGCTAATGAACAAATACGTTAGGCCAAACTCGCGCTGCAGGTCCTTCATCAGGTTCAGGATCTGCGCCTGCACCGACACATCGAGCGCCGAGGTCGGTTCGTCGCAAACCAAGAATTCCGGCTCACTCGCCAAAGCCCGGGCGATTGAGATGCGTTGGCGCTGGCCGCCGGAAAACTCATGCGGATATTTCTCGCCATCGACAGGGCTCAATCCGACCTGGGTCAATAATTCACTGACTCTCTCGCCCAGCCCCTCGCCACTGGCGAGTTGAAAAGCACGGATGGGCTCTGCGATGATGTCCCGCACTCGCCAGCGCGGATTCAAGCTGGCAAAGGGATCCTGAAAGATCATCTGCAGCCGCGAACGCAGCGCCTTGGTCTCCGCCCTGCTCCTCGCCGCCGCCATGTCCTGCCCATCGAACAGGATGCTGCCCCTGGTTGGCGCATACAGCCCAACCAGCAACCGCGCCACTGTCGATTTCCCACAGCCACTCTCCCCGACCAAGCTGAACGTCTTCCCCTTAGGAATAGAAAAACTAACCCCATCCACCGCCTTCAACGACACCCTTTCCTGCCGCTCAATCAGCCGGTTCAATAAAGGCGGCGAGATATCAAAGTACTTAGCTAGGTCACGAGCCGCGACATGAGGTACTTGGACCTCGATATCTTGAGGGAGGGCCGGGCTCGATGATCGATTTGCGGCTGGATCGGTCATGACTGGTCACCAGCGCCGTGAGAGGTATCAAGGTCAACTGCCGCCTCCGGGCGCTGCCCGGCGAGGTCCAAGTCAAGCCTGCCAGTGCTACTGGCCCAGCAGGCAGATTTTGTGGGGCCATCGGTGGGCATGAGGTTGGGACGGTCGTGGTAGCAGCGGTCGATGGCTTTTGGGCAGCGGGGGTTGAAGGCGCAGCCTTTGGGTATTTCGGTGAGGCGGGGCATGGAGCCGTCGATCTGGGTGAGACGTTCCATGTTGTGGCCGATGACCGGGATCGAGCTCATCAGGCCCTGGGTATAGGGATGATTTGGTTGCTTGACCACGTCCCGGACGGGGCCGATTTCGGCGATGCGGCCGGCATACATCACGGCGACCCGATCGGCGGTTTCGGCGATGACGCCCATATCGTGGGTGATCAGCATGACGGCGGCACCATGATCCCGGCAAAGGCGTTTTAGAAGCGCGATGATCTGTGCCTGGATCGAGACGTCGAGTGCGGTCGTTGGCTCGTCGGCGACAATCAGGCGGGGATTGGCGGCAAGGGCGAGCGCGATCACCACCCGCTGACGCATGCCACCGGAGAATTCATGGGGATAAGCGTCGATCCGCCGCTCCGGGGCTGGAATGCCAACCTCGCTCAAAAGCTCGATCGCCCGGGTGCGAGCCGCACTGGCTGACTTGTCAGTATGGGTCTGGATGGTTTCGATGAGCTGACGGCCGACGGTGTAGAGCGGGTTCAGACTGGTGAGCGGATCTTGAAAGATCGCCCCGATTTCCCGCCCTCTGATTCGTCGAAGGTCTTCATAGCCAAGGTTGTCAATGCGCCGACCATCAAGCCGAATCTCGCCGGCGGCAATACGGCCCGGCGGTTCCAAGAGGCCGATGATCGCAGCGCCGGTGAGCGATTTGCCCGCACCGCTCTCGCCGACCACGCCCAGGACCTCACCTTCCTCTATGGTGAAAGAAATATCGTCGACCGCTACGAGCATGCCGCGCCTGGTCGGGAATTCAATGCGTAGATGCTCGACCTCAAGAAGCGCCATGGTCTATCTCAACCTCGGATTAAGAGCGTCACGCAGCCAATCCCCTAGCAGATTGACCGCGAGCACCAGCACCACCAAGGCGATTCCGGGAAAGATCGTCATCCACCATTCGCCGGAAAACAGGAAGTCGTTGCCGATGCGGATCAGCGTGCCGAGGGATGGCTGGGTGACCGGCACGCCAACACCGAGGAAGGAGAGCGTGGCTTCGAGCGCGATCGCATGCGCCGTCTGCACCGTGCCGACCACAATCAAGGGCGGCAGGCAGTTGGGGAGGATGTGGCGGAACAGGATGCGGCTGTGGGAAAGGCCGAGGCAGGCGGCCGCTTCGACATAGTCCTTGCTGCGCTCAACCAGGGCCGAGCCACGCACGGTTCGGGCGTAATAGGCCCATTGGGCAACGATCAGCGCGAAGATGATCTTGTCGATGCCCTTACCAAGGATCGCGAGCAGCATGAGGGCGACCAGGACGGCGGGAAAGGAGAGCTGCAGATCGACGACACGCATGATCAGCGCATCCGTTCGTCCCCCTGCATAGGCGGCAACAAGGCCGACCACCATGCCGGTCAGCAGGGCGATGAAGGCGCTCATCACACCGACCGAAAGCGAGATGCGAAGGCCATAGAGAATGGCGGACCAGAGGTCACGGCCGGCGCCATCCGTGCCGAGCCAGAAGGTATAGCCATCCATCGAGGTCTCGCCCGGCGGCAATCTCGAGTCGAGCACACTGACTTGGCCGAGATCATAGGGATCTTGGGGGGCGATCCAGGAGGCGAACAAGGCCGCAAGCATGATCAGGACAATCGCAACGAGGCCAAGAGTCGCGATGCGGCTCTCGAAGAAATCGCTCCAAAAACGGCGAGATGGGCTTTCCGCAGACGGCGCAACATCCGTTGCCTCGGCCTGGGTAACGACAGGATCCAACACCGCCTTCATGACGTGTGATCCTGCAGGCGAACTCTCGGATCGAGCACCGAATAGAGAATGTCGACGATCAGATTGATGACCACGAATAGAAAGACGATCATCATCAAGTAAGCGACGATCACGGGGCGATCGAGCTGCTGGATCGACTCGATCAAGAGCTTGCCCATGCCCGGCCAGGCGAAGACCGTTTCCGTCACAACGGAGAACGCGATCAGCGATCCGAACTCCAAACCGAGAATGGTCACCACGGGGATCAGAATGTTGCGCAGCAGGTGTACGAAGACAATGCGACTCTGCTTCAATCCCTTGGCGCGGGCAAATTTGATGTAGTCCTGATGCACCGCCTCGCGCGTGCCGGCGCGGGTGAGGCGAATGACCAGCGAGATCTTCAAGAGCGCCAGATTGAGCGCCGGCATGAACAGATGGCGAAGCCCATCCCAGGTCAAGAAACTCACTTCAATACCGAAGACGGCGACCGTCTCGCCGCGGCCGGTGGAGGGGAGCCAGCCGAGCACGACGGCAAAGACCATGATCAGCATGATCCCGACCCAGAAGGTCGGGAGGCTGAAGCCCAGAATGGAGCCCGCCATGACGGTCTTCGATGTCCAGGTATCGGGCTTGAGGCCGGCATAGAGGCCGAGCGGAATGCCGATAACGATTGCCATCAGGAGAGCCATGAAGGCGAGTTCCAGCGTCGCCGGCATACGCTGCAGGATCAGCTTCAAGGCAGGCTCACCGAAGACGAAGCTTCGCCCGAGGTCACCTTCCAAAGCGCCGAGGACGAAAAAACCATATTGTTCGTGGATAGGGCGATCGAGGCCGAGGTCGCGGATCACGCGCTCGATCTCGGCCTGATCGGCCTCGGGGCTGACGAACATATGCACCGGATCACCGATGACGTTGACGCCGAGAAACACGATCAGCGACATCGCCACGACCACGACGCCACTCTGAAGAAGGCGCCTTACGATATAGACTGACATCGTCTGATCCCGGTGAGTCCGATCCGACCGGCGACCCCATCCTTCATAGTCGAGGCCGCCAAGTCATCAGACGTTACTCCGGGACCACACTCATCGCGTGGGTCGCCTCATCCGTGCGCGGAATGTATTTCAAGCCCTTCCGCGTGCCCCAGGTGTTGACCTGATAATGTAGCGGGATGATCGCGCCGTCATTGATCGCAATCTCGGTCGCCTTGGCGAGCATGCCCTCACGCGTCGTATCGTCGATCGTTGCGAGCGCGTCCTCAATCAGCTTATCGACTTCTGCGTTGGAATAGCGGCCACGATTGGAGGCGCCAAAGCCACGCTCCTTGTCATAGGTGTGAATCAGTGACTTCAGCGGTGATGATGCTTCGCCCGATCCCGCTCCCCAGCCTACCAGGATGAAGGAGAACTCCGGTGTGCCATCCGGACCTCCGGTCGATGCGCGCTTAAAGTAGACCGAGCGCGGCATGGTCTCGACAGCCGTGTCGATGCCGGCGCGGGTCAGCATCTGGGCAACGGCTTCTGCGATCTTGGCATCATTGATATAGCGATCGTTCGGCCCATGGATGGTGAGGCTGAAACCGTCAGGCACACCCGCTTCAGCAAGAAGCGCCTTCGCTCCTTCGGGGTCAAAGTCAATCGGCTGCAGGTTCGGGCTGACGCCAAAGAAGCCTTCCGGCAGAAGCTGGCCAGCCTTCAGAGCTACATCCTCCATCACCCGCTCGACGATGGCATCCCGGTTGATCGCTTTCGAGATCGCCATGCGCACGCGCTGATCTTTAAGCGGATTGTCGATCACCTCACCGTCTTTGGCTTTGACGAACGGTGAGTCGGCACGATCATGGTCGAGATGGAGGTAAATCACGCGGTTGGAAACGCCCTGATAGAGGCTGACATCCTCTTCGCTCTTCAGACTCTCGATATCGGTGGTCGGGACGGATGCGATCACGTCGACATCGCCGGCGAGCAGGGCAGCCACACGCGAAGGTCCTGATTTGATCGCCTTGAAGGTCACCTTGTCCCAAGCTGGCGCCTCGCCCCAATAGTCGGGATTGCGCTCAACGACGATCCGATCACCAGGAACATATTCGACGAATTTATACGGACCTGCACCAATTGCTGCCTTGCCGGCATTATAGTCCTCGGTAGCAGCACCTTCGCCAGCCTCGACCGAGACGATCGGTAAAGTCGATACATCGGTCGCCATCTGCGGATAGGGAGTTTCCGTTTTGATATGAACCGTGAGATCATCAACTTTGACCGCGGTCTTGCCCTTGATGTAGGTCGCAAAACTTGAAGGCGAATTCGGCACGTCGGGTGCGCGCTCGAAGCTGAAGACAACATCGTCTGCTGTGAGCGGATTGCCGTCGTGGAAGGTTACCCCTTCGCGCAGCTTGAATTCCCAGGTTAGATCATCGATTGCTTCCCAGGAGACGGCGAGGCCCGGCTGCAACTGCTGGTTCTCGTCCTGCAGAATCAGACCACCGAAGATATGCCGTGAGAGCGCGTTGTTCGGGCCGAGATTGTGATAATGCGGATCGATCGACGTCGGCTCGGAGGCGAGGCCGATAGTCAGAACCTCGGCGAGGGCCGGCGCTGAAGCCATCATGATTGCTAAGGCAGATGTGCTTGCCAGACGAAGGGCTGTTCTTTTCATGGTGTCCTTCCTTATTTTGTAACCCCGGTAAGCGTCGTTACTGGATTGTCGTCATAGATCGGCGTTTTGGACAAGTCCTGAATTGCCCTCTTGAGAGTAGGCTAGGCTTCAAGCGCCTGGAGACCAGGTAACGTTGTCATCGAGCGGATAGATCGGCCGCGGCAGTCCCTTCCAGTCAAATCGCTGAAGGACTGGTGATGTCAAACCAGCGGTGTCAACTTCGATCACCTGTTCTGTCGGAAACCAGGGCGCAAAGCCTGCCCGGAAATGGCCACGGGACTTGACCACCACGGTGTGTGCAGCGCCGATGTCGAGGCCGAACATCTCGAAGAAGACAGGATCAGCGGTCTGCGAGCGCTCGCTGATCACGATCACAACAACGTCGCCAATCTCGAGCGCGGCCGACGGGCCGAGCGTTAACTCGCGTCCTTGGAACAGCCCGAGCCTGCCGGTGACTTCTCCATCATGTAAGCCGACGATCTCGGCATCCACTTCGAACGGAACGTCGAATTGCGTACCCGGGTGACGGTTAAAATGTGCGCGAAATTTGGTGCCGAGACCTAGTCGATGTGCTTCCTCGGCTAGCGGGATATCGAAAAAGGAGCCTAACAGGACGCGTGGCGCGTCGGCCTCGACCAATGCTCTCAAGAGCTCGGTCGTTCGGCCTGAACCGCCGCCGCCGGGATTATCGCCGGAATCCGAGAAGATCAGTGGATTTCTTTCCCCCGTCAACGCCATGCCGACCGCGTCATCGAGCGACGTCAGGGGTTTCTTGAAACGCGGACGATCGGCCCAGGCTCGCTCAGCGATCTCCATTGCAAGGGCCTCGGCGGTTGCCCGCTCCCTGCGTCCGGTGACGACGATGCCGATGCCGTTGTCGGGGGTATCGGAGAAGACGAAATTGCCGAAGACCGAAACATTCAAGATCGCGCCCGCATGTTCGGCCTGGCGGCGTTGGCCGAGATCGATGAGATCGGCATAGGGACCGGCGGCGGTCAAGAGTGACACTGAGGCGGGTGCCAACGGCAATTTCACCAGAACGGGCTTCGGATCGGCAAGGCCTGCCAGCATAAGGCGAAGCGAGGCCGCCGCCTCTTCACCGCGTTCGATCTGGTCGACATGGGGGTTGGTGCGATAGCCGACCATCAGATCGGCGCTTTCGACCATGCGGGTAGAAATATTACCGTGCAGGTCGAGCGTGACCACGATCCTGCAATCGGGACCGACCGCCGCCCGGATCGCGTCCAGCATCGTGCCGTCCGGATCGAGATCGTCGGTGCCCACCATGGCGCCATGATTGCAGACATAGACCGCATCCAGCGGCATGGCGGCCTTCAGCCCTTCCGTCATGTGCTCCAGCGTCGATCGGAAAAAATCACCGTCGATCGGTCCGCTCGGATAGCCGGAAGCGAGGATCAGCGGCAGAGGTTCCCATGGCCCCGTTGCATCCATCATGCGAATGAAGGCGCCCGCTTCCTGGGCAATCGGGCTTGCAGCCGCGCGCCCTGCCGCCAGCATCTCCTCGCCTTCGAGCCAGTAGCGGCCAAGGAAATCAGCTTCGGTCGCTGTGGGCGAGAAGCGATTGCTCTCAAGGATGAGACCAAGGAGGGCTACACGTGGTCCGGCCATCTTTCTGCCCCCTTTGATCCATTGACACTGGCGTCTTGCCAGCAGCTTAGAGTTTACTGATCATCAAAGCCTTCGCAAGCGGAGACCAGCATGACGACACCGCCGCCCGCCGACTATCAGGTCGAGATCGACATTCCCGACATCGAGCCCTATCTCGCCGGTAATACCGGCATCAAAGGGATCACCAGCTTCGATTCCGGTAAACCTGGCCCGCATGTGATGATCAGCGCCGTCGTTCATGGCAACGAACCGTGTGGCGCCGTCGCCCTCGAATGGTTGTCTCAGAACGAGGTTCGGCCGACCAACGGCAAGCTCAGCCTCGGCTTCATGAATTTCGAGGCTTATCAAGCCTTCGATCCCGACAATCCGACGGCGACCCGTTGGGTCGATGAGGACTTCAATCGCCTATGGGACCTCGCCACGCTCGACGGTGATCGGCAGTCCTCCGAGCTGACGCGAGCGAGGGAGGTGCGTCCCTGGCTCGAAACCGTCGACATCCTGCTCGATCTCCATTCCATGCAGCGCTGCCAGACGCCGCTGATGATGGCGGGGCCCCTCGAAAAAGGTCGCGATCTTGCGAGAAAAATCGGTACGCCCGAGCACATCGTCGTCGACGCCGGCCACGCTGCCGGCAAGCGTATGCGCGATTTCGAGGGCTTTGGCGATCCATCAATCCAGAAGAACGCCATTCTCTACGAAGCCGGCCAGCATTGGGAGGCAATATCTGGCCCACGATCGATCGAGGTCGCATTGCGATTTCTGCTCATGCTGGACGTCGTCGACCGTGAGTTCGGTGCAGCCTTCCTCCACGATCGAGCGTTGCCTGCGGATCAGCATGTCATCGAGGTGACCGGGCCGGTGACGATCGAGTCCGAAAAATTCACGTTCGCCGACCAGTTTCAAGGCATGGAGGTCTTGGCCAAGGCGGGTACGCTGATCGGCCATGATGGCAGCAAGCCGGTGGTCACCCCTTACGACAATTGCGTGCTGATCATGCCTTCCCTCCGGCTCTGGAAGGGGCAGACGGCAGTCAGGCTGGGCCGCTTCGCCGACCACACTGACATCTAGGTCGCCCTCTCCGGGCGAATGCGCATGGTCTGTGCTACAATCGCTTGGTTACCGTGTTGTCGAATCGCTCCGCAAAAGGCGGCACACTTTTCTGCCGTCTCAAAGTTACCGATCAAAATGGCAAGAATCTCGCCGTCGCCCGGCACCGATTGCCGGGCACAGCACGCTACGACCTGTTTGATTGACAAGGATTGATCAGTCTCTCCAACCTACCTAATCGATAGAGAGGAAGCTCAAAATTGGCCGTGATCAAGCGACGTCAATCCAGAGGCGTAGCATCATCTTAGTGATTGAGCGGGAAAAGAGGCAAAGCCGAGATTGACATAATTTTCGAACGAGGCATCTCTCTTTCACCTTAAGCCTCCACGACGCAGTATTGCCGAAGAAGTGACTTTTGAGGATAGCGTCGATGGCGTCCTCCAGGATCGGTTTGGACCCAAGCGTTGGCGCTTTCTGATCGAACAGAACGCCCAGATAACGACGCCTTCGCATAGCCATCTCGATGTCCAATTTTGCTCCCCTCTTAGGAAGGGCGACTTATCGATCTTCAGTTGATCCGCGGCTATGGCGACGTTGGATCACCTTAAGCCACTAGCGCCGGCCGGCGAATGCCGGCTTTCAGGGCAAAGCAGCCGAAACGCCAGCTTCTCAAAGATGCCAGGACTGGCGTTGCCGGCTTGCCCGGCACGGCTGCTTCTATGCATTTGGAGGGTTCTTCTGTAGCATAATGGCATGGGGTATACGGTATCAATAAAGTCGCTTTTTGCGCTTATCGGGATGCTGGCCGTCACGCCTGCATTTGGCGCTTATCCAGACGACGAAGAAGAGTCAGACTTGGCGCTGATCAAACAGCAAATTGAGAATGATCGTGCATCTGAAGCAGAAACATCCTTGCGGCAGTTGCTCGCCAACGACCCGAAGAACCCCGATATCCTAAACCTTCTCGGCTATGCGAGCCGAAAGTTGGGCCATTGGCAGGCATCTCGCGACTTCTACACCCATGCGTTGACAATCGAACCTGGGCACAAAGGTGCGCTCGAATATATGGGCGAGTTGGAGCTGGAAACTGGGGATGTCGCCGCAGCAAAGAAATTGCTGCAACGCTTACGCGAACAATGCCCTGACGGCTGTGAAGAACTTGATGATTTATTGCTCGCATTCTCCAAAAATGGCGTGGCAACGTCGACTGACGGCAATTAATTCAGTTCTTAAAGTAGCAGCGCTGATCCCTCACCTTATATTGCCATGACGAGACACGGGTATCTTACTCTGCGGCAACATGTGTCGCCTCTGCTGAGGGGAGGCGCTGGGGGAGTGCTGCAACGGCAGCCAAGATCACCAATGCAGCGCATGCAAGGATGATGAACAGCGTGTCGAAACCCCAATTGTCATAGACGAAGGCGATCAACGGAAGAGACGCGGCCAAAACCGTGAAGCTGACAACGTAGCGGATGCCATAGATTTGAGCCCGGGCCGCACCGCTCGCCATCTTCCCGATCATGAAGTCATTGATCGGAATCTGCCCAAATGCGCCCAGCATGAACCCAAGCGCGATAGCAAGCGCCAGGCCGTCGGTTAACCCCGGCATCAGTGAGAAGAAGACCAACTGCATCGTGGCAACCACCATAAAGACCCGGCGCGGGCCGTACCGATCCAGCATGCTGCCGACCACAAGTTGCGCCATCGACGCAACGGCAAAAACGATGAAGGCAAGGGAGCCGATGACGGTCGCCACATTGCCTTGCCCGTCATTTGCAACGCCATCTGTCCAGGCAGCAAGGTCATGCGCCAATCCTTGAAGGCGTTCGTCGAACATCTTGGGAAGCGCGAAGGTTGTCGACTGAAAGATGATCGAGGAGACGGCGGTGGTCAGGAAAACGATCGACGATACACGGATCAGCAATTGACGATGCGACTTGGCCATCGTCTTTTCGGTCTGCGGTTTTTCTGTTTTTGGCGTCGAATGCTCTATCCTTAAGCTTTCCCATCGCAGGGCCAGATAAGCCAAGCCAATGATGATAGAGAAAACCCCGGGCAGCACGAATGCTAGGCGCCAGCCGCCGTTATCGATCAAATAGCCGGTGATCAAGGCGGCGCTGGCAACGCCCAGATTGCCCCAAACGCCGTTTGCGGCGATGCGCATGCCCGTATTACGCCATTTCATCGTAACGATCGCCAATCCAACCGGGTGGTAGATCGCGGCGAACATGCCGATCACGAAGAGACCAATACCAAGATGCAGGGGCGATGCGGCCAAGCTGGTCAGGATCGATACCACGCCAATCCCGATGAAGAAGACGCACATCATCCCATCGCGGCTCCATCGGTCAGCCAGCCAGCCTGCCGGAAGGGCAAAGACGCCAAACGCGAAAAAACCGGGCGTCGCATAGGCCAGAAGCTCGGCATACCCGATTCCCCATTCCCGATGCAGCGCCAGAGCTGCAACGGTGGCAAAGATCAGCATGAACAGATGGTCCAGGAAATGCCCGATGTTGAGCAGAAGAAAATAAGATCGATCGCTGCTCATTGTTGTCTTCGTTCCATGGACGTGTACGTGTCTCGACAGGTTAGCAGGTGATGGAAGGCCTTTGGCAAGCCCCTAACCATGCCACCATACGAACTAACGAGATCTTTCGAGAAGAAGGCAACAACAAGGCTCGGGTCGGGTGCCAAACAGTCGGCAATGGATCAAAAGGTTGACCTGGATGGCTGAAGCAGATGTCCGCTGATGATCCTAATCCCAGCAGTGTATCAATCGGCGTGCTCGGAAAAAAGTCCCTCACCAGGACAATATGCCTGGAAATTGCGGCCTTTGCTTCTTTCAGCTGAGCAGACAGTCAACGCCGGCGCGCGCCATCCTAAAAAAACCAAACGAACCCGAAGGTTGCGAACGAGCAGGCTTATTGGACGATACGGGACATATTTCGATAAGCCCGATTAAACCGGTATCGCAACAAACTGGATCAGATCAGAGGACTGGATCAGAGTTTCGCGGTGCCGAATTCCGTCGCGATCGCATCAAGATCGCGGCTGAGGCCGTCGTGGAGATCGAGGCCGTTTTGCAGGCGCCGTGCATAGGCGTCGTTGCGCCCTTCGCCTGGAATGCGTACCGGGTCATGTCCCGGCAAAGCCGATGAGCCACGAAATTCGGTGAAGGCCTTGGTAGCACTTTCAGCGATGATGTCGGGGTCACCGAAGGCGCGAAGATCGATGGCGGCGACGAACTGGCCGGTGTTCGTCGGGCTCTCAGTATCCTTGGTGAAATCGACGACGTCGCTGCCGAACGCAGCGCCATTCAACACACCGGCCAAAAGGCCGATGGCAACACTCAGGCCATAGCCTTTGGGTCCGCCGATCGGCAGCAAAAAACCCTCGTCGCGCTTGGTGGGGTCGGTCAGGGGCTGGCCGTCTCGTCCGACCATCCAGCCCTCCGGCATGTCTTCGCCGCGCTGGGCCAGGACCTTGATCTTGCCGACGGCAGCGACGGTGGTGGCCATATCGAGAACGAATGGGTCAGGGTCGCTGCTCGGAAAGGCTATTGCGATCGGGTTGGTGCCGAGCAGCAGATCGGCGCCGCCGAAAGGGGCGACATGATTGGCGCTGCCGACAGCGGCGCAAAGCCCGGCCATGCCCGCTTTGGCTTGCGGTCGGACATAGAGTGCCGCCGGTCCCGCATGATTGCCGCCACGCACACCGACCCAGCCGATCCCGGCTTTTTCGGCTTTGGCCATGGCGAGATCACGGGCGGCCTTGAGGGCAAGGTGTCCGAGGCCATTATCGCCATCGATCAGCGCAGTCGCAGCTGTCTGGGTGACCGTCTTGACCGTCGGGGTCGGGTTGCAGCCACCATCGCGCAGGCGACCCACATATTGGCGAAGACGAAACACGCCATGGGTGCCGTAGCCCAAGAGATCAGCCTCGACCATCATCGAGGCGACCACCCGCGCGTCCTTCTCGGGCATGGCAAGCGCTATGAAGACATTGACGATGAAGTCTTCGAGATCCCGAGCTTGAACGGAGCTAGCCATCGATCAACCCTCACCGTCGACGACACGATCCTTGTGCCAGAAGACGAAACGGCGCTGCACCCAGACCACGAAGGCGAACAGCGCAAGACCAACCAGGCTGAGATAGAGGATCAGCGAGAAAACGCGGGGCGTGTTCAGCTGGGAGGCGGCGACCCGGATCAGCTCGCCAAAGCCTTTGCCGCCACCAAGAAACTCGCCAGTGATCGCACCGGCCATGACGCCGACGGCACCAATCTTGAGGCCGGTGAAGAGATGCGGCAGGCCGGTCGGCAGTTTCATTTTCCACAAGGTCTGCCAGCGGGTCGCCCCCATGGTCTTGAACAGCATGCGTGCGTTTTCATCGGCGGCATGCAAGCCAGCGGCCGTGCCCACCACGATTGGGAAAGTCGCGATGAAGGCGGCGAGCGCCACTTTCGAGCTGATGTCAAAGCCGAGCCAGGCGACGAACAACGGCGCGAACGCCACCTTCGGCATGGTGTCGATCGCCACCAGATAGGGCATGATCGCCCGCTCGCCAAAGGCGGTTTCCCCCACCACGACGCCCAGCGAAAAGCCGATCGCAATCGCGAGCGCAAAGCCGTAGATCACCTCAAGAATGGTGATCCAGAGCGCGGCCAGCATATACTCACGCGCGATCAGATTCTTTCCAACAAAGATCAGATCCTGCAGTGTCTCCCAAGGCGTCGGCAGAATAATCGGCGAGACCAGGCCCGACCTGGTGATCAGTTCCCAAAAGGCGATGAAGACTGCGAATACGAACAACATCGACACACTACGCGGCACCCGATCGAGCCAACTCGTCTCTTCAGTCCAGACAGTCGATGTCGAAGCATCAATATCGGTTACGGCTGCGCCTGCCCCGGTACCCGAAACGGTGGTTCCGTTCGAAGCGGCGGCGCTTTGATGGGAGGAGGTGTTGGAGGTTGGATCGTTCACATCTGGTCTCCCAGATCGAGGCGGTCGCGGATGCGTCGGACGAGGGCGCCGAATTCGGGCGTGGTGATCATGTCGAGGGTGCGTGGGCGGGGGAGGTTGATTTCGACGGCTTCTGCGATACGGCCGGGGCGTGGGGCCAGGACGTAGACGACGTCCGAGAGGATCACCGCCTCCGGGATGGCATGGGTGACGAGGAATGCGGTCGCCTCCCGATCCATGCAGATGCGCTGCAGCTCCATGTTCATGAAGTCGCGGGAGAGTTCATCAAGCGCGCTGAACGGTTCGTCTAGCAAGAGCACGGCGGGTTCCGTGACCAGCATTCGGCAGATCGCAGCGCGCTGTGCCATGCCGCCGGAAAGCTCGTTCGGATAAACGCTTTCAAAGCCCTTCAACCCCACGAGATCGAGAAGGGCCTGCGCCTTTTCGTGAGCGGCGCGAGCCGCCGCCCGCCCATCCCTGATCTCGATCGGCAGCACCACGTTCTCGATCGTCGTCCGCCAGGGAAAGAGCGTGGCCTGCTGGAACATCATGCCGATGTCCCGTCGCGGTCCCGTGACCGGACGGCCTGACAGCACCACCCTGCCAGTGGATGGCGGGATTAACCCCGCCATGATTTTGAGGAGGGTGGACTTGCCGCAGCCGCTCGACCCGATCACCGAGGAAAAGCCGCCCTTGTTCAGGCTGAGCGTGATCCCCTTGAGCGCCTCCACGCCGTTGCGGGCGTAGGTCTTGCCCACATCTGACAACGCGTAAACGATCTCGGCCTGTGAGGCCTGCGTCGACGGGTGCTTGGATGAAACGGCTGCGGCAGGTTCCACTATTTTATGCTTTCATTCCAGACGGGGATGAAGTCGTTGGTGTAAGCTGCCTCAAGATCATCGAGGGGGGCTTCAAGGTCACCACCTTCGACGAGGCTTTCCTGCCATTCCGCCCAGATCTCCGGCGGCAAGTAGCCCAAGCCGTTCGACATATCGACCGGAATAGTTTTCTCACGCACCGCATCAAAGAGGGCTGATTGGAACCCGACGTCCTCGCCTTCCTGCGGGTTGCCGGCCTTCAGATGAGCGAGCACCGTTTCGCGATTGGCGTCATCGAGGGCAAACGAATGACCACGCATAAACGCCCGGCCGAACTTTTCCACCAGTTCCGGGTTATCGCGAATGGTATCACCCATGGTCGCCAAACCATTGCCAAAGAAGCGCTGATATTCGGACGGCGTGATGTCACGCACCGGCAAGCCGCGCTGGGTTAGGATCGCGGCATCGGCGACCGAGGCGGAATAGGCCGAGATATCGCCCCGCGTGAAGGCAGCGGTGGCAGGGCCGCCGTCACCCACGGTCAGGAACTCGTAATCCGTGCCTTCGGCCATGCCGGAGCCGGTCAGAACGTTCCGGGCAAAACCCACTTCGGCGCCATCAGCCGTGCCGGTGCCGACCACCGTGCCTTTCAGATCCTCGATCGCCTGGAAGTCGCTATCCTCAGCGACGACCACGCCGAAATTGGTCTTCGCCGCGACATTGTAGATGAAAACAGCATCGACGCCGCGTGCGCGAGCACCGAGGACGGGTGCGGGCCCGGGCCGTCCGAATTGCGCCTGACCGGCGGCCATCGCCTGGAGCACCGAGGCTGAGCCGTTGACCGCTTCGACCGTAACCTCAAGCCCTTCTTCGGCGAAATAACCTTCACCGATTGCGACGAACACCGGATAAGAGTTGATCGCCGACGGGCTCGGCTGAGCGAAGGTAATTTGTTCGAGGTCCTGGGCCAACGCAGACGCTGCTGTCAGCGTCGCGAAGGCGGTTGCAAGCGCTGCCGTCGCTATGGAATGCCGTTTCTTGATGGACATAAGAGATTCCCTTTCTTGTCAGCTGATTGGTTGTCACGAACGGGTTGCTGATGCCCGCCCGATCTCGCACAAAATTTTACGCCTTTATTCGACGATCGTCATCCGGTTCTCCAGCTGACCAATCCCGTCGACTTCGCAAACCACCACATCGCCGTCTTTGAGAAAGATCGGCGGGTCCATGGCGTAGCCGACGCCGGACGGTGTGCCCGTCGCAAGAACATCACCTGGTTCCAGTGTCATCCCCTCGGAGAGAGAGGCGATCAGCGTGGGAATGTCGAAAATCATGTCGCTCGTCTTGCCGTCCTGGCGCATCTCGCCATTGACGCTGAGGCGGATACCGAGGCGTGTCGGATCACCGAGCGCATCAGCGGTGACGATCACCGGCCCCATCGGGCAGGAGCCATCCAGCCCCTTGCCTTTGAAATATTGCCCGCCATGGCGGCGTTGAACATCGCGCGCGGTGACATCGTTCACGATGGTGTAGCCGAAGATATGCTCCATCGCCTGCGCAGGTTGGATATTGCGCCCGGCCTTGCCGATCACCACAGCAAGCTCGACCTCGTAGTCGATATTGACGGACAGTTTCGGGAAGATCGGTACATCAGCGCCGGGACCGACCACGGCCGTTGGCGGCTTGGTGAAGAACACGGGATGCTCGGTGACGCCGATTTTCAGGTTCTGCGCCCGCTCACCCTCGGCGATGTGTTCGAGATAGTTGCGGCCGACGCAAAAGACGTTCTTGGCGGGATGAGGCAGGGGCGCAAGCAGATGGACCTTCGAGGGCGCCTCCGCAGCATCATCCAGATGTCCGGCCTTAACCGCCGCTTCGATCGATGCTGCAGCCCCTAGTGTCATTGGGCCAAGCGCAATCACCTGCTGCAAATCGCCGGTCTCAAAGGCAGCTAAAGTTTCCGTCGGCAACGCGCTCTTCAAGGCGATTGCCACGCGCTCCAGCGGCACGGCCGACCCATTCGGCAACATCATCGCAGCGGTCGCTTCTCCATCGTGATCGATCGTCGCGAGCTTCATCGCATCCTCCCCCTTAGTCGCCCTCCAGCAGTCGCTCTTACCCTTTCATCAAGGGGGGCAACGCGTTTCCTTCAGGGCCGCTGTGTCGATATCATGAACCTATTTCACAAGAAGCGGGAAAACCAATCCTGAAATTGATTTTCTTCGTGAGGAGTCTTAGTCTCGGACCAGCAAAACTCGTTAAACTGCCAGAGGATGGCTCGGACAAAATGCGGCTGAATCGGGGAGCTATGCGCGGTGGAAAGGTCTCGCAGCAAGGACGTCGTCGACCAGATCAAGGGTTTCATCGACGATCAAGGCCTCGGCCATAATCAACGCCTCCCGCCGGAGCGGCAATTTTGCCATCTACTCGGTGTCTCCCGGGTGGAGCTTCGAAAAGCGCTGGCCTGCATGGAGACGGACGGGCTCATCTGGCGGCATGTCGGTCGCGGGACCTTCATCGGTGCAAGACCCGTTCACAATCTGGACGATCTCGCCTTCCTGAGACAACTCGCTAACCCCGCCCAGATGATGGATGCGCGTCTTGCGATCGAGCCGCAACTGGCAAGGCTCGCCGCCAAGAACAAAACCCAAGCCGATATCGATCTGATTAAAAGTTGCAACCAGCGTTGTCGCTCAGCCGAGGATTGGCGCGGCTATGAGGCCTGGGACAACAATTTTCATCATGCCATCGCCAAAGCCACACACAACAAAGTGCTGCTCTATCTCTTCGACAGCTTCAACGTCGTGCGCCGCTCCATCGTTTGGGGACAGGTCCGTGCCACCAAATGCCCAGCCCCCGATCATTTCGCCTTCGACCAGCATGACGCCATTCACAAAGCCATCGCTGCCGGCGACCCCGCCGAAGCCGCCAACCGCATGCAAACCCACCTCCAAACCGTCACCCAACGCGTCCTTCCCGCCATGAGCCCCGCGGCGGACCGACCTTGACCTGGACGTGTTGGGTGGGGTTTGGGGGTGACGGTGTTAGGGGGCGTTGGAGTGTCGTTTGCGTTCGATGAATGTTGTCCAGGATGTGGCGGTCGCTCCAGGCCGAACGAGTGCCTCGGACCTTTTTCATCAAAATCAGCCGTTAACTGCTCCTTCGAATTTTTGCATGATGAGGCAAATGATCATCGCAGATTTTACCAAAAGATTGGGCAGCGCCATGCTCCCTTAAGTGACTTGAAGCGCCCTCATCGATGCTGAGCGTTGCGACTTGAAGGCATTCAAAAGTCGGCAAAAGTCTTCCGCTCCTCTCCAAAGCCCGGTAGCTTAAAAACAACATGTCTGCGCCTGATAAAGAGAGAGGACCGACCCGATGATCCGCAGCCTAACGCTCGCCGCAGCTCTTTTAGGGGCGATAGCCCCGTTCACGCCGTCTGCCGTCGCGGACATTAAGATCGGCGATATCAATAGTTACAAGAGACTGCCGGCGCATACGGAGCCTTATAAGAAGGGGGCGTTGTTGGCCATTGAAGAGATCAATGCGGCGGGTGGTGTCCTTGGTGAGCAGCTTGTCTTGATTTCGCGCGATGATCAGGGCGAGCCTGGCGAAGCCGTCAAGATTGCCGAGGAGCTTTTCTCGCGTGATGAGGTCGTGCTGATTTCGGGATCGCTTTTTTCGCATATCGGCCTGGCGTTGACATCCTACGCTGGGGAAAAGAAAAAACTCTATCTGGCGGCTGAACCTTTGGCGGATGCCTTGGTCTGGGCGGAGGGGAACCGCTATACGTTTAGACTTCGGCCCTCGACCTATATGCAGGCGGCCATGCTGGCGGAGCAGGCAGCTAACTATGAAGGCACCAAATGGGCGACAATCGCCCCGAATTACGCTTACGGCAAGGATGCGGTGGCGGCGTTCAAGCAGGTGCTGCAGGCCAAGCGCCCTGATGTCGAATTCGTTACCGAGCAATGGCCGGCCCTCTTCAAGATCGATGCCGGGGCTGAGGTGAGAGCGCTTGAACAGGCGAAGCCCGATGCGATCTACAATGTGACCTTCGGCGGTGATCTCGCAAAGTTCGTGCGCGAGGGCAGCATTCGCGGGCTGTTTGAGGATCGGATGGTGGTCGGACTGCTGACCGGCGAGCCTGAATATCTCGATCCGCTGAAGGACGAGGCCCCCGAGGGCTGGGTGGTCACGGGCTATCCCTGGTATGCCATCGAAACCCCTGAGCATAATGCCTTCCTGGAGGCCTATCAGGCCAGATGGGAAGACTATCCGCGGATCGGCTCGATCGTTGGCTACAACACCATGCTGGCGATTGCGGCGACCATCGAGAAAGCGGGATCGACCGAGACCGAGGCGATGGTAGACGCGATGGCTGGGCTGGACTTCGACACGCCGCTCGGGCCCGTCAATTTCCGCGAGATCGATCATCAATCCACCATGGGCGCCTATGTCGGTACCACCGCACTGGAGGACGGCAAAGGCGTGATGATCGACTGGGAGTACAAGGACGGGGCTGACTTCTTGCCCAGCGATGAAGAGGTGAAAAAGCTCCGCCCAGCCGCTGAGTGACGCGATCGTTCGTTAGTCCGCTCAGGCAAGTTACAGAAAAGTGGGGTTCTACTTTGCACAGTTTTTGACGGGGCTGACCTCGGCCTCGTCGCTGTTCTTGGTGGCGGCCGGGTTGTCGCTGATCTTCGGCGTGACCCGGATCGTCAACTTTGCCCATGGCTCGTTCTATATGCTGGGGGCCTATCTCGCCTATACGATCGTCGAGGCATTGCCTTTCGGTATCCTTGGCTTTTGGGGGGGCGTGGTGTTGGCAGCCCTCATCGTCGGTGTGATCGGCACGATCATCGAGATGGTGCTGCTGCGCCGGCTCTACGATGCCCCGGAGCTTTTCCAGCTGGTTGCGACGTTTGGCGTGGTGCTGGTCATTCAGGATCTGACGCTGGCGATCTGGGGGGCAGAAGACCTCTTGGGTCCGCGCGCGCCAGGGTTGAAGGGTGTTGTGACCATCATGGATGAGCGTATCCCTGAATACGACATTGCACTCATCCTGCTAGGGCCTGCCGTGTTGATAGCGGTTTGGCTCTTGCTGAAAAAAACCCGGTGGGGGGTGCTGGTACGGGCGGCCACCCAGGACCGGGAGATGGTTTCGGCACTGGGTGTCAACCAGGCCTGGCTTTTTACCTCGGTTTTCTTCCTGGGTTCCTTTCTGGCGGGGCTCGGTGGGGCGGTGCAGTTGCCGCGCGAATCGGTGAGCCTGTTGATGGATCTCAACATCATCGCGGAGGCGTTTGTCGTCGTGGTGATCGGCGGCATGGGCTCGCTCCCTGGAGCCTTCCTCGCCGCCGTGATCATCGGCGAGCTGAACGCGTTCGGCATCTTGATCCTGCCCGAAATCACCATCGTACTGGCCTTCTTGGTGATGGCCGTCGTTTTGATCGTTCGGCCGTTTGGATTGCTTGGCAAGCCGGAAGCGCTGGCGCGCATGGCGCCGCACACCATCGATCCCCCCTTGCGGCCGGCGGGGCTAACCGCCGTTACATTGGGGTGGTGCTTGGTAGGAGCATTGGTGTTGTTGCCTTGGGTGGCGAGCGATTTCGTTCTAACGCTAGGCACCGACATTCTGATTCTCTCGCTGTTTGCGGCGAGTTTACATTTCATCATGGGGCCGGGCGGCATGGTGTCCTTCGGCCACGCTGCCTATTTCGGTCTCGGCGCCTATGGTGCTGCCCTGGTGGTGAAGTATCTTGGCGCGAACATGATCCTCGGCCTGGTAAGCGCACCGCTCGCAGCAGCTCTTGGCGCCTTCATCTTCGGTTGGTTCTGCGTTCGGCTTTCCGGCGTTTATCTCGCCATGCTGACCCTGGCCGCAGCGCAGATCGTCTGGTCCATCGCCTTTCAATGGCGTGATCTCACTGGCGGCGATGACGGCATGCTCGGCATCTGGCCCGCCCCATGGGCAAGCGGAAAAACCGCCTATTACTATGTGACCATGATCCTCTGTGTCGGCGGCATCTATATGCTTCGCCGCATGGTCTATGCCCCCTTCGGCTATGGTCTACGCGCGGTACGCGATTCCCCGGTGCGCAGTGCCGCGATCGGCATCGATCAGCACCAGCAACAATGGCTTGCCTTCATCATCGCGGGCGTTTTCGCGGGCCTCGCCGGCGGGCTCTATGTTTTCTCCAAAGGCAGTGTCTTCCCTGACTTCCTTGCCATCCCGCGCTCTATCGATGGTCTGATTATGGTGCTGCTTGGGGGGGTGCAGACCCTCGCGGGTCCCATTGTCGGCGCCACCGTCTTCACCCTCCTTGAAGACCAGATTTCCCGCTTCGACTACTGGCGCTTGATCCTCGGCATCATCATCCTAACCATCGTCACCCTGGCCCCCGACGGCCTCGCCGGGTTTGCACGGCGAGCCGCATTGACTTTGGGCCTAACGCCACGGCGGGAAGCGGTCTAGTGGCCGTTCTTGAAGTTCGTCATCTGACGAAATCCTTTGGTGGAGTCATCGCCGTCGACCGCCTTGACTTTGCCTTGGAGAAAGGTGAGCTCCTCGCTTTGATTGGGCCGAACGGGGCCGGCAAGACGACTTGTTTTAACATGCTGAACGGCCAGCTTCGGCCGGATGCCGGCTCGGTCATGTTCGCTGCACGTCAGCTCGTCGGCCTGGACCCCAAAAAAATATGGCGGATGGGGGTCGGGCGGACATTTCAGATCACCGCGACCTTCTCCTCGATGACAGTGCGCGAGAATGTGCAGATGGCGCTGCTCTCCCATCGTCGCCAGCTCTTCAAAGTCTGGCATGCGGCCGCTGGCCGTTATGGCGAGGCGGCGAATACCTTGCTGGAACGGGTCGGCATGGCGGATCAGGCGGAACGCGCGGCGAGCGTTTTGGCCTATGGCGATTTGAAACGCTTGGAACTCGCCGTGGCTCTTGCCAATGATCCCGAGTTGCTGCTGATGGATGAACCGACCGCCGGCATGGCGCCCGCCGAGCGGGCCGAGCTGATGCATCTGATTGCGGGGATCGTCCGGGACGACGGGCTTTCCGTTCTGTTTACCGAGCATGATATGGACGTTGTGTTCAAGCATGCCCATCGCATCATGGTCCTCAATCGCGGCAGCCTGATCGCCGAGGGCAGCGCTGATGAGGTTCGCCGGAACAAGCTGGTGCAGGAGGTTTATCTGGGCGGCGGAACAATGTTCGAGGGGGATGCTGTTGGGGGCGGTGATGCTTGAGGTCGATAACCTCGATCGCTTCTATGGCCGTGCCCATATTCTTCACGGGCTTAGCTTCTTCATACGGAGCGGCGAGGTAGCAGCCTTGCTCGGGCGAAATGGCGCTGGCAAGTCGACGACAATGAAGGCCATCATGAATCTGATCCCCGCTGCCAGCGGGCAGGTGTTGTTTGATGATGTCGACATCAGCATGGAAACGACTCACCGGATCGCCCAGCTCGGCATTGGCTATGTGCCCGAGGATCGGCGGGTTTTTCCGGATCTCACGATCCTTGAAAATCTCGAAGTCGGCCGCCGTCAAGCTAAACAAGGCAACGAGACCGCCTGGAGCCATGATCGGCTCTTCGAGCTTTTTCCCAATCTAGCCGAGCGGCGCAACAATCTCGGCAAAGAAATGAGCGGCGGCGAGCAGCAAATGCTCTCGATCGCACGCACCTTGATGGGCAATCCGCGCTTCGTTCTTCTCGATGAGCCATCAGAAGGCCTGGCACCTGTGATCGTTGAACAAATGGCGATGACCATTGCCTCCCTCAAGAAACAAGGCCTTACCATTTTGCTGTCCGAGCAAAATCTCCACTTCGCACGCGGCGTGGCCGATCGCGCCTTCATCATCGAGAAAGGTGCGCTGCGGTTCGAGGGCACGATGGCAGAACTCGATGCCAATGAGACAGCAAGAGACACGTATCTCTCAATATAGTGGTGTGACCACTTCATGAACCGGACACTTGTCGTTCTGGGGCAGCGGTATACGCTCAAGTTTTCGAGGAAGGTGGCCTGTCTGCTTTAAGAAGATAGACCAAGAGCCCCAAGCCCTTGGTTATTGCCATCATGGGGAAGGGCATCAGGTAGCGTGTGCTGTCGGCTTCTTTAGGACATTTCTCAGGAACATCGGCGCGACAAAGCCGGCGACGGCCGCAATCCAGAGACCGATTGCGATCTTGGTGGAGAACAGATACGTCCAATCACCGCCTGAGATGACCATCGCCCGTCTCAGACTATCTTCCATCTGGCTGCCAAGCAGGATGCCGAGAATGATCGGTACAGTGGGCACATCCAGCTTGCGAAGAAAGAAACCAAGGGCGCCGAAGGCGATCATCAAGAGCAGATCAAAGGAGCTGCCGGACAGGGAATAGATGCCGACGAAGGAGACCATGGTAACCCCTGGCAACAGCACCCAAGGCGGCACGGAGAGGATGCGCACGAACAGACGCACCATCGGCACATTGAGGACCAACAGCACGATATTGGCGATCAACAGCGAGGCGATCAGGCCCCAGACGACCTCTGGGCGTTCCTGAAAGAGGAGGGGGCCTGGCGTGATGTTGAGTGTCATCAGGAGGGCCAGCAGGACAGCGGTCGTGCCGGATCCCGGAACGCCAAGGGTCAGCATCGGCACCAGCGCTCCACCCGCGGCAGCGTTGTTACCAGCTTCGGGTGCCGCCACGCCTCGGGGGTCACCTTTGCCAAACTGGCTGTTGTCCTTGACCATCGATTTTTCGGCCATATAGGACAGAAAGCTGCCGAGCGAGGCGCCCGCACCGGGCAGAACGCCGGCAAAGAAGCCGATCACCGTTGAGCGCAGCATGGTGATGAAACTGTTGGCGATATCACGAAAGGGAATGGTCAGCTTATCCAGCTTGACGCCGATCGCCGAACTCCTTCCATGGCTCTCAATGAACACGAATACCTCGGTGACCGCGAACAAACCGACGATCGCGACCAAGAAATCAATGCCGTCCATTAGATGGAGATTGCCGAAGGTGAAGCGCGGCATGCCGCTGGAATTATCCAGGCCGATCATCGCGATGCCGAGACCGATACAAGCGGCGATCGCGGCTTTTGCCTGATTGTTCGAGGCCATGCCGCCAAGGGTGCAAAACGCAAGCAGATAGAGCGCGAAGTATTCTGCAGGGCCGAACAGAAAGGCGACCCGAGCGAGAAGGGGGGCCAGCAGCATTAGCCCAATCGTGGCAAGCATCGCACCGACGAAGGAGGCGACGCCCGAGAGCACGAGGGCATCGCTGGCGCGCCCGGCCTTGGCCATGGGATAGCCATCCAGCGTGGTCATCAACGCCGGTTCGTCGCCTGGAATATTCAACAGGATCGAGGAAATACGCCCGCCATACATCGCGCCGTAATAGACGCTGGTCATCAACACCAAGGCTTCGGTTGCATCGAGACCAAGCGAGAAGGCGAGCGGGATGAGGATCGCAACACCGTTAGATGGCCCAAGCCCCGGCAGGGCTCCGATGATCGTGCCAAGAAAACAACCGGCAATCGCAAGTGCGAGTGTGGTCGGTGTGAGGGCGACCGAGAAACCTTGGGCGAGGAGGGAAAATGTCTCCATGTCGATCAGAACTTGGGCAAGGCGACCAGGCCAAGGCCAAGCGCGTATTTGAAGATCAAGAACAGGCCGATCGCGAGGCCAAGGCCGGTCAAGATGGCATGAAGTGGGCGTGGGGCGATCTGATAGCTGATGATGCCCGCCGCCAAAAAGGTCGGGATCAGAAAGCCGAGCGGCCGCAGCGCATAAGCATAGGCGACCAGAACCAGGATCGTGATCATAAGACGGCCAAACGTCGCGAGCGGCGGCCAGTCGGGCTCAGCATCCGGCTGGAGGATTAGCGACAGGGATGCCACGATCAGCACGCCTGCGATCAGATAAGGAAAGGTCTTCGGCCCGACCGGGTCGGCAAGAAAACTAACCTGGATCTGCGTGGCGCTCGCGATGAAGCCAAGCGCCACGGCGATGATGATCAGGCCGAAGATCCTATCGCTCATTTTTTGTCACTGAAAAGGTCGGTGCCAATCGCCGCCTACTGGATCACGCCAATCTCGCGCGACAACGCCTCGACTTCGACGATGACCTCATCGACATAGCCTTGAAAGTCGTCGCCGACCTTGGTGAATGGGGCGAGGCCATTGGCTTCCATCGCTTCGGCCCATTCGTCGGAAGCGGCCACCTGCGCCAAGCCGTCGGACCATTTCTGGTAGGCCTCATCGGAGATGTCTTTCGGGACGTAAAGACCACGCCAATTTACCGCGACCACATCGATGCCCTGCTCCGTGGCTGTTGGGATATCATCAAAGCCGGGAATGCGCTCTTCGGTGAAGGCCGCAAGAATTCTGACATCACCGGACTTAAGAAAACCGACCACTTCCGACATGTCGCCGGTCATGGCTTGTGTGAACCCGCCGATCGTCTGGGTGATGGCATCAGCACCGCCATCAACACCGATATACTTCACCGATTGGATATCGGTGAAGTCAGCGCGACCGAGCGCCATCAGAACCTTTAGGTGATCAAAGCCACCAACCGCCGAACCACCGGCAAAGGCCACCGAGGCCGGATCCGCCTTCACCGCATCGATCAAGTCGGTGAGGGACTGATAGGGTGCATCCTTGGCCACCACGATCACGCCGGGATCAGCGCCAATCGCACCGAGAAAACGCACCTGGTCGGCTGTCATACCGCCATACGCATTCTGTGCTAGCCTGGTCGCGGTTGCCGAAGAGGCGGCTACGACGACATCCTCATCCGAACCACGCTCATTCACGATGTGGGAATAGGCGAGGCCGCCGCCGCCGCCCGCCATATTGGTCACCTGGATGGGATCATCGACCACACCGATGTCATGCATGATCTTGCCGATGGTACGGCAGGTGAAATCCCAGCCGCCGCCGGGATTAGCGGGCGCAATGCACTCGGCCGCGATCGCTTGCCCAGCAAATCCCAGGCCGAAAACAGCGCTAAGCGCTATCTTTGTGATATTTCTAGCCACGTAAGGTAACTCCCTGCGTTCTTCTGGCGAGCGTATAGTTGTTGTTCAGCCAGTGTTTCATCGCTACCGAAAATAGGGCGTATTTTCCAAGTCTTGTCAAACCCCAACTTTTCGCCGCTCAATTGTTTTCCAACACCAACAGGCGATTTGTAGGAAAAAACATGACGGAGACGCAAAAGCCCCTTCTAGGTTTTCGGGTTCTCGACCTCACCAATGTGCTCGCCGGGCCATTTTGTTGCCACCAACTTGCCCATCTGGGCGCTGAAGTGATCAAGGTCGAGGCGGTGGGACGGGGGGATCTTGCGCGCAATTTAGGGGCTGATCCCTTGTTGAATGAGCGGGGCATGGGGGTCTCATTCCTCGCCCAGAATGCGGGCAAGAAGTCGGTGACCCTCAATCTCAAACATGATGCTGGCAAGGATCTGTTGAAACGGCTGGTGAAAACGGCGGATGTGCTGGTCGAGAATTTTCGCCCAGGGGTCATGGAGCGTTTGGACCTTGGCTATGATGTTCTCTCCAGCGTCAAACCTGATCTTATCTATTGCGCGATCTCCGGTTTCGGCCAGGACGGGCCCTGGATTCAGCGGCCCGCCTATGACCAGATCATCCAGGGTCTGTCCGGTCTGATGTCGATCACCGGTGACGACGAGACGGCACCGCTTCGCGTCGGCTGCCCGATTGCAGATACAGTCGGTGGCATGACAGCGGCCTTTGCGATTGCCGCCGCTCTCAATGCCGAGAAGCGTGGCGCCTTTTTGGATGTTTCCATGCTCGAATCGCTGCTGGCGACCATGGGCTGGGCGATCTCCAATTATCTTATTGCCGGCATCGAGCCTAAAGCCCATGGCAATGAGAATGTGACATCCGCCCCCTCCGGCAGCTTTCGCACCAAAGACGGCCTGATCAACATCGCTGCCAACAAGGATGAGCAATGGACCTTGCTTGCCCAGCATCTGGGCAGGGCTGATCTGCTCGACGAGCCCCGCTTTGAAACCCGAGAGGACAGAAAAGCCAATCGGCTTGCGCTCAAAGACGAACTGGAACGGACCTTGATGGCCCGGCCGGCAGCGATCTGGGTGGTGGAACTGAATCAACTTGGCGTTCCCGCAGGCGAAGTCCTAACGGTACCAGACATCTTGACCATACCGCAGATTGCCGATCGCGGCTTTGTCGGTCATTTCTCGGACACGGTCGGGGTCGATAGGCCTGTCAGTATGGTCAGAACCGGCGTCAAGATCGATGGCCAAACGCCATCAGTCAGCACGCCGCCTCCTACATTGGGCGAACACAACGATGCGATCTGGAATGCGCTCGGTATCGAGATGGAGGAGCTTGAACGCTTGCGCAAGGCTGGAACGATTTGACGGATAGCAACGAGAATTGTTGGTCAGTGTTTGTGTTATCTCAGCCGTTTTTCCATGCGTGGTAACAGCCGACCCTTGATCGAACCAGAGGGCACGTAACCGACAATCTGGCATCCCATTGCTTGGTAAAACGAAACCGCTTTCGGATCGGCGTCGAGACTGAGGATGGACAACTTTTTTGCCTGGGCGCGTGCAACAATTTTTTGCCAAAGCATGCGACCGATTCCCCGGCGCTGCCAGGTTGGATCGATAAAAAAAGCGTGGATCTCGCCGATGGGGCTATGCGCGGTGGTGAGCAGACAAACGCAGCCACAGATTTCGTCGGCTTCGGCCAACCAATACTCACCGGCAGCCATCCGTGCAGCCGTGACCGTCAATTCCTCGCGACAGGCTTTCATAAAGGCGTCGTCGTAACCGTTTGAGCGCTTGGAACGCATCGAGAGCTCGGTGAGTTCGTCGATTTCATCCGCTCGCGCGCGACGCAGATCGATGTTCATGTTATCCTCACCTTATTACACAGGCCGCAATTCTCTCGGGGGCAATTCAGAATAGATCGAACGATTGCTCGACCTCGACGTTGAGCTCTCACTGTATCTTGACGTGGTCCCCGTGGTGGTCCGCTCTCAATGTTACTCATTTTCTAGCACGATACCGTACCGATCAAGCAGCGTCTTTGACGGGTCTGGTTTGGAAGTAACTACGGGTCCGCTAGGGTGAGCGCTGGATGGTGCGCATCACCGCGCGAGTTGCTTTCCCCATGCTGTCCTTCGTACCTGACGGCAGCTTCTGGCGAAGCTGCCACTTGAGGTTGCCGTTTTAGAACTCGTCTGGATTGTGGTTGGGGGCGTAGGACGGCAGATAGAACAGCTTGATCTCATGGACGTGGATTGCAACCCAGGCCGCACCGGGTTTTGCTGACGTCGGCTTTAACCGCTCATCATTTAAACGAGACCGACATCAGACATCTTATCGTTCCCGGAACGCTGTATCCCATGCCCGGTACACTGGTTTAAGCAAATATTCCAGGATTGTTCGTTGATCCGTCTTGATCTGAGCCTGAACGGTCATACCTGGCGTGAGCCTTGTCCCTGCTAAATCGTTACTTACCAGATTGATACGTGCTCGATAGTAGGGCTGGCCTTGTTCATCGAGAAATGTTGAGGGTGACAAATGCCTGACAGTACCTTCTAAATAACCGGTACGATGGGGTTCCACGCCGTCCACGGACAATCGGACATCTTGCCCGAGCTTGACATGCCTGATCTCACTTGTTGGCAGGCGTGCATCGACGATGAGGTCAGTGTCCATCGGGATTAATTCCAGTAATTTCTCTCCAGGCGCAATAATTTGACCAGTGAAGTCGGCGTTGAGTTCATGGACGACAGCCCGAATTGGTGCTTTGAAGATCGTTCGCTCAAGCCGTTCACGGGTCGCGGCGATTTGCTGTTGTAGTTCACTGAGGTCGACCATAATGGAAGAAAGCTGATTTCCTTGCCTTTCCCGCCTGGACGCGATGACATCTTCAAGTTGTTGCCTTAATTGGAACATCGTCGATTCTGTCTCGATGATCCGCCCTTCGATCTCTGTCAAATCGAGCTGGTTGTCAGAGGCTTCTCGTTCCGTCTCAAAGAGAGCTGATTTAGGAAGTAACTTCTTGTCGTGCAGAATTCGTTGTGTCGCCAATTTTTCTTGAGCGAGCTTCAGTTTTGCGTTCACATTGTCTCTGACATCATACAGATTTGCCAACGCATTGGTGCTGCGTCGGATTTCAGCCCGTACCAATGATCTTTCCGAGGCGATGGCGGCTTCTTCGAGGGGTAGGATTGCCATCTGCTGATTATCGAAGACCGCTGTATTTGGCCACATGATGGGCTTTTCTGACGCTTTCAGACCTGTGAGTAATCGAAGCCGCTTTGATTGTGCTGCGAGAGACGTTTGCCGCGCTTGTAGGCGACGTAACTGAGCCTCGGCTTCTGGGTCCCGCAATGTCAGCAGGAGATCACCAGCCTCGACGATCTGACCTTCCTTGACATGAATATCCTGGACAAGTCCACCTTCAAAGCTCTGCAAACCTTGATTGGCTTCTGAGGGTACGATCCGGCCGGTGCTCGAACTAATAACATCAACCTTGACAAGGATAGCTGTCGCAATGGCAATGCAAACCAATGCACAACCGAGCAAGCACACAAAAGCTGGAACCTTGGGGGGGCCTACTTCTTCCAGTAATGCGGCCTGAGATAGAAAAACGGCTTGTGTTGGATAGGTGAAACGTCGCGTAGGAACGCTCTGCAACGATCGTCTTTCGATGTTCGACTTCGGCACCGGCTGTGTCATCGACCAACGGCAGCCTGTGGCAAGCTCGGTCCTCCAGGCTTCAATCGACCGCCTTCGAGCACAAAAACTTGGTCTGCCAGTTTGAGATGGCTTGGGCGGTGCGTGACAACTAAGATCGTTCGGCGACCTCTCAGGCGGGATAGGACTTGCAGAAAAGCTTGATCGCCTTTTGAATCGAGCGCCCTGCCAGGCTCATCGAAAACAGCAATATCCGTCTCTTTGAGATAGGCACGTGCCAGGGAAAGACGCTGGAGAAATCCCGGTGATTGTTGCCTCACAGTTGCATCGCCGATGCGCGTTTCGAAACCATTTTCAAGCCGTTGTATATCTTCTAGAACGCCAGCTTGGATGGCGGCGTTCCAAACATCCTCATCGCTTGCCGCCGGACGGGCTAAGCGCAGATTCTGCGCAATCGTGCCGGTATAGAAGTGTGGCTGCTGTGGTACATAGGCGATGCGTTCGCGTAGTTCGCGTGGGTGGAGTTGGCGAAGATCAAAGCCATCAATGCGCATGCTGCCAATCTGAGGCGCGTAGATTCCGGCCATCACCTTTAGAAGACTGGACTTACCAGCACCACTGCCTCCAACGAAGGCAATCGTCTCTCCAGCCTGGATCGACAGATCGATGCCCATAAGAGCAGGGCGACTGGATCCTTGATAGGTCAACGTAATGCCTTCGACTTCCATGGAACCGCAACGTCGGCTTGGTGCCAGCCGGCGAGGTCGGTTTTCGGCTTCTGCCGGAAGGCGCATCGTTTGATTGAGCAGGCGAATCTCATTCTTGAGCTGTGCGATGCGAGGCAAAAGCGCAATGCCTTGTTGCCAAGGTGATAAGACCCGCCAAACTAAGGCCATGCAGGCAATCAGGGCGCCGAGCGAGAGGTCGCCGTTCATTGCCTGTATGGCGCCGACAATCAGCGTACCGGTTCCGGCGACCGTGACGGCGCCTTGGCCCAGCTGGCTCAATAAGTCCTGTAGTCTCGCACGTTTAGCACCCGCGAGAGCGGAGCCCGCCGCAAAATTTCGAAACCGTTCAAGCCAGATGTCGTCGCTTGCAAGGAGGCGCACAGAGCGCATATCCGACATGATTTCATCGAAGCATGCATCCCGCTGCTGCCGAGCTTCGCTGGCATCGGCGCTATGCTTCTCGAGGGCTGGTCCCGCAAGCCAAGCCAGGCCTGCATACCCTCCCATCACCAAGATCGGTAAAAAGACCAATGATCCGCCAAGAAGTGCGATGACCACAAGAAAAAGGACGGAAAACGGCAGATTGAAGGCCACGGCAACGATGGGATCGGCAAAGTGGTCGCGCCAGCTCTCAAACTGCCGAACACGCCTCACCTGAGCATGAAGTGGTGCTTGACTGAGTGCTGCCGGCGCCAGCTCCATTAATCGACTGAAGACGCTTGTCGCGACGAGCCGGCCGATCCTGGTCGCTATATAGGCCATAACTTTGGCTCGAACGAGGCGAAAGAGAAGATCCACCAGGAGGACTGATATGGTCGATAGGGTGAGTTGAACCAGGAGGGCAGTGGATTGTGCGGCGATCACAGTATCGTAAAGGACCATGATGAAAATCGGCGAAAGAAGTCCCGGCAAAGTTGCAACAAAACCCGCCAAAGCCAGTAGAAATAGTTGCTTTCGAAACCGACCAAGCATGCCAAGACACCAATTGTCTGTCTGCCTTGTTCGCTTTTGATCTCGCTCAGCGACTCGTTCGAAGATATAGGCGACCCCACGCTTGCTCGGCACATTCTCGAGCTCGAGATGCTGATCATGTGCAGGATCATAGATCTGAAACGTATCGCTATCACGGCCCAAAATCAGCTGCGGAAGCCCTTTAGCCGTGACGAACAAGCAGGGTAAAAGGCGGGCATCGAGTTCATTCAGCTTTGTCTTAAGCGGCCGTGACTGATAGTTGGCGTTGGCAAGAATGTTGCGCAGGTCGAGCAAATCGATCTTATCGGCACAATGGGGCATGATCTCGATGAGATGTTGTGTTTGCCCTCGCCAGCCGAGCGCCGACATAAGCGGCTTAAGACATCGGGCATAGTCGGAGAGATCGCAAAGATCGCCCGCATCGTCATGAGCGAGCGATCGGACAAACCGGTCGGGGGCCTGACCACCTCCCCAAGCTTCCAACGTCAAACTAGCACTCATGAATCGGACGCCGGCTTGTTGGCAACAGGCTGCGAATGATCAGGCGACTTGGCTATTTCTGGCCTGGCGCTCGGCGCCATATCCGGCAAAGCTGACACGACACCGTCGATGAGACGTAGCTGTCGATCGGCAAGTTTGAGAAGTGATGGCCGCTGCGTGATCAAAATGATCGTGATCTTGCCTCTCAGGCTTTCCAGTAGCTGTGCGAAATATCGATCGCCCTCGTGATCGAGCCCATTGTTGGCCTCGTCAAGAATGAGAACTTTGGGACGATTCAAGAGTGCTCTGGCTATGCCGATGCGTTGCAGCAGGCTTTCCGATGCATCGGTCGTGCCTGCATGGACCTGCGTCGAGTATCCCTGTGCTAGCCGTGCAACGGCTTCCTCGATCCCGAGGCTTCGAAGTAACTCGGCTTCATCAACGGCAACATCTTCACCTTGAAACAATGTGAGATTATCCATGATCGAGCCGTTGAACCGGAACGCCCTTTCGCTGACGATGCCGATCTGATCTCTGAGATAGCGAAGGTCGATTTCATGAATGGGTATCCCATCGAACAGAATCTGACCCTTCTCGGGTTCTACAAGGCCGACCAGAAGTTGGACGAGGCTTGATTTGCCACTGCCATCACCACCCTGAATCCCCACGAATTCGCCTGAGGCTATCTGCAGGTTTAGATCGCTGAAAAGTGGAGCGCCTGTCTTGGCGTGCCGATACGAGATATTCTCCAGGTCGATGGCCCCCTTGATTTCCGGGCAAAGGTCTCCTGAATCATATTGCTGTATTGAAAGGCCCGCTGACAAATGACGTTGCGACACACGCGTCGTTTGATATTGCGACCACAAGCCCAGCATTTGGAGCGTTGGTTGCAATGTGCGTCCGCAAAGTAGCGTACAGGCAGCCATTTCACCTAGAGTAAGGCGTCCTTCTATGACCATCCAGGCAGCAGCAGCGGCAACCACGACGACCATCATCTGCGCGAAAGCGTCGCTCATACCGCGGACAATTGCGGTGAGAGAGGCCGCCTTATAAACTAAAGGATCAACGCTATCGAACAGGCGCTCGTAACGCCTACGCATCTGTTCTTCGAGGACCAGCGATTTAACCGAGTCGACGCCGGTGAATAGCTCGATGAGAAAGTTTGATCGCCGATCATCGATCTTGCTGCGTTCCGACAATGTCGTGTGAAGACGGGTGCCGACAAACCAGCCAAGTAACAAAAAGACGGTCGTCAGGGCAACTGGTACCAAAACCAACCAACCGCCAATCAAGGTCACCAAAAACAAAGAGATCACGACCAATGGCAGTTCGAAGATCGCCGTTGCAGCGGTCCCGCAATAGAAGCCTTTTAGGTGATCGATCGCAGCCAACCGACGCGATTGCGTGCCGGGACCATCGCGCTCTAAGGCATCCAATCGCGATCTGAGCAGGGATGTCGTGAGCGCGCAGCCGAGCTGATACTCGTATTTTGCAGCTGTCCAGCTCATAAGCTGCGCACGGAAAATTCTAAGAACGGTATCAACAAGCAGGATGCACAACAACGTTAGGCCGAGCACACTAAGTGTCGACATGGACTGATTTGGCAAAACCCGATCATAGATCTGCAGTACTGTGATGGGTAATCCCAAGGTCAGGATACTCGATGCCAGTGAAGCGGTCATGATTCCACTCCATGGCATGGATGGTCTTGGCAATATGGCTACTTCAGCCCGTGTCATGACCAGTCGAACTCACTTTCAATAACATCCGATAGAGATCTCAAGGACCTTCGACCTGCTTCTCAAGGCAAGACCATGATTAAAAACGATAAAGGTGAAGCATTCATTAACATGCGCGTGGCCATGTCGAGTTTTATCGACATCATCAATGACCAGCATATTTTATCGATCTTGGTCTAATAAATATTGATGTTTTTCAATGCCTTGCCATCTCGTTATGGCAAAAGAGGTAAAGGCCTGCATCGGCAATCAGAAAAGGGTAAGAAATCGCACCATAGCTTTTTGTATTGAGCTCTTGGCAATCGCCAATCTTTATCGTCGGTCCGACCATATCATTTCTGAGATGCATGGTGTTTCGGCCGCGATTGCTGGCTTCCAGGGCATGAGCGTGTTCGCCCGAGCGCTCCGATGCCAACCACCTCAACTCAATAGACAATGCGCTTGTGAGATGAAGGGCAACGTCGTCTGACGATAAGGCGGAATGGCCTGGCCCGGAAAATTCTCCAGGCGACGCGAAATTGGTAATCGGCGTGAACGGCCTGAAATGACCGCCACTGCCGACTTTGCATTTATGTTGGTGGGGGTAGTGGTCGGTCCTACAGACTAATCACAAATGCCGCCGCCTTCACCACCGCCGCCACC
>JBOEHJ010000003.1:174643-196368 GCA_050633905.1 Geminicoccales bacterium
CCGCCGCCGTCACCACCACCGCTGGTACCACCACCACCGCCACTGCCAACGCTATCACTCGCATCGGCGAAGCCACCCCGATCACTTTCATCCCGTGGCTTGGAGCGCGTCCAGCCGCCGAATTTAGACCATGGTTCAACAGGTGCCGCTGCTATCAATGATGTGCAGTCATCACACCATCCGTATTTACCAGTGCCAAACGGCTGCAGCTCCGGGGCGATAGCGGCTGTTTGCACAGGTGCAGGGGGGCTAGGACGGCTGTCCGGCGGAAGAATGGTGCATTCCCAAAGTGGAACGCCCGCTTCCTCGCACATGCGCTTGCCGCGATCGGCCAGCGTTTCATCTTTTGCGAGGGCAGGCGCAGATAGAACAGAAGCTGCTAACAGAAGGGTAGCATAGCGAAAGCCAACCATAGCGCTGATCACTCCGAATGTACTTTCATTGTCTTAACGAATTTTATCATTATGCGTCGTTAAGTTTAAATAATCACGGAAAAAATTTGGGGAAATTTGTATTTTTTGATGTTGGCATCGACGAGATCTTCCGCGCCAGGCTGAGTAAGGCATCGGCTAGTTGGCGTGCAGATACGTTCGCGCAAGAAAGATCGTTGAGATGGAGCGTGGGACGTTGGCATGCGCGTCAATCGGCAAGAATGTGGCGGATGCCATCGTCTTTTTTCTGCTTCCGCTGTAGTATCCTTGCAGAAGATAGAGCATTTTTCCGGTCATTCGGAACCGTCCGGCGCTGCTCCAAACCACCCAAAGGATCACACCATATTGGGTGTTATGGAGGGGCGTGGTGGTGGTTTCATGGGTCGAAAAATGCTCTAGGCATTGTCGCTGTTGATGGGAGGCACGCGCTTGGCTGACGATCCTTGGATGATCGAGCATGCAGTCGATCTGGTTATCTTTGATTGTGATGGTGTGCTGATCGACAGCGAGGTTATCAGCACCCGCATGACGATAGAGATGCTTGCTGCATTGGGCTATGATGTTAGCGAGCCGGACGCGAACAGCCGTTTCGTCGGCCGGAGCTATCGATCGATGCGCAGCGATGTCGAGGCCGATTGGGGGCAAAAATTGCCTGCGTCTTTCGAGACTGATCTGGAGCAGGCGACGGTCAACGCGATGGCCAAGGCGTTACAGCCGGTTCGTGGGGTAAGCGCTATGCTATCGGCCCTGAAAAGACCGCGATGTGTGGCGTCCAGTAGCTCGGTTGACTGGATCAAACAGGGCTTGACGTTGACGGGGCTCATCCACCATCTCGATCCTTATCTTTTCAGTGCAAGTATGGTGGAGAACGGCAAGCCTGCACCTGATCTCTTTCTTCACGCAGCGGCCGAAATGGGAAGCACGCCCGAACATTCCTTGGTTATTGAGGACAGCGTGCCCGGCGTTGAGGCAGGTGTTGCCGCAGGCATGACCGTGATAGGCTTCACCGGTGGAAGTCATGCAGGTCACCCAGCTCACGCCGAAAGATTGCGCGATGTTGGTGCCAAGCATGTCATCCCCGACATTTCGATCCTTCAGAGCCTTCTCCAAGATGATCATTGAGCCTTCATGCGTCATGATCAGGCGATCCAGGCAACATTGATCATCCATCGACCGATAGCCGCCTTCGTGCGGCTCGATGGCGAACGCTCGATGTCGTTTTCTCAGGCGTGATCGCTGCTTGACCCGGGTATCGCTCTCGGCAACACCAACAAAGCCTTCACCGACATTGGGTGTTCATCACAACATTTCTTTCGGACGAATGACATGAGCAAACGTTATGGCATCATCGGCGCTGGGCTGATGGGCCAGGAACATATTCGTTTTTTGAACCGGATCGATGATGTCGCCGTTACCGCGATCGCCGATCCTGATGAGGGCATGCGGGCCGAAGCGTCAACGCTTGCAGGGGCTAAAGCGTTCACCGATCATAAAGAGCTGTTGTCCGAGGCAAAGATCGATGCGCTGATCATCGCCAGCCCCAACCATACCCATCATGACATCTTGACGGATGCGATTGCCACCGACCTTCCGCTGATGGTGGAAAAGCCGCTTTGCTCAAGTGTCGCGGATGCAGCGCATATTCGATCGATGGCGGCAAGGCGCAACGCCCCCATCTGGGTCGCGATGGAATACCGCTACATGCCGGCGATCGCCCGGCTGATCGATGAAGTGCAAAGCGGCACCGTCGGCAGGCTGCGCATGTTGTCGATCCGCGAACATCGCTTTCCATTTCTGGACAAGGTTGGCCACTGGAACCGCTTTGCCCGTTATTCCGGCGGTACATTGGTCGAAAAATGTTGCCACTTCTTCGACCTCATGCGCCTCATCACCGGCTCTGAGCCAGTGAGGATTTTTGCGTCCGGTGCTCAGGATGTTAATCATCTTGATGAGCGTATCGATGGGGAAAAGCCGGACATCATCGACAATGCTTATGTCGTCGTTGATTTCGAAAACGGTGTTCGCGCTATGCTCGACCTTTGCATGTTTGCCGAGGCCAGTCGCGATCAAGAAGAAATCGCCGCGATTGGCGATCAAGGCAAGGTGGAGTGCGGCATCCCTTCGTCACAACTGATCATCGGTAAGCGCCAGCCTGTGGAACGCATGGGCATTGCGCTCCCGCTTCAGCGCGAGACCGTGCCGGTCGATCCCGACTTGCTTGAGATTGGCCACCATAATGGGGCAACGCATTTTCAGCATGAGCGCTTTCTTCGGATGATTCTACAGGGGGGAAAGCCTGAGATTACGGTTGAGGATGGCCTTCGCGCCGTGGTGATGGGAGAAGCTGCCGAGCGCTCGATCATGGACGGCATGCCCGTGAGTGTTCGCGTGCCCGAAAGCGACGTAGAGCAACGTCAGGCATCCTAAAACCGGTCGCCATCGGCACGCGCATCACCATTGGCAGCCGGTTATCAAGCCTCCATCTTTCTAACGGGGCGCAAACCTTAAGGACCCGCCATGGCGCGTCGCCAAAAGGAGTTTTTTTGATGTCGATCCGACCTGTGAAGACCATTGTGCAGGCCAAGCCGACCATGGAGGGGGCAGGGGTGAAGTTACATCGCGCCTTTGGCTTTGGCGACGCCGGTGAACTCGACCCGTTCCTGCTGTTCGACGATTTTCGTAATGATCGGCCGGAAGATTACGTCAAGGGCTTTCCCTGGCATCCCCATCGGGGCATCGAGACCATCACTTATGTTCTCTCGGGCATGGTCGATCACCAAGATAGCCTTGGCAACCAGGGCGCACTTGGGGCAGGAGATGTCCAATGGATGACCGCGGGAAGCGGGATCATGCATCAGGAAATGCCTAGGGGTGATCCTGGAGGCCGCATGCATGGCTTCCAGCTCTGGGCGAACCTGCCATCATCCCTAAAGATGACCACGCCGCGTTATCAGGATGTGCCGGCGGTAGAAATCCCGGAGATTATCGATGATGACGGTACGATTGTCCGGGTCGTCTGCGGCGAATTTTGGGGAAAGCGCGGTCCTGTCGACGGTATTGCCGCCGATCCCCGTTATCTCGATATTTTCGTTCCGGCGGGTAAGCGAAAGACTCTGAAGGTCGAGACCTACCGACATGCCTTTGCCTATATCTTCGAGGGCTCGGGCAGTTTTCGCGATGCATCAGAGCCTTTTGGCGTTCTCACGGAAAAAGAGCTCGACGGGAAGGAGATCCATGTCCGCGAGAGCACCGGTAATCGATCGCTGGTGATCTTCGACAAGGGGGATGAAATAACGGTCCAGGCTGGCGAAGAAGGGATCCGTTTTCTCCTGATATCAGGCAAGCCCCTTAAGGAGCCGGTCGCCTGGTACGGCCCGATCGTCATGAACACCCGCAACGAGCTACAGCAGGCAATCGATGAGTTGCAGGCAGGAACGTTCATTCGGTCATAGGGTGTATTCTCATAAAGAGAAGCAGGATCGAGTTCTCGCATCCGCATGTAACGGTTTTTTTACCATGATCCGCTAGTTAGGTTCCAGGATAAGGACACCAGACCAGAGGATGTTGAGGTGATGGCCAGGACGGATAATCCAATTTCGGGAAGCTTTCCATGGCAGCTCGCCCTTGCCGGGAGATCGGCGGGAAACCATTTGGTAAGAAAGGGAGGAAGAAGACTTAAGAATCTAATGCGTTGATCTCGTCCGAGCGAAACAGCCAAAGAGAGGAGGCTGGCGGGTGAACGGGTTCGATGTCTATAACCAGAGCGTTGCACGCCTTTCTCGACGGGGATTGTTTCGGCTGATCGGGGCGTTCGGGGCAACAGCATGCCTACCGACTTTGGCAAGTTGCGATCGGCTTACCTCTTTCATGTCGAAAAATGATCCCTTTACGCTGGGCGTGGCCTCGGGCGACCCCTCGCCCGATGGGGTTGTCATCTGGACGCGCCTGGCACCCGATCCACTGAATGGGGGCGGCATGCCGACGTTGCAGGTAGCCGTCGACTACGAGGTTGCTGAGGACGAAGCATTTCGGACCATCGTCCAGACCGGTAAAGCCATTGCACGCCCTGAACTCGGTCATGCCGTTCATGTAGAATTGGCAGGGCTCAGGCCTTATCGCCATTACTGGTACCGTTTCTTTCTGCGCGATGCCGTCAGCCCGATTGGACGCACCAGAACCGCCCCGGCGCAGGCGAGCCTCGTCAACCACCTTCGCTTTGGTGCTTGTGGTTGTGCCAATTACGAAGCCGGTTACTTCAATGCTTACCGTCTCATGGCCGAGGAGGCGTTTGATTTTATCTACCATTCCGGTGATTATATTTATGAGGGCAGCCATCGCGACGGGCGACGGAAAGGGCGCGTGAGACAGCATCGCGGTGGCGAGCTCTACACCCTTGTCGATTATCGCAACCGCTACGCTCTCTATAAAACCGATCCGGACCTGATGGCCGCCCACGCCTCGGCACCGTTCATCGTGTCCTGGGACGATCACGAAGTGGATAATGACTGGGCTGCCGATTTCGACCAGGATGGCACGCCGCCTGAGCTTTTCCTATTGCGTCGCGCTGCCGCTTATCAGGCCTATTATGAGCATATGCCGCTTCGACGGCGTTCCTTGCCGACACCCGTCCATCTCCAACTCTATCGTCAGATCAACTTTGGTCGACTGCTAAGCCTGAACGTGCTGGATACGCGGCAATATCGCTCCAATCAGGTTTGTCGCGGTGGGTATCTAGAAGCGTGTCCGGATCGTTTCGATCCCCATCGCTCCCTTCTCGGTCTGCATCAGGAATCCTGGCTGTTCGAACAGCTCGCGACCTCGAAGGCGACCTGGAACGTCCTGGCTCAGCAGGTCCCGATGTTTTCGCTCGACCAGGCAGCCGCCGGTTTGGGCCGCTATCACATGGACAAATGGGATGGCTATGATGCGACCCGGGAACGCCTCTTTAAGACGTTGGAACAGCAGGGCACGGCCAACCCCGTCATCCTATCGGGCGACGTCCACACCCATTGGGCTGCCGATGTAAAGGCCAGGCCTGATGATCCGGCATCGGCTAACCTTGGGACAGAGCTCACCGTAAGTTCGATTACATCAGGCGGTGATGGTTCGGCGGAATTGGACTTTTGGCAGGCGATCAGGACAGATAATCCCCAGATCCATTATCATAGCAACCGGCGGGGCTATATCGCCTCTGATGTCACTAAAGACGGCTGGACGGCCGACTTTAAGACTGTCCGAAGCGTCACCAGAAGAGATGTTTCAGCGGAGACGGGACAGATCGCGATAATTGAGGCGGGCTTGCACCGCCTTCAGACATAAAGGTCGGTGCAGCGCTTGAGGCCGCTGTGATGGACTTTGTTCCTATTTACTTCTATTTTGTCAGTGGTGATATCTGGGCACGTCTTCCATGATCGTTCAGAAAACCTAACAAACTCGAAGGCCGTTTCATTGCTGGGCTTTTGCTGTTTTTTGTCCGGGTATAAGGATTGATCTCGGCTCGTCGATCATGGGGATCACCGTTTTCAAGCCTGTTGGCGCAGAGATCGTGACAGGGTTGAGGTTGTGGTGCTAGGTGTTGCGCGAGAATTGGCATGGTTCAGGTAGGGTTCAGGCCCGGCATCATAAAAGAGCCGTTATGAAAATCTATTTTCTCATTCTATTCCTGATCATTGGCTTGGCCTCTGGCGGGAATGTGCGTGCCGCGGATGGTTTGGGGCTGCCTGGGCTCGGAGATGTTGGCGTAAAGCCGGAAGTCTCAAGCCTAATCGCCCAGCAATCCAGGTCGTTGAAACCGCAACAGAGCGAGACGAAGCCCTTGGAAACAGTGCTCCAAGCTATAAAGCAAAGTTTGCCCGGTCGCGCTTTGGGGGCCCGGCTGGTCGATCGACGCGGACGCCAAGCCTATGAGATTCGCTGGATGGGCGATAACGGTAAGGTTTCCGAGATAACAGCCGATGCCATGAGCGGTAAGATCGTTGATCGGCGCTGATATGATGTTGCAGCGCAGATATAAGGCGTTGGTTGAGGGAGCGATACGATCATGAGAGTTCTGTTGGTCGAGGACGAAGAGGATTTGGCAAGGCAGCTTCAGGATTCGCTGGTTGATGCAGGCTATGCGGTCGATGTTGCCCATGATGGCGAGGAAGGACATTTCCTCGGTGCCAGCGAGCCCTATGATGCCGTGGTGCTCGATCTGGGCCTGCCGGTGATGGACGGAATCACCGTGCTCGAACGGTGGCGCCGCGATGGTATCATGATACCAGTGCTGATCCTGACGGCGCGCGATCGCTGGAGCGAGAAAGTCGCAGGTTTCGATGCCGGTGCCGATGACTATGTCGCCAAGCCCTTTCATATGGAGGAAGTGCTGGCCCGCCTTCGTGCCCTGGTTCGCCGTGCTGCCGGCCATGCTTCAGCTGAGCTTTCCTGCGGCCCTGTCCATCTCGATACCCGCTCCGCCAAGGTGTCGGTCGACGGCCAGGCGATTAAGCTGACGGCGCAAGAATATCGCCTGCTGGCCTATATGATGCATCACCAGGACAAGATCGTATCGCGTACCGAGCTGACCGAGCATCTTTATGATCAAGATTTCGATCGCGATTCCAACACGATTGAGGTCTTCGTCGGCAGGCTAAGGAAGAAGCTTGGGGTGGATGTGATCCAGACCGCCCGTGGCCTCGGCTACCGCCTTGCCCCGCCGGGGGTTAAACATTAAATCCCTCGCATCCAGGCTCGTTATCAGTGCTGCGATTTGGTGCGCTCTCCTCTTGAGCGCCAGTGGTTTTGCTCTGTCAGCCCTCTTTGGCGATGCTGTTCGCAACAGTTTTGATGCCCGTCTCGCTGTCCTTTTGGAAAGTGTCGTCGCTGGCACTGAGCGCCGGGATGACGGTCGTCTCGATCTCAAACTACAGCTCGGGGAGCCACGGTTCGATCAACCCTTCTCCGGCTGGTACTGGCAAATTGATGACGGCGAGGAGGTGGTGCGGCGTTCCGCATCCCTTTGGGTACAATCCCTAACCCTGCCACGTCCTGATGAAGAAGTGGTCGCCGATGAAGTTGTGGGACCCAGCGATCAGCGTCTGCGGGTGCTGATCAGGCCGATCGTTCTGCCGGGTCGGAATGATCCCTATTGGTATGCCGTTGCAGGTGATGAGAGTGAGCTCTCCGGGCCTAAGGATCGCTTCGATCAGCTTCTAGCCCTAGCTCTCGGCATTCTCTTCGCAGGCGTTCTCGCCGCCATCCTGATCCAAGTGCGCTTTGGCCTTCGACCTCTCTCTAGAATTCAACAAGCGCTCAGCTCCATTCGTTCTGGCGAAAGCCGGCGACTCGAGGGAAACTATCCGACGGAAATTCAGCCGCTCGCCCGAGAACTGAACGCGCTCATCGACCACAGCGAGACCCTGATTGAGCGGGCTCAAACCCATGTCGGCAACCTTGCCCATGGCTTGAAGACGCCGCTCTCTGTTCTTGCCAATGAAGCTAGGCGTGCCGATACGACGTTCAGCGAATTGGTGAACCGCCAGACCAGTCTAATGCGCGAACAAGTCGATCATCACTTGGCTCGTGCCCGCGCAGCGGCAACCAGCAATATTCTAGGCGCCAGAAGCGAGGTCCTGCCAGTGATCGCTGATCTCAAGCGGGCCTTGACACGCATCTATGCCGAGCGCGGCATCGAGATCGAGATGGATTGTCCCGAGGAGGCAACCTTTCGGGGTGCTCGGCATGACCTGGAAGAGATGCTCGGTAATCTGATGGACAATGCCTGCAAATGGTCGTCTGGCAAGGTTCGTGTCAGTTGCAGGCTTCTGGCGGAGAACTTGTCGCTCACCATCGAAGACGATGGTGATGGGCTTCGTGAAGAACAGCGCGCTGAGGTTCTAAAACGGGGAATGCGGCTGGACGAATCAGTGCCAGGGACGGGCCTCGGCCTCTCGATCGTGGTGGATCTAGTTAGCCTCTACAACGGTCGTCTTGATCTCGGTGAAGCGAGCTTGGGGGGGCTGCTAGCGACGCTCACCTTGCCAGCTACCGATCGTTCGAAAGCCAAGAAGCCAGTCTGAACCCCGGATTAACGGCGAATTCAGAAAGGGTTCAAACCGCTTCTTCTAGGATCGGTACATGATCGACGGCATCAAGGGATCATGTTCATGCAAGAGTTCTTCCCCCAGAACGATGGCATCCCCAGCCAAGCATGATTTGATCGATACCTCTCGATCGAGCAACGCTAACTGAGTATCCGCTTTGTCCTTCTGTGCGACGCTATCCCACCCCCAATTTGACCCGGCCTTTGGCCGGGTTTCTTTTTGGCGAATGGGCTGGCTCCATAAGGACGAAAATTGCTCTAGTCACGCATCGATCCCTCGATCGCCTCAGCCTTACGACCAAGGGTGAAGGCATGGAGTTCATCGGCAGCCCGGTCGATATCTCCTTGTTCCAAGCCGCGAAAAACGATGGTCGAACCTGGTCCGCGCGTTCCAAAAAAGGGATAGCTGCCGATCTCGAGGCTGGCATGGCGTGTCTGCAGATCTGCAAGAGGCTCAGCAAGTTCGCCTTCCGGCAGGAAAACCGTGATCGAGCGCGACAGCATCTTAGCACCGCCCTGCAATGTCGGAAGAATGTTATCGAGCATGGCTTGCATGATCTTTGGTACGCCAGCCATGACAAACACATTCTCGATCCGAAAGCCGGGCGCGATACTCACGGGATTGTCGATTAAGGTCACACCGTCCGGCATGTCCGCCATCGACATCCGCGCATCATTGACCTTTTCCGGCGGGTAGTAAGCGAGGAGACGGGCTTCGGCTTCGGTATTGCGGCCATAAGGGCGCCCGAAAGCCTTCGCCACACAAGCGGCGGTGATATCGTCATGGGTCGGTCCGATGCCGCCGGTCGTGAAGACATAATCATACTTCGAACGGCAAGCATTCACCGCGCCCACGATCTCGAATTCATCATCCGATACCACGCGCGCCTCGGTCAGGCGAATACCGATCTCACCCAACGCCTTGGCAAGATAGGGGAGATTGGCATCGGTTGTGCGTCCTGAGAGGATCTCATTGCCGATGATGATAAGACTGGCCGTCACCGTCGTCCGTTCTAGGCTCACGATAAGCATTCTCCGATAGGTTCTTCGAGCGACAAGCTTATCACCATACCATTGATCGCTAGGGGATGAACGCCGTTTTTGCGCCCGATCTATCGGTTCCGCAACCATCGAAAATGGACTAGGTTGCGGCATGCGCTGGCCAAGTCCTCTCATCCCCGCTCGTCTGATCAGGCGATATAAACGGTTTCTCGCCGATGTCGTTCTTGAGAACGGCGAGACGACCACCGTCCATTGTCCCAATCCAGGCGCTATGCTTGGGCTGGATCGGGAAGGGTCCAAAATCTGGCTGTCCCGATCCCCTAATCCCAAGCGGAAGCTACCGCTTACATTTGAGATGATCGACGTTGATGGTGGCCTTGTCGGGATTAATACCATGTATCCCAATCGGATCATGGAGGAGGCCATCAAGGATGAGGTTATTCCGGAGCTTTCCGGCTATGACAGCCTTCGCCGAGAGGTCGCTTACGATAAGGGATGCCGGATCGATTTTCTTTTGGAAAGTGAGGGCAGGCGACCTTGTTTCGTCGAGGTGAAGAACGTTCATCTTAAGCGCGACGGCAAGGCGGCGTTTCCGGATTGCGTGACCAAACGAGGGGCAAAGCATCTAGCAGCGCTTGCAAGGCAGGTTGCCTCTGGTGCAAGAGCTGTCACTGCCTATGTAGTACAAAGGACCGATTGCAGCGCTTTTAGCCTGGCCGATGACATCGATCCGGCTTATGCGAAGGCCTTTGCCGAGGCGAAGGATGTCGGCGTTGACATGCTTTGCTATCGATGTGACATCAGCGTTGACGAAATTAAATTAGTCAGCGCACTTCCTATTGTTACATAACCTATGGTTGACAAAACATGATGCAGGATCAAATGAAGGCGAGCGACAGTGCAGCGCGGAGCACCGAAGTTCCGATCCACGATGCCGAGGCTTTCGAGAGTATGCGCCAAGCCGGCCAGCTTGCGGCGGCGACGCTCGATATGATTGGCGAGCATGTGAAGCCGGGCGTCACCACTGAGGAGCTCGACAGGATCTGTCACGACTACATTCTCGCGCATGGTGCCGTGCCTGCGCCCTTGAATTATCGCGGTTATCCCAAGGCAACCTGTATCTCGCTCAACGAAGTTGTTTGCCATGGTATCCCCGGCGGTAGGAAACTCGAGAAACGCGATCTTCTCAATATCGATGTGACGGTCATTCTCGATGGCTGGTATGGCGACAGTAGCCGCATGTATTTTGCTGATGAGCCGGTTACCCAAAAGCTCAAGCTCTGTCAGGTCACCTTCGAAGCTCTTTGGCGCGGTATTCGCGTCGTGCGCCCCGGCGCGACGCTTGGTGATCTCGGCCATGCCATTCAAACCTATGTGGAAGGCGAGGGGTTTTCGGTCGTTAGGGATTATTGCGGTCACGGTATCGGCCGGGTTTTTCATGACACACCAAGCGTCTTGCATTACGGCAAACCGAAGACCGGCCTGACCTTCGAGGCCGGCATGTTGTTCACCATCGAACCGATGGTCAATCTCGGCACCTATCAATGCAAGCTCGACAAGAAAGACGGCTGGACCGTTCGAACCCAGGATGGCAAGGCATCAGCCCAGTTTGAACATACGATTGGCGTCACCAACGATGGCTTTGAGGTCTTCACGCTATCGCCTAAAGGACTTCATCACCCGCCATGGTAAAACCGTCCGCCCCCTTAAAGCCGCGGCCATTCTCGCCAACATCGGTCTGATGATCGTTATGGATAAGAAACAGGGGGCGGACAAAGTATCGTCGTTCGTGGCGATACCTTTCGCGATAAGGAAATATTGAAGACCGATGGCGACCGCTGGATCAAAAACCGACCAGAGCGTGCGAAAACTCAACTGGAACCTGCTATCCGGTGTGCATTCGTAGGATGTCGTAGAGGTGCGCTGGAAATCAAGAAGATATTCTTGCGAAGAATGATGTTGATATCCTCAAAAAGGTATCAATCGTTGGTATGGCCAACAGAAAGAAACCTAATGCGTATAAGATGGAGGTTAAGAGTCTAGAATTTTTTCCTTTTCTGTTTTGAACAAACCAATACGTTTTAAGAATTTCATTCGTAAGTTCTTCGTCGCTAAGTTTTGCAGTTCTGGAAGAGTCTTGCGACTCATCGTCATTGTTTGCAATTATTGTATCTATTGATGCTTCAAGGTAGGGTGATATCCAGATGTCATATTTACTAATCATTTTATATTCATTTACGATTTTCTCGATCAAATAATTAATCCGGTAACGAGATATTACACTTCTTTCTTTTTCAACATGTTCGATGATAGTAGGATGCAATTTTATCGTTTTTGGGCAAAAATATTGAAACGACAACGATGCCATTCCTATAAAGGACAGGCCAAAGTAGAAAAGGAATAGACGATAGCTCAATTGTTTGTCATCTTGCCAAACGAATATTTCGGAAAGATAAAAATATTCGACAAGATTTTCATTGAAAACTATCATATAGCCAACTATGGGCATCAATATAGTGGATTTTGCAAGGTTGGAATTTCCGACAGAATGAATATCGGCCCATAGGGGTGGAAGTTTGAAGAATTGGACAATACGGTCAAACACGGCAGTACCTGCTGAATGAGAGCAAATAAATAATTTTGACGCAGACAAGTTGCTTCTTCTGAGCGACCGCAACGATATGGCTGCTGTCTGCCCTAATTCGGACCGGCAAGACGCATCTTGGCTGTCCATTGATGTGGAAACGAATACATCACGTCATCGCTTAGCCATCGCAACTCGAAACCTTCAAAACACACGACGCTGCCTCGATAGAATGATCTCAACTTGGGACTGCATCTAGTGTCAAAACATTGGTGTTGTCTAGCGTCAGCAATCGGCACGACTCTTTCGCCAGCCCGCGCGACGGCTTATGACCGGTACTGCTGGAGAATGCGGGCGACTAGCCCCTTGATGCTAGCCCAAGGGCGTCGACCGCCTCCTTCTCGGCCTTAATAGCGAGTCGATCGTGTCGTCGGTGAACCAAATTCCGAAGGCACTTATAAGCCCGCTGATTGTGAAGGGCTGGTAGTGTGACCACGTCATTAGGTTTTGGGGGCGCCTTCGAAGAAGGTGTCTGCGGCTCCGATGGTATGCGGTCTTTCGTCGGGATAGCGTTGGGCTTTTTTCGAGACGAATCAGTGATCAACGTTTGATCGTGCGGCCTTGAATGGAGGGAAGATGGTGTCTCGGACCGAGCAAATGCTGCGACACTCCCGCGACGATGTCGGTGAGGCTGCGCTGGCGTTGGTCCCTGGCGATCCCAATCAATATCTCAGTCACATCGACCAGATCTATGCGTTGACCTTCTCGACCGAAAGCTGCCTGTTGCAACCGACTGAGATGATTGGGTGCATCGCTGCCCAGATACTGGCCTAGGCGTTCCAGCGACATCGGTTTTTCCTCCGGTAGTATCGCCTCGCCCCAGATCAAAAGAGCTTTGCTGACGCTGAGGGCATTGGGATTGGCGCGAACCATCGCGAGAAGCGCGTGATCCTCGGGTAGGCTTCGGCGTCTGGCCAGAAGGAACCAGCCCAGGAGGAACAGTAGTCCTACACAACTGATCATGACCATGGCGGTGATGCCGTAGCGCCCTGTGGTATGTGCATCTACCGCCTCGGTCATGAGACGTTGCACCAGACCTTCGACGTCACGCGGCAGTGGTTCAATGCGGATCGATTGCGCAGCACTTCGAAATTCGACTTCGGTGTCAGTATTCCACCAGACCACGCGCACCGGGCTGATATTGATCGGTTGATCGGTGTCTATCCTGATTTCGAACGAGCGGTGCATCTTGCCGATCACTTCATTCGGTGTGATCTCGGTCGAGCGTTCAGTCAGGCTCGGTAGGATGGTGATTCCCGTTGATCGGCCATGATCGAGCTCGGTCAGATGACCGCCGGTGACGCCGGTTGCCTCGACATTGATGGTCCTGGTGACGTGATCGCCGACTTTGAGCTCATCCACAGGTTTCGACCAGGTCTCCTCGATCTCGATGCGTCGTGCAACCAGCCATGAGGGACCGCTGAACGCCTCGGGCGGTGGCTTGATCTGAAGGGAGGTGGCACTTTGTTTAAGGGCAAAACTCTCGCGCTCGTCCCGGCTGATCGCTACACTGCCGCTCACGCGTACCGGCGGGATGACAAGCTCGCCGCTTGCCTTGGGGAAGATCGCCCGTCTGGTCTCATAGATGTAGCCTTCACCGCCATAGGTGCTGAATTTCCGGGTTTTCGGCGCCTGCATTGTGATGACATCAGCACCGTCCACCGGTGGTAGATCCAGCACCAGTTCTTCGAAGACATTGGCTGAGATAACCCGCACCGTTTGCACGATCTGTTCCTGCAGATAGGGCTCGGGCGGGATCATGCGTACGGTGAGCTCGGGCTTTTCGGGGACTGTTTGCGTGTCCTGGGCCTGCGTCGAAGGGTTCAATAGAAGTCCCAAGACGATGCTGAGTAGGGTAAGGGCGAAAGCCGGTTTCATTGCTGCGCCTGCTTCTTTCGAAACGCCATGGCTAGCCTTGCTTTCAGGACGAGAGCTGGATCATCCTCGATGCGGCGAAGGACGATCTCGTCCGCTATCTCCTCCTCGCGCAGGCGATCAACCTGGCCGGGTGCAACGGGGCGGCCCTCAAGATCGTCAGCGGAAGGCGAAAGTTCCGCATCGTCTTCTTGTTCACCGGATGCGAGGGTGAAATTCTCGATCTCGGTGGTGCTGCCTTCCTGTTCACTGCCGCTGGCACCGTTACTGGATGGCGGTGCCGAACTGGTTTCGGTTTGCTCGCCGCCGCCAGATTGGTCGTCACTCGTCTCCGAAGAGGGCAACTCATTATCCTCGGCCATCGGGTCGGGCTCGCCGCCAGGTTCCTGTTCGTTCTGCTGGAGACCATCCTCCCAATTGCCGGCTTCAACCGTCTCCAGGGCTTCTTCCTCCAAGGCCCTCTCGAGTGCAGCCGCTTCGCGCACTAGATCCAGATTATACCGCGCATCCTCATGATTGGGGACACGGGAAAGAACCACTTCATAGGCGGCAATGGCGCCCTGATAGAGACCGAGATGGGCATAGGCATTGCCCATATTGTAATAGCCGTTGATGCTGTCGTCGGAGACGAACTGGCCAACTGCGCGGTGGTAGCGCCCGGACCGATAAAGGGCGACACCTTTCCAAAGAGGGTCTTCGAACAGATGGGCCGCTTCATCAGCGCGTCCATTCGCCAATAATTGCTGGCCGACACCATGCCTGGTCGGTGATTCCTGGATCAAGGCGAGCCAACGTCCAAGCAAAAGAGCAAGGGCGATGGCAACGAGAAAAAAACCGAACAAGGCGAACTCGGATCGGCCAAGGAGGCGCTTTATATTGATCATCATCAATCCGATTGCCGCCTGAAGAACAGGAACAGCCAAAGCGGCGCCAACAGCATGATTAGCCAAGGAGTGAGATCGCGACGTTCGCGCACGGAAACGGCTTTGGCAGCCGCTTGATTGCGACGTTGCTCCAGATCATTTTGGATGATTGCCGTTTCCTGATCGGTCGCGGCGCTCGCCTCTATTTGCTTGCTCAAGCCTTGCCATTGATCACTGCCGCCTTCCGGGTGGACGAACCAAAGGTTTTGAAACGATGGGTTCTCTGGCTTGAGAAAACGGCCGAGCGGCGGCGGTGGTCCGCCTGAGAAGACAACGATTTGTCTTGCCTGGATTCCGGCGCGATCAAGCAGAACCATCGCCCGTTCGATACCACGGAAGAGCGAGCGTCCTTCGATGGGCATAACGTCGGTGGTCAGCACCTGCAGGTAACGATCGAGATGGCCATAGTCTCGTGTCAGCGGTACGACGTCAAAGGCCCGCTCGGTAACGGCGACTACCGCCGTCGGTATGCTTCGATCATTGTCAATCAGATATCTGGCAGCGGCTACCCGATCGGTACTTTCCTCGCCTAAGCCAAGATCGATCACTATCACCCGCGCATAGAGATTGCGGAGCGTGGGGACCGTCGTTTGCCCGAAACTGATGGTGGCGAGCGATGCGGCGAGCAACAGCCAGGCAGCCATCAGCGCTACGAGGGTCGAACGGCTTTTGACCTGCTTTACCGTGCTGGCGAGGAGGTGCTGAAGATCGTGGTCAATCGCCCGATGCCAGCTTCCCGGCAGGTCAATCCGCCGTCGGCCGATGGCGAGCAGCAGCAAGGCGAGAATGGGTGCGAGGAGCCAGAGTGGGGTAGCGATCACCGGCATGTCAGAGCCGCCCCTTTTGATGGTCGAGCCAGGTGAGCGCCAGGAGAGAAAGAAGCGCAATCATCAAGAGTTCACGCACCCAATCCCTTTCAGCATGGCGGCCACCCGCACTGGCTTCAGTCGGTTCCAGAAGATCGAGCTCGGCATAGACATCACGAAGAGCATCTGTGGTTCGTGCTAGAAAATGCCGCCCACCCGTCATCTCGGCGACTTCCTTCAAGCCAGCATAGTCGTCGCCTGCAGTCTCCGATGCATAGCCCTGCATCGCCAACCTGCCGAAGCCGATGGTGTGGATGGTCACCTGATGTTCTCGCGCGAAGTCTGCGGCTGATCTCGGACCCAGGTCACCTGCATTGCTGTCGCCATCGCTTAGCAGGATGAGCACCCTGGTTGAGGAGGGCTGTTCTTCGAGGGTCTTGATCGCAAGACCGATCGCGTTGCCAATCGCGGTCTTGCGTCCGGGCATGCCGATGGTCAGCTCATCCAGGAAGCCTTCAACCGCCTGGACGTCATAGGTGAGCGGTGCGACCAGATAAGTTTCATCGCCAAAGACAATCAAGCCAACGCGATCGCCTTCTCGTCCCTTGATAAAAGCGCCAGCCAGTGCCTTGATTGCGGTGAAACGGTCAACCCGCCTGCCATCGAGCTCGACGTCGCGGGCCTCCATGCTGGCGGAAAGATCGAGGGCGAGCAGCAGATCCCGACCACTTGCTTCCTGAAGGGGATCGCCTTCGGTAACGGGGGCAGCCAAAGCAAGAACAAGAGCCAGCCAGCCGATGCCCGCAAGCCATGTGCGAAGCCTGGTCGGGAGCTGGTCGAACCGACCAGGCGCTTCCTGGTTCATCATCAACGTAGCGAGGCGTTCGGGTAGGCGGATGGCTGCTAGCGGCGGGTTTGTGGGAAGAAGGTGCCAGGCGAGCCAGGGAAGCGGCAGGAGAAGCAAGGCCCAGGGGCGGATCAGCTCGATCATCTCCAGGGTCCCGAACGTGATACTCGATTCCGAAGGGATTGGATGGTTGCCTTCAAATCGTCTCGTCGCTGCCCGGCTGCTTCGTCATCCCGATCGTGAGCGAGATACGGAAAGCTCGCCACCCCCCGACCAGGACCGTTGGTGAAAAGCTCGGTTCCGGTGAGGTCGTCCAACCGTTTGAGCCATCGTCCGCCGCTTAACCCGGCAACGTCGTGCCTTCCTTGTCGTTGCAGGGCAAAGCGTTTCAAGAGGAAGGCCAGTCTCGCCCAGCTCTCACTTTCATCCCCTTGGTCGACGTCCTGCTCGATCCGATCAAGGGCCACAAAAAAGTCACGGCGCCAGACTGAACGCCGGCGCCAGATGATAAAAGCCGCTACGATGGCAGCGAGCAGGACCAGGGCCAGCGGCCAGAGGACCAGGCTGTTGCTCGCTGTCGCTGCTTCGGCCTCCGGCAGGTGAAGGTCCCGAAGGCCAGCCAAGAGATCTTGTGGGGTCATCGGAAATAACCCTGTTCGATCGAAACCGGATCCGAGATCAGCACTTGCCTCACCCCCAAGCCCAAAAGCCGCGCCATCAGCTCACGCCGGTATTGATCAGCATGATCCCTATAGACATTCTCATCGCCAGCTTGAATGGCAACCGTCGTCAATTCTTGATCGTCAGTTTGGCGAAGCGGGTAGCTGCCGCTAGGGGGCGCTTCTCGCATCAGGGGATCTTCGATCAGGACAGCGCTCATTGACCCTCGCGCCCCAATTTCCCGCAGACGTCGATCGAAGTCTTTCTCTTGCCCGAGGCCACTGAAGTCGCTGACAATGACAGCTTCGACATCACCCGCCATCGCTTGCGTCAAGGGCTCGAGGCTTGTCGCAAGATCCTGTGGTGGCGAGCTGATAACGCCGATTGCATCCTGGTAAGCCTCGACAATGCGGGCGAGATGCTGAAGCCGAGCGCGGCGTCCCCGTCTCGGCGATACCAGGATCGATTGATCATTGCCCATCAGCAGAAGACCCAGTGGCTGATGATCGTTCGAAGTTGACCAAGCGATCTTGGCAGCGGCGAGGCAGGCGGTCTTGATCATGGGATGACGGCTTGAGCCGAAGATCATCTGAGGCCGCAGGTCGAGCGCGATGATGACGGTGCGCTGTACATCATGGCGGAACCGCTTGACCTGCGCTCGCCCGGTTCTTGCGGTGGCGAACCAATCCATATGACGGATATCGTCACCCCATTGATAGGGGCCTATATTGTCCAGCTCTAACCCGATACCACGGCGCCTGCTGACGAGATCGCCAAAACGGAAACCATCGATCCGCCGGTGATGGCCAAGGATTGGATGCCTGCTGCGCATCGCAATCAGTTCATCAAGATCCAGGGCGATGGCGGGAGGCATGCCAAGGTCAGCATCCTTGCCGCCGGTGGAGCCATGGGCTCGATCATCGGTAAAAAACTCAGACCACCACCACTTCGCCAAGGAATGCCTCCACCAGATCGCGATCGACAATGCCTTCGGCTTCCGCCCTATAGGTAAGGCCGAGGCGATGGGCGAGCGCGTCGATCGCAAGGGCTTGGGCGTCCTCCGGCAGAACATGGTCCCGGCCATGCAACCAGGCGCGCGCCTGCGAAAGCCTCGCCAGAGCAAGCGTGCCTCTTGGGCTGACTGCATGCCCGATATGCAGCGTGAGGGCATCCAGGTTGTCGCCATGCCCGCGTGTCGCGCCGATCAGTCGGACGATATAATCCTTGACGGGTTCGGATAGATGAACCTCCAGGACCTTTTGCCTTGCTTTCCGCAGATCGGCGGTATCGACAGGGATGATGTGGTCGGTTGGTGGCATATGGCCAGCACCTTGGCGGCTTTCCAGTTGCACCAGTTCCAGAATGGATCGCTCGGTCTCGATATCAGGATAATCCACCATGATCCGCATCATGAAGCGATCGAGCTGGGCGGCAGGCAGCTCATAAGTCCCTTCTTCCTCGATGGGGTTTTGCGTGGCGATCACGAAGAACGGATCGCCGAGTGCTCGTGTTTCACCGCCGACCGTGATCTGGCGCTCTTCCATCGCCTCTAGCAACGCGGCTTGGACCTTGGCGGGTGCTCGGTTGATCTCATCAGCCAGGATCACATCGTGGAAAAGGGGCCCTGCATGAAAGTCGAAACGATGTTCATGGGCATCATAGACGGTGGTGCCCGTAAGATCCGCTGGCAGGAGATCAGGGGTGAACTGGATTCGCTGAAACGAGGCCTTAACGCTGTTGGCCAGGAGAAAAGCGGCTCTTGTTTTGGCAAGGCCAGGGGGACCTTCGAGGAGCACGTGACCATCAGCGAGAAGCGCTGTCAATAATCGCTCGATAAGCGTCGATCGACCGAGAACGAGCGCGTCCAACTCGTTCGTGAGGCGTTGGAACGTCTCCAGCAAGGCGTCCGTCATGCACTCCCCATCATCGCCGGTCTCATTAAACACATTGCGCCGGTATGATTTTTTGATCCATGGTTCGAGGATCGACGATCAATTTAAGGAGGTTTTTGCCGATACCGCAAGAGTGGGGCGCCATCGAAAACGAGAGAGATCGCCTTGACGTATTGGATCGAACGGTGGAAACACAACCATGATCACGCAGGCCTCCACTGCGACCTGGTAGGTGGGAAAAGGGGAGCAATAGACGCTTTTGTTGGTATCAGCCTTCGATTTTACCTTGCCCAAAGAGTTGATTGCCCAACGACCGGCAGAGCCAAGAGATCATGCTCGGCTATTGAAAGTTGGTCAGGAACAGCTCGGTGATCATCACGTCTGTGATTTGCCAGACCTTCTGATGCCAGGCGATCTTCTGGTTTTCAACGACACCAAGGTGTTGCCCGCAAGGCTTTCGGGACGGCGAGGCGAAGCGATGATCGAGGTGACGCTACATCAGCCCACCGAGGAAGATTGCTGGCGCGCCTTTGCTAGGCCGGCGCGCAAATGCCAGATCGGCAATTTGCTGGAATTTGCCGACGGCTTTAGTGCTGAGGTGATCGAACGCGGTGATTATGGCGAAATCACCTTGCGCTTCTCCCATAGGGGTGAGGCCCTGATCGATCAGCTGAAGCTGCATGGTCGCATGCCACTACCACCCTATATTTCGAGACCGAGAACAAAAGACCCGAACGACGATATCGACTATCAGACTATGTTCGCCAAGCGAGATGGTGCCGTTGCAGCACCCACGGCTTCCCTACATTTTACGCCGCGGCTTCTTTCGGCCTTGGAGAGGGGGGGCATCAATCGAACGTTTGTCACGCTTCATGTGGGGGCAGGGACGTTTCTGCCGGTGCGCGCCGAAAAAACCGACGATCATCGCATGCATAGCGAGCGCTATGAGATCGACCCGGCGACGATCGAAGCCGTGCGCGCGACCAAGGCACGGGGAGGGCGTGTCATCGCCTGCGGTACCACGGTTTTACGCACCCTGGAAGCCGCGGTTGATGAAACTGGGACGCTCAAAGCCGGGAGCAATGAAACCAGGCTGTTCATCACGCCCGGCTATCGATTTCGAGTCGTCGATCGTCTTTTGACCAACTTCCACTTGCCCTGCTCGACTTTGTTCATGCTGGTTGCAGCCTTTGCGGGCTTAGACCGTATCAGGCAGGCTTACGAACATGCGATTGCAGAACGCTACCGGTTCTTTTCCTACGGCGATGCCTGCCTGTTGACGCCAAAAAAACCCTTATCTGACGAGACGTCATGACCGATTTCAGCTTCGACCTCCTGGCAACGGATGGTCGCGCAAGGCTCGGCCGCGTGCAAACGGCCCATGGCCCCATCAATACGCCCGCCTTCATGCCGGTCGGCACGGCCGCCACGGTCAAGGCAATGACCTCGGACATGGTGCGGGCCACCGGCGCTGAGGTGGTTCTTGGCAACACTTATCATCTCATGATCAGGCCTGGGGCAGAACGGATCGCGAAGCTTGGCGGTCTGCACAAATTCATGGATTGGCCCGGCCCCATTCTCACGGATTCAGGCGGGTTTCAGGTGATGTCTCTGCGGGGCCTGCGTAGCATTGACGATCACGCCGTAACCTTCGCCTCCCATCTCGATGGGAGGCGGTTCGAGCTGACGCCTGAACGCTCGATCGAGATCCAGGATCTGCTCGATTCGACCATCACCATGGTATTAGATCAATGTGTTCCGGCGGACAGCGTTGAATTCGATGTCATCACCGCGATGGAGCGCTCACTACTCTGGGCTGAGCGGTCAAAAAACGCCTTTCGTGCAAGGGATGGCTATGGCCTTTTCGGTATCGTCCAGGGCGGCATGAACAGCTCATTTCGCGAACATTCCTCGAGAGGCTTGATCGAGATTGGCTTCGATGGTTACGCTATCGGGGGCCTCGCTGTCGGTGAGCCCCAAGGCGTCATGTTCGAGATGATCGATGTCTGCGATCCGCTGCTTCCAAAGGACCGTCCGCGTTATCTCATGGGCGTCGGTAAGCCCGAAGACTTGGTGGGTGCGGTTGCGCGCGGCGTCGACATGTTCGATTGCGTCCTGCCGACACGTTCGGGCCGAACTGCGCAAGCCTGGACCCGCGAGGGCTTCTTGAACATGCGTAATGCCCGTCATGCCGAAGATCCAGCTCCCATCGATCCGACCTGCGGATGTCCCACCTGTCTGAACCATAGCCGAGCCTATCTGCATCATCTGACCAAGGCCAAGGAGATCCTAGGATCGATACTGCTGACATGGCATAACCTGCATTACTATCAGACGCTTACAAGAGAAATGCGTGAGGCAATCCAGCAAGGTGATTTCCCCGAATTCCAGGAAAAATTCCACGCCGATCGGCAAGGCTGCGACGTCATGGCATAGCCTACAAAAGCATGCTAAACACAACCGACCTTGACCGCGGCGCTCGAATGTTGATGATCGCCGCCAATAAGACCCGTTAGCGCGCGTAGCTCAATTGGCAGAGCAGCTGACTTTTAATCAGCGGGTTCC
>JBOEHJ010000004.1:0-54239 GCA_050633905.1 Geminicoccales bacterium
CGGGGCGAAGCCCGTAACCGATATCGGGATTGCCGACTTTGAAGTTGGTGTGGTCCCTGACGAACGCCTCGTTCACCCGCCCGGTCTGGATAATGTGGTTGGCGATGTAGTTCAGGATCACCATGTCAGTCTGCGGCACGAAGACGGCTGGAATGTCGGCGAGATCGAAGCAGCGATGCTCAAATACCGAGAGCACCGCGACCTTGACGTGATCGGCGCTGAGACGGCGGTCGGTCAGGCGGGTCCAGAGGATCGGGTGCATCTCGGCCATATTGGCACCCCAGAGCACGAAAGCGTCGGCCGCCTCGAAATCGTCGTAGCAGCCCATCGGTTCGTCGATGCCGAAGGTGCGCATGAAGCCGCCGACGGCAGACGCCATGCAGTGGCGGGCATTGGGGTCGATGTTGTTGGAGCGGAAGCCTGCCTTCATCAGCTTGGAGGCTGCATAGCCTTCCCAGACCGTCCACTGGCCGGACCCGAACATGCCGATGGCGGTCGGTCCCTTCTCACGCATGGTGGCCTTGAACTTCTCGGCCATCACGTCGAAGGCCTCTTCCCAGGTAACCTTCTCGAAATTGCCATTTTTGTCGTAGACGCCGTCTTTCTTGCGCAGAAGCGGCTGGGTCAGGCGGTCTTCGCCATACATGATCTTGGAGAGGAAATAGCCCTTGATGCAGTTAAGGCCGCGATTGACCGGCGAGAGCACATCGCCGTGGGAAGCGACGACCTTGCCTTCCTTGGTCGCCAGCATTACCGAGCAGCCGGTGCCGCAGAAACGACAAGGCGCCTTGTCCCATTTGAGTCCGATCTTCTCCGCGTTGGTGATCACGCTCTGCGCTTGAGCGGTGTCCTGGAGACCGGCCGCAGCGGCGGCGGCCGCAACGGCACTCGCCTTGATGCAGTCTCTTCGGGTCATGCTCATGCTGTCGTTTCCTTCAATTCGTGCGCGTACGGATCGATGAGCTCGTCTAGCCCCGCCGTATCCTCGACATGATGGCTGACGAGCGTGCAGCCGAGCACGCCAGGGAGTTTCGTGATGACGTCGATGCAGTCCGCGACCTCACCCAACGTGGCGGTTTCGATGCAGATCACCAGCTTGCCTTTGGGATCGGCGATTGGCACTTCGGTCTGTTCGATAGCCGCGATCCGCCGCACCACGTCGGTCATCGAGGCGGGCTTCACCTGCACGACAAGGCTGGAAATATGCGTCTCGTCCCCAGAACCAGGCGAAGGGCTAACCTTTGCCTCGCTAACCATGTGGTCGCGTTCCTTCCAGGCTGAGCGCGGTGACTGGACAAACGAGCAGGCAATCGCCGCAGCCGGTGCACGTTGTGGCCTCGACCGAGATCTGGTCGACACACCCCAAGCGTGGCTGGAACCGGATCGCACCGACGGTGCAGCTATCCTCGCAGGCCCTGCAGGCTACGCCGGATAGAGACAGGCATTGGTCCGCGACCTTAAGCCGACAACGATTCTTCGAGCGTGCTGGCCCGAACAGGATGTCCCGCCGCGAAATCGATCGTTCAGTCTGCATGCGCCCCCACATGAATGAACCTCAATCCCGCCTCAATAGCTTGGCGGCCCATAAACCAAATGCAGCATCCAGACGATGAACCCATAGCCGCCGACACAAGCCACTGCCGCGAGCGGCGCCAGAATGACCGTGAACATGAGGAACGCTCTTAATTCCTCGCCGCGCGAGACAGAATCTTCCACAGCCTTCTGGTCCGGGCGGGTTTGTGATGTCATCTGGTGTCCTGCGTTAGTGTTGCCGTGAGTTGCCATTGCTGATGTTAAACCCACAGCGGGTTGTGCTCTTTGATCGATATCAAAATCGAAACCTCAAGTACTATGGATGGCGACCTTCGGCAATGGTGGGCAACGCCTCTACATCATCCCAAACTGGCAGCTAATCGTCGTCGTTACAGAGGGTAACTATAATGCTCCAGACGGTTGGGCGCTGCCCCTTGGCGTGATGACAAAGATTGTGGTCCCCAGTTTACGAGGCGAATGAAGTGTGTCTTCTTTCCACTCTAGGTCACCAACGGAATCTAGCGCCGTCGTCCAGGTGCCTGTTTGACACTCGAAGGCTGCCGGATCGGATTGGATCGTAAAACGCGCACACTTGATTAAGCTGGCTCACGTCGCAGGCATTTGCTGGGTCGCGCAGTGGATGCCGCCGCCGAGTTCACCTAGCGGATCGATATTGAGGGTAAGGATTTCGCGGCCGGGATAGTGGTCGGTGAGCTTTGTCTTCGCAATCTCATCGGTTCTTGCATCGCCGAACTCAGCGGCAAGGATCGCGCCGTTGCAAGCATAGTAGTTCACGTAGGATGCCACAAAGTCGGCATGCTTTACCCGTTGCTCCATGGGCTCTGGCATCACATCGATATCGAGCCCAGCTTCGGTTAGCCGTGCATGGGTGTCGAGGGCGGCGAGGTGAAACGGATCTTCCATGTCAGGTTCATCTGGGAGATTGATCAGGACCCGACCTGGCCCGGTAAACCGCGCAAGCGAGTCGATGTGATAGTCGGTAATGTCCTTTCTCAATACACCTCCCGACCAGATGATCTCCTCGGCGCCATATGCCTTGAGAAGTCGTTGACCGATCTCGTCGCGGGAAAGGTCCGGATTGCGGTTTGGGTTCACCCAGGAGCTTTCATGAGCCATGAGCAATCCACGACCATCATGCTCAACACCACCGGCTTCGCCGACGAGCCCGCTCGAGATGATAGGAAGGCCTAGTCGCATGGCGATCTCGGTAGCGACACGTGCATCGTGATGATGCACCTGCTTTTTTCCCCAGCCATTGAACTGAATGTGGCTTACAGCCAGCGTATTGTCGCTGAGCACAGCGAAGAGCGGCCCGGCATCGCGACACCAAAGGTCTTCGGTCGGCACATCCCAAAGCTCGACCTGCTCCGAGACAATCCTGCGCATGCCGGCGTGACGTTCGCCGGAGGCCAGCAGCGTGACCGGCTCGAAGTCCGAGATCGCGTTGGCGATATCAGCGATGGTCCGCTGTGTCATCTCGAGAAAGATAGCGTCTTCATAAACCTGGCGGCTGGTTGGCCACATCATGAAGGTGCGCGTGTGAGGGGCCTCTTCCGGTGGTACGCTGAGCTCGGCATCGTCCGCTATCGCCAAATGCATGCCCCCCAAAAAGGTCGTCGACGCCGTCGCTGTCATAAATGATCGTCGGTCCAGAACGTTCACGATCAAGCTCGCTTTCAGTTAACCGGTTTTTTCGTCGAAAGCATCGAACGTGGCCCTTAGCATGGCCTCAAGGGCGAAATCCAGAGGTTTGGGCTGTGATGGGTGCATTGCGAACACGGTTCGGCTCGATTGGTATAGATGGAGACTCTGGCCATGTTTGTACCAACCGGAGCGCTAGCGAGTGTCCGGCAGCTCTGTTGCAACGCTGCCAGCCGCCCATCGGCGCCTCGTAATCGTTCGATCGTCGGCCGCTCGTTAAACCGATCGCATTCACTTTCGCCAATCACCCCGATTTCGACACATGCGATGGCACCTTGCCCGATCGCAGCGTTGATGCTGTCGCCGCCCACCATTGCGTCTGTAACACAGGTCCTCCTTAGGACTTCTGTGTACTCTCGGTGTGTGCACTCGTCTGCACACCTGCTTGGACTTTCATTCGAGCAGCCCATGCGTCGGCAAGATCGATCAGGATGGTCTGGAATTGCCGCGTGCCGACAATCAGGAAAAAGGTACGCATCAACCAGTTTCCTTTTAGGGTCGCGCGGATCACGATTGAGAACGCCGAGCCTCCCTCGTTCGGGACAACAGACCAGCGTCCAGAAAGTTCGGCGAACGGATAGGGATAATCGGGTGCATCGGTATGGATTTTGAATCCGAACAGATGCCCATCTTCAAAGATGTCACAGGTCTCGGACCAGCTCTCGCCCTTCAGGCCATAGCACTTGCGCTGCATGCCGAGCCCCTGGCCCGAGACAACTTCGACTTTGGCGATGTTGTCTGCAACGTCGGCATAAGCGGGATGATCGATCATGACCTGCCAGACGGCTTCGACCGGTGCTTCGACCGATCGCTTCACTGACGCTACCAGCATCCGCCCTTCGCGTTGGATCGCGGTGGCCGCAGGCGATGGTACAATCGAGCGCGCGCCGACAATTTGCCCGACGGCGAAGACTGCCACTAGCCCGGCAACGACGACGATCATAATCACACCCGATGACGAGAAGAGGAAATCGGCGAAGGTGAGCAGACCAGCGCTTACCGCGATCCAGCCAAGATCGGCGAGGCAGATGAGCTGGATCTGAGTCTTGGTGACGTGCTTGTTGGCGACCATCAGCAAAAGGTCGATCGCAAAAACCAGGAGCCCAACCCCGAGGAGTCGGATGACCGTAGCCTGCCAGTCAGCGGGTGAAGCGAAAAGAACGTCGGCAACACTCCGTGCCGCTAGGAGACAGGCCAATCCTGTGAAGAGGGAGAAGGCTGCATTCAGGCCAAGAAAGGTTCGGGCGAAACCGGATCGGGTCATGGTACTCTCCAACATCGGTTGTGTTCGAGGCCATTTGCTGCCGATAGCGTGCCGCAATCAATTACGCCGGAGGTAATAGACGTGCTGCAATGATGGGCCCATCTTGATGACATGACTGATCTTATGAGCCATTCTCGTTCCCGATTTCCTGAACTGCTTCGGTCTTGGCGACAAAAGCGACGGCTGAGCCAGCTTGACCTCTCCCTAATCGCCGGAATTTCCCAGCGGCATCTGAGCTTTTTGGAAACCGGCAGATCCAACCCGAGCCGCTATTCCATCGCCCAGCTTGGCGAAGCGCTCGAGATGCCAGCGGCAGAGTACGATACCCTGCTGGTCTCGGCGGGCTATGCAGCCCGGTCCGAACACTTGGAATGGGCGGAGGAGACGCGTCATGCCGTGGAGCGGTCCGTCAAACACATACTCGATGGTCATGCGCCCTATCCGGCGGTTGCTATTGACCGGATGTGGAACCTTCGAAACGCAAACCTTCCCGCATTGAATTTCTTTGGCCTTATGGGCGGCACCGACGATCACAATATTCTGCGCGGCCTGATGACGCCGGGCCCATTGAGAGAGAACGTCGTCAATTGGGATCAGGCGGTCAAGGCATTGCTTCGATTGTTGGAGCTGGAAGCGGCAAGACGTCCGAGCGATGCCGAGCTCCACAAGCTGCTAGGCGAATTGCGAGTGCTGCCCGGCGTGCGTGCGGCGACTGATCTTCCTGTCGACAGCGAGCCCGAGCCGCTGATCACGATCGAATTCGTTCATGAAGGGGCTTATCTACGATTGTTCTCGATGATTGCGACGATCGGGATGAGCGCAGATGCGACGATCGATGATCTGCGGATCGAAACATTGTTGCCGGCGGATGAAGATACGAGAGCTTGGTTCCACAGCCACGCTGACAAGTTGAGCAAGCCGCATGGCTGACGGACACGCCCAATACTGGTACTCGCGGCCTGAAGGCATTTTGTAGCGCTGTTTGCGGCATTCCCTATAAACGCCAACGTCAAGGCGATCTGTTCAAGCAAGAAAATCAACTAGGTGACCTTTTGCTGAGGGTTAACGGCGATAACAAGCGACGCACCCCGCTGCGGCAGTTCACCGTCGGTTGCCCTTCGCTAGACGCGGAGCTGGCCTGATGGCGGTATGTGCTGAAGCCGACCCAAGCGGTATCGACTGTAGTGGCAAGGATGCGGATTTCGCTGTCATTTAGTCTGAAGCCGATATTTGAGAAACTTTGCTCCCTGATAATCCAACTCACCAACGAATATCGCTCCGAGCCGATTAAGCGCTCCAAGATTTTTGCGTGTTGGCGGCAGAAGGAATGTCACGAAAGGAATGCGCGCATCGGCGAAGGCAAACTCAATTGCTTTCTTTGATATGCGTATGCCTAGTCCGAACGAATCTGGCTTTAGGACCAAGCCGTAATCCCATTCGTCCCCTTCTCTTTGGAAACCGCCCCACCCGACATATTGGTTGTTTGCCAGTATGGCCCAATGCCCAAGGCCATCGCGGTGCCAGCACTCTTCCTTGGTAGCGATAAACTTGGTCACCGCGTCCTCATCCCACTCGAATGTCAGAAGCGGCATATGCTCCGCAACACGTGGATCGGACATATGAGCAATAATTTCATTCGGCTCGATCTTGGGTAATCTTGTGAAGGTGATATCGGTTTTCAAATGGATTTCCATCGCTGTCAGAGGCGTTTCTCGGTAACTGAGCGCTCGTTCACGGACAACAGTCAGCGATTTTAGTGAGTCCATATCGACTAGCTTTGAATGTCTTAGATTGGCCCTTTTTTGACCGCAGCACCAGCCTGGATTTGAGGCAGGAGTGGGTCAAAATTGAGCTTTGACAGCCCATCCCAAATGTCCGCTTTCACTTCTTATGGAATGGTGGATTAGCATGCCGCCGTTGGTTGGAAAGCAGCTCCTGATCTCCGGCTAGCACCGTGCCGACATGATGCAGTGCTTCGATCGCAGCATGCGCAGCGCCATAGGGCTCCGCTGTGTCGAACTTAATCGGATACTCTGAGCATACCGTTGTCAGAAATTGGCTTGCCGCTTCCAGTTGCACATCCGTCCCTGATCTGATCTGGCAGCAATCCAATTCTCTTGTGGCGTCGCCATGCCATCGGGCTCTCCTTGAACGGAGCAATGATGTTCGCACAATGTTCTTGTTGGGCAAGATGCTGCTTTGCATGCCACCCATGCGCTAATCTTGATCGACAACGAAACCGTTGGCGCGAACTGCCGGTCAAAGGATGTCCGGCTGATTGGGTCGCATCGGAAGGAGAAGGAATGGGATCGCATCAGTCTTGAGGAAGGTATCGTGCGCTAAGCTGCCGTTCCGCATCGGCCTCGCTGGGTGGTGCTGTAGACCCAAATGCGTCACAAGGAGAAACCGCTGTTCCGGTAGGAAAGAGGGGCAAGCAGTCATTCGTGGAAGCTCCTTTAGAGAGATTTTTCGAAATGAAACCTGCGCAGCCCGGCGCCGAGCGCCTTGTTGCTTTGGCTTTCCACGATCCCATCTCTGAGTTCCCTGTAGCCGGAGGCTCGATAGAGCGAGAGGGCTGCGACTTGAAGCGCCGACGTGCTGAGGATCAAGCGCGCCTTGCCCAGTTGGCGAGCCTGTGCCTCGGCATGGGCTAGAAGTGCGCGGCCAATGCCACGACCGTGATGGGAAGGATCGACATACATCCGCCGAAGCTCCATGGCATCGGGGTCTGCGCTCTCCAGCCCATAAAACCCGATGATGCCTGCCGTTTGCTCGACCACAAAGAAACGCCCGTCCCGGCTCTCGTAATAGTCGGTGATCCGATCGATCTCTTCGCGCAGTGACCGAATGACATAAGCATCAAACGCCTCTGCCATGTGGTCAGGTGCTAAGTTCTGGTTGACGCGGATGAAGACCTCACGCACCGCTGCAGCATCGGCGTCGTCGAAGGGGCGGATGATCGGACGCGCTTCCATTTCGATCATTAGATCAGCGAAAGTGTGGCGTTGGGGCAATGGCCTCGAAAGCCCATCCGGAGATCATCGATCCAAAAACTGCGAGCCCCAGATAGAACAGAAACGGCTTCAATTTGAGCACTGGAAAGATCGCCATAGCACCCCAGATACTCACAACACCACCGGAGACCAGAAAAGCCATCGCGGCACCGTGGGACATGCCGTGATCGAGCAAGCCTCTGGTGAGCGGTAGCGCCGCATAGCCATCAAGATAAGCCGGTGCACCGACGAAAACGGCAAGCGGTACCGCCCACCAGGCCCTTTCGCCAACATAGGCCGAAAGGGCTTCGGGCTGCAGCGCCTCGTTCAGCCAGTGTTCCGCGGCGAAGGCCGGAACAAGACAGATCAGGATCAGACGCGTGGTCGCTTTAGCATCGACCAGGAAGCGCTTGCGCCGTTCAGGTATTCTCCAGATGGCAGCGGCGAAGCGGTCTGAGCCGCGGCAGGTTTGTCGACCCAGTTCGCCGACGAAGCGATTGGGTCGGAGCGGCTGACGGATCCAAGGCCGCCCTTCCAGCCCTGCCGTGGCAAATCCGCCGATAATCCCAAGGCCGAACGCTGACAACGTCTTTCCGATAGCGAAGCTGAACCCAAGCGTGCCTGCCGTCGTGGCCAGCATGGCAGGGTCGGTGATCGGCGATGAAAGCCAAAATGCCATCACCGGCGCCAAAGGCACGCCTGATGCGAGCAAACTGGCCATGAGAGGCAGCACGGTAACGCCACAGACGGGTGTGAGCGCGCCGACCAACGAGGCCAGGATCACAGCATGCCAAAGATGGCCGTTGAAAACCTCGGCAATCCGGTCGCTGGCACCGCTGGCGCTGACCCAAGCGGCGAGAATGATCCCCGGGACCACCAAGGGCGCGACAACGATCAGGCTCCATATCACAAAATCGGCCGTCGCCCGAACCTGGCCCGGGACCACGACCGAGGCTGCCGCAATGCCGATCAGGACGGCGACCGTCGCGACACGCAGCCATGATATCTGCCGCGACCGAGCTGAGATACCGAGCATGTCATCCTCCATGCGAGCCGGGTTTCGCCTCACACTATGGCGTCTTGCGAGCTTTGCGTGAAACGCATAGTTTGAAGATCTGATATGAATAATTTAGATGGTTAATCGTTGAACAAGCTCGATAGTGATCTCCTCAGGACATTCTTGGCCGTTGCCGAGACCGGTTCCATTACCGGCGGTGCTTCACGAATTGGCCGATCGCAATCGGCAGCAAGTGTCCAGATCAAGCAGCTGGAAAATCTGCTCGGAGAGCCGGTCTTCAAGCGGCATGGCCGAGGTGTCGTGCTCAGCCGGATCGGCAAAATGCTTGAACCCGTCGCTCAACAGGTCGTGCAGGCGCTCGATGATGTCCTTGCCGAGATCACCGGCAACGGGCTCGAAGGGGCGCTTCGCATTGGCATCCCGGATGATCATGGCCAGATCGCGTTATCGAAGATCATCGCGGACTTTGCGCACGATAATCCGAAGGTCGATCTCAGGGTGCACCGCGCTTTGAGCACCGCCTTTCCCTCGGCATTGGGTGCGGACGAGCTTGATCTGGCCATCCATGAGGTCGAAGAACTCGGGCCGGGCATGGAACTTCTTAGCGAAGAGCCGATGCACTGGGTGACGTCGCGCGCTGGCAATCTACTCGGTCGTGATCCGATACCCGTGGCCCTATTCGATCGGGCCTGCTGGTGGCGAGACGCGGCGATTACGGCGTTGGATGCTGGCGGTCATGCTTACCGGGTCGTCTATTCGAGTGAGAGTGTTACGGGCGTCATCGCCGCTATCGAAGCCGGGATCGCCATCGGGGTTCTCAGTCGGCCAGCGCTCACTTCCAACCTTGTCACGTTATCCGAGGCCGAAGGGTTCGGCACCATGCCGACGTCAAAGCTCGTCCTTGAACAAGGAAAAAGTAAGGGTAATGCTGCCTGCGATGCCATGGCCGACGTCATTAGGCAAGCGTTCGCTGCGTTCAGCGAATGACGGGTCTGGGCTCTTTCTTGCCTTTCAGGAAAATCCTTCCTGCAGCAAAATTTGATACATTTTACCCGTTCCGTGAGCGGCGTCGTCGCTGCCGGTATTGCTGAAAAAAGCCGACGCAAGAATGAAGCTGCGGCTGCTGGCGTTCCACCCACTGTCGAATGACGGCTTTCCGATCGGATAGCTGCCGCAGCTTGGAAGAGATCCGAATGATGTGGTTTGACCCGACATGGCCATAACGACCGAATACATTGGCGCTGAGAAAGGGCGGAAAGCTGACACAGCTGACCCGAGGTTAGTGCGCTCTCCTACGACAGGCCTGCGTAGCGGATCGTCATCCACCAACGCCGGCAAAGCGGATGCCGCATAATTCAGCCATCTCGCGTTTCCACGTGGTGATGTCCTCATGCCGAAAATCGGACAGATTGGCATGGCCACAGGCTCGGGCGAGGACCTGCATGAGCTCGACGCTGGCACCGAAGAAGCGCGCGAGTCTTTCGGCGCCGGTTTGCACGTCCAAGCGTTTCCGCAGTTCAGGCTTTTGGGTCGCGACGCCAACAGGGCAGTTATTGGAATTGCACATGCGCGCTGCGATGCATCCGACGGCCTGCATGGCCGAGTTGCTGACCGCGATCACATCAGCGCCTAACGCCATCGCCTTGGCAAAATCTTCCGCAACCCGGAGACCGCCTGTGATCACCAAGGTGATCTCACGGCCGGTCCTGGCATCGAGATGTTTTCGCGCCCGCGCCAAAGCCGGTATGGTCGGCACCGAGATGTGGTTGCGGAAGATCAACGGTGCTGCACCTGTACCGCCGCCGCGCCCGTCCAGGATGATGTAGTCGGCACCGGCATCCAGGGCGAAATCGATATCATCTTCGATATGGTTGGCGGAAAGCTTGAAGCCGATGGGAATCCCCCCAGAGCGCTCCCGAACCTCATCGGCGATTTTGCGAAAGTCGGCCGCCGTGTGCAGGTTCGGAAAAGTCGCCGGCGAAATCGCCGCCTGGCCCGGCTCCAGCCCGCGCACTTCGGCAATCTTGCCCTGCACCTTTTCGCCCGGCAGATGTCCGCCGGTGCCGGTCTTCGCCCCCTGGCCGCCCTTGAAATGAAAGGCCTGAACCCGCTCCACCAGTTCCGGCCGCCAGCCGAATTGAGCCGAGGCAAGCTCGTAGAAATAACGGGAATTCTCAGTCTGCTCTTCAGGCAGCATGCCGCCTTCGCCTGAACAAATGCCGGTGCCGGCAAGCTCCGCGCCCCGAGCGAGCGCCATTTTTGCCTCTTCCGACAAGGCACCATAGCTCATATCCGAGACGAAAAGAGGGATGTCCAGCTGCAATGGCTTTTCTGCGCGGGGTCCCATGACCACAGAGGTTTCGACCGGCACATCATCCAAGAGCGGTTTTCTCGCCATCTGTGCTGGGAGAATCTGGATGTCGTCCCAATGGGGCAGATCCTTTCGCGGTACGCCCATCGCACCCATCTCGCCGTGATGGCCAAGTTTCGACAGGCCATCCCGCGCCAGTTCGTGAATGCGGGCGACGGTGGGCTCTTCCGGTGTCGGGGTCGCCTTGGGAACCTCGGATTTCGGCTGAGGTGCTGGATCGCCCGGCGCAAGGTCACCGAGGCTCGCATGGGTGCCGTCGCAATAGGGGGCATTCGCGGAAGACTTGCATCGGCAAAGGGCTGCAGGCCCGGTTTTTTCGGCCGTGAACGTTAGCGGTGTGATCTCGGTGCCCGCATGAGATCCGTCGCAGAAGGGTTGGGATTGGGACCGACCGCAGCGGCACCAGGCATAGTCCTTCCCCTCCTCGATCTCGACCTTGGCAGGGGACTTGGCCGCGATAATCGAAACGGATTGGCTCATCTGACTATCCTAGCTGTGCTCGGTCATGAGGGGCTGCGAAGTCGATCGTCGGCCCCATCGGGATGACGCGGGTTGGGTTGATGGTGTTGTGACTGGCGTAGTAATGATTCTTGATATGCTCGAGGTTCACCGTCGCGGCCACACCGGGCTGTTGATAGAGATCGCGCACATAGCCCGACAGGTCGGGATAGTCGACGATCCGGCGAAGGTTGCACTTGAAATGGCCGACATAAACCGGATCGAATCGCACCAGTGTAGTGAAGAGACGCCAATCGGCTTCGGTGATGGTGGACCCGGTCAGATAGCGCTGCTTTGACAGGCGGTCGTCCAGCCAATCGAGCGTGTCGAAGAGGGGCAGAACGGCTTCCTTATAGGCTTCCTGCGTCGTCGCGAAACCGGCCTTGTAGACGCCGTTATTGACGGTGTCGTAGATACGTTCGTTCAGCGCGTCGATCTCCGCCCGAAGGAGGGCGGGATAATAGTCTCCGGCTTTCGCCCCAATCCCGTCGAACGCCGTATTGAGCATGCGGATGATTTCAGGCGATTCATTCGAGACGATCGTCTCAGTCTTCCTGTCCCAAAGCACCGGCACCGTGACCCGGCCGGAATAATCCGGCATTGCCTTGATATAGACCTCATACAGGTACGTTGCATCATTAAGCGCGTCCGGAACCACGCCTTCGCCCTGCTCGAAAGTCCAACCGTTCTCCGCCATGTACCAATGCACGACAGAGACCGAGATCATGTCCTCCAAGCCTTTGAGGGCGCGAAAAATCAAGGTGCGGTGCGCCCAGGGGCAGGCGAGCGAGACGTAGAGATGATAACGTCCGGCTTCAGCCTCGAACCCAGACTCCCCGCTTGGTCCGGCACTGCCGTCTGCCGTAATCCAGTTCCGGAACTGAGGCGCTTTTCTAACGAAGCGCCCGCCCGTCTCATTGGTGTCGTACCACTTGTCGACCCATTGTCCATTCTGAAGAAGTCCCAAGTTCAATCCTCATTTTGATAACAAAGAAGACGTAGAAGAGCTTACGTGAAGCGCACCCGCCCGATGAGACGGCTTCGCCCCGTGTCTTATTGAAGGTCCTTATAGGCGGCGGGAACATTGAGGCCAGGATGAACCCAGCCAAAAAGGGCGTAGCCGCTATAGTCAGGCATCTGAACGCGGGCGACGGTCTCTTCGAGGCTTAGGCCATCAGCGATCGCTGCCTTCACCTCGCGCTCGACCGTATTCAGATAGTCGAGGTTCCAGGCAATGGTCTCGATGTCGGTAACAGGGCCGTGGCCGGGTACGATCCGCGTCTCGTCGTCAAAGGCATCGTAGACGGCCTTAAGCGTGTCACGTGTTTCGACGAGATGCCCATCGAGCAGCCAAGGAAGTGCTGGCTTCCTGGCGATCACCGGATTGCCGGTCCAAAGCACGTTTGCGTCCGGCACCGAAACGAACAGATCGCCGCCCGTCTGCGCGAAACCGTAGTCCCGGATCGTGACAAGCCTGTCGCCGAGATCGACTCTGATCTCGCCCTCGTCGGCCACGAGTATGTCAGCCGGTGTCACCATGATCTCTTCGATGCCGCGCCCTTTGCCGAAGTTCTCGATCATGAACGCTTTGTCGGTCTCGAGATGTTCGGCAATGAAGGAAGCCGTGACCTGATGCTGGATGATCAACGTCTCTTCGGGCAGGTATTGATTGCCGTAGGAATGATCCCCGTGAAAGCTGGTGTTGACAGCATAGCGCACCGGCAGATCGGTCTCGGTACTGATCAGATCCATAAGCTGATCGTTCAGCCGTTCGTTGAGCATGGTATCGATCACCAGCACCCCATCGGAACCGATCACGAAACCCGCCGACGTCGCGATCGGCAGCCCCTTGTTAGCCATCTCATCCGCGCCTGCCGGGACAACGGCGAAAACGCCATCCGCGAGTTTCTGGCTTTCCAATACGATCTTGTTGCCGTCCCAGACCGGTTCTTGTGCGAAGGCAGCGCCGGAGAGGCATCCGGTGATGACGACGCTTATGGCTAGGTTCTTCATCAATGTGATCCCGTGACTGTTCGCTTGTTGTACAAATAGTATGGTCAAAAATATGCAACAAGATGTACGAAATAGACCCTCTTGTTCTAATTTTGGAAACGATATGGGACAGATTGAAGACCTCCGCCTCTTTGCGCTTGTCGTCGAGAGCGGCAGCATCTCCAAAGCTGCGGACGGCCTGAGCATCGCAAAATCCGCGGTCAGTCGGCGGTTAGCCTTGCTTGAAGAGCGCTATGAGAAAAAGCTGGTCGACCGCAGGCCAGGCACATGGAAAGTCACGGAAACCGGGCTGGAGCTTTACCAACGGGCCGTGCGCGCGATCGGCGAAGTCGATGACATCGACGCGGATTTCGTCAGTGCGTCAGCAGATCTTTCCGGGCCTCTTTCGATTTCAGTGCCCCGCGACTTCGGGCTTAGCTACCTAGGCGATGTGCTCATCGCCTTCAAGATAAGATTTCCCGAGATCACGCTGGCCGTCGATTTCGACGATCGGGTCGTGGACCTGGCCCGAGAAAATTACGACTTCGTGTTGCGCATCACTGGAACCGCAGAAAGCGATATCTCGGCCAGCCGCATAGGCAGGGTGGAACACGCGCTCTATGCCAGCCCGTTTTATCTCAGCTCTCGGTCCACGCCCCAAAGTATCGACGATTTACAGGACCACCCGCTCTTGTATTACGGCAGTGCCCGCCGAACAGTCTGGGATTTTGTGTCGCGCAAAGGAAAGCCGCTCAATCTCGAATTCCAGCCTTTCCTGAACTCAAACAGTGGGCTGTTCCTCTTGGATGCTACATTGAAAGGGCTGGGCATCGGCCGTCTTCCTGACTTCATTGCCAAGGATGCACTGCACAGCGGAATGCTCGTCCGCATTCTGCCGGAAATCGCGATACCAAGCTGGGGTATCTACCTGATCCATGCAGAAAACCGTCGGCTCAACAAGCGTATGAGGCTGTTTTCCGAGGAGATGAAGAAGGCGTGTCTTCGATGATGTGATCGTCAGCGCGTGACGCAGTTCAACGAACAAGGCGGTGTGCGTGAGGTAGGCCGAAAGGGAGACCTTCCCGAGAAAGATCATCGGCGGGCAGTTCAGCAACCTGCGTGCCAGGCCGATGATGAGCCCGGGCCTGGCATAGAGGATCGCCGCCATCGACAGCGCCAGGCCGGCGAAGAATATCAGCACGCCGGCATAGCGGTGGACGAGATCGCCACGCGCCAGCACGGCGAAGATACAGCCGAAGAGCAGGCTATCCATCCTGGTCTCGCTGGACCGGTCGATCATCTCTCGCACATAATCGTCATCGAACGGCAGAAGCGTGGCTGTTGGCCGTGCGGATTACGAGCGACAACAGGCACAATCCGAGCAAGACCTTGACCATCGGCCGCCTGGTGGTGACCAGCCAGAGCAGGAGCGCTGGGAACAGCAGATAGAAATGCGCCTCGATCGCGAGTGACCAATGCTACCCCGTCGGTCCTTGGTAGGGGTGGAAATCCAGAAAGTAGTTCTGGAAAAAGAAAGTCGAGGCCAGCGCACGAGGCAGATTGAGCCAGTCGCGATCGACATAGTCCTGAAGCAGTGCAACGCCGATCATCGAGACGACGATCGCCGGCATCAGCCGAAACGCACGGCGCTTGTAGAACGCCAGCAGATCGATGCTGCCGGTCCGATCCAGCTCTTTCAGCAGGAGGTGGGTGATCAGAAATCCAGAGATCACGAAGAAGACAGTGACGACGAATCCGCCGGGAATCATGTTGATCTTGGTGAAATGGCCGGCCATCACTAGGGCGATGGACATGGCGCGTAGGCCGTCTAGGCTGTGGATGCGCGCATGATCGTGGGAACAGGAGACGGCGCCGAGACCACCTCCCCGAAAAGAGGTGGACACAGACATCCTAAATTCCTGCCAATAATAATTTGCCGATGGAGACGAAGACTCACACGATTTCGGCAGATAAAATTTGGAGGAATTAAGAGCGACCCTGCTGGTGCCCGGTTCGATGTCGATTTCTCAGCCAGATTTTTTTCTGTACCTGCACCGATTTTGCACACATTGGTTATGCAAACGATGCCAATATGCCCCAATCGGTGCCACCAAAGGTAGCATCGTCGGTGACGAGAATCACAGCTAAGTGATTGGTTTTCTAGGGAGAAAAGTGGTGCCGCCACAAAGAATCGAACTTTGGACCTCACCCTTACCAAGGGTGCGCTCTACCCCTGAGCTATGGCGGCACAGGGATGATTGCTACATGCCATATCAATTCGACCGGCGCAAGCCTGTGTCGCGGGGTATCTGAGGAAGAGATGATCGATGTCGCGAGATGATGGATCGTGCAAGGAAACGGCAGGGGATCACTTGTCGAAAGAACCGGAAAAACCGCGGAAGCCAAGCTTCAAGCCGAAGACGACCCTCGACAAAGTCGAGCGGGCAGAACGTGCTGCTGCCGAGATGCGCAACAACCTGTTGAAGAGAAAACAGCAGCAGCGCGGCAAGGGGAACTAGTGGAACGTCCACGTCATTCGGTTTGTACCGTTTGAGAAGAAAGTGTCCGGAAATCGGCGGATATGTGTGTTCTTCTCGGTAGAAAGTCAAAAGAGGCCTCTTGCGGTCGACGGACAATCGTTGTCTGGCCAGGGCTATTGGGCCTCTCCTTCGTTCCATCAAATGCTTGAGCATGCTGTCTCGATCCCCTAAGACAGCGATCATCTCCCGTTCATCTCCAGGCCGTTAAAACCCCCGGCCAACCTCATGCCCTGGGAGACTGGAGTTCGATGGACAAGATTAAAATAGAAGGCGGCCGGCCCTTGAAGGGCTCTATTCAGATCGGTGGCGCCAAAAACGCTGTCCTGCCGATCCTGGCGGCCGGCCTACTGACCGAAGCACCGCTGACCTTAAGCAATGTGCCCGATCTCGCTGATGTACGCTCAATGCGTGCTTTGTTGTCCACTCTCGGCATGGCAATCGAGCAGGACGGCACCGACCGTCATAGTCTCAAGCTGGCCACCAGAGAAATCGCCAGTCATACCGCTGATTACGAACTGGTGCGCAAGATGCGCGCTTCGGTCCTGGTCCTTGGTCCGCTTCTGGCAAGGGGGGGCGAAGCCAAGGTGTCACTGCCGGGCGGTTGTGCCATCGGTCAGCGGCCCGTGGATCTCCATTTGAAGGGGCTTGAAGATCTCGGCGCCGAGATTGAGCTTGAGGCTGGTTATATTAAGGCGCGTGCGCCGAATGGCCTAAAGGGTGGCCATGTGGCCCTGGCCATGCCCTCTGTTGGCGCCACCGAAAATCTTCTGATGGCGGCCTCGCTCGCGAAGGGTGAGACGGTCGTCACCAATGCGGCGCGCGAGCCGGAGATTGTCGACCTCGCTCAATGTCTCAGCGCGATGGGGGCGAAGATCGAAGGGGCCGGCAGTGCGACCATCAAGATCGAGGGCGTGCCGGCGTTGCACGGCGCCGATTATCGCGTGGTCGCCGATCGGATCGAGCTTGGGACCTATGCAATTGCGGCAGCGATCACCGGCGGCGAACTACGTTTGATCGGCGGCAAGGTCGATCTGATCGGTTCGCTTGCCGAGAAACTCGGTGAGGCGGGCGTCAGTATCGCGAATGACGGTGACGATATGATCGTCGCCTGTGCTGGCCGGCGTCCGTCCGGCGTCGACGCCATGACCCAGCCTTACCCAGGCTTCCCCACCGATCTGCAAGCACAGTTCATGGCGTTGATGTGTATCGCCGATGGGGCGGCGATGATCACCGAGACGATTTTCGAGAACCGTTTCATGCATGTGTCCGAACTCACGCGCATGGGCGCCCAGATCACGGTCCATGGCGGATCGGCGCTGGTGCGCGGCACCGATGGATTGCACGGCGCCCCCGTGATGGCGACAGATCTTCGCGCTTCCGTATGCTTGATCCTGGCGGGTCTTGCTGCGCGGGGTGAAACCGAGATTGCGCGGGTTTATCATCTTGATCGAGGCTATGAGCGTCTGGACGAAAAGTTGCGGGCCTGTGGCGCGGAGATCGAACGGGTCACTTCATGACGGAACGGTTGCGTCTAAGAGCGATTGACCAAGACGACCTGCAGATCATGGCCGCCTGTCTTCAAGATGCCTTAATACCGCTCCAAGAGATGGCGTTTCTGGTGGATGATCATCGCTTCATGGCCGCTTTCGACCGGTTTCAATGGGAGAGACTTAGCGGATCATCGGGGATGGATGGCTTGATGATTTGCCAATCGGCCCTGCGCATCGACCATGTGAGCGAGGTCAAATATCGAGGGCTCGACCAGAATCTTGATGGGGTCAAGTTCGAGTTGCTGACTATCACCGCGACACCAAAGGATGATGATGGCGTCGATATCGCTTTGTTGTTTGCAGGTGATGTCGCGATCAAGCTCCATGTGACCGAGCTTAGCCTGATGCTCGAAGATTTTGGCGACGCCCGGCCAGCCAGCATCGCGCCGAAACACGATCTCCCCGATCACGATGGTTAGACCTTTGCCGGTCGAGATTTTTTGGACCCATGGCCGCATTGGATCAATACAGCATGCGGTTAGACTTGAGCGGCGCTCGACATCGTTGTCTATAGAAGGGCAAAACCAAGACCTGTTGCGTCAACCCCAGCCGAAATTCCTCTGATCCATGCCCATCCGATTGCACGATCAAGCGCCTGACTTCGAGATCGCCTTTAAGGCTTTGATCGAGACTAAGCGGCAAGAAGACGACGACGTCAGTCAAGATGTACGTCAGATTCTGGATCAGGTCGCGAAAACGGGCGATCAGGCATTGATCGAGCTTACGGAACGCTTCGATCGGCATCGCTTGGAGCGGTCGACTTTGCGTCTTGATCCGGCCGAGATCAAGCGCGCCCTTGATGCCTGCGATCCCGCCTTGAAGGCGGCACTCGAAGAGGCTGCAGCCCGCATCACCGCCTTTCATCGCCACCAGCGCCCGGATGATGTGAGCTACCGGGATGAGCTTGGCGTCGAGCTTGGTCAGCGCTGGCGTCCCTTGGATGCCGTGGGTCTTTACGTGCCGGGCGGCAAGGCGGCTTATCCAAGCTCTGTTCTGATGAACGCGCTCCCGGCCAGGGTCGCGGGCGTCGAGCGTCTGGTCATGGTGGTTCCAGCCCCGGATGGCGTGATCGCGCCGCTTGTCCTGGTCGCCGCTGGGATTGCAGGTATCGGGGAGATTTACCCGATTGGTGGAGCCCAGGCGATCGCGGCCCTTGCCTATGGCACGGCAACCATCGACCCGGTGGACAAGATCGTTGGTCCCGGCAATGCCTTTGTCGCGGAGGCCAAACGTCAGGTATTTGGGCGCGTCGGCATCGACATGATCGCCGGCCCGTCCGAGATCGTGGTGATTGCCGATGGCGAGCAAGATCCCGCTTGGATCGCCGCTGATCTCTTGAGCCAGGCCGAACATGATGACGTCGCCCAATCTATCCTGATCACCACCAGCGACGCCCTTGCGGATGCCGTAGAGGCTCAAGTTAGCGAGCAGCTGGAGAGTTTGCCAAAACGCGCCATCGCTATGGAGAGCTGGAACCAGCAGGGTGCCGTCGTTGTTGTTGCCTCCTTGGACCGAGCCACCGAGTTAGCCAACCGCCTGGCCCCCGAGCATCTCGAACTAATGGTTGCCGACCCAAAGAGCCTCGCAAGTGACATCCGTCATGCCGGCTCGATCTTTCTTGGCTCCCTTACGCCTGAGGTGATCGGGGATTATGTCGGTGGCCCAAACCATGTTCTGCCAACCAATCGCACGGCGCGTTTTGCATCAGGGCTTTCGGTCTATGACTTCATGAAGCGAACCACCGTTCTTGGCTGTAGTGCAGAAAGTTTCAATGCCCTTGCGCCATCGGCAGCAGCTCTTGCCCATGCCGAGGGGCTGGCCGGACATGCGCGCGCCGTCGAGATCAGGATGGGATCATTGAGCGAGCGATCATGAGCGACGATCAGCCATCCCGCATTATCGACATCCAGCTCGATGCCGGTTCCATCGTTCGCTGGAGCCGCGAAGTCGATCACGAGCGCCAGGTCGCGATCTTCGACCTTCTGGAAAAGAACCATTTCGAGCTGGTTGATGGCTTCGAGGGACCCTACAGGATCAATCTCTCGCTACGTGAAGCTAATCTGGTGATGACGATTGCCAGGGATGGCGATAGCCAGACCTCGGAACAGACACTCTCGATGAGACCTTTCCGAAAACTGATCAAAGACTACTTCTTGATCTGCGAGAGTTATTACGAGGCGATTCGCATGGCAACGCCAAGCCGCATCGAGGCGATCGACATGGGCAGGCGCGGTCTGCATAACGAAGGTGCTGTTCTTCTCATCGACGCACTCAAGGGCAAGATCAACATCGATACGGAAACGTCAAGGCGGCTGTTCACGCTGATCTGCGTCCTGCACATCCGTGCCTGAAAGGTCGGAGGATCTTCCAGGAAGCGTGCTCTTCGCCTGTACGCATAACGCGATCCGCTCCCCCACTGCTGCCGCCCTGATGCGGTATCTCCACGGCAAGCGCGTCTATGTCAATTCCGTCGGTCTCCGGGCCCAACCGGTTGATCCTTTTGCCGTAGCCGCCCTGGATGAGATCGGTATCGATATCGCCGATCATCGCCCCAAGACCTTCGACGAACTCGAAGATGACTTTTACGATCTCGTGGTCTCGCTTTCGCCTGAAGCTCAGCATCGCGCGGTTGAACTCACCCGAACCAGTTCCTGCGATATCGAGTTTTGGCCGACCATGGACCCCAGCATCATCACCGGTAATCGCGAGACACGCTTGGACGCCTATCGCAACCTCCGAGACCAGCTCCTGATCCGGATCCAGAACCGCTTTGCCAAACCGTCCGGCCCGGTCATGGTTTGACTGGCACCGTCGGTTGGTTCTTTTTTCGCCCCAGTTCCGGCCCACACCGCCGCCCAATCATCCGACGCGTACCCGGACAATATCGGGTGGATGGGTGGGGGAGTGGCCCGGAACGGAAGGGAATCACGGGAAAAAGCAACCAACTCTTGACCTCGACCGGTCGAACCGTCATCTACAGCTTTGATAAAATCCATTAAAGCCGTGGCTTAAGGAGTTTGAATGGCTAAGGAAGAGCTCATCGAGTTCAGTGGTACCGTGACGGAAGTCCTGCCGAATGCGATGTTTCGCGTTCAGCTTGAGAACGATCATGAAATCCTCGCGCATACATCGGGTCGTATGCGTAAGAATCGCATCCGCGTGCTGACCGGCGACAAGGTCACGGTCGAGATGACACCCTATGATTTGAGCCGCGGACGTATCACCTACCGTTTCAAATAAGCGTTGGTCGAAACCTCCCTGATCCTCGCGTCGTCCTCTCCACGACGACTTGACCTGCTGCGTCAGCTCGGGATCGAGCCTGCGCGCATCGAAAAACCGGATATCGACGAAACTCCGGGCGATACCGAACGCCCGCGCGACCATGCGCTTCGCCTGGCGACCGGAAAACGCGATGCGGTGGCGGCGAGGCTTGGCAAGCCTGACGGTTTCGTGCTCGCAGCCGACACCGTGGTCGCCTGTGGGCGCCGTATTCTCCCCAAGACAGAGAACCGTGATGAGGCGCAGCGCTGCCTGACCCTGTTGTCGGGCAGGCGTCATCGGGTTTATACAGGGGTAGCTGTTGCGACGCCCGATGGGCGATCGAGGGCGCGGGTCGTCATGACGATGGTACATTTCAAGCGCCTTGGACCGGAACGCTTGATCCGCTATCTGGATGGCGGTGAGTGGCAAGGTAAGGCGGGCGGTTATGCCATTCAGGGCCAGGCTGAAGCCTTCGTTACCTCGATCAACGGGAGTTACTCCAACGTTGTCGGTCTCCCTCTCCAGGCCTGCGCCGATCTTTTGTCAGGCCTTGGATTCCGTGGGTTGCCCTGACGTGTAGCCGGTCCAATCGACCGAGATCAAAAAAAGGAATGCCTGAGAGGACGTCATGAGCAAAGAGCTCTTCCTTGAACTGACACCGTTTGGTGCGCGGGCCGCGATCCTCCGTCACGGCGAGCTTTTGGAAGTCCGCTTCGCCGACAATGAAATCAGTGATATCCGTGGTCAGGTTTTTCAGGGCCGCGTTCGTTCGATCGACAAGGACCTCGATGCCGCCTTCGTCGATTGTGGTCATGGTCAGATAGCCTTTCTAGCCGGCCGGGACGGCCGCTACGCTTCCGGCCAGCGCCGGGATGAACCACTCGCCCAACAACTGACCGAAGGCCAAAGCCTGTTGGTGCAGGGGTCCGGTGTCAGCCGAGATGGCAAGAAGCCGAAGGTCACCACCGACATCCAGATCACCGGAATTTTCTCCGTCTTTCGCCCAAAACGCCGGAGCGTGAAGCTCTCGAGCAAGCTCTCTGAGACCGGTCAATCGGATCGTTTGCTTGGCTTGGCAAAAGAGCTCTTCCCCGATGGCGGGGTGATTTTCCGAGGGGCTGCGGGTGAAGCCAGCGATGACGATCTACGGACTGAGAGTGAACGGCTACGCGGCGTTTGGGCCGCCATCGAAGCCAAAGCTGATACCGCAAAGGCGCCGGCCAACCTTTTCGAGCGTAAAGACCCGATGCATCGGGTGCTACATGATGCAGCGCAGCCCGATATCGCCCGGATCGTCGCAAGCGATCAAGTTGCCTTGGTACGGGCGCGCAGCTATCTCGAATCCTGGCTGCCGCTCATGGCAAGCCGTCTGGAATGCGTTCCAGGGGCCTTCGACATCAATGGCATCAATGAGCAGCTCGATCAGGCGCTTGAGCCTAAAGTCGACCTCGCGGGCGGCGGCAATATCATCATCGAACAAACGGCAGCACTGACGGCCATCGACGTCAACAGCGGTGGGCGCCGAGCCCTCGATGCCAATCTCGATGCAGCCAAGGAAATCGCCCGGCAGCTTCGCCTGCAGCGCATCGGTGGCACAATTGTCGTCGACTTTATCGACTTGGAAAGCCGAAGCGATCGCGAAGCCCTGATGAGCGGCCTCAAAACAGCGTTTGCCGATGACCCGGCATCGGTGCAAATCCTGCCGCCTACGCCGCTAGGCCTGGTGCAAATCAGCCGCCAACGGTTGGGCAAAGGCTTGCGCGAGCGGCTGAGCCGCCCTTGCTCGACTTGCCAGGGCGGTGGCACGACCATCAACCTCAAAGCCAGCACCGAACGGCTTCTCGGCGAACTTGGCGAGCGTGCCGTGTCACCGATTCCCGTCAAGATACGTCTCGCGGTCGACCTCTACAGCTATCTTGCAAGTGAAGCCGCCGAGCCATTTCAGGACTATCTCAACAGCCGTGGCTTGGTGCCCCCGACGCTTGAGCCGGACAACACCTTGAGCCCCGCCGCCTATCGCATTCTCGGAGCCTGACCATGTCCGAAACTGCCAAGCCGAAAAACACACCAAAATGTCCGCAATGCGGCAAGCCCCGCGAGGAGCAATATCGCCCGTTTTGTTCATCGCGCTGCCGCGATCTGGATCTCGGCAAATGGTTCAAAGGAGCCTACGCGATCCCCATCAAGGACGACGAATACGATGACCAAGATCCCCAGCTGCCACCTGGACGGTTGACGTAGGGGGCGAGATAGCGGCGGCGCTCTTCCTATCTTGGGTTCACAACCGTGTCGGGGCGGTCAATTGTTCGATCAATAAGCAAAGACATTTGGCGAATGGAACGCCCCAGCCGCAAATCAGTCATGCTTATCGCGAGCTTCGTCCTCGTGGCTGCCTTGATATGGCTTCATTATGGACTGCAATTCGCGCTCGACGTTGCCGTTATCATTTGCGGGTTCATCCTACTGCCCAGGCTCTTCCGCATCTTGCTCTCTTACCTTCATATCGGATTGGCTCGATCGGGCCTGCAGCCTAAACGAGCCTCAACAGCCTATATCAGAACGTTGTTCGACGACTACGCAGGGCGCTACGATCGGTCACTGTTCGACGATCTGGCGTACACCGGCCCCAGTCAGCTGTACCAGCTTGCAGATGATCATGGTCTGATCTCCGAACATGCGATGGTTGTCGGTGATTTGGGATGCGGGACGGGTGCTTGCGGCCCCTTGTTCCGCAGCATGGCATCAGAGCTTGTGGGGGTCGATCTCTCACCGAAAATGCTGCAAAAAGCGGCGGAACGTGACGTCTACGACAGGCTCCATCAATCTGATCTCCTGACGTTCCTTCAACGCAACGAAACAAACTTCGATCTTTTGGTCGCTGCGGATGTGTTCGTCTATCTCGGTGATCTCGAACCGGTGTTCGAAGCGGCAAGGCAGGCCCTTCGCGGCGATGGCTGGATTGCCTTTTCTGTCGAACATCAGACGACGGGCAGCTATCGGCTTTTTAAAGAAGGGCGTTACAAGCATTCGACCGACTATCTTCGGTCTCTTGCCGCTAGCACCGGTTTTGTCGTCAAAAGCCAACAGAACGGCGCGATCCGCATGGAAGGTGATTTACCGGTCGAGGCTAGCTTTTGGCTGCTGGAAAGGCGGGGAGAGCAGCTCTTACCAGGAGCATAATATGTTCCCAATAACCTGGATGAGACCGATCACTTGGGAAAATCGGCCAATCAGAAGCTCGCTGAAACGCTTGCGGTCGCTCGAAAGCAGTCCCTATCCAACTCCTGCCAGTCGAAAATTTCTCTAGGACTGCTGGTCCAGCCAAGCGCGCCATGCCTGGCCATCATAGCCGAGACGCTGGCCGGTGATGGCGTTTAGAGCGCCAACGGCATCGCCTTTCAGCCAAAGCGGCGTTTCCCGATCCTCGATTCGGCGGATGATGGCATCTAGCACGCCTGGGTCAGGGCGACCTATGCGTCCAGCAGCCCACATCGCGATCTCGGCGCTCGAGAAATACTTGAAAGGCCCATTGGGCGCATAGTCCCGCGGACGCAGGATATCCACCGGGTCGACCTGGCCGGTGCGCGACAGGCCCATCCCCCAATAGAGATACCATCTTCCGATCATCGCGGCCTCGGGTAGGACGATATCGCCGAACATGGGAAAGGGCTCATCCGGCATATCGACCCGCAGCCGATCGTTGTAGAAGGTGGCCGGGACTGAAGATCGCGGCAGTGCCATGACCTCCTTTCCCAGCTGATGGCCGCGCTTATCGTCACCTAGGTTCGACAATATCCCATCGATCCTATCAGCCGCTTCCGACCAATTGAAACCCGACGTTGGAATTTCCTTGCCAAAGGGCGGCCAAGCCGGCGTCTCGTCAATATTTTCTCCTGGCGATCCGAAACGAACATGCCAAAGAACCCCTCGATTTTGATCACTCTGCCCGCCGATCGCAATAACATCCCGATAAGCCAGTATGCTCGATGGCATGCCTCCTTCGAGGTCGGCGACATAGCGCCAGTTCCGGGCATCCGAGCTGGTCCAAAGCTCGGATACACCGCCACCTTGGCCAACCAGCCAAAAGGCTTTGTCATCGCTAGTCAGCGCCAGGGAGTCCCAATCGTCAGGAGCGGTCCAGATCTTCGAGGATTGATCGCCATCGCTTTGCCAGATGGTTGAGCTGCCCTGGCCTTTCACGAGGCCGTAAAGATCGCCCTGATGCTCGATGAGATCGGCAAAGCGCTGATCGGTGGGCCAGCCTGCAACCGGTTCGCCTGATCCATCATCAACCCGGATAAGCTTCCGGCCTTCCGGTGCATTCATGGCGCCGACAACGCGATCATCGAGGGCAACGAGCTGGGTGATCCGGCTGACACGCCGGTCCGCTGTCGGATGGAGATAGACATTCGTCCAGCTATCTCCACCATCCCTGGAACGCGTAATCGATGCCTTCCAGGCCGATGGCGCTGCATAGAGATCCTCGCCGGCTGCGGTCATCGCATGCACATGGAATGCCTGCACGCCAGGAATCAGGCCAAGCTCCCAGCGCTCGCCATCCGTAACATCGAACGCACCGATGCTGGGTTCGGCCCGACCATCTTCCAATGGCCAATAAAGGAGCCCTCGATGAACCACAGGATCGCCGGCATCCTGGCTGAATAAATGCCTCTCATAGCGAGGTTTGCCGCCGGCAATTGGCAGGCTCCAGAGATCAGCTGAATTGTGATTGACCCCCGTCACGCTGTTGGCAAACCAGATGTCGTTTCGATACCCGATTAGTTTCGAGACGACAGGCCAAGGTCCGACCTCATGTCGAGAGACAGAAGCTGCCGCTACGGGATCGGCCAGAAGCGCGATACATGCAGCTAATGAGAGAGATCTGAACATCATGATGGAAGTATGCCCATTTCGCTGATCCGAGAAAGGAGCTGCCCTGGTTTCTCAACGCAATGTGATGGATAGGGATAGGAGCCCGATCTTGTGGTGCTCGATCGACATGGCGACGCCCTTTAATCAGGCTAAACGACGCGTGCCAACATCTGGCTTAGGGTTGCAGCTGAGACATTGGCGCCACAGGAAACGGCGACGATCGACGTGCTTGGATGTTCGGCGGCGTAACGCCTGGAAGCGGCGAGGGCGACGCCAGCTGCTCCCTCGATCAGTTGATGATGCTCATCGATCATGGCGGTCACTTCATGAGCGATCTCATCTTCAGAAACAGCCACCCACTTGTCGACCAGTTTCTTGCAGTGCTCGAAGGTAACCGCATCGGGTTCGATCCCACCTGCTGTACCGTCGGAAAAGGTTGGCTCGCTCGCGGGTGTGAAAATCTCACCGGCGGCGACCGAAGCGGCCATCGCCTGGTCATTGGCTGGTGACGCACCGATGATGATGGTCGACGGGGAGGTCTCCTTGAACCAGGAAGCGATGCCGGAAATCAGCCCGCCGCCACCAACAGCGACAACAACGGCATCGATCTGATCAAGCCCCGCACTCTCTCGATCTTCTGCGATTTCAACGGCGATTGAGCCCTGGCCCTTGATGATATCGAGGTCGTTGTATGGTGACACATAGACAAGACCCTTCGCCTCGGCCGCCGCGCGCGCGATACGTTCCGCTTCTCCCGAATCGGCGCTGTCGATGGTGATGATCTCGGCACCCAGCCGTTCGATGGCAGCGACTTTGGCAGGCGACGCCTTCGATGGCAGGTACACTTGGCAAGGAAGATGTTGAAGCCCTGCAGCCGTGGCGGTCGCGATGCCATGGTTCCCGGATGACGCCGTCACGATGCCCTGTTCGGCGGCTTTCGCATCGAGGGTGAGGACTTTGTTGAGTGCCCCTCTGATCTTGAAGCTACCGGTCCTTTGCTGATGTTCGGCTTTGATCGCGACCTTGGCGCCGGTCTTGTCCGACATCGGCGCTGATAGCATCAAGGGCGTGCGGCGAATAAGGGGGGCCAGTCTCTCGGCAGCCTCCGCAATGTCAGTGCCGGTGATCATCGTCACGATCCCTTGGAATGATGGGGTACCTGCTCAGGCTTCACTGACGGCAACCACGTTAGGGCGCAATGTAGACAGCGATCGTTGGCTTTTTCCAGACAATAGGAAGATTTTGATGCATGAAATTGCAGGAGGTGTGGTCGGAAAAAATGAACTGGGTCAGCCGATTGGTAGAGCGCCGCTTTGTGTCTTGGGTTCACGGTCGAAGGCATCTTCCGGAATGCAGCACATGATAAAGGGCGTCGCCGTGATCCTGTTTAGGATTCAATCGTCGACCATCAATGGCCAGGGATCGCAAAGGCGCATAAGGCATAGCTGGAACCATCAAATTTCGATGCTGGCGATCAGCAGATCGTGTCGCCTTCGACCTTCATGAGACAAGCCGAAGAATAGCGCCACTTACGTCTTGATGCGGGCCTTATGCCAGTAGCGGCGCGCAAGCCTCTGGGAGAAATGCTCTAAGCGGGTTGAGGCGGGAATTTGAAGGCCAGTTTGGTCCAGCTGATGTCACCGCGCCCAAAGGTATCAGGCCGTTTGTTGAGGTCGATAACCGGCTCAAGGTTTTGCTTTCCAGCAAGTTGCACGGTTTCCTCAAGGGGCACGTCAAACATACGGCGCCCTGGCGGCACCGGCCCATGCCGAAGAGACATCATCAGGACCCCGCCATCGCTGACCAACGAGGCAACATGAGGCATGGCTTGACGACGCTGCTCCTCATCCAGATGCATCCATACCGCCGTCATCATCACAACCTCAAATGTCTCTTGCCTGGCCAGGACCTGCACTAAGTCCGGCAAGCTGTCATCGAGCCATTCGATGCGCGATGACCGATGCAACGCCATGGCCCCCCTCAGAAGTGGCTCGGTCGGCTCAACTGCCAAAACGCGATGCCCCATCGCTGCCAAGGCGGCAGCATCACGACCTGTCCCAGCACCGATATCGAGCACATTGCATGGCTTCTTCGGTATCAAATGCAACACCGATTGATGGACATCAGCAAAGACACGCTGCTCATAACGCTCCAGAAGATCGTCCGCTTCCTCAGCATAACCTTCCGTGCCGCTAACTCCTTGGGACGCCATAGGGCTGATCTCAATTGTTATGATTCTGCCAATACAGACTATCAGTCTGACGAGCAGTGGCAAGAAATCGAAGGTAGTAGGAGATTGTCATCACGCTGGCCAGCGAAGGCGTGCTTTCAGGGCTATTGCTGCCTCAAGGTGATGAGTAGGGATGTGTCAGCAGCTGCCCCGAGGCCTCGAATTAATTTGCTGTCGCTGTCGAATCGGATACGGTTAATCGACGGGTATCGGAAGATGCTGGCCAGAGAAAAGCCGGCGTTCGTGACCGGCAAGGTTAGGGAGGATCGTAAACATGGCTGAAACAGCCACCACAACGCTTAATGATGTAGATATTGAACGCGTCGCCAGTCTGGCGAAAAAGATTCAAAGCGAACCGGACGTCGCCGAAACGAAATGGAACGCCGAGGTAGCGTGGAAAGGTGGTTTTCGATCTGAAGCCCAGATTCGTGACTTTGAATCCACTCGATCAGATGAACCAGATCAACTTGGCGGTACGAATACCGGCCCAAATCCGGTCGAGCAGGTTCTAGGTGCCCTCGGAAACTGCCTCGCGGTGGGTTACGCTGCTAATGCCACAGCCATGGGTGTCACCATCAACAATCTTACGATCAAGGTCGAAGGCGACCTCAATCTCCATACTTTTCTCGGCCTGAAAGAAGGGAATGCTGGCTTCTCGGCAATCACGGCAAAGGTGGAACTCGACAGTGATGCATCAGCTGAGGACATACAGGCTCTACACGCTAAGGTGACGAGCACGTCGCCCGTGGGCCATACGCTCAATCGAGCGGTGCCGGTCAAGGTGGAGCTAGCCTGATCGGGTGACCTCGTTGTGCCTTCAGCAGCCCCGCCATGTCCGTCAGAATAGCCGTTTGCGCCCTTTGATCTTCTTGCCGGCAGTCGCTACGCAGGCTGCAGGACTCGGTGGTCTTGACCGACTGGCTGTCGATCATTCCCGCTGTCGGACTGGCTTCGCGTACCCGTATCGCCAATTGATGATTGATCTGGTCCCCTAAACCCTCGGCCCGCCATCGGTAAAGGAACCGCTGGATCGTCGATTAGGGCAGAAAGCAGGTCGGCAGTATCCACCACTGGCAATCCGTCGATGCCATGGACAGCAACGCTTCGATCGCGGCTCGAAATCAGTCGCCCGAAGATGCCCAAAACCCTGCGGTGCCGGAAGATAAGGCGTGATCAATGCCTATTCGCCACCTGTCAGATCGCTTGGTCGCTTAACTTGTCCCGGCAATACTGCCGCCAAGTGATTTCAGTCCAAGACATCCGTGGCCCCATCATCGTTCCCAACCATGACGCAATACAATTTGCTGAAATCACTCAATTCAATTCGGATCAGGCTCTCGATAATAAGCCTACCTTCTGATCACTGCTGACCGCTATCCTCAAGAACTGGGATGGCCGCATCGGGCGTTCGGCTGAGATAGACTTCGAAGATCTTGTTGGTCGCCGTTGTCGGCACTTCAACGCCTGCTACCGGATGCTTCGGTGGCTGCGGCATCTGTGCGAGAATGCCGCCATAGATCCAGCCGACCATCATCTGATCGCCTTTAGGCAAGCTGTCGAGCGCGATGATTGTATCTTCCAGAAGATGTCCCTGATCTCGAAGCTCGGGTGCTGGAATGAAGGCGCCGTTGGTGGCAAGTAGCTGATTGCGCGGCACTGGCTTTGGGAGGACGAACTCGGACCAGCTCCCCTCCTTGTCGTGGGTCAGCACCGAGACATCTGAGCCGAAGGGCATGCCATCATTGTCAAGGCCGAAATCCTGTCCGTGGGTATGATAGACGCCGCGACCAATACCACCGAAAAAGACTTGCGACATCACGCCGGCCTCCTCCGCCCAGATCGGGATGACGGGCGTTGCATAGGCATTGAAAAGCTGTCTCCCACCGGTCTCAACGGAGATGATGCCTTCTTCGGGATCGAACAGGATCGGATGCTCGAAACCGCCAGGTCCTCCCTGTTTGAAAACGCCGCCGTAAATGCCAATTCGAGGTTCACCGCTCGGCGCGTCGATCGTGAGGTCGATGTTGAGATCCCGGCGGTGATACTCGATGGGATTGTCTTTGGGCAGGGATGAAATATTGAGAATTTCGAACTTGCCCGGGTTCATGACGATGGATCGGATTTCTTCGGTGTATTCCTGCGTGGTGCCAGAGGGATTGCTCGCGCCGAAGGCAAAGTAGCTACCCATGAACTTCTGGCCAAAAATCAGATAGAATCTGTTTCCGACCTTGACCATGTCACCGCCGGTGACCTGCAGCTTGGGATCGCTAAGCTTTTTGAACAGCTCGCCGATCTCGTCAGCCGAGGCGTAGTTCTCGACAGCCTTGATCAGCGGACCGAGGGGCACCTGGATCATGGTGTCGTAGGTTTTGAGGTCTGTTAGATCTTCGTTCCAGCCATAACCGCCAACGATGGTCAGCAGGTCAGTCTCGCGATCATACCAGGCCTGCTGCGACGTTGTTTGAAGCGGTCGCGCAAGGTCGACTGGCAGCTTTTCGGTATCAAAACTTGCTGTTGCCCCGGTTTCCGGATGGTAGGTCCAGATCATCGTGTTATAGCTGGGCCTCGGGAAATTGTGCTTTTTCGCCGCGGGCGGGTTGAAGCCATGAAGACCGGTCTGTTCGATATCCGCGACTTTGTCGGCAGGCGCTCCCCGGCCGCCAAGCATTAGCCAGGTGCCGTCATCTGAAACCGCCAGGCGAAAGGAATGGAGGGCAGGCGGATGTCCTGTTGGGTGCGAGACTTCGGAAAAGGTAATGGTGAAGGGCAGTGCCGCTTCCGTTTCAGGCCCGAACGTGCCGACCTGTTCTTCGGCGAGCGCTACATCTGCCTGGCTTTGAAGAATAAGAAACGCGCTTGCGAGAACCGCCCCTAGTGAAGTCTTCAACGTGGTCACGACTTTTCCCCCTTTGTTGCCTTTTCTTCTTTTTCCAATGCAGCCTGGATCTTCTTTTGTTCGTTGCCGATGTAGTTCAGCATGGTCTCAATTTTATTTGGTGACAGGTCGCGCGTTACCGGCATGTAACGGGGGTCGTCGACCGGCAAGGATATATAGAAGGGGATCGTGCCGTTCTGAATGTCAGGATGGCCGGGGATGTCAAACTTGTGGTCGGGACCGACAAAGAACGGTGCGCCAGGATTGTTCGAATAAAAATCGAAAGCGGTCTTATCGGCCAGATTGAACTTGTCGGTCATCCCCGGATAGAGCTTGGCATAAGGTGCCATCAGCTTGCGAATGTCCTCCCAGCTCGGCTCCTCGATCACTTCGTAGTCTGACCACAGCAGCACCGAGATCTGCTGTTCCTGAACGGGCTCCTTCCAGGGTTCCTCGTCACCCAGATAAGCGTAGCAAAAGTAAATCTGACCATCGAGTTCGGGCGTGCGAAATCCCGGATCCTTGACAGCTGAAAATGTCACCCGAGAGAACCCATCGGCATCGGAGGGCGTCACCGTCGCTTCCAGGGCACCGTCTGCATCCAACGTATCACCGGGATAACGGTTTGGTGGGACGGTGATACCCGGCGTATCGCCTTTGATGGCAATGATCTTGAGCTTTGGAGTGACGCCGGCCTGTGGCTCGCCGAATTTGGTGATATGAATGGTCGCCGAGGCGGTGGAGCGATCATTGAAGAGATTTGATGATGGATCGACGGCGCGCGCCGTCGTCGATGGCCGCGCACGAGATATTGGCGGGTTGTAGGCCATGCGGATCGATCTGTTCTGTGTGCGACAGACCATACCGTCATCCGCTTCCCAAAAAATCTTCTGCGAGCCGATATCCTCTCTGGAGGTCCAGATCTCGAGCGGGTTGGACGTGAGCGCTTCCGTCTGCTCCTTGGTCAAAGAGAGTTCACTGATGCCGCCATTCATCCCATAGATCTGCGCATCGACCCTGAGCCGGCCGAGCGTCACGGAACCTTGGCTCGTCTTGACCCTGGCTTCAACATGATCGAGCGGCACCGGATCGCCGCCAACACTCACACGTGAAATTGATCCGCTCCAATCGACCAGCAGCCGGTTGCGCACTTTGTCCAGATGGAAGGGGGCTCGATAGAAGAAGGGCACATACCATTCCGCATCGTCCGGCAGCGCCCGCGCATGCAGCCATCTCGACCCCGGCGTTTCATGGGGGTCGCCGGCCTTAAGCGGACCGATCGCGCCGGTGATGCGGCCATATTGGAAGTCGGTCGTGCCCTGGACATTCCAATAACCGTCCAGAAGAAAATGGAACGCAAGGAGGGCGAAACGCTGTCCGTCCTCGGTCACGATCTGGCACTGTTCCTTCAGCGCACCGAAGAACGACGTGTCGGGAAACGTCCAATGGTCCAGTGGCACGCGAATGACATTTTGAAACCCGCCGATCGCGTTGCTGTCACCACCATAGCTGCCATAGCCATATTGATATTTCCAACCTCGCGTGGGCTGGACGAAGTTGAATGAATTGCCGTTTTGAACGGGTGGGTCCAGCATGCCTTTGATATAGTGCCCACTCTCGTCACCGATCAAAATCTCGGCGCCGAAAAGCATGGTCACCGCTTGCTGATAGACGTCGAGGTCGACGATCTTCGCAGCACTCGGTTTGTTGGTCGTTTGCACAGACAATCCGACGACCGAACCGTCCTCTACAGGATTGCCATCGAGATCGATGGCGGACATCAGTCTGCAGTCTTCGAAACGGAAATGATGCTTGCCATGCGGCGTTTGCCATGGGGATGGGCGTGTCGTTTCTGGAAGGTAATGATCGGGGTCATTATTGACGCTTGAAGGGTCCGCGAAGAACCGTCCCGACACATGAAGTCTCGGCAGATCAAAATAGCTCATGGCGTTCCCTTTTTCTCTTCTTTGTTGATCAATGCGCTCACCCTGGCATAGATCAAAATAATTTGCATAAAATTTTCTATTACTATGACGTCCAATGTGCAAACTGTGGCTTTATGCTGGAGCGCAAGCGATTTGGTCTTTGGGATGACAATGATCATGGTCGTTTTTTGGGAGGTGTAATCCTATCGGATCGAGATCGATTATCGTCGCTCCCACAATGCTTGCCCTTACGAAGCTGGTCGCCTTTAAAGAGATAGAATGCTACGCCTTCATTGGTTGAAGAAGGCTTTGAAACCGAAAAGAGTTTCGGGGGGAACGCAGTCGATGGCAGGCAGAACCGGTAATAGCCGTGAACCGGCACCTATGAACATTCCCGGCTATGAAATGGGCGACCTGCTGTCCGACGGAGACCAGACCACTATTGTTCGGGCCGTTCGACATTCTGATGGGCAGTCCGTCGTTCTCAAGATCCTAAAAGACGACTTTCCCACGCCGGCCAAGCTTGCGCGTTTTCGTTACGAGTTCGAGCTGACCAAGCGGCTCGACGTGGATGGCCTCATCAAAGCTTACGACTTGCTTCACCACGGGCGCAGCCTTGCCATGGTCATGGAGGATATCGGCGGATGCGCGCTTGATCTGTTGATCGAGAAGCAGGGCCCTGCGCTTGGGAATCTTGAAGAAGCGTTGACCTTGGCGATCGAGATCACGGCATCGCTCGCGCGGTTGCATCATGCAGACGTTACGCATCATGAAATTCACCCTGGCAACATTCTCATTGCTCCAGAAAATGGCGCCGTCCGGCTCATCGATCTCGGCCGCGCAACCGAGCTGTCTGAAGAAACGTCGGACATGATCAACCCCAACCTGCTTGAAGCTGCACTCAGTCACATGGCGCCCGAACAGACTGGGCGTATGAATCGAACGGTCGATCAGCGTGCCGACCTCTATTCCCTCGGAGGCACGCTTTACAGTCTGTTTTCGGGACGAGCACCCTTTGATGCCGATGAGCAGCCGCTTGATGCGCTTGGCGTTATTCATGCCCATATCGCCCGGATGCCCAAGCCGCTAAGCCAGCGCATGCCGGAACTTCCAGACATGCTCTCGATCATCGTCGAAAAGCTCATGCAAAAAGACGCTGAAGACAGATATCAGAGCGCTTATGGGGTTGAGGCCGATCTCAGAACCTGCCTGAAACAGCTAAAAACTGAAGGCTGGATTACAGCTTTCGAACCGGCCAAGACCGATCGCTCGAACCGGCTCTCAATCCCTGAACAGCTCTATGGACGCGAGGCGGAAGTCGAGCACCTGATGCAGAGCTTCCAGCGTGTCTCGAAAGGCGCGACCGAGATCGTACTGGTCTCTGGCTATGCTGGCATCGGCAAATCGATGCTGGTCAATGAGGTGCAACAGCCAATTGCGGCCCACCATGGTCATTTCATTGCCGGCAAATTCGATCAATTCTTGAGCGATCAGCCCTATAGCCCGTTCATTCAGGCATTTGGTAATCTGATCGAGCGACTGCTGGCCGAGAGCGAAACGCGCATCGATTATTGGCGCCAGGCACTGGTCGAAGCCCTTGGTACCAATGGTCAAGTGATCATCGAGGTTATCCCCAAAACTGAGCTGATCATCGGTCAGCAGCCTGCGGTGCCGGACCTGGCACCGGCCGAGGCGCGCAATCGATTTGCCCGCGTGTTCCAGCGTTTCATCCAAGTCTTCGTCAGTGCTGACCACCCACTAGCCCTGTTCCTGGACGATGTTCAATGGGCCGACGGCCCCTCCCTCAACCTTCTAAGAGAGATTGCTTCGAACAAAGCGCTGAACCATATCCTTCTCATTGCCGCCTATCGGGACAACGAGATCGATGCAGCCCACCCCTTATCAATGGCGCTGGAGGATCTGAGCACTACAGGCGTTCCCGTCGCCAACATTCAGCTCGGGCCCTTATCCGCCGAGGCCACGAGAGACCTGATCGCCGATACCGTCCGTCGGTCGAATCAGGATACCGCCAAACTGGCTCGCCTTTGTTACCAAAAGACCAACGGCAATCCATTCTTTCTCAATCAGTTTCTGCGTTCGCTTAATGATGATCGATTGATCACCTTCGATGCCAAGAATGGACAGTGGCGTTGGGCGCTCGACGAGATTGATCAGCGTCAGTATACCGACAATGTCATCGACCTGGTCGCCGCCCGCATCGAGCGCCTGCCGGAGGAGGGACGAAAACTTCTGCCGCTCGCGGCCTGCCTCGGCAATCAGGTCGACCTTAATCACCTTGCGCGACTTTTGGATCGGCCGGCTTCCGACATCGCTGGCGATCTCTGGCCCGTGCTGCGCGAACAACTACTGGTACCGCTTACCGGCAACTACCGATTCGCGCGCGAGCGTGATCTGGATGATACTGACGAGAAATCAGGGACCGTGCTCTACAGGTTTCTCCACGACCGCGTGCAGCAGGCAGCCTATGATCGGATTGATGATGACGAGAAAAAGGCTATCCACCTCAAGATCGGCCGACTGCTCGCAGCTGATGCAGGCAATGACGCCAGCGGTGAGCAGCTCTTCGATCTCGTCAATCATCTCAATCTTGGCACCAACCTTATTACCGATCTGGCCGAACGCCGGCGTCTGACTGTCTGGAACCTGGATGCCGGCCGCTGGGCCAAGTCGGCCGCCGCCTTCGAGCCGGCTCATCGCTATCTGTCCGTGGGGCTCGACCTCCTGCCGGCGAATGCTTGGAAAAACGACTATGCGCTGACGCTCGATCTCCATGTTGACGCTGCCGAAGCGGCGTTTCTCACCCATGACTTCGACGGCATGGCCGCGCATGGCAAGACCATTTTGAGCCATGCGCAATCGCTCATGGATCGGGTCCGCTTTCATGATATCGAGCTTCGAGCCTTCATCGCGCAGGATCGGCGGCTGGAAGCCATCGAGGCCTCCTTGCCCCTGCTGAAGGAACTTGATGCAGGCCTCATCGCCGATCCAAAGCCGGAGGATCTAGGCCAGGCGGCAGGCGCCATGCAGGCGGCACTCGGTGATCGCGCGATTGCCGATCTCATTGATCTTCCCGCCATGACCGATGAGCGGGCACTGGCAGCCATGACGATCCTCTGCCGTCTCTTCTCCGCCGCCTATTTCGCTGCCCCCCAGCTCTTACCGCTGGTCATCATGAAGCTGGTCGAGCTTTCCGGCCGCCACGGCAATGCGCCTGAATCAGCCTTCGGCTACGCCACCCATGGCCTTAGCCTTTGCGCGTTTGCCGGTGAGATCGACGCCGGTCACCAATTTGCTCTGTTGGCGCGCCGCGTCCTCGATAAGTATGACGCTAAGCTCCTGCGCGCGCGCACGCTCTTCATCATGAATATTTGCGTGACCCACTGGAAGGAGCCGATCCGCGCGACGCTGGAACCGCTGATGGAAGCCTATCAGAGTGGGCTCGACACCGGCGACGTCGAATATACCACTCACGCGCTGATGATTCATAATCAGCATCTATTTGCCGTTGGCCATGACCTCGCCGACCTCTGCAGCCGCATGGACGGACAGCGCCAGGCGATCATCGATTCCAAGGAAGATGCCGCCCTTCACCTGTTTCGGATCTATCAACAAGCGATCATGAACTGGCTCGGCAGGAGCGATGATCCCACGATGATGATTGGGGACAGCTATGACGAGCGCACCATGTTGCCCGTGCATCGGGAGTTCAATGATCGAACCTCGATCTTTCACCTCTTCTACAACAAGATGGTGCTGTCCTATGGCTTTGGCCGCTTTGCCGATGCGCTCGAACATGCAAAGACGGTTCGCGAGCATCAGGATGGTGCCGTCGGCGTCTTTCAAATCCCGCTCTTTCACGTCTACGATTCGCTGATCCAGATTGCCGCAGTGGACAGAGAGAACGCCGAGGCGATTACTTCGATGCGCGAGCAGGTTCAAGCCAATCAGGAGAAAGTCAAAGGCTGGGCCGAGCATTGCGCCGCCAACAATCTGCATCGCTGGCATCTGGTCGAAGCTGAGCTTGCTGCGCTGGATCAGAACTTGCCCGCTGCGATCGAGCATTTCGGCCAAGCAGCCTCACTCGCCGATGAACATAGCTATGTTCAAGAAGAAGCGCTTGCCCACGAACGCCATGCGCTCTTTTGGCTAGGTCAAGATAAAAGGGAGATCGCGAGCCTCTACCTGACGCGTGCGCTTTACGCTTATCGGGCCTGGGGAGCACGTGCCAAGATCGATCAGCTTCTCTCGGCTCATGGCGATCTCCTGGACGCGGATACTGCCAACGAGTTTCGTTTGCACCCAACGAGCACTCAGCCCGCAGCCGGAGGGGCAGGCTCCCTTGATGTAACGTCAATCCTGAAGGCGGCGGAGGCTCTTTCCAGCGAACTGACATTGAGCGGTCTTTTAACGCGCATGATGCAGATCACCATGGAAAATGCGGGCGCCGAGCGCGGCTTTCTCGTCCTTCAGAAAGGCGACCGGCTCGTCGCTGCGGCAGGCGCTGACACGGGCGATGATGACGTGGCTATGCTACCCGATCTTCTGGTCGAAGAGCTGGACGACAATGATCCCTCAACACCCCTTTGCGCTGCCGTGCTGAACATGGTGACGCGAAGTGGCGAAGGCCTGGTTTTGGACAATGCCTCGGGCGATCCTCGTTTCGAGACCAACGCCTATGTTCGACGGCGACAGACGAAATCGATCCTTTGTATGCCACTTCGTCACAAGGCGACACTCACCGCTCTTCTCTATCTCGAGAACAACCTTGCCAAGGCAGCATTCACACCGGAGCGCATCGAGCTCTTGAACATGCTTTCGGCACAGATGGCCGTCTCCATCGAGAATGCGCAGTTCTATGACGAACTGCTGAGTCTCAACCGCGCATATGAACGTTTCGTGCCCAAGGAGTTCTTGAGCCTGCTGGGCAAGGAAAGCATCGTGGATGTGAGGCTTGGCGATCAGGTAGCAATGGATATGACGGTGATGTTCCTGGACATCCGGGATTTCACATCTTTATCGGAAGCCATGACACCCGAAGAAAACTTCGCCTTCATCAATACGTTTCTCGGCACGATCGAGCCCTATTTTGGGCGACACCAGGGCTTTATCGCCAGCTACACAGGCGATGGTTTGATGGCGTTGTTTCCAGAGAGCGCCGATGACGGCGTACGCTGTGCGATCGATGTCCTGAACGCGATCTCGACCTACAATCGACGTCGACAGGAGCAGCGCAAACATGCCGTTGGTGTTGGCATTGGCCTGCATTCGGGAGGGCTGATGTTGGGAACGGTCGGCGGCGCTCATCGCATGGAAGGCTCGGTTGTCTCCAGCATCGTGAACCTGGCATCCCGTGTCGAAGAGACGAACAAGTTTTTCAAGACGACACTTTTGGTCAGTGACCAGACGCTCAAGGGTCTCCAGTCCGCTGATGCCTATCATCACCGCGAACTCGGCGACGTCACCGCCAAGGGTGGTGTCGACATCAGATTGCACGAGATCTTTGATGCCGATCCCGATAGTCGGATTGCCTTGAAGCAAGAGACGAAACCGATGCTGGACGCCGCGATCAAGGCCTATAAGGCCAAGGATATGGAAAAGGCGATCAAGGCTCTGAATTCTATGATGGCAATCGACCCGAATGACGCTGTTATCGATGTCTATTTACAGCGCTGTACTCCCGTCACCTCGTGATTGAACCGCGCAGTTCGCATCGGGTCGGTGAAGTTCTGGCCGGCGACAGCGCCGACACCCGCCTCAGCTTCGGCGCAGCGGGCGGCCACAGCTGGCGGTGATCCGAGGGTATGAGGCCCTCTTGGGTCACGTGCGCTCGGTGGAGGGCCTGTACGCTCGATATTTCTGCTGGGTGGCAATATGATCGGCCACATGTTTCGCATCATGCCAGACTCCCCAGATAAAGGACGAGCCGCGGCGTGACTGCCAGGGCAGGCCCAGGAAATAGACCCCGGGCTCGACCGAGACGCCGCGCCGGTGTTTCGGCCTGCCCTTGTCGTCGAACGCGTCAACCTTCAGCCAGTTGTAATCGACGGCAAAGCCCGTCGCCCAGATGACCGAGGTCACCCCGGCCTCTGCCAAATCCAGTTCGAGCAGGGGATCGGTCACGCATGACGGGTCGGGTTCGACCTTGCGGGCATCGGGTTCCTCAGGGAGGTCGAGACCGTTGCTGATGACATAGGCGTCGGCCTCCTCCAGCAGCGAGAGGTAGCTCGCATCCCCTCCCCGAAGGTTATCGGCAAGATCCGGTGCAAAGTTGAGCACGCCGTTCTCATAGGATGTCGTCAGGCCGAGGAGCGTTATCCCCTCATTGGCAAGACGCCGAAAATCGATTGTCCGGCCGCCATAGGCACCGCTCACCGCGATTGTGACATGCTCCCTGTTCGGTTCCGGGGCTTCAAGATCCCATTTGCCGAGCACCCCAAGCCACCAGACGAAGTCACGTCCACGATAGCTCCGGGGTGGACGATCATGCGGGCCGACCGAGAGGTAGACGCAGCGCCCAGCACGGGAAAGTTCGTCCGCGATCTGCGTCCCCGACGACCCGGCGCCAACGATGATCACAGCGCCCTTCGGGAGTTGTTCTGGATTGCGGTAGGCGTTGGAATGGATCTGCACGAGCCCTGCTTCGTCAGGAATGACGGGCGGAACGACGGGGCGCTGGAAAGGCCCGGTGGCGGCCACCACGCTGTCGGCTTCGATCACGCCCTCGGACGTTTCGACATGGAAGCCAGGCCTGCCGGCCAGCCTTTGCACCGTCCTGACCTCGACGCCGCAACGAATGGGAGCGGCGATCTGTTCCGCGTAAGCGGCGAAATAATCGGCTACCATTTCCTTGGTGGGGAAGTCATCGGGATCGATATTCGAAAACTCCATGCTCGGGAATCGGTCGTGCCAGGCTGGGCCATTGGCAACCAACGAGTCCCAGCGCTCCGAGCGCCAGCGCTCGGCGATGCGATACCGCTCCAGAACGAGATGCGACACGCCGGAATTGCTCAGATGCTCGCTCATGGCCAAACCGGCCTGGCCGCCGCCAACGACCAACGTATTTACTTTTTCAGTTGGCATTTCCGGATCCTTTTCCGCATCTCAAGATAGTCGACAGAAGCGACCGACCAAGAAATAGCCCAGCCTATTCCTTATCGTTAGCCTCGGCCCTGATCATTCTTATCACCCCCTAATCCCTAGCGGCCGGACTTTTATCGCCGCCGACATGCTCCAATGGCCCCAATGGTTCACCGTTAAGTCAAGATGTCGATGGCCGGCGGGTCCGAATAAAGAGGCAGATTCCGTAGCTATAATCGGGAAATATCGAAGGTCGAGGTCGTCCAAGAAATTCGGTTAGGCAGGTCTCAATCCTGTTTGCCGAGATCTTGATGCCCAGGTTTAATAACCTAGCTTACGTACGCTTATGGTTCGGCCTCATCCCAATCCAGGAACATGTTGCTAGAGACAAGCTGGTCATCGCCCTTCGAGGGTCACCTTCGGGTGTTGGTTGTTCTCTAATGCCGGGCGTTGCTGTCAAGCTCTCAATGTTCGTCCTTGCCGGATCCATGGTACTCTCCGCGATAGGTGTGTTACCTCCGCATGATGGCGGCGACTGACGTGGGTGGATCAATGTGTGGAACGTATTTGCTCGACTGAGCATTGAAAAACCAAGAGCGATCTTACCTCTGCCATCGTCCCGGCAGGGACGCTTCTTCCTACGTTACAGTAGGAATTCTGTGTTGAGCTAAGCTGGCTGTTCGGTCGACTTCACCATCCAATCGTCCAAATGATCCGGAAATAGCGTCCCCTGAACTCAGTATATGCCCTCGATATACCACGTCATCAATCCACCCTTCGATCTCTCGAAAAGTGGCCACCACCCTCTGACTTTTCGTAACAGCCGCGGTCAAAGCGGTAGGTAGCCGCGTTGATCCAATGCTTCTTGCTCTGTGCTCGACGGCAGACGAAAGCTTAGAGTCCTTCCCGATGCGGTTTACGCGGCGCCAGCCTTCTCCCCCACCTGGACGTCATTCTCGTTCTGCATCCTTTTGGGCATCATTAAGCGACGCGGTCACCCTTCTTGATTTGCACGGCGCGATTATCAACCGCTGGCAGCATGCGCGCCGGGTCTCGCGTCACCATGACGTCGATCACGCTCGGACGCGACGTTTCGGCGAACGCGGCTTCAAGAGCCGGCGCGAGTTCGTCGGGTGTTTCCACCCGAACTCCGTGGCAGCCCATCGCCTCGGCAATACGGGCGTAATTAGTTTCGGCGAGATCGGAGGATTGATAACTGCCCTCGCCATACATCAGATGCTGAAGAGCTTTGACGTAGCCGGAGGCTGCGTTGTTCACCACGATAACGGTGATGCCAAGCTGCATCCGTCTTGCGGTTTCGAGTTCGCCCAACACCATGTTGAAGCCGCCATCGCCGGTGAGCCCGACGACGACAGCATCCGGTGCCGCCAGCTTTGCCCCCATGGCGCCGGGCAAGCCATAGCCGATCGAGGCGAAACCGCGATCCGGCACGAAGCTTCGCCTTGCCGATTGAGTGTCGAACAGCAACCCGCCCCAATGGGCGGCAAAGCCGCCATCGGCGATGAGATGGCCATCACCCGGCAGATGTCGGTTCAGCTCCGTGATTAGCCGCGCCATATGCACGGGGCTTTCCTCGGAATGCAGGCGCTCAGTGACATCCTCCCGCCAGGCGTTCATCTTCTTAGGGATTTCCGCGAAATAATCCGCTCTTGCCGCCCGTTGGTTGCCTGCATCGGCCGCCGCCATCACGGTGTGGAGGGCCTCCAGTCCGGCACGCGCATCACCCCAGAGTTTCACCGTCGGCATAAAGGTGCGTCCCATCTCTTCAGCGACGATGTCGAGATGGATCAATGTTTGTTCGGGTTTCGGCAAGGTAAATCGCTTGGTCGCGATCTCACCGAGTTTGCAGCCAACCACCAAAATGCAGTCGGACGCCAAGATGAGATCATTGGCAATCCGGTCATAGCGACCGAAGAGACCAGCGCTCAATGGCGATGTACAGGCGATCGCCCCCTTTCCGGACATGGTGTGCGCGACCGGTATGCCGAAGGTTTGCGCGAACTGCTCGACCGCTCCGCAGGCCCCGGAAAGATGCACGCCGCCGCCACAAAGCATGATCGGCCGCTCAGCTTTTACAAGATGCGCCGCCGCCTTGGCCAAGGCGTCATCATCAGGGCGGCAGCGAAGGGCGGGAGCGGTGGTGTGGGCAGGGTCGATCTCGAAATCACCGTCATCGAACCCATGCAGGCCATGCGCGATATCTTCGGGCACGTCGACCACGACAGGCCCCGGTCGCCCTGAGGTCGCCACTGCATAGGCCCGGCGGATGGCTTCCGGGATACGATGCACAGCCTCCACCCGGATCAGCTCCTTACAGGCCGGACGCAGGATCGAGGCCTGATCGGTTTCCTGGGTCATGTTCTTGCCGGCGTGGTCCCGCTGGGCGTCACCGATGATCGCGACGATCGGCGAGCCCGCGTTCAACGCCTCGACCAGGCCGGTGACCAGGTTGGTCGCTCCAGGGCCGAGGGTCGCATCCACCAGCCCGACCCGGCCGGAGACCTTAGCAAAGGCATCGGCCGCGAAGACGGCGCAGCGCTCGTCATTGATCAGATGGTGATCAAGGCCAAGTCGCCTTGCCGCATCATAAAAGGGCAGAAGCTGGAACCCGCCCATGCCAAACATCGGGCCGGCGCCGTAGGCAAGAAGCATGGTTGCGATTGCCTCACCACCAGTCATTTCATTGCTGGCCATCAGGCAGGCTCCGACATCAGGGTTTTTGCTGTTTCGGCAATCATCTCAGTCGTGACGCGCAACTGGTCTTCGAGATTGGGAGCATAGGCGATGAGCGAGCGGGGGGAACCGAGCCTTTTGACCTTTGCCGGTATGCGCTCGGCGACAGTCGCCACGACCTCGGCGCCAAAGCCACCGACTTGAACCGATTCTTGAGCGACCAAAAGCCTGCCGGTTTTCGCGACATGATCGAGCACCATCGTCTTATCCCAGGGCCAGAGGCTGCGGAGGTCGATGACCCCAGCGTCGACGCCATCGGCGTCGAGCGCATCTGCAGCGTCGACCGCGATGTTCGCCGTGTTTGACCAGCTGACGATGGTGATGTCCTTACCATCCCGGCGAAGGCGTGCTTTGCCGAACTCATAAGCCTCTGCCATGTCAACCTCGGCCTCCATTGTCCAGATGTCTTTATGCTCGAGATAGACAACGGGATCATCAGCTTCGATTGCTGCCTTCATCATGGCATAATTGTCCTGCGGCGTTGCCGGGCACACAACCACCAAGCCTGGAATATGGGTATACCAGCTCTCCAGGGACTGGGAGTGTTGGGCGGCGGATGAACGCCACATGCCCATCGGTTTTCGGATCACCATCGGTGCGCGACTCTGGCCGCCAAACATGAAGCGTGCTTTGGCGACCTGGTTGATCAGCTCATCCGTGGCACAGAGCGCAAAATCGGCAAAGCGCATCTCGACGATCGGCCGCTTGCCAACCAGAGCGGAACCAAAGGCAGCCCCCATGATCGCCGCCTCCGAGATCGGCGCATCCGAAATCCGCTCCGGCCCAAACTCCTCGACTAGGCCGGCATATTGACGAAACACCCCACCGCGACCGAGATCCTCGCCGACGCACCAGACATTTTGATCGGCGCGCATCGCCTCGGCGATGGCCTGCTTAGCCGCCTCAGCATAGGTCATGACCGTCATCAAAAAGGCTCCTCGGCCGGTGACCCGATGTCCTGGACGTCGTCAAACACGGAGCGATCGTCCGGCCAGGGCGCTGCCTTGGCCTCATCGAGCGCCTCGGCCATCTCGATGGATGCCTGCTCACGCATTGCGGTGATGTCCGTCTCACTGATACCTGCTGCCGACAAAGCATCTCGCAAGCGTTGGATCGGATCGTTGGTCGCCGCTTGCGCCGCCGCCTCGCCATCCGGTCGATAGGTCGCCGGGTCGAAATAGGTATGGCCGTGCTGACGGTAGGTGACGGCGTGGAGGAAAGCGGGCTTGCCGGTCTCACGAATCCTCGCGGCCAGGGCTCCTGCCCGATCAGCGAGCGCATCAGCGTCATTGCCGTCGACCTCTTCAGTCAGCAGATCGAGGGAGCGCGCCCTCGCCGCAGCACCAGCACCAGCGGTCATTGTGTCCGTTCGGGTCGAGGCGGCATAGCGATTGTCCTCGCAGACGAACAGGACCGGGAGATCGAAGACGCCGGCCCAGTTCAAGCCTTCGAGAAATGGGCCACGATTGATCGCGCCGTCACCGAAAAATTCGACGACGATACGGTCATCCCCGTTGAGCTTGATGCCGTGGGCAGCACCGGCGCCTATATGGATATTCGCGCTGACCACACCATTGGCGCCGAGCATACCAACACTGAAATCGGCAATATGCATCGAGCCGCCTTTGCCGCCGCAACAACCGCCTTCGCGTCCAAGCAGCTCCTTCATCATGGCGGCGGGATCAGCGCCTTTGGCAAGGGTATGACCATGGCCGCGATGGGTGGAGACGATCAGATCATCCCGTCGGAGATGCATCATCACCCCAGCCGGTATCGCTTCTTGGCCAATGGAGAGATGGATGGCACCGAGCACCAACTCGTCTTGAGTGGCCGCGAGCTCGGCCTCCTGTTCGAAAGCGCGTATCCGCTCCATCATCGAAAGCAGAGCCAGGCCGCGTTTGGTGTCGTAATTGCCGGCAGTCATGCTGTCACCTCGCTTTCCCGGCGGTGTCATCCTCGCTCAGCAATCCTCTTCGCCAAACGAGATTTTTCTCCCAATCAATGTCCCGGACCGTGCAAGGTAGGTCACTCGCGAACTCGGCAGCGTTGCCCAGGCGATCAGCGAAGCTGGCTGTCCTTACTGCCGCGGCGGTTGTAACCCGCGAACTGCACGGCCTTTTTGTCATGGGCCTCCTGACATGTGATGCACAGACGAATGCCAGGTACCGCCTTGCGACGAGCATCTGGTATAGCGACATCGCATTCTTCACAACGCGTCAGGCTTTCGCCTCGGGCGAGATGATCCCGCGCTCGGCTGACCGCGTCCTCGATATTCGCGTCGATCTGATCCTGCACCGCGCCATCTTTCGCAAACCCACCTGCCATGGCCTATCTCCGATCCTGCGCAAGTCGAAAGAATGAGGCATTTGTCGGGATTTTGCCATCGTTTCGTCGCCGGCAAAGGAGGGGCAAATCTTGTTGAGTTTGACCCCAACTTGCTGCCTTGCACATCCTCAAGAAAGTCACGCGAATGCATGAACCAAGCTCTTACCCCAACGTCGTCATGTCTGAGCACTTAATTCCCTAGAATGACAGGGCCGGGGAGGGGGGCGTGACCTCTTCGATCAAGCGCATGGCGCATCATCAGTCCGCCGACCGCCAAGCGTTCTTCATGGTGTTGAGACCGACGGTATAGACTTCTTCCTCGCTCGGGAAAAAATTACGCCAGACCTTGGTGGCGGCAGCGAGGTCTGGGAGCGATTTGCCGAAGGCCTCGATGGTCAGCCAACCGTCATAACCGACGGATTGCAGCATCTTGCAGGTGGCCTTGAAGTCGATATGGCCGTTTCCAGGCGTGCCGCGGTCGTTCTCAGAGATGTGAACATGCTTGATCACATCGCTGGTGAGCGCGATGCAGCCGATGGGGTCCTGTTCTTCGATATTGGCATGGAAGGTATCGTAGAGTGCTGCGAAATTGGGCCGATCAACGCGGCGGATATAGTCCTGGGTGTCGGCCATGGTGTTGAGCACATAACACTCGAAGCGGTTAAGAGGCTCGAGCGCCAATATTAGCCCAGATTGCGCCGCCCGATCCGCTGCCTGTCGATGGACCTCGACGCCATGGCCCAGCTCTTCCTCGGTTGGCCCCTCGCCTGAGAAGACTGCAAGGGGCTGGTGGAAAGGACCGCATAACACCTCGCTGCCAAGGGCTTCGGAGCATTCGATCGCCCAGTTGAGATGGTCAACAGCGCCTTTGCGGCTCGCCGGATCCGAACTGATGGCGTTATGCGCTTCATCGGGGAGCACCGTTACGCTGGTTGTACCCAGTCCTGCATCCTTGATCGCCTGCCCGACGGCCGCATAATGCTCGGCGTCACCCCCGAAGATCGGGATTTCCACCCCGTCATAGCCAACCGCCTTCAGCGTTTCGAGCAATGGGAAATGCTCTGAGGTGACATGCGTCGTCCAGAGCAACAGATTGAAACCGGTTTTCATGGTGCTTTGATCGGTCGACCGGCTCGATTTACGGGCCAGCCGCCGCCCCCCGCGGTTGTTTTCTTATCGTTTTAGTGTTGAACGATCCTGGAAACTTGGCAAGTCATCGCAAACATCGTCGCGAAACAAGGGTTTACAGCTGACAAGGATCGTCAGTGAGGCTTCATCACTTCGTTGTTCACATAGACACCATCGCGCAACTCGCCGAAAAGCTCGACGACCTGAGGATGCTCGATCGGATCACCGGTCTGATCGACCTCCAGATTCTGCTCGGACACATAAGCCACGTAATAAGCATCCGAATTCTCTGCCAGGAGATGGTAGAAGGGCTGATCCTTTTTCGGCCGGACATCCTCCGGGATAGCCTCGTACCATTCCTCCGTATTCGCGAACTCAGGATCGACATCGAAGATCACGCCACGGAAGGGGAAATGCCGATGCTTGACGACCTGGCCTATATGAAACTTTGCGAGTCGATGGGTCATTATTCAACGCCTTATGTCTACATCAATTAATGTAGGGGTTGCCGACGCGTTCTTCTAGTCCCCGGAGTGGCTATCATGTCGCGGCCAGGAGCTGTGGAAAACATGCAGTAACATTGTACGCGTCACCGCTGGTCCGTCGCTCGCGAGAGCGTTGGCCATATTCAAGTAGGCCGGATGATGCAGGTATCGACATAGATTTCGAGACCGGGATGAAGGTCTGGGCATGCCGGTGGCTGCGTCCTGAGTTCGGGTTCACATGACAGCCTGGAGGATCAGGGCAGGATCGAAGGGGCTTGGCAAACACTCGATGTCAATGGAGCGCCGCCCTTCTTGGGCATTCGTGCTCATGCAGCCCGTCTTGGGGGATAGCTGGCTGCACCGACCATCTGAGATCGATATTCCCTGACGCGAGCTTCGGGAAAACATCAGATCGTAACAAATTATTAAGAATGATTCGTCAATGTTGCGAGGTTCAGATGACGTTGACAGCTGCCGACCCTGCGAACTCTTGGACGGCTGGTGCAAGGTCCGCTTGGGAAAGCTGTTCGAGATAGAAATGACGGATACCGCCCCGGATTCATGTGAAAAACCAATCATTCTGGTCGCAGATGACGACGAGATGCAGCGTTTTCTCATCGGCGAAGCACTTGAAGCCGAGGGCTTCGAGGTTCACCTTGTGGATGACGGCAGGGCCGCGGTCGATTTCTGTAAGCGCCTTCATCCCGATGTCGTGCTGCTCGACGTTATCATGCCCAACATGAATGGTTTTGAGGCTTGTTCTGCAATCCGAATGCTTCCCCATGGCGAGCAGCTTCCCATCGTGATGGTGACCGGTCAGGAAGATATCGGCTCGATAGCCACAGCGTATGAGGCTGGTGCTACCGATTTCATCGCGAAGCCACTCAATTGGACCTTGCTCCGACATCGGATTCGTTATGTCAGCAGGGCAGGGGCGACGTTCAAACAGCTGCATGCCAGTGAAATGCGCCTCGCTGAGGCACAGCGGATTGCATGCCTCGGCAGCTGGGAATGGTATCCCGATGATGCGCGCCTCGACGGTTCGGCCGAGGTTAGAAAAATGTTCAACTTACCGGCAATGGATACGCCGATTTCTCTCAGTGATTTGCTTGATCAGATTCACCCTGAGGATCGAGGTTCCCTCCGAGCCGATCTCGACCGGCTGATCACAACAGAAACGGCGATAGCTGGCGAAGTCCGTACCAACCCAAAAGGCTCAACGAGCCGATTCATTGAAGTTCATGCGACGGTATGCGATAGCGGCCCTCAGGGTGCTAAGACGATCAGAGGAACCTTTCAAGATGTCACTGAACGCCGCCTCACTGAGGCGAGGCTTCATCATCTCGACCACCACGACGCACTCACTGGTCTACCAAACCGGCCGCTGTTCCACGAGCGGCTGGGCCAGGCATTAGAGCGCGCAAGACGCGAAGGGATCGACGCCGCTGTTCTTTGCATCGATATTGATCGCTTCAAAGACATCAATGATAGTCTTGGTCACGCGGTTGGCGACGTTTTACTGCAAAACATCGCAACGCGCCTGCAAAATCAGGTGCGTGGCATCGACACCGTGGCACGGCTTGGAGGCGATTCCTTTGCCGTTGCCCAGGTTGGGCTCCTTCAACCGACAGGTGCTGAGCGATTGACATCTCGGCTTCTTGATGCGTTGAGAGAACCGTTCCAGGTCGAAGGACATGAGCTTTTCATTGACGCCAATGTCGGTGTCGCGATCGGCCCGCATGATGCCGGTGATCCAGAGCAGCTTCTCATCAAGGCGGATATCGCTCTTCATGGCGCTAAGGAAGAGGGGCGGGGCTTATGCCACTTCTTCGAAGGTGGCATGGATGTTGCTTTTCGTGCTCGCAAACAGATAGAACAAGACCTTCGCACTGCACTTGCCGAAGGCTGGTTCGAACTCTTTTATCAGCCCCAAGTTGGGGTACGAGAAGGGCGAATCGTTGGCGTTGAAGCTCTTATTAGGCTAAGGCATCCTGAGAACGGTCTGTTGATGCCAGATCATTTTATTCCAATTGCCGAAGAGTCAGGCATGATCATCCCCATCGGGGATTGGGTGTTGCGTCAGGCCTGTGCGCAAGTTTCTGCCTGGCAGAAACAAGGGCTTTCATCCTTCAGGGTCGCCGTCAACTTGTCTCCTGCTCAATTTCGAGAGAGCGATTTGGCCGAAACAATAAGTGCTGTTTTGGCAGGTAGCGGCCTAGCTCCTTCATTACTCGAGGTCGAAATTACGGAGAACGTGCTGATCAGAGAGACGAGAAATGTGGTCGACGTGTTGCACAAGCTAAAGAAGCTCGGCGTGCAGATTGCTATGGACGATTTTGGAACGGGCTATTCGTCGCTTAGCTATCTTTTGCGTTTTCCATTTGATCGGATCAAGATCGATCGATCATTCGTCAAAGATATTACCGAAAACCCGGACGCTGCTGCAATTGTTGGCGCGGTGGTTGCTCTGGGTCGACGCCTTAACATGTCCATCACGGCGGAAGGTGTCGAAACCCCCGAACAGCTGGCCTATCTTAAAAGGGAAGATTGCCATGAGGTGCAAGGTTATTATTTCGGCCGCCCAATGCCCGCCGATGCGATAACCGATCTGCTCGCCGAGGATTTTTCTGTAAGTCAGCAGGCCGCTTGCCTTAGTCCATAGGCGACAGCACCCAAAGTGACGTAAAAACCTCAAGGGAAAGATTGCAACCGTATGACGCACAACAAGGCGAGATGCCCTTGACCGACGCTATACGTCAGGCGGCCGGGGATCTTCTTTATACCGAGAGGTGGTGCCGCACTCGGTCCTTCACAGAATGGCTCATTCTATGTCCGGTAGACTGGGTATGCGCAGACGAAGGCGCAGCTATCTAAAGTGTACTTTTTCCTATGTTGTTGGGCGCAATGGAGATCCGGATCTGAAGATTGTTTGGGCCTCCAACAACCTGAAAAACTAAATGAACCCGAGAACCGCTGAGAGCCTGGGCTTTTAGAGGGAAAGCTGGGTTAACGCTCCCACCGCCTCATCACCCAGTGATGCTTTTTTGCGCCGCCTTTAGCTTCGCTCGATTGCGACACTCAGGCCCTCACCGCCGCCGATGCAGATGGCGGCAATACCACGTTGTAGGCCGTGAAGCTCCATGGCGTTTAGGAGGGTGACGAGAATGCGGGCGCCGGATGCACCGATGGGGTGGCCAAGGGCGCAGGCGCCACCATGCAGGTTCATTTTTTCATGGGGGATGTCAAGTTCCTTCATAAAGGCCATGGGCACGAGGGCAAAGGCTTCATTGACCTCCCAAAGATCGACGTCGCTGGCCTGCCAGCCGAGTTGATCGAGCAGTTTCTTGGCGGCGGGAATAGGGGCTGTCGGGAAATGGCTTGGGGTTTGTGCATGGGTGGCATAGCCGAGAACCCGGGCGCGGACGGCAACGCCCAGACGCTCAGCCTCGGCCTCGTCACCAAGGATAAGGGCAGCGCCACCATCCGAAATCGAGGAGGCGTTGGCAGCCGTGACGGTGCCGTTTTCCTGGAATGCCGGCTTCAAGGTCGGGATTTTTTCAGGCGAGGCTTTCGCTGGCTGTTCGTCGGCCTCGACCCTGATCTCACCCTTTCTGCTCTTGATGGTGATGCCGACAGTCTCATTCTTAAAAGCGCCACTCTTTTGCGCATCGAGGGCGCGCTGCAGCGAGGCGAGCGCATAGTCGTCCTGGGCGTTTCGCGTGAATTGATAATCGGTTGCGCAATCCTCGGCAAAGCTGCCCATCAGGCGGCCCTGATCATAGGCGTCTTCGAGACCATCGAAGAACATATGATCGATGGCGGCGGTATGGCCAAGCCTTGCCCCGCCGCGCATCTTGGGGAGGAGGTAGGGGGCGTTGGTCATGCTCTCCATGCCGCCGGCGACAACGATCTTCATGCGCTCGAGGCTGATCTGATCATGGGCGAAGACAACAGCTTGCATGCCGGAGCCACAGACCTTGCTGATCGTGGTGGCAGGCGTCTGTTCGCCGAGACCGGCCTTGAAACCCGCTTGCCTAGCTGGCGCTTGGCCGAGACCGGCGCTAAGCACATTGCCCATGAAAACACCGTCGACCGAATCTGGCTGGATGCCGGCGCCATCAAGAGCGCCTTTGATCGCGATGCCGCCCATCTCAGTCGCGGATTTGGCGGACAAGCTGCCTTGAAAACCGCCCATAGGCGTACGTGCTGCGCCGAAGATCACCGTCGATGGCATGGTCGATGTTTCCTCTATGGCTTCATCAATTGGTTAGCTCAAAGACTTAGGTCCAGGCTGCAACTCCTAGTGGTTCGTTCGAGACAGAACAGTCCACCTACTTCCTCTAAACCTGGCCGTATACCAAAGGCCTTGGCGACAACAGCGGCAACCAAATGTTATGGTCACACCACTAGTTGCCTCGCTCGGCGAGCATCGACCGTGCGATGATGACGCGCATGATTTCGTTGGTGCCTTCGAGGATCTGATGGACGCGGAGATCGCGCACAATCTTCTCGATGCCGTAATCTTCGAGATACCCATAGCCACCCAAGAGCTGAAGCGCGTTGTTGGCGACGTTGAAGCTGGTGTCGGTCACGAAACGCTTGGCCATAGCGCAATGCTTGGTGGCGTCGGGCGCGCCTGTATCCAGCTTCCAGGCCGCCTGGCGAAGGAAGATGCGGGCTGCCTGCAGCTCGCATTCCATATCGGCAAGCCGGAACTGCAGGCCCTGGAACTGATCGAGCGTTTTGCCGAAAGCTTTTCTTTCACCGACATAAGTCAGCGCTTGGGAAAGGGCCGCCTGGGCGCCGCCAAGAGCTGTGGCGGCAATATTGAGACGACCGCCATCCAGACCTTCCATGGCGTAGTTGAAGCCCTTGCCCTCCTCACCTAGGAGGCAGGAGGACTCGATCGCGCAGTCTTCCATCTGCACTTCCGCGGTCGGTTGTGCCCGCCAACCCATCTTCTGCTCGGCTGCACCGAAGGAAAGGCCATCCAAGCCATCTTCGACCAGGAGCGTGGACACGCCCTTAGCGCCGGGCTCGCCGGTGCGGGCCATGACGACATAGAGATCCGAATAGCCGCCGCCGGAGATGAAGGCCTTGGTGCCGTTTAGGACATAGCCCTCATTGGTGCGATCGGCCTTGGTGCGAAGGGCAGCGGCATCCGAGCCTGAGCCGGGCTCGGTCAGGCAGTAAGAGGCAATCGCCTCCATAGACGTCAGTTTTGGCAACCAGCGTTCACGGCTGGCCTCCGTGCCGTATTTGGCGACCATATTGGTGCACATATTATGGATCGACAAAAACGCGGCAATGGAGGGACAAGCCGCGGACAAGGCTTCGAAGACTAGCGTGCCATCCAATCGGCTCAGCCCGGAGCCGCCTTGCTCTTCCGGTACATAAAGGGCTGCAAAGCCAAGCTCGGCCGCGTTTTGAAACACCTCCCGCGGCATGGTACCCGCCTTTTCCCATTCATACGCATAGGGCGCGATCGCCTCCTGGCCAAAGCCATAGGCCGTATCAAAAAAGAGCTGCTGCTCCTCGGATAAGGCGAAGTCCATGAGATCATTCCCTCTCGGTCCGTACGATCAGACACCGTCAAGTCAATGAGGTGGCCACGCCACCGCTATGACATGACGGGGATGGAGAAGGCTGCACCTTCCTTGGTGCCGGAGGGCCAGCGTGCGGTCACCGTCTTGGTGCGGGTGTAGAAGCGGAAGGCGTCCGGGCCGTGTTGGTTCAAGTCACCAAACACCGACTTTTTCCAGCCACCGAAGGTGTGATAAGCGAGCGGCACCGGGATCGGCACATTGACGCCGACCATGCCGACATTGATCCTAGTCGAGAAATCGCGCGCCGTATCGCCGTCGCGGGTGAAGATGGCAACACCGTTGCCGTATTCATGATCCATGGCGTGGCCAAGGGCCTCTTCGTAGGAGGCGGTGCGCATGACGGACAGGACAGGGCCAAAGATTTCCTGGCGGTAGATGTCCATATCGGCGGTAACGCGATCGAACAGATGAGGCCCGACGAAGTAGCCGCTCTCGTAACCCTGAAGCTTAAAATCCCGGCCATCGACGACCAACTCGGCGCCTTGCTCGATGCCCGAATTGACCAGACCGAGAACACGGTCTCTGGCTTCTGATGTCACCAGGGGACCAAAGTCCACGTCCTCGTCCGCGGTATAGGGGCCGACCTTCAGCTGCTCAACCTTAGGCGCTAGTCTTTCGATCAGGGCATCTGCTGTTTTCTCGCCGACCGGAACAGCGACGGAGATCGCCATGCAACGCTCGCCTGCAGCACCGTAACCAGCGCCCAAAAGCGCATCAGTGGCTTGATCGAGATCAGCATCGGGCATGATGATCATGTGATTTTTTGCCCCGCCGAAGCACTGGACTCGTTTGCCGTTGGCACAGCCGCGCGCATAGACATATTCCGCGATCGGGGTCGAGCCGACGAAGCCGACGGCGGCGATATCGGGGTTATCAAGGATGGCGTCGACCACCTCCTTGTCACCGTTGATGACCTGGAGGATGCCATCAGGCAATCCCGCTTCTTTCATTAGCGCCGCTAGCATCAGCGGAACCGAGGGGTCGCGCTCGGACGGCTTTAGGATGAAAGCGTTGCCGCAGGCGATCGCCGGGCAGAACTTCCACATCGGGATCATGGCCGGGAAATTGAAAGGCGTGATGCCGGCGACCACGCCAAGTGCTTGGCGCATAGAGTACATGTCGATGCCGGGACCAGCGCTATCGGTATATTCACCTTTGAGAAGTTGGGGTGCGCCGATGCAGAACTCGGCCACTTCGAGGCCGCGAATGACATCGCCCTTGGCATCCGGGATCGTCTTGCCGTGCTCTCGTGACAAGGCTTCGGCCAGCTTGTCCATATCCCGATTGAGCAGGCGAACGAACTCCATGAGTACGCGTCCACGGCGCTGCGGGTTGGTCGCGGCCCAGGCTGGCTGCGCTTCCTTAGCGAGTGCTACGGCTTGGTTCAGCTCATCGGCGCTTGCCAGCGCCACCTCAGCCTGCAACTCACCCGTAGCGGGCTGGTAGACCTTGGCCGTGCGACCCGACGTTCCGTCCCGTGTTTCACCATTGATAAAATGTCCGATGGCATACATGACCAACCTCCCATTTGTGACATGATTTTGTTGTGCCTATATTAGATTGAGACAACAAGCGGAAAACACTCAATAATGGGCTTCCCATTGTGCGAATCTGCACAATGCTCTGGGAGCCAGCCATTCGCGTCATGAACTGGGACGATATACGGTATTTTCTGGCGGTCGCGCGAACTGGTCGTCTAATCACCGCGGGACGCCAATTGGACGTTGATCATGCAACGGTGTCCAGGCGTGTGCGTGCCTTGGAAAAAGCCCTCAAAGCGCCGCTTTTCCACCGTGCTCCCAGCGGCTACAACCTGACGCCGACTGGTGAGAACTTTCTGCCGATGGCGGAAAAGATGGAAGCGAGCGCACTTCTGGCCGAAGGCTCGATCTACGCCGAACAGACGACGGTCTCCGGCACTGTCCGGATCGGCGTCCCCGACGGTGTTGGCGCCTATATCGTGGTTAAGGCGGCGCAAGCGCTCTGCGAACAGCATCCTCATCTCGAAATCGAGCTGATTGCCATCCCTCGGAGATTTTCCCTCGCAAAACGCGAGGTTGACTTCGCGATAGGTGTCTCGTTGCCAGCATCAGGCCGTCTTCGAGCCCAGAAGATCACCGATTACACGCTTCATCTCTATGGCCATCGGGATTATGTCGATCGGCATAATCCCATTACCCAAACCGCGGATCTCAAGCG
>JBOEHJ010000005.1:0-71328 GCA_050633905.1 Geminicoccales bacterium
GACCGGACTACGCTGTCGATAGACCCAAAAGCAACTGTAGCAGGTGATGTGGGGTCCTTAGCCTTCGGGAATGTCCGGCAAAGGGCGAGCCTGTGCGAAACCGCCAGAAAATCCCATTCAATATGCGGCGATCGTCCACCCGTGGCACGCCGCGTGACGTGTTCGGAAGTGAAGGTTCGATGATTGACCACTCGACATCCGAAAGATCGCGACGCGTCATTCCAATCTCCAATGTTTCAAAGATTGAATAACAACATGATCATAACCAGCAGTAATTAGGATAATATTGTTTAGAACGGATCCGATCTACATATCTTTGCTTTAAATTAACCGACCAATGAAACGATCAAATATAGGCTTAGCATCGAAACAACCCAGAACACCATGCTGCCCGAAGGAATTGGGCGAGCAAAATTCCCATTCGGCCCATAGTATCGGTGAATCTGTGTGGAAAATTTTTGTAAGATATCCTTTATCAAAGAGGAAAACGAGCAGATAAAGCCGTCTAAGCTCTTTGAGAAATGCGAGATCAACTTGGGTAGGTATTTTCTGTATACTATATCGAACTCGAGGTTGGTCGAAGGCAGTTCAGGCGGATACAGACCGGATCGCATAAGCCAAGTGAACGCTAATGCAGAAAATAACAAAAGCTGACATTGATTGATTACATGGGCGGTAGTGTAGGGTTGATAATCAACTGGATACGGCAAGAGTGCGTAGAGCAAGTTCGGGAAGACACCTATACCTATACAAAGGAACGACGCAATCCCCATGGCAACTAGCATATTCGTGGGCGCTTCCTTAACTCGAAGGCCATTGTCATGGGCAAAAAAGGCAAAGAAAGGGATCTTGATTCCAGAGTGATGGAACACGCCCGCAGATGCGAACAACAGAAACAACCACGGCACAAAATACCCTTGCTCAGCAACTGCTGACAGAATCATTGATTTGGAAACAAACCCACTGAAGAGTGGGAACGCAGAGATCGATGCGGCTCCTACAATGCAAAAAGCGGTGGTCCATGGCATCGACTTATATAAACCGCCGAGCTCAGAGCCTTTTATTGTCCCAGTTCGATGTAGGACAGCACCCATCGACATGAACAGAAGAGCTTTATAAAGGATATGGCAGAAAGCATGGGCCGCTGTGCCATTAATTGCTAGCGGTGTTCCGATACCGATGCCGGTGACCATAAAACCAAGTTGATTGTTTAGGCTGTACGTAAGAACTCGTCGCAAATCATTCTCGATCACAGCATAAAAGATCGGGAATGCAGTCATGACGACACCAATGTAGATCAGCAATTCGGTCCCGGGAAAACCGCGAGCTAAAGAATACACAGCGAGCTTCGTCGTAAAAGCGCTTAACATGACAGTGCCACCGATAGTGGCTTCGGGGTAGGCATCTTCCAGCCAGTTATGCAGCAATGGGAACGCACATTTGATCCCGAATGCTAGGAAGATCAGTGTAGTACCAAGGCTATTGAGGCCAAGTTCGTCAAAGGCAAGCGAGCCAGTATCAGCATAGTGTAAAATCGCTCCGGCCATCAGAAGAACGCCTGAGCCAACCTGGATGACAAGGTAACGCATGCCAGCATGGTAGGCTCGCTCTGTTTTCGAAGCCCAGATTAGAAAAACAGAGGAGACAGCGGTGAGTTCCCAGAAGATGAACAGAGTGAGAAGGTCGCCAGCATAAACAGCGCCAATGGCCGCTCCAGCATAAACAAGTCCTGCAACCTGCTGAACCGGATCCTGATCATGCTGGCTATAGAGAACACCTAGCGCAGCAGCAATAGAAAAAATTATGCCAAAAATGGTGGATAGCCGATCTACCCTTACCAACTCAAGCTCTACACCGAGTATTGACAATTGGCCGTGTACTCCTGCCTCCAGCAGGAATGCTGAGAAGACAAGCGCCAGCAAAGGTAGGATTAGCATGTAAAGTTGGCGCACCGATCCACGTAACAGCGGTACGGCGATAGCACCAAAGATGAGAATGAGGCCCGGAGACAGACTACTCATGGGCTTGATCAGATGGGTCTGTTCCGCGACGCGATTGCTCTGAGGCTTCGTAATAATTCTCAGGACGCATCAAAACCGAACGCATCAGCTTTGCTAAAAGAACAAGAGCGACACAAACAAAAAAACCATAGACTCCATAAAAACCAAACATATTCTCTATCTCGAAATACGAATGCTTATGGTAGAAGGCGTCTGAGAAGAATAGCAACACGCAAACTGCTACCAATATCCAAACGATGATTGATATATTAGAGGGATGATCAAGCCAATATTCTTTGCCTTTTTGTTCTATTTTCTTATCTTCCATCGCTGCTTCCAGATGCTATTGGTTGCAGAAAGCTAAAGAGATGATCGGCCATGAAGAACAACAGAATGCAAATAGTGGCGGTGATACAAAGAGGTATCAGACAGAGGAGTGGAGCTTCTTCTATCTGCCAGCTTAACTTTGCCGGGGCATTATGATTAGTGATTGTGGGGGCAGGCAAGAAAGCGCGTATGACGATAGGTATCAGGTAAGCCACATTGAGCAATGATGAGATCATCAAGACAGCAATCAAGATTACCTGACCAGTCTCAGCGGCACCCAAAGCCAGCTGCCATTTACTCCATGCTCCTCCCATTGGAGGCAGGCCGATTATGCTTAGTGCGGCAATACCAAAAGCTATAAAAGTAAATGGCATGCGACGACCAAGTCCATGCATCTGGCTAATCTCGGTCTTATGTGTAGCGACCATGATAGCGCCTGCACAAAAGAAGAGGGTAATTTTGCCGATTGCATGCATTGCTATATGCATGGCACTCCCGATGGCACCGCTTGACGTTGCCAACATGGCACCTAAAACCACATACGATAACTGGCTTACCGTCGAATAAGCCAATCGTGCCTTCAGGTTGTCCTTGGTCATCGCAATGAGAGACGCGATGATGATCGTTGCACCGGCGATATAAGCAAGCCAATAGCTAGCTTGTGTTGTTTCCAGGAAATCCAGGCCAAAAATATAGAGAGAGACTTTAAGGACTGAGAACACGCCAGCCTTAACGACAGCGACGGCGTGCAGAAGGGCGCTGACAGGTGTTGGCGCAACCATTGCGGCTGGTAGCCACTGATGAAATGGCATGACGGCAGCTTTACCGATTCCAAACACATACAGGAATATCAAGACCGTTGCCAACGTATCGGAAATCTTTCCGTCGAGAATGCCGCCATCAGTAAAGTCAAGCGTACCCGCAACAATCCAAGTATATCCAATGGCGAAGAGTTGAAAGCCGATTGAGGTGCCAAGGAGAATGCCGAGATAAATGCGCCCAGCTCGTTTAGCCTCGCTGGTACCGCTATGGGTAACCAAGGGATATGTGCAGACACTAAGAACTTCGTAGAAAGTAAATAATGTCAGCATGTTGCCGGCAAAGGCGACTCCGATAGTACTTGATAGAGCCAGCGCAAAGCAGGCAAAAAAGCGGGTCTGATTTTTCTCATGATGCCCGCGCATGTAACCTATTGCATACAGCGAGGTCAGGATCCAAAGACCACTGGCGATGACGCCAAATACAGCGCCTAGCGGCTCGACCTTGAACGAGAGGCTCAGTCCAGGAAACATTTCTATAAGTGTTACTTCTGGGCGTCCCCCGGACACGACGTCGTTCAGGACGACAAGGACCAGGCAGAAGAGTCCGACCGCGGTGATCAGCGTGATCGCTTCTCGTATATTTGGCCATGCACCGCTAAGGCTGATTAGCAATGCGCCCAACAAAGGGAGTGCGAGGGCTGCAAGAATTGCCGTTTCAGGAGTCATCGGCTACCCCCGAAATCCTTAGCCAGCTGTTCAGGCTCAGGACCGCCCATTAGCGCCTCGGCGGCGTGGATAGCAATATCCAGTGTCCAAGTAGCGCTGATGCCAAAAGCAAGGCAAGCTCCGGCAAGTACCACCATCGGGAGCACCATCGCTAAAGGCGCCTCACTGACAGGCTCGCGTCCTTGAGGGGCTGGCTGAAAATAAGCGGTTTCGACAACCCGCCATGTGTAGACGATTGCGAGAATGCCGCTCAAGAGGATAACGATAACGGCGAGCCAGTTTCCATTCTGAAAGGCGCCTTCGATCAGATACCATTTCGTTACAAAGCCAACAGTTGTCGGCACACCGATCAGACTAAGAGCACCGACGACGAAGGCGGCCATAGTGATCGGCATTTGCCGGCCCAGACCGGCGAAATCCTCGATATTGACTGCTCTAATACGCATAATGACGCATCCAACTGCCATGAAGAGGACAGCTTTGGCCGCAGCGTGGTTGAAAATGTGAATGATGCCAGCAGCCAGCCCCGCGACGTTGCCGAGGCTGATGCCCAAGATCATGTAACCGATCTGAGAGAGACTGGAATAGGCCAGCATGCGCTTAATATTATTTTGGAAAATGGCAACCAGCGCTGCAGCCAACATAGAAAGGAGACCCAGCGCCAGCAATGCCTCATCAATTGCGAAGCTTTCGAACAAGTCAGTGCCACCGAATACTGTATAGAGTATTCGAATCATCACGTAGACTGAGACCTTCGTAGCAGTCGCTGCAAGGAAAACCGTGACGGCCGTTGGCGCAAATGCGTAGGCATTAGGAAGCCAAAAATGTAGCGGGAAGAGGGCCAGCTTGAGACTGATACCGACAAGTAAGAAGGCAAGCGACGCCTCGGTAACACGCAGGTGGATGATATCTGGCAGGCGTGTTGCAAGGTCCGCCATATTGAGCGTGCCCGTCATCATGTAGAGCATGCCGACGCCAATGACGTAAAAAGTGGCGCCAATTGTCCCCATAATGAGATAGTTGAAGGCACCGGTGAGTGCCCGCTTGTCACGCCCAAGGCTGATAAGGACGTAGGAAGACAGGGATGATATCTCTAGAAACACGAAGAGATTGAAGGCATCGCCTGTGATCACGATACCCAGCAAACCAGTGAGACAGAGTAAATACATAACGTAGAAAAGGTAGATCCGATCATCCGGCACTTCCTTTTGCACGCTCTGCAGTGCGAAGGGCATCACCAACGCCCCGATACCTGATACGATCACGAGGATAAACGCGCTCAACTGGTCGACCAGGTATTCGATTCCCCATGGCGGTGCCCAATTGCCCAGCTCATATGATTGGGTTCCATCGGCCAGAACCTGGAGAAGCAAAACGATCGATATCGCGAAGGTGACAAAGGTAACGACAGTAGAGAACAACCAAGCGACGAAGGCTTGGCGAAGGAGCAGGCATAGCGGCGCTGCTATCAACGGAACGATAATCTGGAAGATAGGGAGATGAGACGTGATCACGGCATTTCTGCCTCTTGGCGTTCGATCTCATCCTCCTCGATCGTGCCATAAGCATCACGAATACGTACGATGAGCGCCAGTCCAAGGGACATCGTTGCGACACCAACGACGATTGCGGTGAGAATCAGAACATGAGGTAAAGGATTAGAATAGGATTGGTAGCGATCATCAAGAATTGGCGCAGCGCCACCATCGACCTTGCTCATCGAAATATAAAAAAGAAAAACAGACACTTGAAAGATATTGAGACCAAAGATCTTCTTTACAAGATTCCCCTGAGCAATAACCACGTAGAAACCAATCATCATCAAGACGATCGTGGCCCAATAATTGAAAACGCCGGGAAATTCCATGAAGTTAGTCTTCTTCCAAGGAGCGATTATGTCCGGCAAATGTCAAAAAGATCGTGATCATTGCAGCGGCAACCGTCGCGCCAACACCAAATTCAATGAGGAGAATGCCGATATGCTGACCATGAACCGGGTCATGGGCTAAAACATTGTAATCAAGATAGTTTCCACCAAGAACAATGCCTGCAACCCCAACGCCTGCATAAAGGAGAACGCCAAAGGCAAGAGTGACGCGAACGACGGCCGGCGAGATTACACGGCGAGCTTTACGGATACCAAAAACAAGTGCGTAGACGATCAAAGCGGCGGCAAAGATAACACCAGCTTGAAAGCCACCGCCTGGGCCAAAATCACCATGAAATTGGACGTAGAGGCCAAACAAGAAGATCACTGGGATCAGTAGCTTGGTGGTGACACGAAGAATCGACTTACCGAGCATCAGACTGCTTTCTTGTCATCGACGACATCGGTCTGCCGCGTCGATTTCCGTCTTCTGCGACCAAGGAGGGCAAGAACGCCAACGGCGGCGGTGAAGATGACGGTTACTTCGCCAAGTGTGTCATAGCCCCTATAGCTCGCTAAAACTGATGTCACGATATTGGGAACACCGATCTCTCGACCGGATTCTTCGATATAGCGAGGGGCAACATGCTGATGAACGGGCGCATTGGGATCGCCATAATTCGGCATGTCGAAGGTCGCATTGATGAGGACCGCCCCTGTAAGCAAGGTGAGCATGAAGCCACCAAGTGTCAGAGATGGCCGGCTCGACGGTGCTTCATCGGACTTGCCGGTAAGAGACAGTGCTACCAAGCCCAGGACTGAAGCGATGCCAGCCCCGACAGCTGCTTCAGTAAAGGCCACATCGACGGCATCCATGACAACGTAGAGAACGGCTGCGGTCAGGCTGAAGATGCCGGAAAGCATGACGATGGCAAAAAGGTTGCGGATGGCGACAAAGGCAAGGGCCGTGACCACCATAAACACAAACAAGATAGTGACGATCAGGTCGATGATGGGTCATCTCCCTTTTTCGCCGTCTGGTCCAATAAAGGCTCGACGCCATTGCTCAAGCAGGCATGAGCAAGCGCATGGGTCACAGCGGGGCTGGTGTACAGTACGAAAACGATGATCAAAAAGAGCTTGAAGGTCACCAACGTCAGACCGGCTTGAAACATAAGGCCGATCACGATGAGGGAAAGCCCGAGCGTATCGACCATGCCAGCAGCGTGCATACGCGCGAAGACGTCCGGTAATTTGAGAAGCCCATAGCCGCCGATCAACATGCTCGCAGAACCGGCAACAAGGCAGACGAAGGTGATGATATCGAAAAGCAATGCCATCAGATATCGTCCCAATCCTGCTCATCGCGCGACACGTTGAAATCAGCGAAAACACAGTATTTGGTAACGGCGATCGTGCCGACAAAGTTGATCAACGCGTAGACCAACGCGATGTCGAGAAACTCCGGGCGATCGATGAGAAAGCCGAGGACGGCGATCAAGATGACGGTGAGTGTGCCGAAAAGGTTAACCGCCAGAATGCGGTCATAGACCGTTGGCCCAAGCAACGCCCTTGTCAGAATGAGCGCCATGACCACAAGGACTGCAAGACTGGCCGCCCCGAACATCAACGGGTCCCTTCGACGATAGCAACCCTGCGATCCATCTCGCCGCTTGCAAGCCCATCGGCAGCCGCATCAGTCAGTGCGTGAATGGTCAATTCGTCGTCATCGAGCGCAATCGCAACCGTGCCCGGGGTCAAGGTAATGGAATTGGCATAAATGGTCTTACCAAGGTCGGTTGTCTGAGAAGCTTTTATCTTGAAGACACTCGGACGCGCATCATCGGTTAAGCCAAGGATTGCCTTGCCGACATCGACATTCGCCAGCACGATTTCCTTCATCAGCCATGGCCAGTAGAGGATGCCCCTCACTGCCAGGTGAATGGGATGTCCCTCTCGGTCGACCACGCCCATGCGGATACACAAAATCAGGGTCAACACGACCGAAGCTGCGCCCAAGCCGAGCAACAGCGGCTCAGTGACATACCCGGAAAGGAGAAGCCAAAGACCTGACATCGCAATCGTGAGGCTCAACACCTGGAACAAACACCACTCCTCAAACAAGCCTATAGCCAGCTACGACAAGCCCGCGGCCAGAAAGAACCTGGGGTTGGAAATTCTAGCGACGGTTAATACGAATAACCAGTGTTATCTTACAGAGATCGAAGTTAACAGTTTCTTACCATGAGGTGAAAAAAACGCAGAACGTTCGTCTATCTTCGTGTAGGCCTTTTGCACCGCGCATCTTCATGCGGGCTTTTGCCGCAAGTCCCTCCGGTCTCCGATACCAGGCCGCGCTCGTCTCCAGCCACAGAGCTAATTCAAGCATTACATCCAAGGCAGTGGAACGGATGGACGATGATCTCTCGCTCTCGAAACGGACTTGAGACCAACCTTCATCGATCGATAAAGTGTGGAGGCTCTGCGTCTAAGCGGTCTTGGCGTCGAAACCGCAGAGGTCGCTGATTATGCAACGATCGCATTTGGGTTTGCGCGCAAGGCATGTATAGCGCCCATGCAGGATTAGCCAGTGATGAGCCCCCTTCGCATAGCGTTTGGGCACGACTTTCTCGAGGCAGTGCTCGACCGCAAGCGGCGTTTTGGCCGGCGCCAGCCCAGTCCGGTTGGCGAGGCGGAAGACATGGGTATCGACAGCGATCGTCGGCTGACCAAAGGCTTCATTCAGGATGACACTTGCCGTCTTTCTGCCAACACCGGGGAGCTTCTCGAGCGCTTCCCGGTCACCCGGAACATGGCTGCCATGCTCGTCGATCAGGGCTTGGCTAAGCGCGATCACATTCTTGGCCTTGTTGCGATAAAGGCCGATGGTCTTGATCAGGTCGCGAACGCGGTCTTCGCCCAGCGCCGTCATCGCCTCCGGTGTATCGGCAAGCTCGAACAGTTTTCCGGTCGCTTTATTGACACCGACATCGGTGGCTTGCGCCGAGAGCACCACGGCCACCAAAAGAGTATAGGTATTGGAGTAGGTCAGTTCGGTCTCGGGGGCGGGCATTTCAGCGGCCAAGCGGCTGAACAGCGTGTTGATCTGATCACGTTTCATCGATTGACCTTTCAAAAGCCAGCATGTCGGCTTTTGGTAGGGGCAATCGAACAGGGGTTCAAGGCCAAGATGCTTGACCGGTGATCATAATCGTTGGACGCTTCTGTGGGAACGGCGTGGCGCCTCAGACATGCCGAGTTCCGGCGGTTCTACATCGGACATTGGTCGACAACAGGCAGAGGTTGTGAAGGAGCAGATGGATTGTCCTTAACGCCCATCGACGAGCCGCCATCTTTGCCGGCACCTCAACATTTCGAAGCGATGCTTTACCCCAACCGCTCCCTCGGCAATACCGGCTTTCTGTTGCTGATGACCGCTATTGCACTGGTAAGCGGCTTGATCGGCGCCGGCTTTGCTCTCATCGGTGCCTGGCCGGTCACGGGCTTTCTAGGTCTCGACGTACTGCTCTTGTATGTTGCCTTCCGTTGGCATTTTCGCCAATCCCGCCAGCTGGACATGATCAAGCTGGATCAGGATGGGCTGACCGTCCGACGCTCTATGCCCGATCAAAAAGAACAAACCTGGCATTTCGAGACAGCCTGGGTGCAGGTGGTCCAAGAAGACCGAAAGCTCATGCTCCGATCTCATGGCGACGAGCTAGTGATTGGCAGTTTCTTGACGGCCGATGAGCGCCGGACCTTCGCCCAGGCGCTCAAAGCCGCTATTCAGGCTGCCAGACATCCGACGCCGGCAGAAGACGACGAAAGACGGTGCTATTGACCGAGCTGTGCGTTGAGAGCTTCGAGCCCTGCTTGGTAGATCCCCGTCATCAGCTCTAGAGCTTCTTCGTCGCTGACACCCGCCGCATCGAAGCTGCTGGACCAGGTAACGTCCGCATCATCACCGGATTCGGTGACGGCGATGGTCGAGATGTAATTGGCAATCGGCAATGGGCTCTCGATGATCGCATAGGTCATCGATTGACCAGCCTCATTCATCTCGACCAGTTCTTCTAGCAGCTCGCCGCCATCACCGGTGGTCAGTGTTCGCATGGTTTTGCCATCTTGCTCGAACTGCTCACATTCCGCGATCACCGGATGCCATTCCTTGATCGAACAGAAATCAGCGATCGCAGCCCAGGCGTCCGAAGCGGACGCTGGAACCGTGACACTCTCGCTGAGATCGATGGCATGAGCGGGACTTGCTGTGACACCGATCGCAAGTATGGCTGCGGCAAGAGTGCCTTGGATGGACGTCATTGAGGGGTTCATGAGCGTTAGCCTCCAGTTGCGATTTTATTGTTTCGTGTTTCTAAGGGATGGCGGTTTTTATCGGCGGGATCAAGCCTCGGCGATCAGGCGGGCCGTTGCTGTCTCGATGCGATGTTCAAGTTCGGTCATGAACGTTTTGCGATCCAAGCCCGGCTGAATGGGGTCTAAGAACTCCACGATGATCGTCCCGGCGCGCTTCGAAAAACTGCGTCGTCCCCAATAGAGACCGGAATTCAGGGCAACGGGAACAACCGGCAAAGCAAGCTGCTTGTACAGGGCTGCCACGCCCGGATGATAGGGCCTTTTCTCGCCAGGGGGCGTTCGCGTTCCTTCAGGGTAGATCAGAATGGGTGAACCGCGGGCGATGGCCTCGCGCCCGCCATCGATCAGCGAGCGCAACGCACGTGTTCCCTGGTCACGGTCGATCCTAATCATGCCGGCATGCAGGAGGCAGCGACCGAAAATTGGGATCCTGGTCAGCTCCTGCTTAAGGGGAATCGCTGGATCATCGACCAGAAGATGCGCGGTAATGGTGTCCCATGCGGATTGATGCTTCACGGCGAAGATGACGCCGTCCTTTGGCAGATGCTCAGCGCCCCGCACCTTGTAGTCCAGGCCAACCAGCTTCCGCAGTAGCCATTGCAAGCCGCGCTCCCAGCGTTCGGCATGTTGGACCATGGCTAATCTTGGGCGCCCGAGGATGGGCAACGCCATCAATGCCATCATGATTGTCCAGAAGAAACCGAGGAGGTTGAAGAGAAGCGAACGGATCACGGGCGTTCAAACATGTCCAGAGGTGACCAAGCTGGTCGAGGATATCGCCCGCTGCCCCTGCATCAAGGCATACGCCCCAATCCCCACAACGCCGTGAATCGCGCCATCACCGTGCATAGAAGGGCGGCAACGACCGGCACGCAGGCTAGGAAAATCCAATCGACCGGACGCAGGCCGAGCCTGATTGAATTCGTCAATTCGAGATTTTGAATGCTGTAGAGAAGGAGGAGTACAGTCAGCATCGCGGCGAAAAAACCGATCAGACCGCCGCGCAGACCGCTATGCAATGCATAGCGCTCGAACTGTCGGGAGAGATAGCCGTCCTGAGCGCCCATATAACGAAGGAGCGCTACCGTATCGCTATGCATCGCAAGGCTCAGGCTGGTGATCAGGCCGACGACGGCAAGGGCGCCGAATAGCAGGACAATCCCCAGGGTGATACCGACGATCCGGAAAAACGTTGCTTGCCGTTCAGCCTGATCCCGGCCGACGATTTGCACCCCGATGGTCGCATCGGGAACGACAACACGAAGTTGACGCTCCAGGGTATCGAGATCGGCAGGCGCAATCGGATCGAGAGTGACATCAATGAGCCGGGGGAGTGGCAGATCGTCATTTTCCGAACGCTCGCCAACCCAAGGCTCGATCAGATCCTGCAGCTCATCGTCCGGTACGACCGCGGCCGAAGCCACCTCTTTCGCTTTGGTCAAGACATTGAGCACTTGCTGAACATCCCGATCGCCGTTTTCGGACAATCCCGCCGTCGGCAGGCTCACCGTGACCATTTTGTCACGCTGATCGAAGAGTTCCAGCGCGCCATCGGCGACAGCGGCAATAGCCAGGGCGATGACGCTCAGATAGAGAAGCCCCGCCATGATCCAAGGCAAAAATCGGCTGACCGCCGTCTGATTCAAAGGCAGATCGAGACTGCGCACGTTCTCTGCTTTCCCGCTAGTGGTATGACCACGTCATTTGATTTGTTCTAAGTCGTAAAATGGCATTCGTAATCAACGTCTTACGCTCCCAATCGGGCGAACCTTCTGATGTGGTCACATCCTAGTCGGCCGCGGCGAGTTGCGTTGGCGTATTGGATTGGCCGGTTAGTCGGCCTTTCTCGAGATGATAAACGGGATGAGGATAACGGTCGATGAGCTCATCATTGTGCGTCGATAAGATTACCGTGGTCCCTTCCTTGGAAAGCTCCGTGAAAAGGCGCATCAACCGCCGTGCTCGGCGGGTATCGATATTGCTCGTCGGCTCATCGCCTAGCAGCAGGTTGGGGCGCGAAATGGCGGCTCTGGCCGCCGCAACAATCTGGCGCTGCCCCGTTGAAAGACTAGGCGGCTTGGCATCCATGACATCGGTAAGCCCCAGCCATTCCAGCATTTCGTAAACCAGTTCGCGAATCTCACGTTCCCTAGCACCACCGATGCGCAACGGTAACGCTACGTTGTCAAAGGCTGAGAGGTGGTTGATTAATCGAAAATCTTGGAACATCATTCCAATGCGGCGTCGCGCTTCACCGAGATCGTCGCGATTGAAACTGACGACGTCTCGGCCAAAAATCCTCAGGCTGCCTCTTGTGGGTCGGTGGATCAAGCCCATAATGTGCAGCAGTGACGTCTTTCCTGCGCCACTTGGGCCGACAAGGAAAATGAAATCGCCACGATCGAGCGACAAATTGATATCATGCAGGACCTCAGGGCCCTGCTCATACTGCATGGCGATTTGTTCAAGTTGCAACATGGCGGCAACAATGTGTGCGGCGGTGAAAGAAACGATTGTGAAGATCGCACATTACTGCATATTAATCCAGCTAACATTCAACCGTTAAGGGAACAGCTTTCGAGCGCTTTGTCATGATCTTAACCTGTCCAAGTTGCTCCAGCCGATACCATGTAGATGCTTCGGCTTTCAGTGCTAAGGCCCGTAAGGTTCGCTGTGCCAATTGCGGCCATCGTTGGAAAGCGATGCCACCAGTCGACACACCGCAAACCGTAGAGTTAGAACTCGCACCGCCCGCTGCAAGCCATGAGGAACAAGTTCGATCCGCGGCCGCAGCGCCCAACATAGCGAGGCGACCCGGCGCCGTACAGAAAAAGGACCGTAGTCCGATAGGATGGTTGCTCGGTGGCGGCGTCGTGGTCTTGCTCCTGGTCAGTTTGATCATCGGACGAAACGGAATTGTCGACAAGGTACCTGATGCTGCAGCGATGTACGAGCTTGTCGGTCTGTCCATCGATCAAGACATCGGCCTGGAGTTCGACGACGTTACGTTGAACTGGCAAGCCGAAGGTGATGTTTTCGTTTTGGTGGTCGAAGGCGAAATAGTCAACCTCTCACAAGCGAATCAAGTTATTCCGCCTTTGCGGATGGCGATCTTGGACGGCGAGGGCGAAGAGATCCAATATGAGTCCTTCGAACTTGCCGAAGGTGAACTGGGTGCTGGCAATCGCATAAATTTTTCAGGTCGGATGGTCAATCCAATCGATCAAGGCGAGAACTTCCGCCTGACATTCGAGCTGGAGTCTTAAGCGAACAATCCGTCAGACGTTGAAGCGGAACAGGATGACATCGCCATCCTTGACCACATAGTCCCGTCCTTCCTGACGGAGCTTGCCGGCCTCGCGGGCACCTGCTTCCCCTCCGCAGGCAATATAGTCGCTATAGGCAATGGTCTCGGCGCAGATGAAGCCTCGTTGAAAATCCGTGTGGATGCGGCCGGCGGCTTCTGCTGCGGTCATGCCCTCCATGATAGTCCAGGCACGCGACTCCTTCGGTCCAGCCGTCAAGAAAGTGGATAAGCCAAGCAAACGATAGCCAGCCTGAATGACTCGATCGAGGCCCGGCCTCTCAAGCCCAAGCGACATGAGATATTCGAGTCTGTCGTCGGCGCCGAGCTGTGAGAGCTCCGCTTCGATGGCAGCCGACACCACCACCGCTCCAGCACCTTCCTCTGCCACCTCTGTCGCGACCTTAGCGCTCAATGCATTGCCGGAGGCCGCACTCGCTTCGTCGACATTGCAAACGTAAAGAATGGGTTTTGCGGTCAGAAGATCGAGGGATTTGAGATCATCCGGCGCTTCCTTTGCAGCCGCGAGACGCCTTGCCGGGCAGCCATCTTCCATCAAAGGCTTGATCTGCTCGATCAAGGCGAGCTGGATCTTGGCCTCCTTGTCACCGCCACGAACACGCTTCACCAGCCCCTCGCTTCGCTTATCCAGCGATGCAAGATCGGCCAAGAGCAATTCGGTTTCGATCAGCTCGGCATCACGAACCGGGTCGACCCCGCCTTCGACATGGGTGATGTCATCATCCTCGAAGCAGCGAAGCACCTGCAAAATGGCGTCCACGCTTCTGATCGCGCCCAGGAACTGATTGCCGAGACCTTCGCCCTTGCTAGCTCCTCGGACAAGCCCCGCAATATCGATGACCTCAAGCTGGGTCTCGATGATCTTTTCCGAACTGGCGATTTTCGCGATTTCGGCCAGGCGATGATCCGGCACCGGAACGCGCCCTGTATTGGGCTCGATGGTGCAGAAGGGATAATTCGCCGCCGCCGCCGCTTCGGTTGAGGTCAGCGCATTGAAAAGGGTCGATTTCCCGACATTGGGAAGGCCGACGATACCGCAGTTGAAACCCACGTCACGTGATCCTTGTTCAGCCGTCCGCAGCCGGCGGCTTGGGTCTGGGGGGCTTGGTCGCCAAAGCAATCTTGTTCATGCAACCCGCATCGTCGCCCGCGGCCAAAAGAGGCGCGGCGGCAACAAAGGCGTCCAGGAGCGGGGCAAGCCAGTCGCGATCGGCCATACTGAAATTGCCAAGAACATGGCCCGTCACTCTCGCCTTGTCGCCGGGATGGCCGATGCCCAAACGCACCCTCTTGAAGTCCTTCGATCCGACGGAGGCGGCAATGGAGCGAAGGCCGTTATGGCCGGCGACACCGCCGCCAGCCTTGATCCGGACTTTTCCCGGCGCCAGATCCAGCTCGTCGTGAAGGACCAGGAGATCGTCAAGCCCGAGCTTATAGAAATTGGCAGCCTGGGCGACCGCGATGCCAGAGCGGTTCATGAAAGTCTGCGGCTTTTGTAGCATCACCTTGGTGCTGCCTAACTGACCTTCGGCGATCTCGCTTGCATATTTGGAGCGCCAAGCCGTGAAACCGTAAGCCTCCGCTAAGGCGTCCAGCGCCATAAAACCGATATTGTGGCGATGGCGGGCATAGTCAGCACCTGGATTGCCCAACCCGACGATCAGCAACATGGTGTCACACCAAAAGAGCCCAAGATGAAATGGTGCTGAAACGAGCAGGCCACCGGCATCAAAGCCAGTGGCCTTCGATCGTTTGGAACAAAACAGCCGGTAGGTCTAGCTGTCCTCGCTGGGCGCCTCGCTCGACCCATCTTCGGCCGCAGCCGCGCCATCTTCGTCCTCGCCGTCCTCACTCTCTGCATCGTCGGTGCCACCACTCGGTGCGGCGATCGTCGCGATCGTGAAGTCACGGTCGGTGATGGTTGGTGCCACGTCGTCGGGAACGGTCGCATGGGAGTAATGCAGGCTGTCGCCGATATCGGCTTCCCCAAGATCGATCTCGATCTTCTCCGGGATGGCATCGGCCGGGCAAACGAGCTCGACCTCGCGGCGCACGACGTTCAAGACGCCGCCTCGCTTGATGCCTGGGCAGCTATCTTCGTTCAAGAACACTACCTGGACCTCGACGGTCACCGCAGCGCCCTTCGAGACATAAACGAAGTCAGCATGCATCGGCTCATCGGAGACAGGATGAAGCTGGATTTCGCGGGGTAGAACGCGGACAGGCTTGCCACCAACTTCGAGTGCACAGAGCGTGCTGTAAAAGCGCGGATTTTGCAGCTCGCGGCGAAGTGCGCGGGCCTCCAGCGAGACCATCAGCTGGTCTTTTTTCTCGCCATAGACGACCGCTGGGACGCGGCCAGCATTCCGTATGCTGCGGGCAGCACCCTTGCCAGCGGCATTTCTGTCCTCCGCGACGAAGGTCACCATATCGCTCATAATCTTCTCTTCCTCAACGCCGGCGATGCCTCAAGCATCGTCTCGGATTAGTCGAATAAACTCGATACCGAACTCTCGTCGCTGATCCGTCTGATCGCTTCGCCGATCAGGCCGGCCACGCTAAGCTCGCGTATCGTCTTCGTCACTCGCACCGCTTCGGTCGCCCGAATACTATCGGTAATCACCAGCTCCTTAAGCGGACTGGCGCTCACCCTGGCAACCGCGCCTGCCGAGAGCACACCGTGGGTTACATAGGCAGTCGCAGACGTCGCGCCAGCATCAAGCAGTGCTTTTGCCGCATTACAAAGTGTCCCGGCCGAATCGACAATGTCGTCAACCAGGATGCATCGACGGTCGGTAACGTCACCGATGACATTCATCACTTCGGAAACACCCGCCCGATCCCGCCGCTTATCGACGATCGCGAGGCCGACGTCAAGGCGTTTGGCCATGCCCCGCGCGCGCGCAACACCGCCGACATCGGGGGAAACGATCAGGAGTTCGTCCAAGTTGTAATTCTCCTGGATATCCTTGGCCATCAGTGGCGAGGCATAGAGGTTATCCACAGGAATATCGAAGAAGCCCTGGATCTGGCCGGCATGGAGATCCATGGTCAAAACACGATGGGCGCCGGCCATGGTGATGAGGTTGGCCACCAGCTTGGCCGAAATCGGCGCTCTGGATCCTGTTTTCCGATCCTGACGAGCATAGCCGAAATAGGGCATCACGGCAGTGATGCGTCTCGCGGATGCGCGGCGCAACGCATCGATGCAGACCAAAAGCTCCATCAAATTGTCATTGGCTGGATAAGACGTGGATTGGACCAGAAACACGTCCTGGCCCCGGACATTCTCATGGATGTCTACATACAATTCCATGTCGGCGAACCGGTGCACGGTCGCGTCGGCCAACGGCATGTTTAGATAGGCAGCGATCGCTTCGGCAAGCGGACGATTACTATTGGCGGCCAGCAATTTCAAGCTGAACATCCCCCAGGAGAACATGAGCGGAGCGGAGATGTAACAGGAGGATCGGCCGAAGTAAACTTTTTGAGAGAAATTAGATCGGTACCGGACATTTTGGCGCAAAACGCCCCGTCCCATCTGGTTCGGGTCTTCGTTGTTAGGATGTTTCCAGTTTTTCTGACGCTACTATGATCACGGTAGTTTTTTTTGCCGCTTGGCCCCGTTCTTGGCGATACATCCGATGGGAGACCGTCAGATCGCAATTGTTAGGCCGATCGGTCGTCTTTTGAGCTGATAAGGGCTGCTCTAGGCCCCGATGGCCTGAATGAGCGGCGTTATGCCGAGGATGTTGATCGTCCGGGGCAGGTTGTCGGCAAGCACGGAGAGCGCCATTTCGGTGCGAACGTTCTTCAGCCGCTTCATCAGAAAATGGGTTGCGCCTATCCGCATTTCGATCGTGCCAAAGGGATGTTCGACGGTCTCCCGGCGATGCCGCCCCGCTTGTGGGTTCTCATCGAGCCGCCGTTGAACCGCTACTCCTAGTGCCATGGCCACTTCAGCTGGTTTCGACCGATGTCACCAAAATCGATGGTATGCGCCCAAGCTTTCGAGGACACTGCCGCCTGAATCATGACCATCAGAAAAAACAAGTGGTGAGCAGACCCAACAGGAGCAGAACAGCGAAAAAGGCTAGGTGGGGCATGCTGTGACCCTCTATCTCACCACCAGATCGAGAGGAGCTTTTGAAAGAGGTTCCGCTCCCTTTTTAGAAACGATGGACGTCCTTCCCAAGGTCATCGCTTGGCCAGCCTCGCTATCCATCAGAATCATATGCAGGAAAAAGACCATGCCTTCCTCAATGACGACGGGATTGTCGGCGTAAAACATCGGCCAATCCATCCAGCAAGGCGCATAGACCGTACCGAGGGAATAGCCACAGGCGTTCAGCCGGTGCTCCCGCATCCCATGGGCATCCATGACATCAGCATGAGCCGAAAAAACCTCGCCCATACTGCGGCCAGGTTGCATGGCATCCTCACAAGCGGCAAGCGCAGCTTCAGAAGCCTTGGTCATGGTTAGCTGACGGGCAGAGGGGGCACCGATGATGAAAGTGCGCATCAGGCAGGCATGATATTGACGATAGACACCGGCGAATTCGAGGGTGAGCTGATCCGTGGGATCCAGTTTGCGACGTCCTGACTTATACCGGCAGAGCAATGCATCCGGTCCGGATCCGATGATGAAAGGATTGCCGGGATAGTCGCCGCCACCTTTGAACACAGCACCCTGCATCGAGGCCAGGATATCCCCCTCGTCAGCCCCCGCATGGGTCGCGCCAATCGCGGAGTTGAGTGCATCGTCGGCCAGTTCGGCGGCGCGTCTAACATAGACAAGCTCCGCCTTTGACTTCACCAAACGAAGCCTTCCGATCAGGTCTGAAGCGTCTGTAGTCGAGGCAAACCCGTCAAGTGCCGCATCGACCTGTTTGCCTTGAGCCGCGGTAAGCCCATGGCTGTCATATTCAATGCCAAGCCTCTTGCCGACGAGACCGCCGCGCTTCAGCAAGTCCTTCAGATCATCGGCGGGTGTCGCTCCATCGCGATCGACCCAGATCCGAATATCCTCGATGATCGAAGTATTCTGCGCCTGTCTGAGATCCGGCGCTCGGGTCAGCAGCACGATGTCACCATCCGCGCGCAGCATCAGGCACTGAAAGAAACAATAGCCGAAAGTATCATAGCCGGTCAGCCAATACATACTCTCCTGCTTGAACATGAGGAGAGCATCGAGCTTGCGTTCGGCCATGGAAGCCAGAGTTTTGTCTTTTCTTTCAATAAACTCTGCTCGATCGAAGTGAAGCGCCATGAAGGTACCAATCTAACTGCTTTGCACATGATGTGCTCTTTACCAATGATTAACGATGCAAGGTCTCGTGACAACACCATTGGTGAATTGACAGCATTTCTTGCTCAAGCGCCGTTTCACAACCTTGATGCCTTGGCCAGGCATGGCCTGGCTGCTGTCCTGATGATCTGAGGCGTCCACAACGTTAAAATGGGTGCAGATGCTCAACCCTGACGCGGTATTGCTCTGTCAGCCGCTGGCTGATCAACGAGCGGTGGCAGGCCTTATGGTCACGTTCGACACAGAGCAATGCTGCAATCCCACCGGCCGAAAGTGCTGATATGATTGGTGCTAAGTCCGCGATGTCGAGGATCTCAGTTGTGTAGCGGCTGATGTATTCGGTAGCGAGTTCGCGGCGTGTGCGTTTGCCCACCCCACGGCGGTCGTCCTCGGCGTATTGGAGTTGGCGCAGCTCGGTTGTCGGGGCGAGTTCTGGATGGTGTTCGTAGGCAATTCGGGCATGGGCGAGGGCCGCCTGCAGACGGCGTGAGTTTGCCCAGGAATACTCGGGGCCACGGACACCGCGGCGCTGACGTACATCGAGCAGTTGCCTGACATTCGCCTGATGCAGTCGTTGCAAAAAGGACTGCCTATCGAAACCATAGACACCGATCGTCACCATTTTGAGCATCGGAATTTCCCCACTTGCCAACTGCTGTTCATGTCTATTCGAGGCGTTGCCGGAAACATGGTTCATCATGTAGACAGAATGCAGTCGATCTATGGATCAAGCGCCGAAGGCCGTTTGCGCAGGCTGAACCAGCCTACCGCCCCCACCCAAGCAATCACCTAAGGGCTATCGGGCGATTAGATCGGGAAACGGGCTGGAGCCGCTTAAGCCTGGTTAGGAAACGACCTAGTTTTCGAGAATTGCCACGGCATCGACTTCAAACAGCATGCCGTCAAGCACCAGGCGGGGGACGGGGACCAAGGTCTGGGCCGGCAACGTGCCGCCAAACGTTTCTTCGATATATTTTCCCATGATCGGGAGCTTGGACATGTCATGGTCGACAACGAAGACGTCGATCTTGGCGACTTGAGACGGGCTCGCACCGATATCCTCAAGTGCTATGCGCAGGTTTGCGAAGGTCTGCTTCACTTGGGATTCAAAATCTGGCGATAGCGTCCCGTCGATGCCCGCGCCGCCTTGCCCTGAGATATAGGCGACACGACTGTCGCCTGGCGCAATCACGACTTGGCTGTAGCCATTTGGCTGCGAATCGTAGAGGCCGTCTGGTTTCTTGATTGTAAGCTTCATCTCCATTTCCCCCGCAGTTACACCACCGGTTGTTGTAAGGCAGGTGAAAAGCGTGGCCGCTATCAAGGTGCCTTTGATCATGCTTCTCTCCTTTGAAAATGCGATAAACTCTCGCATTTAAAAAAGTGATAGACTCTCGCATTCTAATTGTCAAGAGTGCCAACGAAAGGAGCGTTGATGTCCCAAGGAACTGGTAAGGCCAACCAAACCAGGGGACAGGGGCTGGCTCGCCTCGTTCCCACGCAAAAGCGAAGCAAGGAGCGGTTTGAACGCATTCTCGACTGCGCGTCAGAAATCATTATGGAGAAAGGCAGCGATGCATTCCGGATGAGCGATATTGTCGAGCGCTCCGGAATAGGCTTTGGGTCGCTCTATCAATATTTTCCGGACAAAACGGCGGTCATCGGCACCATCGCGGAACGCCACCATGAAATGGGCTATGTCGAAGTGGCCGGCCACATGGCGAAAGTCGAGTGCATGACCGATTTTTACGAAGCACTTTGCCAGATTGCGGACGGTTACTATCAATTCTTCTCCGACCACACCATGATGGGGGAAGTGTGGAAAGCGACTCAGGTGGACCGGGGGTTGCAAGCGCTCAATCAGGAAGCCAATGACCGGCTGGCCGCTCTCCTTACCGACAAATTGCAAAGCTTGGCGCCGGAACACCCGAACCAAGCTTTGCTTTCATTTTCCAAGACCATGCTAATTCTAATCGCGGCCGCTGTACGCCATGCGATCGCATTACCACCCAAGGAAGCGCGCAATGTCCTTGATATGTTCAAGCAAATGCTGCCGAAAGATCTTTCGCTGCTGGATGCGTGATGGAGAAACCAAGGCTGCACCATCGCCGTACCCGACGTGATCGGACCGACCACATTATCGTCGATCAGTGCCCTTGCGTGCTGGTGTGAAGCCCCCAAGAAGGTGTCTGGAGCCGGGCCGACGCGACGTTGCTAAGCCCGAGCCTTTTGCAGAATTGCCCCGCCTTTCTCGACGCAGAGGACAAAGGCCTTTTCCGAATAGACATGCCACACTGTTTCAGTCTCTACCTTTACGACCGCGCGATGCATTCCTTTTTTAAATACGATGTGGGCAGAGGCACGCGCACATCGGTGGAAGTCGCACTTAACGAAACACATTTGGGTAACGGCGGCGCCGGCGGAGCATGACGTGGCTTCCAAAGAGGGAATGACACAGATCAACAATGTACCACGCGCAATTTTTGCCGTGGTTTTTGCCGTTCTGGCTCTCTCTCTCGGTGATGCCGTCATCAAATCGATCAGCGTGAGCTTCCCGCTTTGGCAGCTCTACGTGCTACGCTCGGTGATTGCATTGCCAGTATTGGTGGCCTTCACAAAGCTGCGTCATCCAAAGACGAAACTGATGCCCAATTCTATTGGTTGGGTCGGTGTCAGAAGTTTCCTTCTGGCTTCCATGTGGGTCGCTTACTATTCGGCATTGCCACACCTTCAGCTTTCAGTGGCAGCCGCTGCTTACTATACGCTGCCGCTCTTTATCACCCTGTTTTCCGGCCTGCTTGTTGGGGAACGGGTTGGGATCGTCGGCTGGTTTGCAATTTGTCTGGGCTTTGCTGGCGTCGTCGTGATGCTGCGTCCAGATACCAGTGGGATCAGCGTTTATGCGATGTTGCCAATTCTGGCAGCGATTCTCTATGCACTCGCAATGATTTTGACTAGGACAAAGTGTCAGAAGGAAAGTCCGTACGTCCTTTCCGCTGCGCTCAATGTGATGTTTATCGTGATGGGGCTCGGAGCCACCGCTGTATTGTTCATCTCTGATCTCGGGATCGATGCTGTTGCTCAGAACACCTTCTTGCTGAGCAGTTGGATCAGCCTGGGCGGCAAGGAGCTGATCGCGCTGGCCGTGTTGGCCTTGAGTATTCTGATTGGCAGCATTTTTGCCGCCATTGCCTATCAATCTGCTGCATCATCTACTGTCGCCAGTTTCGATTATTCCTATCTGGCATTTAGCATGATGTGGGGTCTGATTTTCTTCGCAGAATTTCCTGACATGCTGACGATCATCGGAATCGTTATGATTGCGGCTGGAGGCATCATCTCGGTGCGCTCTAAGAGAGGCTAAAGGTCTGGCTCGGATCTTGGTTGTTCTCTAATTCCGGGCGTTGTCGTCAAGCTCTCAATGTTTGTCCTTGCCGGATCCATGGTTCTCTCCGCGGTAGGCGTGTCACCGTCGATGAAATAGGCGCGCTCGCGGCGATTCTTGCCATTAGCATTTGGACCCTCGCCAAGAAGCGCATTCACTAAATCAATGGCGCCACCGTAATTGTCAGAAATCACCGATGGTGCCTTTTCTCCCGGCAGATCGAGCAAGATATGCGGCATGTCGGCGGCATGGCAGAGCGCCGAAATCGGTTCCGCTTCGCGCACACCTGCGACAAAGAGAAACTCAATCGCATGGGCGATCATAGGCTTCGCCAAATCGACGTGCTCCTTGATCTTGAGAGCGTCTGCCTGAATCTAAACACGATCTCCGGACCCCGGGCGTTACAACGTCGCCCCCATCATCATACGCACGATCTCTTCATCATTGGTCTCGGACGGACGCCGCTCGCCTGCGACCATGCCGCGAGCGAGAACGATGATCCGGTCACCGGCGGCGAAGATGTCCGGAAGGTTGTGCGAGATGAGAATGATGCCCACGCCCTGGGACTTCAATCGCTCGATCAGCGCCATCACCTCACGCTGCTCAGGCACGCCGAGTGCTGCCGTAGGCTCGTCCATGATGACGAGCTTTGCCTGCCAGTGGATGGCGCGCGCGATTGCGATCGCCTGACGCTGACCACCTGAGAGATCGCGCACCGGAGCACTCGGATCAGGAATGACAATGCCAAGCCCCTTGAGCACCTCGATTGCTCTTTCGCGCATCTCCCGCCTGGCCACGAAAGAGATGCCGAAGATACGGCGCGTCGCTTCGCGGCCCAAATAGAGGTTCAGGCCCGGGTCAAGATTGTCGGCCAAGGCCAGATCTTGATAGATCGTCTCGATGCCACTCTCACGCACAGCGTTCGGGCTCTGGCCGGTCAGGAGCTTGCCGTTGAAGAACACCTCTCCGGCGGTCGGTGTGTACACGCCCGAGATCATCTTGATGACCGTGGACTTCCCTGCACCGTTGTCGCCGGCCAGAACGACGCACTCACCTCCATTGATGTCGAAGGACACGTCCTTGACCGCCTCGTTGCCGCCGAACCTTTTGTTGAGACCGCGGACCTCGAGAATGGCCGTCATGTTTGCTGTCCCGTCAGCTTGTCGCGTGACTGATCCACCAGCACGGCGACGATGATGACGAGACCCACGGCGACGAACTGCCAGTAAGGTGGCAGCCCGGAAAACACCAGTCCGAACTGGATCACCGCGATGATGAAAGCACCGATGATTGTGCCGACCACCGTGCCTTGTCCTCCAGTCAGCGAGGCACCGCCGATGAAGACGGCCGCCACCGCGTACAGCAGGATCGGCTCGCCAGCATTGGCAGCCCCTGCCGAAAAGCGCCCGGTATAGACCAGACCGCCCACGCCCGCGGTGATGGCGGAGATCACGAACAACCAGATCAGGTGTCGCTTGACATTGACGCCCGCGCGTTCGACCGACGCGCGATTGGCGCCAAGCGCATAGGTGTGCACGCCAAATTTAGTATATGCGAGGATGTAGTGGCAGGCCAGCGCCAGGACCGCCGCGAGCACGACAGGAACCGGAAAGCCCAGAATATCGCCATTGCCGATGGTGCGGGCAGCATCACTGCGGATCGACACGGTAGCGCCGCCCGCCACAATCAGTGCAGCGCCGCGGGCGATGCCATAGGTGCCGAGCGTGCCGATGAAGCTGGGCACGTCGAGCATGGCGACCAGCCAGCCATTCACCAGTCCCACGACAACGGCAGCGAACAGCCCGACAGCGATGGCAAGCAGAACGACGCCCCAGCCCGTATCCGGCCCCATAGCCTTGATGACCAGCGCCATGACCACGGCCGAGAGCCCGGTCGTAAATCCGATCGACAGGTCGATATGTCCGGCCACGACCACCAGCGTGAGACCAAGCGCCAAGAGCAGAATCTGCGAGGCGGCGATGGCGATCGACTGGATGTTGTAGACGCGGAACAGAAAGGTCTGGCCGGTTTCCAGGCGCGCATAGATTTCGAAGAACGCGAGGATTCCGACGAGGAAGAGCCAGGACCAGGCGGACAAAAGGGGCTTCAGGATTGAAGCCCCTGTGTTTGCCGGCATGCCTGTATCGCCTATTCGGAGTAGATGAACTTGGCAATTTCCGGATCATCGACATTGCTGGCGTCAATCACCGTGAACCCGGTGCCGATCGAGGTCGGGACCGACTGGCCGGTGAGGGCGGCATAGGCCGCCATCACGCCGAAATAGCCGATTTCGGCGGGGTGCTGCGCGATAGCAGCGTCGACCAGACCGCCTGAGATATTGTCGACGATGCTTTGCGGCGCATCGAAGGCGATGACGGTGACGTCACCCGCCTTGCCCGCACCTTCCACACCGTTGCCGGCGCCAAGAGCTGAGAAAAGATTGGCGCCGAAAACGCCCTTGATGTCTGGATTGCGTGCCAGCACGGCGTTGAACTGCGACGCCGCTAGCGAGGCATCGTTCTCGTTGAACTGGGTGTCGAGCACCTCGACATCAGGGAAGTTTTCGGCCATTTCCGCCTTGAAGCCTTCTTCCCGCTGATCGGTTGTAGAAATGCCAGGGCGCACATTCGAGACGTAGACCTGGCCTTCGCCGCCCATCGCTTCGGCCATGAAGCGGGCCGCCATTCGGCCGCCGCCGACATTGTCCGAGGCCACATAGGCCAGCGGGAAATCACCATCGCCGGCGCCGTCCTGATACTTGCCGTCGTCGATGAAGGTATCGACGGTAATGACAGCGATGCCGGCCTCGCTGGCGCGGCGTAGCGGTTCGATCATCTGCGTAGTGTCAGTCGGTGCGATCAAAATCGCATCCGGGCCACGCGCGATGACGGCGTCCAGAACCGGCGTCTGCAAAACCGGATCGAATTCCTCGGCACCCTGAAAATCAACGGTGATACCAAGCGCTTCGGCCGCCGCTTGAGCGCCGCGGTTCATCGTGATGTAAAATGCATCGGTGGTGAGACCCGGCACGAGCGTGATGCTGATGTCCTCCTGGGCCTGCGCTGCGCCTGCTGTGGCCAGTGCCGCCGCGAAGGCTACAGATTTCATTAAGTTGCGCATTGGCAGATTCTCCCTGATTTCGACCGTTTTTCGGTCATTGCATTCGCTGAGCCGGAGATATCAATCCACTGCAGGAAAGGTATCTCTCTTGTAGGCAAAATCGTATTTGAATTTTGGAAATTGTACAGAATTGATTTCGACTACCAGTCAGGATTTCCGATCAGGCCATCGCGGTGGGTTTCTGAACAGCTGGGAGAAGTGCGGTAAGCCGTGCCCGGCAATTCAAAGTGCCCACCAGGACAAAAGGTGAAACCTTCTGGATTACCTAATAGCTTGAATTGAGGAGATTTTTATGGTGCCGGCGAGAGGACTTGAACCCCCAATCTCCCGCTTACAAGTTGGGCAAAGAGTTCAATAGAAGGTATTATATTTCAATGGCTTATAATCATTTGGTTGACCGGCTTTGCTGATAGTGCAAGTCAACCAAAACAGCCGATTGTATTGCCGCGCCGACTATTGAGTGGCTAACCACAAATCGCTAGCAGATGACATCATTTCGGCGAAGAAATGTGAGAATGCGCTTGCGCGCGTCGTTGGGCGAGGAAGCGCTTGCGATGACCGGGATAGTCGGTCCCGTAGATCGAGGCCTATACCGACTCCAAGCAACCTGTCGGCCGACGGCAGTACACTGATCGCTCTTCTCAGTCAGTAATCTCACCCGATGCACCGGGCCCCGTTGTTGTGGGACAAAAGCTGTATTGGCGCTGCATTGCGCAGTGTTTGTCTGCGTGGTTTTTGGTTCGAGCTATGCGGATCAAGGATTTGTAGAAGCATAGCGCGTCTTCGGTCATGCTCCGCCACGCTGAGCACGATCGTCAGCCCACGGAACAAGACGGCGTCGGGACATGCTGTGGCGAAGGCGACGCCGACCCCATTCTTGGCCTCTATGATGCGGGCAGCGATCTTGAGCAACCGCAGGCGTAGCATTTTGAAATCGGTGTTAGCAATAATCCGGATCTTGGATGGCATCGCGGACCCGCCGGCGCCACTCGATTAGACCGATACCTGTTGGAATTCGGGTGCACGCCATAGCTCCTGCACCATGATTTCTTTCAGACGGCTGATCGCCGTCCAGATATCGTGATGGGAGAGGTAGAGTGGGCCGAGGCCAAAGCGAATCTGCTCGGGACGGCGGAAGGACGATACCACGCCATGGGCTAGGAGTGCCTCGGTAACCGCGCCGGCACCGGGGGCTCGAAAAGCGATGTGGCCTCCTTGGCGGTCATAATCCAGTGGTGACACGACCTCGATGCCGAAGCTGGCGCATTCCTGGGCTAAGAGCTCCTTTGTGAGGTCGCTCAAAGAGCGATGCTTGGCGTAGAGATCCGCTGGGTCGACGTCCCGAAGAATTGATGCTGCGGCTGAAAAGACCTCGTTAGCGACGACGGTAGGCGTGCCGGTCATGAAGCGGTTGACGCCCGATCCCGGTTCATAATGGTCGGAAAACGCAAAATAATCGGCGTGGCCGATCCAGCCGGCGATGGCAGGCCAAGCGTCGTCCTGATGATCCGGGTGGGCATAGATGTAGGCGGGGGAGCCTGGACCGCCTGAGAGGTATTTGTAGCCGCAGCCTACAGCGAAGTCGGCGTTGGCTGCTTTGAGATCGACCGGGATAGCACCGGCGGCGTGGGAGAGATCAAAGACGACGAGCGCACCCGCTTCATGGGCAAGTTTGGTGATTTCCTCCATGTCCCAACGTTCGCTGGTCCGATAGTCAACCAAGGACAAATAAACGATGGCGACGTTCGCCCCGATAGCGGGGATGAGGTCGGCTTTGCTGTCGATGAGCTGGACCTCGGGGGTGCCGAGAAGGCGGCTGAGGCCCTCGGCGATGTAAATGTCCGTTGGGAAATTGGCACGTTCGGTGAGGATGATCTTGCCGCTTTGGCGGCGTTTCCAAGCGTAGGCCAGGATCTTGAAGAGGTTGATCGAGGTGCTGTCGGCGACAATCACGTCCTCGGCATCTGCACCGATAAAGGGAGCGATGGCAGTGCCTATGTCGTGGGGGAGATCAAGCCAGTCGAACCTGGTCCAGCCGCTTCGTCTTGCTTCAACCCATCCTTCCTGGCAGAGGCGTTCCAGGCGGGCGGGGACGTCCTTCGGCATGGCGCCCATGGAGTTGGCATCGAGGTAGATTTTTTCGCCCTGCGCCTGAGCAAAGCGGCCGCGGATCGGGTGGAGCGGATCGGCCTCGTCCATCGTCTGGCAGTTCCGTTCCGTAATCATTCCCAATTCCCTCCACTTGTCCCTGCCGACGAGGTCATGTCTTATCGGTCTTTGCTCCTTCTCACATTGCGCGGCGATGCGTCCGAGGGCAAGGTCGTCGACTTTGGAGGTAAGGCAAAATGGGGCAGAGCGGATGATGGACCAGCCAGAGGCAAGGCTGGCCGCCGATATCGGTGGAACGTTCACCGATGTGGTCTTGGAGCTGGGCGAACGCCAGGCGAGCGTCAAAGTGCTGACCACAGTCGATGCACCCGAACGGGGCGTGATCCAGGGCATCGAGACACTCCTCAAGCAGCTTGGCCTGGCACCGTCGGCGATCGGCGTCGTGATCCACGGCACCACGCTTGCGACCAATGCACTGATCGAACGCAAAGGGGCGAGAACCGCCTTCCTTACCACGGAAGGGGTCAGTGACCTCCTCGATATGGGCTTCGAGAAACGCTACGCCCATTACGATCTCTACCAGGAGCGGCCACCTGCTCTGGTGCCGCCCGAGCGCCGCTTCGAGATCCCTGAACGGGTCGCTGCTTCTGGCGACATTCTGCTGCCGTTGGACGAAGCGGCAGTACACGAGGTCGCGGATAAGCTGGAGACGCTTGGCGCCGAGGCGGTCGCGATCGGCTTTCTTCATGCCTACGCCTATGGCGACCATGAAAGGCGGGTACGGTCGATCCTGGAGGAACGTCTCGCCAGCGTCACCTTTTGCCTCTCTTCGGAGATCTGTCCTGAGATCCGGGAGTATGAACGTTTCTCGACCACCGTCGCCAATGCCTATGTGAGGCCGTTGATGGCCGGCTATTTGGAACGGTTGGCCAGCCTTCTTGTGGAGCGAGGGATCGCGGCACCGCTTTTCATGATGATGTCCGGCGGCGGGCTGACCACGCTCGATCAGGCGAGGCGCTTGCCGATCCGACTGGTCGAATCAGGCCCGGCGGGCGGTGCTATCCTAGCTGCCGATATCGCTGATCAAATGAGAGAAAAGGAGGTCGTCGCCTTCGACATGGGCGGCACCACGGCAAAGGTTTGCCTGATCACGGGCGGCGCGCCTGACCGGTCACGAAGATTTGAGGTGGCGCGCACCTATCGCGATCTGAAGGGGAGCGGGTTGCCGCTGCGCATTCCGGTGATCGACATGGTCGAGATCGGGGCGGGTGGTGGCTCGATCGGCCGGGTCGATCGGCTCGGGAGGATCACGGTCGGGCCGGACAGTGCAGGCGCCGATCCAGGGCCAGCTTGCTACAGCAAGGGCGGTCACCGGCCGGCGGTGACCGACGCCAACCTTCTGCTCGGGCGCATCGATCCGGACGGTTTCGCCGGCGGTGAGATCATGCTCGATCCAAGCCTCGCAGAGGCGGCAGTGAAGCGGGATCTTGGTGACCCGCTGGGCATGGAATGCCCTTGGGCGGCGGCGGGCGTGATCGAGATCGTGGATGAGAACATGGCCAATGCGGCCAGGGTCCATGCGATCGAGCGCGGCAAGGTGATCGGCCGGCATAGTATGATCGCTTTTGGGGGCTCGGCGCCGCTGCATGCGGCGAGGCTGGCTGAGAAGCTCGGCATCGAAAGGGTGATCGTGCCGGTGGGGGCAGGCGTGGGCTCTGCTATCGGTTTTTTGAGGGCACCGCTTGCCTATGAGGTCGTGCAGAGCCGGCGAATGACACTCGCTGCCTTCGACGCGGCTGCAGCGAACGATCTGATCGTTTCGATGGCCGAGGCGGCATTTGACGTTCTGAAGCCAGCATTAGGCGACAACTCATCCATGGGAGAACTGGAGCGCACAGCGGTCGTCGACATGCGCTATATCGGCCAGGGCCATGAGCTTTCCATCCCCTTGCCCACCAGGATGCTCGAACCCACCGATGGCGAGACCATCGCTTCGGCCTTCGAGGAGACCTACGAGGCGACCTATGGCATTCGTTTGGATCATGTCGGTGTTGAGATCACGGCATGGTCGCTCAAGCTTTCGACGCCGGTGTCGGCAAGTCAGCCCGTAGCCACACCATGCCTCCCGACGCAGCAACAGGCCCAGCCGCTGGGGAGGCGAGAGGTTTTCGACCCCGCCTGTGGCGAGTCCCTTCCATGCGCCCTTTATCGACGCGCCGACCTGATGCCGGGCATGGGTTTCGAGGGGCCTGCGATCGTCATGGAGGATCAGACCTCGACCGTGGTGCCGACCGGTTGGGCAGCATCGATCGTGGGAAATTTTGGGATCGTACTGGAACGGGCAGGGGAGGATGCTGCATGAACGCTGCCGGGGAGGCGATCCGACTTCAAGTGATGTGGAACCGACTGATCGCCGTCGTTGAGGAGCAGGCGCAGGCGCTCCTGCACACCGCCTTCGGTTCGGTCGCGCGTGAAGCCGGTGATCTTTCGGCGGGCATCTACGATCCCGAAGGTCGAATGCTTGCCCAGGCCGTCACCGGCACACCTGGCCATGTCAACACGATGGCAACCGCGGTCCGCCATTTCCTTGATCGGTTCCCCATCGAAACGATGCAGCCAGGCGACGTATTCGCAACCAATGATCCCTGGCTCGGCACCGGCCATCTCTTCGACTTCGTGGTGGTAACCCCCGCCTTTCACCAGGGCCGTGTGGTCGCACTGTTCGCTTGCACCTGCCATGTCATCGATATCGGCGGCAGAGGGTTTACCGCCGAAGCGAATTCGGTGTTCGAGGAAGGCATCTGGATTCCTCACATGCATCTCCGCCGCGCAGGGGCGCTCAACGAGGAGCTTCTGGCGATCATATCTGCCAATACACGCGCGCCGACCGAAGTGCGCGGCGATCTTTTGTCACTCGTCAGTGCGAATGACGCCGGTGTCATTCGCCTGGCCGAGATGATGCAGGAATTCGATCTAGGCGATATCAGGAACCTGGCCACCTACATTTTGGATTGTTCGCGCCGCGCAGCCCTCGAGGCGATCGCCACTTTGCCCAACGGCACTTACCACGCCGAAATGACCCTGGACGGCTACGAATTCCCCATCGAGCTTCGCGCAGCGTTAACCGTCAAGCCGGCCGGCTTGAGCTTTGACTATGCGGGGTCATCGATGGCGTCGCGCTTCGGGATTAATTCGCCGAAATGCTATACCGATGCCTATACCGTCTTCGGCCTGAAATGCGTGATCGCGCCGGACGTGCCGAACAATGCAGGCTCGCTCGACGTGTTCGATATTAGCGCTGAACCTGGAAGCTGCGTTGCACCTGAGCCGCCGTCCCCTGTCTCTGCCCGCCATGTGATCGGCCAGATGCTGCCGGATCTCGCCTTCGGCTGTCTGGCGAAAGCGCTGCCGGATCAGGTGCCGGCGGAGAGCGCCGGCTCGATCTGGGTCCTGGCGATGGCAAGCGGCCATGAGCGCATCGAGACATCGGACCTTCGGCAGAGCCACCGCTTTCAGGTGATGAATGTCGGGATCGGCGGCATTGGTGCCCGTCCTGGTAAAGACGGGATCGATGCCATGGCCTTCCCAAGTGGTGTGGGCGCCATTCCCGTCGAGATCACCGAGAATGAATGCCCTTTGGTTTTCTGGCGAAAAGCGATGCTGCCTGGCTCAGGTGGTGCCGGGCGCTACCGGGGTGGGATGGGGCAGGTGATCGAGATCGGGCATCGAGGCGATGCTCCCTTTACCATCGCGGCGGCGACCTTCGATCGGATTGATAATCCGGCACGCGGCAGAAACGGTGGCGGGGCGGGCAAGCCTGGCGCTGCCTATCTCGCGTCCGGCGAGCCGCTGGTCGGCAAGGCCGTTCATGTCATTCCTCCAGGCGATCGTCTGGTGGTCGAGACGCCGGGTGGAGGTGGGCTAGGGCGCGCAACGCCGGGTAGCGAAAAGGAGCGATCGACATGATCGACATCCAGTCTCACATTACCTCGATCACCATCGAAGCACCGGCAGAGACGGTTTTTTCGTATATGAGTGATCCGACAAGGTTGGATCACTGGTCGTTTGGCACGTGGGAAACGTTGCTGCACGAGGACGGACTGATCGAGGGCCGCGCGATCTTCGATGGAGCACGGACATTCGTTCGCATCGATGCCGATAGGTCCCGTCTCCTGATCGACTATCATCTCGGTGTGGACAAGGATCAGCTGACGCCCCGTATCTCGGTCCGGGTCATCCCCGGCGGCAGGCTCGATCTTGGCCCGGATCAGGCCGTGCTGACCTTCATCGCCTGGCGCCCGGCATCGATGGACGATGCCCGCTGGCGCCGCCTGACCGCGTCTCATGAGTTCGAAGCGGTGTTGCTGAAATCATTGATTGTTGCGGACGGGCCGAGCCCAGGCTAGTTGCCAGGGGGAAAAAGCGCATCTTGCAAGGCTGCACCGTTTCCTGTTTGCTCGATAGCAAGGCGCAAATAAGCGCGACGACGATTTGTAGAAAAGGGAGGAGCCAAGCCATGACGATCCGAGCGAGTATCGTTGCCCTCACAGTGGTGGCTGCGGTGGGGACATCGACCACAGCCATCGGACAGGAGAGCGTCAAAATCGGCGTTCTCGCCGGGGTGACCGGGCCGCTGGCGAACTTCATTCCGCCGATGCTCGATTCGGTCAATCTTGTGGTGCAGCAGGTGAACGATCAGGGTGGTCTTCTCGACGGTCAGTCGATGGAAATCGTGATCGCCGACACCCAGGCCGCAGCCCAGCCTGCCGTCGATGCCGCGAACAAGCTTGTCGGCGTCGAGAATGTCGCCGCGATCTGGGGCGCTTTATCCTCAGGCGCGACCCTCGCAGCCGCGACGTCTGTCGCCGTGCCCAACAAGGTGGTCATGCTCTCTCCGACCGCAACCTCCCCTGAGATGACCGGGCTCAACGACGACGATTACATCTTCCGGGTCGTGGCCAGCGACGACTATCAGGGCAAAGTGCTGGCCGACATCGTGAAGGAGGAGGGGATCAACAAGGTCGCTGTCACCTATGTCAACAACGACTACGGCGTCGGCATCGCGCGCACCTTCATCGATGCCTACAAGACGGCGGGCGGTGAGGTCACCGGCGAGCAGAAGCATGAGGAGAAGAGTGCCTCATATCGTGCCGAGCTTGCGACCCTTGCCGGTGGCGAGCCCGAAGCGCTCGTGGTGATCGCCTATGCCGGTGGCAGTGGCATCTCCATCGTTCGCCAATCCCTTGAGAATGGCCTGTTCGACCGCTTCATCGGTACGGACGGCCTGCGTGATAACAAGTTGATCGAGGAACTGGGCGAAGAGAACCTGGCGACCACCTTCTTCAGCTCACCCACCTCGCCTCCTGGCACGACAGCGCAGGAAAAATTCAAGGGTGCTTACGAAGCGGCCTATGAAACCGCAGAGGACAAGATCTTCATCGAGCAGTCCTACGACGCCGCCTTTCTCCTGGCACTTGCTGTCGAGCAGGCAGGCAGCGCCGATCGTGCCGCGATCCGCGACGCTCTCCGCGCTGTCGCTGGCCCACCAGGCGAGGTGATCGAGCCAGGGGAATGGGCCAAGGCCAAGGAGCTGATAGCAGCCGGCACCGACATTAACTATGAGGGCGTCGGCGGCTCGCTCGACTTCGACGATGTCGGCGATGTCACCGGTTTCTTCGGCAAGTTCGTGGTCGAAAACGGTAGCTACATAGAAACCGGCGTCTACCAATAGGTCGGGTGCCGACCTCGTGGACTTGGACCTCGTCACCAGGTGGGACGGCCTGCGGCTGGTTGGGTTGAGAAGTCAACCGTCTGCCGGTGGCTGCGGCAGGCAGTGACGTGGATCTGATTGCTTTCGTCAATTTTTACCTGGTGCCGGGGATTATCCTCGGTAGCATCTACGCGCTCGGTGCCGTCGGCGTGTCATTGTTGTTCGGCATCCTGCGCTTTGCCCATTTCGCTCATGGCGATCTGATGACCTTCGGCGCTTACGTCACCTTGACCGTCGTCGGTGTGAGCGGACTTTCCGCTTTTTTGGCCCTGCCGATTGGTATCGGTGCCGCTGTGGCGCTGGCGCTTCTGGTCAATGCGGCCTTCTACCGGCCGCTCAAGCATCTGCCGACCATTGTGACCGTGATCTCGAGTTTTGGGATCGCGCTGATGATCCGGGCCTCGGTCCAGTTGATCTGGGGCACCGACATCGAGAGCTATCGAAGCGGTATTCAAAAACCGCTGATCCTGTTCGATACCTTTCGGATTGCCGAACGTCACATCTGGATCGTGCTGATCACCGCAGGACTGATCGTCCTACTTCACCACTTCCTCGCACGCACCAAGATCGGCAAGGCCATGCGCGCGGTGGCCGATGATCCGGCGCTCGCCTCGGTCTCGGGCATCGATATCGAGCATGTCGTCCGCTGGGTCTGGGTGATCGGTGGTGGGCTTGCTGCTGTGGCCGGAGTCTTCCTTGGCATCGATAATCAGCTTCATACCAATATGGGCTGGGACCTCCTGCTGCCGGTGTTTGCCGCAGCTCTACTCGGGGGGATCGGCAAACCTTATGGAGCGATCGCCGGCGGTTATGTCATCGGCATCGCGCAAGAGCTCTCGACCTATCCCTGGCTTGGTTCGACGCCATTTGTCGATCCCGGTTACAAAAGTGCGATCGCATTCGGGATCTTGGTGGTCATGCTGATCTGGCGACCGCAGGGCCTCACCCGTGGCCGGCTGTTCACATGACGATCGATCCGGGGCTTCTTCTCTATCTCACCAGCCTGCTAACCATGGGCGGGCTCTACGGCATTCTCTGCCTCGGCCTCAACGTCCAATGGGGCATGACCGGACTGTTCAACGCCGGCATCGCCGGCTTCTTCGCGATCGGTGCCTACACGGCGGCCATTCTTTCAACGCCGGCAGCTTCTAGCCACCTCGGTGGTTTTGGCCTGCCGGTGGCTGTTGCTCTGATTTGCGCGATGGCCATCTCCGGCATGCTCGGCTGGGTGGTGGGGCGGGTCTGCATTCGCTTGAAGAGCGATTACCTGGCGATCGCCACCATCGGCATCGCCGAAATCCTTCGCCTGGTTGTGCGCAACGAGGATACAATTACGGCAGGCTCGCTCGGTATCAAAAACATCCCGAAGCCATTCGAGCATTGGGGGCCACCGTCGACCGATCTCGTCTTTCTCGGCATCGTCATCCTAGTGACGGCAGCGGTCTTCTTTTTTTGTCAGCGGATCCAGCATTCGCCCTGGGGGCGCACCATGCGCGCGATCCGGGACAACGAGATCGCCGCCCGTGCCTTTGGCAAAGACGTCGACGCCCTTCGTCTCCAGGCGTTCGCGATTGGCTCGGCAATCATGGGGCTCGGCGGCGCGCTGCAGGCCCATTATTTCAAGTTTCTCAGCCCGGAAGCTACCGAGCCGCTGCTCACCACATTTCTGGTGTGGGTGATGCTGATCGCTGGCGGCAGTGGCAACAACAAGGGCGCGGTGCTTGGTGCTGTTCTGATCTGGGTCCTTTGGTCATCGACCGAATTGCTGTCCGGTCGCCTGCCCGAGGACTGGGCGGTCAAGCTTGCCTATATCCGGGTTCTGATGATCGGCTTTTTCCTACAGCTCGTGCTCCGGTTCTTCCCAGGTGGCCTCATCCCGGAACAGGCACGTTCCTATGGACCTGGCGCATCGCCGCCTCGATGAAGCCAGCTCGTCTCCTCCTTCGATGTCCAGAGGCTGCCCTCTGGTCATGCCGATGCATCACGTCTAAGATTCGTAAAATAATGGGATAAGAAACAGGGAAGACATGACGGTCGTGAGCGTCGATGATCGCTTTGAACTCTATGATCTCGAAGTTGAAGTTGTGGCCGGGGATCGGCCGATGGTGTGCGATCATCAGGCCGGTGAAACCTTTCAAGTCATCGGTGAAATGATCATCTTTCCGGAAAACGGCAGGCGGCGGTTTCCGATGTATCCGCTCGCTGCCTTGCTTCCACTCCTTCCGGCGAAACAGCGACCGACCGACGACCATGACTGGATGACCACCGATGCCGAGATCGCCTGTCCCGATCCCCATTGTGGTGGTCGGTTTCGGATCACGCGTCTCGGCAAGCGCAGCTTCAGCCATGCCGAGACGACGGTTGTGCCATTGCCACTCTCCGGCCCATCGACATGATCACAGTGCCGGCAGTCGACCTTCGACCGGACTACCGAACTTCTAGGCTCATCAAGGGCGGCTGGCAGCTTGCCGGCGATCACGGCACGGTCGACCCGGCATCTGCCATTCGTGATATGGCAACCTTCGTCGAGGCCGGCATCGTCACGTTTGACTGCGCCGATATCTATACCGGCGTCGAAGAGATGATTGGCGCCTTTCTGGAGGATCTGAGGAGGCGTGCCGGGGGCTCTGCTGCGAGCGAAGTGCGCGTGCATACCAAGTTCGTGCCGGATGCCGCGGCGCTCGAAACCATCGATAAACGCCAGGTCGAAGCCGGTATCGATCGATCGCTGGGAAGGCTTGGCGTCGAGCGTCTCGACTTGGTTCAGTTCCACTGGTGGGACTATACAGTTCCCGGCGCGCTCGACGTTTTGGGCTATCTCCAAAGCCTGAAAGACAAAGGCAAAATCCACCATCTCGGCCTCACCAATTTCGACCTCGATCATGTCAGGCAGTTCGCTGAAGCCGGGTTCGACATCACCTCGGTGCAAGTCCAGTATTCCTTGATCGACCAGCGGCCCTCCGGCGCGTTCGCTGATTTCTGTCGGCAGCATAAGGTCGCGATCTTCGCCTACGGTGTTCTGGCCGGCGGCTTTTTCTCGGATCGCTGGCTGGGCGTTGCCGATCCTGGCTACGCATTCGACAATCGTTCGCTAATCAAATACCGGCTGATCATCGATGAGTTCGGAGGTTGGTCGCTCTTTCAGAAGCTCCTGACGGCGCTCAACGGAACGGCAAAGCGCCATGGCGTGAGCCTGGCGAATGCAGCACTTCGCGCGATGTACGATCACACCGACATCACGGCCATCATCCTGGGCGCCCGTTATGCCCATCATTTGACCGAGAATCTTCGAGCGCTTGCCTTCACGCCGGATGACGACGACAAGGAAGCGCTTGCGGCCGTTCTGGCGAAAAGACGCGGGCCGTCGGGCCCGGTCTTCGGACTGGAACGGGATCGGACCACGCACCATGGGCAGATTTTCAAGAAAAACCTGAACGCCGACCCGGCAGATGCCGCCGATGCTTCGGCTTGAGAACGTCAAAAAAGCCTTCGGCGCCGTACAGGCCATTGATGGGGTGAGTTTCGACGTCGAACAGGGGATGATGGCCGGCTTGATCGGCCCTAATGGTGCCGGCAAGACGACGCTCTTCAACACCCTTGCAGGTCTGCACCGGCCCGATAGCGGTGCCATTCACCTAGATGGTCGTCGTATCGATGGGTATGAGCCTCATGCCACATTCAAGGCAGGGCTCAGCCGGACGTTCCAGATCCCAAGACCTTTTCCGGAAATGACGGTGCTCGAAAACCTCATGCTTGTGCCCGAGCGTCAGGTTGGTGAGTCCTTTTGGAACAATTGGTTTCAGCCGGGATACGTTGAACGGCAAGAACGGGTCATCCGCGAGCAGGCTGTCGAGGTCGGCGGCTTTTGCGGACTAAGCTCCGTGATATCGGATCTCGCCGGCACGCTTTCGGGAGGGCAACTCAAGCTCTTGGAGCTTGCGCGTGTCCTGATGGCCAATCCAAAAATCATCCTCCTCGACGAGCCCGCGGCCGGCGTCAATCCAGCGCTTTTGGAGAGTCTGATCGAGAAGCTCTCGGAACTGAACCGGCGGGGCCAGAGTTTTTTGATCATCGAGCATAATATCGAGATGGTCATGACACTCTGCGATCCGGTGATGGTCATGGCGGCGGGACGGCTGATCTTCTCCGGCTCCGCCTCCGCCGCTCGAGAAGATCAGGCCGTTATCGATGCCTATCTCGGCGATCTACCGTCGTGACGGCGAGGACGCCGATCCTTGACGTTAGCTCCTTGGTCGCCGGCTATCGGCCGGGCCTGCCGATCCTGCACGGTGTTTCCATCGAGGTCACAAAGGGTGAGGTGGTGACCATCATCGGCCCGAATGGTGCCGGTAAATCGACCCTCATCAAGGCGATCGCCGGATTTGTTCATGTCTCGGACGGACAGGTTTCGCTGGACGGTGCTACCATCACCAACCGGCCAGCGCATGAGTTGATCGGCCGTGGCCTCGCCTTCGTGCCGCAGCGGGAGAACGTCTTCACGTCACTTTCTGTTCAGGACAATCTCCGCATAGGTGGCTACGTGGTCGATCGAGAACTGGACCAGCGGATCGAGCAGGCAGTTTCGATGTTTCCGATCCTTGCCGAGCGCCGCCGCGAAAAGGCGGCCGTGCTGTCCGGCGGCGAACGGCAGATGCTGGCGATCGCACGAGCGTTACTGCCGAAGCCACAGGTGATCATGCTGGACGAGCCAACCGCCGGACTAGCGCCAAGGATTGCTAACGAGGTGCTCGATCGTATCCGGAATCTGGCCAGCGACGGCGTGGCTGTCCTGATGGTCGAGCAGAATGCCAAGGCTGCACTCAGGCGTTCCGATCGTGGCTACGTCCTGGTCGAGGGGCAAAACCGGGCAGCCGGCCCTGCCGGTGTCCTGCTTGAGGATCAAAAGCTTGGCGAAGCCTTTCTCGGCGGGCGAGGGAACAAGGCATGATTCTTCAACATCTCGCCGACGGCATTCTGACGGGGGCTATCGTTTCGCTTGGCGCGATTGGCCTTTCCTTGACCATGCGCATCCTGAAGTTCGCCAATTTCTCCCATGCCGAGCTCCTCACCTGGGGGGCTTACGCCGCGCTCATCTTCCTGATCTTCGCGAAATCGATGGACGATGTGCTCGGTGGCCCGATCGGCCCCTTCTCCTTTGGCTGGTCTCTGATCGTAGCAGCCGTTCTGGCGGGTGGATTGACGGTCATCGCCGCCCTCCTGATCGACTACCTCGTCTTCGACAGGCTTCGCCATCGTGCTGGGCATATGACCTTGGTGTTCGCATCCTTCGGTGTCGCTCTTCTGGTGCGCAATCTGATCCTGATTGGGTTCGGCCCTGATCCCTACTACTATTCACGCGAGCTGCAGATGGCGATCCGGCTGCCCTTCGATGTGCTGGTTCTCCCCGATCAGATTTTTGTCCTTTTACTGACAATCGTTTTGGTGGTGTTGCTTCACCTGTTCCTGACCCGCAGCCGCGCTGGCATAGCGATGCGTGGTGTTGCCGAAAATCCATCGCTCGCCGCAGCCTGCGGCATCAATGTCGACGGGGTGATCCGCTGGACCTGGATTCTCGGCGGCATGGGAGCTGCAATTGCCGGCGTGCTCTACGGTCTCACCGTCCAGCTCAGGCCGGAACTCGGTTTCAGCCTGCTGCTCCCACTTTTCGCAGCAGTCGTTCTCGGCGGCACAGGCAGCATGTACGGTGCGGTAATCGGCGGCCTGATTGTCGGCATTTCGGAAAACCTCTCGGTGATGATCATCCCAGCAAGCTACAAGCCGGCGATCCCATTCCTACTCATTATCCTGATCCTCTATGTGAAGCCCCATGGACTGTTCGGTGACGCCAGGTGATCGGTTTTTTTTCGTACTTGATCTTCTTCCTGATCATTGCCCTGATCTTCGGGATCGCGGTGCTCGGGCTCAATCTGCAATGGGGCTTCACCGGCCTCTTCAATGCCGGCGTCGTCGGCTTCATGGCGGTCGGTGGCTATGGCACAGCGATCCTCATCGGACGGGAGCGGGACGCGATCGTCGGCGGCTTCGAGATGCCATTCGCTGTCGGGCTCGCAGGCGGCATGATTGCTGCCGGCATCGCAGCCTTGATCGTCGGCCTCGCCACCCTTCGCTTGCGCGAAGAATATCTTGCCGTGGCGACTTTCGGGATTGCAGTGACGATCCAGCTGGTCGCACTCAATGCCGAGTGGCTGACCGGTGGCACACTGGGCCTCATCGGCTTGCCGCGGCCGCTGCACGACTGGTTCGAGGGGCCGCTCGCCTATAATGGCTTCTACCTCGCTTTGGTAACCGCTGTGGTCGTCACCACCTACTTTGGCCTGGAGCGCATGGTACGCTCACCCTGGGGGCGAACCTTAAAAGCGATCCGTGAAGATGAGGTCGCGGCATCCTCCCTCGGCAAGAACCCGACGCGCATCCGTCTCGAAGCATTCGTGCTCGGCTCGATGCTAATGGGCCTCGCAGGCGGGCTCTATGTTGGCTTCATCGGCTATGTCGGCCCCTTCGATTTTCTGCCCATCGTGACCTTCCAGATCTGGGCGATGCTGATCGTCGGCGGCAGCGCCAACAACCGCGGCGCCCTGCTCGGTGCCGTGCTGGTCTGGGGCATCTGGACATCGAGCGGCTACATCATCTCCAAGACCGTGCCCGCCACCTACCAGGCGCAGAGCGGTGCCCTCCAGGTCATCCTGATCGGCCTGCTTCTCGTCCTAGCACTACTGTTCCGACCGCGCGGTCTGATCGGCGAAGAAGCCCACGTCTCCCACCACGCTGTCACGCGCAGCGCGCCGACTTGTAAAGAGTCTTCCTGATGGGGCGTCTTGGCTTTATCGTTGTTTCAACCGTTGAAGAACAAGGAATTTAGGGAGAACGTCATGAGGAAAGTTCTATTTGCTGCCGCGGCGCTCAGTCTTGGGGCCGTAGGTCAGGTCCAGGCACAGGAATCTTGCCCGATCAAACTCGGCGTGGTTCTGCCGGCCAGCGGGCCTATGGGGCAGGTGGGTGAGCGTATCGCTGAAACCGGTCGGTTCGCCGCGGACCTCTTCAACGAGGCCGGCGGGGTCAAAGGGTGCGAGGTCGAGTATCTCCTGCGCGATACCCAAGGACAGCCGACTGTCGGTGTTGATGCAGCAAAGAGCCTGATCGACATTGAGGGGGTGCAGGCTCTGATCGGTGCGGTCAGCTCCGGCGTCAGCTTGCCGATCCTGACCTCGGTCGCGGTGCCGGCCAAGATCCCGCAGGTCTCCTGCTGTTCCTCTTCGCCAAGCTTCACCCAACTCTCGCAGGATGGTGAGACTGACGGCTACTGGTTCCGCACTTACGCCACCAGCCGTACCCAGGCGGCGATGGGCGCTCTCCTGACCACGGAGCAGGAGCGGAAAAAGACGGCTGTCATCTACGTCAATACCGATTTCGGGGTCAATCTGGCCAAGCAGTATAAGCAGGATCTGGAAAAGCTCGGCGGCACTGTGACAGAGATGGTCGCCTACAACGAAAGCCAGCAGTCCTACCGCGCCGAGGTAACCTCCGCCCTTGCCGGTGAGCCCGACTCGTTGTTCCTGGTGGCCTTTCCGGTGGACGGCGCCACGATCACGCGTGAGTGGCTGTCGCTCGGCGGCACCTCCAATCTGATCGTCAACAACTCGCTACGCTCCGGCGACTATCTGGAGGCGGTCGGCGCCGACAATCTGAAGGATCTGGTCGGCTACGACAGCGCCCAGCCCCGAACGGACTCGGTTGCAACCTTCAATGCGCTGTTCGAGGAGCGTTTCCAGGGTCCGCCCGATGGTCCCGGCCTGCATTCGGTGTTCGATGCGGTCAATGTCGTGCTGCTGGCGATGGAAGCATCCGATGACATCACCGGCACGTCGATCCGTGACAACATCCGCGCCGTCACCTCACCTGATGGTGTCGAAGTCTATCCAGGCGTCGAGGGGATCAAACAGGGAAAGGCGTTGCTTGCTGAAGGCAAAACCATCCGCTATGTCGGCGCCACCGGCCCTCTGCAATTCGACCAATGGGGCGATGTCTCCGCGCCAAAACTCACCTGGCGGTTTGAGGGTAACGAGAATGTCGAGATGGACTACTACTCGCTCGAAGACGTCGACGCGTTGATCAAGAAGCTCGACGGCTAGGTGGCGTGGCCACCTCATGGACCTGGACTGCCCTAGCCTAGTGAGAGGGTATGCGGCCAGGTTTGACGGGGTAAGTATTGCCTGCATGCCCTCGATCTTGGCGAAGGCGGAGGAAATCGAATGATGTGGACATTCTACTGATGTGGTCACACCACTAGGATGGCCGGGCGACGCCATATCTTTACCGGCTCGAAATATGAAGAGCTGGCCGGCTATTCCCGTGCCGTCGTCGTTGATGATCGGATCTTCGTCTCCGGCACGGTTGGTTATGACTTCAAGACCGGCGAATTGCCTTCGAGCGCTGCCGATCAGGCGGGCCAGGCGCTGGATACGATCGCCTGGAGCCTGGAGCAGGCTGGCTCCGGCCTTGGCGACATCGTACGGGTTCGGGTCTATGTCCCCGATCCGGATGATGTCGTCGACGTCTCCAAGGTGCTGAAGAAACGTCTTGGCCCGGCCTATCCTGCCAACACCACGATCTGCGCGCCGCTCGCGGTGCCGGAATGCAAGGTCGAAATCGAGGTCGAAGCGATCCGCGGCTCAGCCGTCGAATGACGAAGCCGTTGGAAAGAACGACGCTCGCGCCAGGGCTTGAGATCTGCCGGATCACCACAGGCCTTTGGCAGATGGCGGATCAGGAACGGGATGGCCGCGCCATCGATCTCGATACGCTGGCCAACGTGCTGGTCGACTATGCCGAGGATGGCTTCGACAGCTTTGATATGGCCGATCACTACGGCAGCGCCGAGCTTGTCGCTGGGCGGGCGGCCGCCCGCTTGGTTGACAAGGGAGGGCGTGCTCCGGCCATCCTGACCAAATGGGTGCCTGAGCCCGGACCGATAACACCGGACGTGGTCCGTGACGGTGTTCGACAACGGCTTGACCGGCTCGGTCTCGAACGTCTCGACCTTCTCCAATTCCATTGGTGGGACTACAGCCACCCCGGCTATCTGGACGTGATGACCGAGCTTATGCGGCTCCGTGAGGAAGGCTTGATCGGCCATCTCGGCGTGACCAACTTCGACACGGCACATCTCCGCCTTCTGGTCAAAAATGGCATCGAAATCGCCACAAATCAGATCTGCTTCTCGTTGCTCGACCGGCGAGCCGCGGACGGCATGACTGATTTTTGCCTCGAGCATGGCGTCCGGTTACTGGCCTTCGGTACTCTTGGCGGCGGCTTTCTCAGCGAGCGTTGGCAAGTCAACGATCCGCCCGCGGCGGCGGAGGTGGGCGATTGGAGCAAGATGAAATACCGGCGCTACATTGAGGCGGCCGGAGGTTGGTCGGCGTTTCAGGGCCTGCTGCGGACGTTGGCAGATGTCGCCGAGAAGCATGGTGCTTCGATCGCGAATATTGCCACGCGCTGGGTTCTCGAGCAGCCAGCGGTCGCAGCGGTAATCGTTGGTGCTAGGCTTGGCGAGCGTGATCATCGCGCCGACAATCGTCGTTTGTTCAGCCTCCAGCTTGATCATGAGGACAAGGACAGAATCAACCGATCGATCGCGTCGATCGTCTCTATTCCGGGCGACTGTGGTGACGAATATCGAAAGCCGCCCTTTCTGACGGCGTCCGGCGATCTCAGCCACCACCTGAATGAAATGCCCAAGGCCTATGTCGTGACACCGTCAAGTCACCGCCCGGCTCGCAGCCGTGTCGATACCGGATCGGCAACTGAAGCGGCTTGTGGTTACAGTCGTGCCATTCGAGCCGGCGATCGGATCCTGGTTTCCGGCACCACCGCGACCCATGGAGCGGGCGGCGTTGTCTGTCCAGGTGATGTCGAGGGGCAGACGACCCACATTCTGGACAAGATCGAGGCGGCGATCACAGCACTTGGCGGTAGCATCGAAGACGTGGTCAGAACGCGGATTTACATGAAAGATGCTTCTCGCTGGGAGGAGGCCGCACGCGCGCATGGTCGGGTTTTCGGCGAAGTGCTGCCGGCAAATACGTTGATTGAGGTCAAGGATCTGGTCGGGGACTACGAGGTGGAAATCGAAGCTGAGGCGATGGTCTCGTCGCATGACCACCTCATTTGATTGCAAACGGCCGAGCGCTCGCGTTAGCCTAGTCTGACAAGGGATCCCTCCGATGAGCAAGCCACTCGTCCAAGCGGAAGTCTTACTTTCAACTAAAGAATTGCGCGATGATCTGCCGTTCTACACAGAGGTCCTGGGGATGCGCCTGGACTCGATTTATCCAGCTGACGATCCGACGACTGCCAGTTTCTCAGGGCATGGTCTCAATATCAGAATTGCCAAAGACGCAAAGGTACAGCCCGGTGTTCTGCGCCTTTTAACGGATGATGTTGAAGGGTTTGCGAAGGGGCAGACAGAACTGACGGCACCCAATGGCACCCGCATCGAGATCGTACCATTGACGCCAACGGTCGAGCAGCCGCCGACAGAGCACGCCTTCCAGGTGCGTCGCCTTCGGGACGAGGCGCCTTGGATCATCGGGCGCGCCGGCATGCACTATCGGGATCTGATTTCGTCACGGCTTGGCGGTGCCATCATTGCCAGTCACATCCGTATCCCGGACGGTGGTCCCGTGCCCGACATGGTTCACTATCACACCGTCGGGTTTCAGCTGATTTTTTGTTACAAGGGCTGGGTTGATGTTCTTTACGAAGATCAGGGTGACATGTTGCGTTTGACAGCTGGTGACTGCGTTACGCAACCACCGGGCATCCGTCACCGGGTCTGTCACGCGTCTTCTGACATCGAGGTCATTGAAATCGGTGTCCCTGCCGAGCATGTCACCACGATCGACCATGAGATGACACTTCCCAACGGCAAAGGCGATCCGAACAGGGAGTGGGACGGTCAAATTTTCGTCCACCATGTCCAAGAAAGAGCGGACTGGCAGCCCTTCCGCATTCCTGGTTTTACCTGCCGTGACACAGAGATTTCAAAAGGAACCAAAGGTGTGGCCGGCATTCAGGTGGCCCGCTACGAGCATGGCGTCCCGCCCAAATCCGTGCATGATGCCGACATCCATTTCACCTTCGTCATGCATGGCAAGATGACCCTGACTGCCGAAGGACGGCCTTCGGTAGACCTTGAAGCAGGTGACGCGTTTGTCGTGCCTCCAGGGCTGGAGACGCAGTACAGTAACTGCTCTAGTGATTTGGAATTGTTGGAAGCGGGGTTGCGAGGGGACTTCACGTCAAGCATTGTCTCCTAAAGCAGCCAAGTGCGGCTCATTTGGCTGCCAACCAGCAACGATATCGAGGGCGTGAGCGTGCCTACGAGCACCAGCCGTGAGCCAGATCCACCGCCGGTCGTTGCATGGTTGACCCGGAGATCGGTAAAGCAGGCGATGTCGATACCGTCATCAAGATCATGAAAACGCCAAGCGTCTGCCATCGCCACACCAATAACTGTCAGCCTGCGTAGTTCGGCTTCAGCTTGCCCTGGCAACAGGCGTGGACAGTGCCATGGATCATACGCTCTTCTCCGAAAAGCAGCTCATCCATTGGAAACGGGGCCTCCCAGACCAACGCGGCCGGCTTGGCCCGTGCGGTCTTCGGTGTCGTTTAGTGAAGGTCGGTCGCGCCGGTCGCATCCAAGTGGAAGATAGTTGATATATAAAATATTTAAACTTGAAATAATTGGCTGGCTGAATTACCTTTTCGAAAGCCTGGTGGTCGCTCGTCTCGGTCCGCCATGTTGGGCAAGGAGCCAACCATGCGTATTGCCTGTCTGGGCGGAGGGCCTGCCGGTCTCTATTTCGCGATCTCGATGAAGATGCGTGATCCTTCACATGAGGTGGTGGTAATCGAGCGCAACAGGCCTGACGACACCTTCGGCTGGGGCGTGGTTCTCTCAGACGAGACGCTCGAGAATTTGGCGAAGAACGATCCGGCCAGCGCCAAGAGCATCGGCGACAACTTTGCCTATTGGGACGACATCGCGCTGCATTATCGGGGCGATCGGCACGTTTCTTCCGGCCATGGCTTTTGCGGAATCGGGCGCAGGAAGCTACTTCTGTTGCTGCAAGAGCGCGCGCGAGAGCTTGGGGTTGATTTGTGCTTCGAGACGGAGGTGGAAGACGTCGAGACCTACCGTAGGGACTTCGACGTCGTGGTTGCCTCGGACGGGCTGAACTCGAAGACGCGCGAGCTTTATGCGGACGTCTTCAAGCTTGAGATCGACCTTCGGCTCTGCCCGTTCGTCTGGCTTGGCACGCACCAGACCTTTGCCGATGCCTTCACCTTCATCTTCGAAGAGACCGAACACGGCTGGGTCTGGGCCCATGCTTATCAGTTCGACGACAGCACAGCGACCTTCATCGTGGAATGTGCGGAGGACACCTTCGACGCCTTCGGCTTTGCCGAAATGAGCCAGGAGGAGAGCATCGCGGTTTGCGAGGAGATCTTCAAAGATCATCTCGGCGGGCACGGCCTGATGACCAATGCGAACCACATTCGTGGCTCTGCCTGGATACGCTTTCCGCGCGTTCTTTGCGAACGGTGGCATCATGAGAACGTCGTGCTCTTGGGCGATGCCTCGGCTACGGCGCATTTCTCCATCGGGTCAGGGACCAAGCTCGCCATGGAGTCGGCGATCGCGCTTGCTGGCTATCTGCACTCCGAGGATAATAGGCAGTCCGCCTTCCGCCGATATGAAGACGAGCGCCGGCTGGAGGTTCTCCGTCTGCAATCGGCGGCGCGGAATTCACTTGAGTGGTTCGAGGCGGTCGAGCGTTACCTGCACCTCGATCCAACCCAGCTGAATTATTCGCTGCTGACCCGCTCACAACGGATCAGTCATGAGAACCTGCGAGCGCGCGATCGGGACTGGCTCTTGTCGGCGGAGGCGTGGTTCCAGCAGCAGGCTGGGGTCTCCGCCAAGGCGCCCGTGCGGGCGCCGATGTTCGCGCCTTTCAAGCTCAGAGGCATGACGCTCCAGAACCGTATCGTGGTGTCGCCCATGGCGCAGTACAAGGCGATCGATGGCTGCCCGACAGATTGGCATCTGATCCATTACGGCGAACGTGCCAAAGGCGGTGCCGGTCTCGTCTACACCGAGATGACCTGCGTGTCGCCGACCGGCAGGATTACGCCCGGCTGCCCAGGCCTTTATGCGCCGGAGCATGAGGTCGCTTGGAAGCGGCTGACGGACTTCGTCCATGGCGAAACCTGCGCCAAGATCTGCTGCCAGATCGGCCATTCCGGCCGAAAGGGCTCCACGAATATCGGCTGGGAGGGGATGGACCAGCCTCTTGCTGACGGCAATTGGGAGCTGGTCTCTGCCTCGGCTATTCCCTGGGCGGCGGCAAACGCGACGCCGTGTGCTGCGACAAGCGCCGATAGGGATGAGATCCGGGATCAGTTCGTCAGGGCTACTGAGATGGCCGAGCGCGCGGGCTTCGACATGATCGAGCTGCATGCCGCCCACGGCTATCTCCTGTCGTCCTTCATCTCACCGGTCTCGAACACGCGTGACGACGATTATGGGGGTAGCCTCGAAAACCGCCTGCGTTATCCTTTGGAAGTCTTTCGGGCGATGCGTGCTGTCTGGCCTGAGGACAAACCCATGTCCGTCAGGATCTCTGCCAATGATTGGATCGGTGAGCCCGGCGTCACACCGGAAGAGGCGGTCGAGATCGCGCGTGCTTTCGAGGCAGCCGGCGTCGATCTCGTCGATGTCTCGGCAGGCCAGACGACGCCTGATGCGAAGCCGGTCTACGGACGCATGTTTCAGACCCCTTTCTCGGATCGGATCCGGAACGAGGCCGGCATTCGCACTATGGCCGTGGGCAATATTTACGAGGCGGACCATGCCAACTCGATCCTGATGGCGGGACGGGCTGATCTGGTGGCGATTGGCCGTCCCCATCTAGCCGATCCCTATTGGACCCTGCGCGAGGCCGCCAAGATCGGAGACCGTCTGGAGGACTGGCCGCTCCCCTATCTGGCCGGCCGCGATCAGGTCTGGCGTCTTGCCAACCGCGAGGCGGAGATGATCCGGGTATGACGGTAGAGGGCAGACATATCGTCGTGACCGGTGGTGGTTCGGGTGTTGGTGCCGAGATCGCGCGCATCTTCGCCGAGGCTGGGGCGGAGGTGACGATCTTAGGGCGCCGCGAGGAGCCGTTGAAGGCGCAAGGACTGCCCTATCAGCTTTGCGACGTCGCCAAGCCGGACAGCGTTGCCGCCGCCTTCGCAGCCGCGCACGCTGCCCGCGGAGCGATCACGGTTGCGATCGCCAATGCCGGTGCCGTCGATAGCATTCCGTTTGCCAGGATGTCCCCCCAACAGATGCAATTGATGGTATCGGTGAATTTGATGGGTGTCGCCAATGTCTGGCAGGCAGCCCTTCCCGATATGAAAGCCGCTGGCTGGGGGCGCATGATCGTGATCGCCTCCACCGCGGGGCTTAAGGGCTATCCTTATGTCTCCGCCTATTGCGCCGCGAAACACGGCGTGATCGGCTTGACCCGCTCTTTGGCGCTCGAACTGGCGGGCGACGGGATCACGGTCAACGCCATTTGCCCCGGCTTCATCGAAACGCCCATGCTGGATCGATCCATCGACAGGATCACCGAGAAGACCGGTATGAGTGTCGAGAAGGCACGCGCCGCCCTGGTCGCCGGCAATCCGCAAAAGCGGTTCATTCAAACCGATGAGGTCGCGGCTGCCGCACTCTGGCTCTGCTCGGATGCAGCGCGTTCGATCAATGGCCATGCCATGGCGCTTTCCGGAGGCGAGATATGAGCACCAGCTCCAGGGTCGGGCGGGCCAGCGCATCGACGTCGAAGGAGCGGCTTCGGCTTTGGCTGAAACTGCTTAAGGCCAGCCGTCTAATCGAAGACGAGATCCGTCGTCGCCTGCGCAACGAGCTGAACTCCACACTGCCTCGCTTTGATGTCATGTCTGCCCTGGACCGTTCTCCTGACGGGCTGAAGATGAGCGAGATCTCCAAGCGCTTGCGCGTCTCCAATGGTAATATCACCGGCATCGTCGACAAGCTGACCGAGGAGGCGTTGACGCTGCGTGTTGCCGTGCCCGGTGATCGGCGTGCCCATCTGGTCCGGCTGACGCCCAAGGGCCACGCACATTTCGCCGAACACGCCGCGACACATGAGGCCTGGATCGACGAGATCCTGGGTGGTCTCGACGCCGGCGATATCGAGGGCATGATTCAAAGGCTCGATCATCTGTCGGATCGTCTGGAGGAGCGCGCGTAACATGCGATGCGACGTTACACATTTCACCTGCCGGATTGCTGATGGCATCGCGACCATCACGCTGGATCGGCCCGAGCGGAAGAACCCGCTGACCTTCGACAGCTATGCAGAGCTGCGCGACTGGTTCCGCGATCTGCACTATGCCGATGACGTCAATGCGGCGGTCTTCGCGCCCAATGGCGGCAACTTCAGCTCGGGCGGTGACGTCCACGATATCATCGGCCCGCTGACCAGGATGACCATGAAAGAACTGTTGGTGTTCACCCGCATGACCGGAGATGTGGTCAAGGCGATGGTGAATTGCGGCAAGCCCATCATCGCCGCGGTCGACGGGGTCTCGGCCGGTGCAGGCGCGATCATCGCTATGGCGTCCGATCTGCGCGTCGCCACGCCCGCGGCCAAGACCGCCTTTCTCTTCAATCGCGTGGGGCTTGCGGGCTGCGATATGGGTGCTTGCGCGATTCTGCCGCGCATCATCGGTCAGGGACGGGCGGCAGAACTCTTGTATCTCGGCCGCTCGATGAGTGCCGAGGAAGGGCTCGCCTGGGGGTACTTCAATCGCGTCGTTCCGGCCCAAGAGCTGATGACCACCGCCGATGATCTCGCCCGTCGTATCGCCGATGGACCGGGCTTCGCCAACATGATGACCAAGACCATGCTGGCGCAGGAATGGTCGATGTCGATCGAACAGGCCATCGAAGCCGAGGCGCAGGCCCAGGCGATCTGCATGCAGGGGCAGGATTTCCACCGTGCCTACGACGCCTTCGTGGCCAAGAAAAAACCCGCTTTCGAGGGCAACTGATGGCGGACAAAACCTTTCTCGCCTGGCCCTTTTTCGAAGACCGGCACCGCGTTTTGACCGAGGCGGTGGAAAGCTGGGCCGTGAGTGCGCTCGCTCTGATCGATCACACCGATACCGATCTGGCCTGTCGGGCCCTGGTCGAGGGCCTCGGCGAGGCGGGGTTGCTCACCCATTCCGCCGTGGACCCGTCGGGTGACGCCCCTTTGGACGTGCGCAGCCTCTGTCTGATTCGCGAGACCTTGGCGCGCCATGATGGCCTTGCCGACTTCGCCTTTGCCATGCAGGGGCTCGGCACGGGCGCCATCTCGCTCTTCGGTACCGATGCGCAAAAGGTCGAATGGCTGCCGAAGATACGTGCTGGCAAGGCGATCTCGGCCTTTGCGCTGACCGAGCCGCAATCCGGCTCGGACGTCGCCAATTCGACCATGACCGCAACCCGCGATGGTGACGACTTCGTACTGAATGGCGAAAAGACTTGGATCTCGAATGGCGGGATCGCGGATGTCTACACGCTGTTCGCGCGCACCGGTGAGGCGCCTGGTGCCAAGGGGCTCTCGGCGTTCATTCTGCCGGCCGGCCTCTCCGGTTTCGAGGTGGTGGAGCGACTGCATGTCATTGCACCCCATCCTTTGGCCCGGCTGCGCTTTACCGACTGTCGCCTACCGGCCGCCGCCATGCTTGGCGCGCCCGGGCAAGGGTTCAAGATCGCCATGTCGGTCCTGGACGTCTTCCGCTCGACGGTCGCTGCGGCCGCCCTCGGCCTTGCCAGGCGCGCGCTCGATGAAGCGCTCGAGCGCGTCACCACCCGGCATGTGCAGGGATCCCCGCTTTTTGATCTGCAGATGGTGCAGGGGCATCTTGCCGACATGGCGCTGGATGTGGACGCCGCCGCCCTTCTCACCTATCGCGCCGCCTGGACCAAGGACAGCGGCGCTCCTCGGATCACCCGCGAGGCAGCGATGGCCAAGCTGTTTGCCACCGATCAAGCGCAGCAGGTCATCGACAAGGCTGTCCAGCTATATGGCGGCGACGGCGTGAAGTCGGGCGAGGCGGTTGAGAAACTCTATCGCGAAATCAGGGCGCTGCGTATCTATGAGGGCGCATCGGATGTCCAGCGCGTGGTCATTGCCAGGCAAGCGCTCGCCAACCACCGGGGAGGCTAACCATGCTCGGACGCACCGCACACACAGACAGCTTCGCGCGCGATCATTTGCCGGCGATGGACCAGTGGCCGGATCTGCTGCTGGACGGCTTCGACTATCCCGATCGGCTGAACGCCGCGGTGGAACTGACCGATGCCATGGTCGACAGGGGCTTCAGCGACCATACTGCCCTGATCGGCAATGGAAGGCGACGCACCTATAAGGAGCTGACCGACTGGACCAACCGGCTGGCCCATGCTCTGGTCGACGATCTCGGCGTGAAGCCCGGCAACCGCGTCCTCATCCGCTCCGCTAACAATCCGGCCATGGTCGCCTGCTGGTTGGCTGCGACCAAGGCGGGTGCCGTCGTGGTCAATACCATGCCGATGCTGCGCGCTGAGGAACTCAAGACTTATGTGGCCAAGGCCGAGATCAGCCACGCGCTTTGCGACACGCGGCTGATGGACGAGATGGTCACCTGTGCCAAAGGCAGCGCCCATTTGAAAACCGTCGTCGGTTTCGATGGCACCTCGAACCATGACGCGGAACTCGATCGTCTGGCGCTGGAAAAACCGGTGCGCATGGACGCGGTCGAGACCTCAAAGGACGATGTGGCGCTGATCGGCTTCACCTCCGGCTCCACCGGCGTTCCTAAGGGCACCATGCATTTCCACCGTGATCTTCTGATCATCGCTGACGGCTATGCCTGGGAGGTTCTCGGTGTGACGCCCGACGACGTGTTCGTCGGTTCGCCGCCGCTCGCGTTTACCTTCGGCCTTGGCGGGCTCGCGATCTTTCCGCTGCGTTTCGGTGCGGCCGCGACGCTCCTAGAGAATGCCTCACCGCCGAACATGATCGAGATCGTCGAGAAATATAAAGCCACCGTCTGCTTCACCGCACCCACGGCCTATCGCGTCATGTTGCAGGCGATGGACGAAGGGGCGGATCTCTCTTCGCTCCGCGCCGCCGTTTCGGCGGGGGAAACCTTGCCGGGACCGGTCTATCAGGAATGGCGGGAGAAGACCGGCAAGCCGATGCTGGATGGAATCGGCGCCACCGAGCTGCTGCACATCTTCATCACCAACCGCTTCGAGGACCACAAGCCAGCCTGTACCGGCAAGCCGGTCAGGGGCTATGAGGCCAAAGTGATCGGCCCGGACGGAAAGGACGTTGCGCCGGGCGACGTTGGCCGACTTGCCGTACGCGGTCCGACCGGCTGTCGCTATCTGCGCGGCGAGCGCCAGGCCGAGTATGTCCAGGATGGCTGGAATATCACCGGCGATGCCTTCACGCTGGACGAGGACGGCTATTTTCACTTCGCCGCGCGTACTGACGATATGATCGTGAGTTCCGGCTACAATATCGCTGGACCCGAAGTCGAAGCAGCCCTCTTGTCCCATGAAGCCGTTGCCGAATGCGCGGTTATCGGTGTGCCCGATGATGAGCGCGGCATGATCGTACAAGCACATGTGGTGCTTGGCGTGCAAGAGACGCCGGGTGAGGCGCTGACCAGACGGCTGCAGGACCATGTCAAAGCGGCAATCGCCCCCTACAAATACCCCCGGTCCATCATCTTCACCAAGGGATTGCCGAAAACCGAAAGCGGCAAGATCCAGCGCTTCAAGCTGAGGCAACCATCTTGAGCAGCCAGCCCTACGACCCTGCCGCCGACGGGGCAACGATGGGCCTCGCGGAGGCGATGTCCTATAGCGATTATTTGAAGATCGATGCCATCCTGGGACAGCAGTGCCCGCTCAGCGACGCCCATGACGAGATGCTCTTCATCATTCAGCACCAGACCAGCGAGATCTGGATGAAGCTGATCATCCACGAAATGCGCGCTGCCCGTGAGGCATTGAAGGCCGGCGATACCGCTCAGATGTTCAAGATGCTGGCGCGGGTCAGCAGGATTTTCGAGCAGCTCAACAATCAGTGGGACGTGCTGCGCACGATGACGCCTGCGGACTATACCCGGTTCCGCGAGACTCTCGGTCTCTCGTCGGGGTTCCAGTCCTACCAGTACCGACTGATCGAATTTGTTCTGGGCAATCGCAACAGAAACATGCTGACGCCGCACGAACACAAGCCGGATGTTCAAAAGCTGCTGGCGGACGAGTTGGCACGCCCCAGCCTCTATGACGAGGTGGTTGCTATCCTCTTTCGGACCATCGACGGACACAAGAACGACATGCCCGCCCCGCAGCTCGACACACCGCACGAAGCCCGGCCCGAGATCCAGGCAAGATGGAAGATGGTCTACCAAGACGTCGATGCCTATTGGATGCTCTACGAACTCGGCGAAAAACTGGTCGACCTCGAGGACTACTTCCGCCGTTGGCGTTTCAACCACGTCACCACGGTCGAACGCGTCATCGGCTTCAAGCGCGGCACCGGGGGCACCTCCGGCGTCCGTTATCTCCGCCGCATGCTCGATGTCGAGCTGTTTCCCGAACTCTGGCATCTGCGCGGAGAGCTCTGACCGTGGCTCCAGCGCTCCCGAAAAAGGATCTTTTTGAACTTCCTGCTGGCGTGATTTACCTCGACGGCAATTCGCTCGGACCGCTGCCCAAGGGCGCGCTGCAACGCGCGCAGACCGTAATCGGCGAGGAATGGGGCGGGAACCTGATCCGGGCCTGGAATGCGGATGACTGGATCTCGCTGCCCAAGCGCGTGGGTGACCGGATCGCCCGGCTGATCGGCGCCCCCGCCTCCTCGGTGACGACCGGCGACACGCTTTCGATCAAGGTCTACCAGGCGCTCGCGGCGGCGCTGAAGATGCGCCCGGAGTGCCAGGTTATCCTGTCGGATGCAGGAAATTTCCCGACGGATCTCTACATGGCCGATGGCCTGATCAAGCTGATCGACAAGGGCTACGAGCTCCGCACACCGGCGCCGGAGGAGGTGGCGGAACACATGACCGAAGATGTCGCCGCTGTGTTGCTGACCCAGGTCGACTACCGTTCCGGCCGGATGCACGACATGCAGGCGATCACCGAGGCGGCGCATGCGGCCGGCGCCGTGATGATCTGGGACCTCGCGCACAGCGCAGGGGCGCTGCCCGTGGATCTCGCCGCGAGCAAGGCGGAATTCGCCGTCGGTTGCACCTACAAATATCTGAACGGCGGCCCCGGCGCGCCGGCGTTCATCTATGTCCGTCCCGACCTCATCGAGGACGTCGAGCCGGCGCTCGCCGGCTGGATGGGGCATGAGGCGCCTTTCGCGATGGAACCGGCCTACCGCCCCACGATGTCGACGGAGCGTCTGCGCGTGGGCACCCCGCCGATCGTTCAGCTGTCAATCCTCGATCGGGCGCTGGATGTTTGGGAGGGCGTCGATCTGGAGGCGGTTCGCAGGGCGTCCATCGAGCTCTCGGAGCTGTTTATCACCGAGGTCGAGACGCGCTGTCCTGATCTGACCCTCGCATCCCCCCGCGACCCGGCCGCGCGCGGCTCTCAGGTGTCGTTCGCTTTCGAGCAAGGCTATGCCGTCATGCAAGCGCTCATCGCCCAAGGCCTCATCGGCGATTTTCGTGCGCCGGACATCATGCGCTTCGGCTTCACGCCCCTCTACATCGACGAACATGACGTGCGCAGGGCCGCCGATGTAATCGAAGATGTCGTCGGCAACGAGCGCTGGCGCAACCCGAAGTATCAAGCCGTCTCGCGCGTCACGTGATCAATGAGCCTGCAGGAAGTCTAATGTATTTCAAGATGAGACAGAAAACCCTGTTCCGACACTGCGACCCGGCACGCATCGTCTTCTATCCACGTTATTTCGATTGGCCGGGCGCTGTCCGCAAAAAGGTCGGCAAGATGACGGAAGGGGCGGCATGAAACCCGAAACCATTCACCCCGAAGGCTGGGCCCGGGCGCTCGGTTACGCGAACGGGATGCTGATGCCGGATGGCACGCTGCATGTCGGCGGCCAGATCGGCTGGAACAAGGACAAGCGCTTTCGCGCAGGGGATTTCGTCAGTCAGATGGAACAGGCGCTTGCCAACGTCGCGGAGATCGTCCGAGCTGCAGGCGGCGACGTCACCGATGTCGGCCGCATGACCTGGTTCGTGAAGGACAAGGCCGAATATCTCGCCCGTCAACGCGAGATCGGAGAGGCCTATCGGCGCATCTTCGGCAAGCACTTTCCGGCCATGTCGATGATCGTCATCAAGGACCTGATCGAGGACGAGGCGCTCATCGAAATCGAGGCGACCGCTTACATCGCTCGCGGCTGAAATCAACGTAAGGCAGAAGGGAGAACATCATGCCTGATCTCGACAAAGGTACCACTCGAAATGGCGAGGGCACCAAGCTCGACATCCTTGGCCAGACCTATTTCATCAAAGCTTGGTGCGAGACCACGTTTGCTTTCGAGGCCAATTCCGAACCCGGTCAATACGTGCCCGTCCATATCCATCCGACGCAGGACGAGTTCATACTGGTGCAGGAGGGCGAACTCGATCTGAAACTGGACGGCGTCTGGAGCAAGGCCAGGGCAGGGGATCTCGTGCGCATGCCGAAAGGTGTCCCGCATGGCTATTTCAACAAGTCCGACAAGCCAGTGCGAGCACTCTTCTGGGTCTCGCCGGCGGGCAAGTTGAAGGAGCTGTTCGACGAGCTGAATGAGCTCACGGATGTCGAAGAAGTGGTGCGGCTTTCCGCCGAGCATGACGTCGACTTCCTGCCGCCCGAGGCCAACGACTAGGCGCACTCCAGCAGCGGATCCCCTGCCCCATCATAGGCAGACAGCCTCATGCCGTTGGAGTGACCGGGAAGCGGCGGGCCGTAGTCGAAGATCAGGTCCTGCTCGGGATCGAATTTGGTCATGCCATGGCCGGGGGTCTTCAAATGCTTTTCAATGCCGACCTTGAAGATATCGAACGTGCTGATGAACATGATCTTCAAGTTCTCTGAAAAGGTCAGCCGGCGCCGGTGGCGCCTACTCGGCTGCAGTTGGCATGTAGGCTTCCATCGGCGGCCAGTATTTGTCTTCGCGGATGTAGGGCAGCGGGAAGAGGGCGCGTTCGCGTGTGTAAGGGCGCTCCCAATCGCCAACCAGGAGGTCAGCTGTATGCGGTGCGCCACGCACCACGTTGTTGGCCTTGTCCGCCTTGCCTTCTTCGATCTCGGCAATGTCCTGACGGATCATGATCATGGCATCGCAGAACCGATCCAGCTCCTGCTTGTCCTCGCACTCGGTCGGTTCGATCATCAGGGTCTGCGGTACTGGCCAGGACATGGTCGGCGCGTGATAGCCGTAATACACCAACCGCTTGGCAACGTCCTTGACGCTGATCCTGGTCGTCTCATGATTCTGGCGGAGGTCGAGGATGCACTCATGGGCGACGCCGTCATTCGGTCCAGTGTAGACTATGGGATAATGCTCTTTCAGACGGGTGGCTATGTAGTTGGCATTCAGGATCGCAACCTTGGTTGCGTGAAGCAAGGCAACGCAAAGGCTGGACCCTCGAAACAACAGCAACCGAAACAGGTGTCGCGCGTTCAACCCTCTCGAAAATCGAAAACGGCCAGACGTCGCCTGGCTTCGAGATCATCCAAAAGCTTGCAGCGAAATTCGAATTCGGACTCCCACAGCTTTTCACGCCGGCCCGCAGGAATGCACCGTGGGGGCGGAGAGTTGTGACCCTTAAGGGGCAAGAACTCCGACGCTCGACACCAACCTATGACCATGAGCTGCTATGCACCGAGCTTGTCGACAAAGGCATGTTACCATATTTCAGCCGCATCAAGGCGCGTAGCTTTAGCGACTTCGATGACTGGATCCGACATGACGGTGAGGAATTTCTGCTTGTGATGGAAGGCGAGGTTGAACTCCCACAGAGTTCTACCAGCCCTTACAAATGACAACTGGTGACTCGGTTTACTATGGCAGCGGCATGGGCCATGCGTGCCTTTCGGTAAGCAAAGACGATGCGATTGTGCTTTGGATTTCTTTGGAAGACCTGATTGGTTAGTCATCATGGATTGTTAGCGCATGCTCCATTTAGTCGCATTTCGATCCCCAATAGAGCAGAAACATGATGCATTCAGCCTTAGTTCAACATCTGATTCTCAAATACTCACCGGCCCAAGCCTAAACTCTCGAGGAGAATCCTTACGCAACCCCCTCGAACAACTTCAGCAAGAATCGTTGGTATCGTTCCTCCAATTTAGACCTACCCCAAGTGGCCATTCGGAGCGGCGTCCGAAGAACGCACCGAGAACCGACTTGCCGTGGTTGCGCGGGTACTGGATTGGGGGCTGTTTGGGATACAGTAGGCTTCCCCCCTCCTGACCCCGTACCTTCAACGCGAAGGTTACGGGGTCAGGAGAGTGAGATGAAAGGTGGTTAGGGGAGCAAGTTCATGCCACGACCGGTCAGTCACATCAGATGAGCCACCACCATGGTCAAGCCTACAATCGTGACGGCTTGGTCGACTCGGTGGTTGTTAAAATCAAACGTGATCGGACGGAAAAAATAATAAGAACAAAACGTGAAACTGGCTAACCTTTGAGTCTCATTCTTACCAACCTATTGAAATTGTGGTGCCGGCGAGAGGACTTGAACCCCCAACCTCCCGCTTACAAGGCGGGCAGAGAATTCGAAGGAAGAGTATTGTATCTCAATAAGATAGCGCCTCCTGGTTAGCCACCAGGCCAATCGCCCAAGTCGTCCGAAATAGCCAAGTCTACCGTCGCACCGACCATTGAGTGGCTAACCATAAATCGGTAGCCGGGGAGATAATATCAGCAAAAGGACGTGAACGCTGCCAGCTTAGATGACGCTTGCCGCCGCAGAGGTGTTGACGCAAAAAAAATCGAGCTTATAACCTGAAAATCGTAGGTTCAAATCCTACCTCCCTGCAACCATCGTTGTGCACTTTTCTGCAACATCTTTCCCGTTGCCGCCGTTGTTCTTGTTCGGCTGGGACAGAATGCCTGCATGGCATCAGGCAGTGGAAAATGGGCAGCCATAAAATACACGCTAACAGCGGAATTTTCCGATCTACATATAATGGCCACTCCGATCCTATTAGACAGCGATCCAGCAACCTTCTGAAGCAGCTTGCCTTATTGCATCGATCGTGTGCTGGACACATGTCGCCTCGGCAAAATCGGGAAATCCGCCACCACCAGTTGCATAGGCGCCGAGCAATTCGGCGACTTCGATTACCTTCAGGTCGTTGAAACCTAGATGATGGCCGGGTGCTGGGCAGAACCGGCCGTAGGGTGGATGGTCCGGCCCCGTTTCCAATCTGGTATAGCCAGCGCGACCTGGTGCGCCACCGGACGTCCACATATGCAGTTCATTCATGTGCTCCTGAGAAAAATGGAGCGAGCCCTCTGTACCCGTGGCCTCGAATGACAGGTCCATCGTGCGACCGCTCGCCGCCCAATTCGCTTCGATGGAGCCGGCAGCGCCGTTTTCGAAACGCACAAGCGCATGAGCCATGTCATCGACCTCGACCGGACGTTTTTCCGTTGCGCCTGACGCCACCGGACGTTCCGTATGCACGGTCTTCAAGCTGGCGGAGACCTCGGCAAAGGGGCCGACGAGGTAATGAGCCATGGAGATGATGTGGCTGCCCAGATCATTCAGCGCGCCGCCGCCATCACGATCGGTACGGAACGAGTGGGGCACCTCCGGGCTTGCCATGTAGTTTTCCGCGTGACGGCCGCGAAAGGAGGTCACCTCGCCGATCTCGCCGCCTTCGATCATGTCCCGGGCGAGCTTGATCAGGGGATTACGCAGGAAATTGAAGCCGACCAGCGTGAGCACACCTGCGGCTGCTGCAGCTTCGGCCATGCGTTTCGCAGACTCTGCGGTTGTTGAGAGCGGCTTTTCGCAATAGACGGCCTTGCCATGCGCGATCGCATCAAGGGCCACAGGCTCATGCAGAACGTTGGGCGCGGTAATTGCGACGATGTCGATTTCGGAATCTGTGGTCAGCTTTCGCCAATCGCCCGTCGCTCGCTCGAAGCCGAGCAGTCTGGCGTTTCGGCAGGCGGTTTCGTCATCGACATCCGCGAGACAGGTCAGCTCGACGCGTACCGGCAGGTCGAACAGGCCGCCTACCGACCGGAATGCGTTGGCATGGCAACGCCCCATGAAACCAGCACCAACAAGACCGATCCGTGCAAGGGGTCGATTATCCGTCACAGCCGCCTCCGATTGCTGAATTCATGCTCCTGTCGCCCTTCGAGCACCCGATGTTCCGCTGTCCGACCGAAGGTGATGCGATACCGCGAGGATCAAGTTTTCCTCGGTCAGATCGTCACCGGTGAACTCCCCGACGAGCCTGCCTTCGGCCATGGCCAGTACGCGGTGGCTCACGCCAAGCACTTCGGGCATTTCCGAGGAGATGACGATGACGGCAAGGCCATCTTCGGCGAGCCCGGCAATGAGCTTATGGATGGCGGACTTTGAGCCGACATCGATCCCGCGGGTCGGCTCGTCGAGGATGATGAGCTTGGGGTCCGCGCAGAGCCATTTAGCCAGGACGATTTTCTGCTGGTTGCCGCCAGACAGCGTGGCCACCTGTTGTTCAGGCCCGGTCGTGCGGATATCGAGCGTTTTTTTATAACGTTCAAAGGTGTTAAGTTCCGCTGCTTCGTTCATCACGGCTAGTCGCGAATAAGCTGTCAGATGCGGGAGCGTGGTATTTTGGCACCCGCCCATATTCAGCACGAGGCCCTGTTCTTTCCGGCTTTCCGGCACCAGGCTCATGCCCAGGGCAATCGCCTGCCTGGGTGACGGGAAGTCGACCGGTTCGCCTTTCCAGAAGAGTGCGCCGGCGTCCGGTTGGCGCACCCCGAAAATGGTCTCCACCACCTCCGATCGTCCAGCCCCGATTAAGCCGTACAGGCCCAGCACTTCGCCGGCGCGCACCGCAAACGATACGTCCTGGAAAAGACCGCCCTTGCCCATTCCGTCTACGCGCAGCATTTCGTCGCCGAAATTACTCCGGGCGCGATGGAAGTAGCCGTCGAGATCACGGCCGATCATCATGCGCGTAATTTCGCCGACGTCGGTGTCCGCGGTCCGGCAGGTGCCCTGGACCTTGCCGTCACGCAGCACCGTGATCCGATCGGTGATCTCGAAGATCTCATCCATCTTGTGGGAAATGTAGACGATGCCGGTGCCACGGGCGCGTAGGTCGCTGATGGTTTCGAACAGCTGGCGTTTTTCGGTGTCGGTCAGGGACGCCGTCGGCTCGTCGAAGATGACGATATTGGCATTGAACGCCTGAGCACGCGCGATCTCCACCATCTGCTGGCGTGCGATCGACAAAGCACCGACACGCATCTCAGGTCCGAAATCGCAGCCAAGAGCAGCGAGAGCCTCACCAGCTTGTCGATGCAGCTGCCGTTTGCGCAGCACACCGAACATGTTGGTCGGCCAGGCACCGAGATAAATGTTTTCGGCCACCGAGAGTTCGGGAGACAGGGACAGTTCCTGATGGATAAGAAGGATGCCCTTCTGACGAGCATCGAGTGGCGAGGTCACCTCGACGTCCTTGCCACGATAGACAATTCGCCCACTGTCGGCTTTGTAGAGGCCAGCCAACACCTTCATCAGGGTGGATTTGCCGGCTCCGTTTTCGCCCACCAGGGCATGAACCTCGCCGCGGCGAAGCTCGAAACTGACATCATCGAGCGCTGTAACGCCTGGAAAGATCTTGGTGATGTTATCGACCGACAGGACGATATCGTCAGCATCCATGGCCGGTCATCTCCTGGAAGCGGGCGAAAGGATGTGATCGAGAGCGAGTGCTAGGATCAGCACCGAACCCATGACCATCAGCTCGACGTAATTCGGCGTATTCAAAAGCCGGAGCCCATTGCGCAGGACGGCGAGCGTGAGAATGCCGCCCACCGTTTTCCACATGCTGCCGAAACCGCCCTGCAGGCGGGTTCCGCCGAGGACGACGGCGATGATCGTCCAGAGCTCCCAGACCTTGCCGGCGTTCGGCTCGGCGGTACCAAGGCGCATCGATAACAGGATGCCGGCGATGGCGGCCATCGCGCCACAGATGGTGAAATTGATGATCTTGTGGCGTTTGATATTGATGCCGGCATCGTGAGCGGCCTCGACATTGTCGCCGACCGCATAGGTCTCGCGCCCGTGGCGGGTGCTGGAGAGCACCCATTGGAAAAAAGCTGCGAGTGCTAAGAAGATCAGCGCCGTGATCGACAGGGGGCCGACATAAATTTCCGGGTACTCGGTGTAGCTGAAATCACCGACCATCAGCGCGTCTTCGCCGGTGTAGACGAAGACCAGCCCGCGAATGCCGATCAGTCCGCCCAAGGTGACGATGAACGAATGCATGCCGGAGAGCGCCACCAGCGTTCCGTTCAGGAAGCCGAGGGCCACGCCCGACAGAAAGCCGCAGAATACGGCCGGCCAGACACCGATCTGCTCCTGCAGTCCGATGGCCAGCGCACAGGCCAGCGCCAGTGTCGCACCGACGGAAAGGTCGATCTCGCCGTCGATCATGACCATCGTCATGCCGACAGCAAGAATGCCGATAAAGGCGCCCTGGGTTAGAACGTTGCCGAGATTGTTGATCGTGAGGAAATAGGGCGAAGCGTAGGAGAAGACTGCGATGGCCAGGGCGAGGAACAGCCAGATATGGTTGCGCACCAGCCAGTTGAAGGCTGCATCGCCAAGCGTCGCCGATGTGCCGAGAGGACGCTTGCCTCGCAACGAAGCGCTCATGCGAAAACCCTGCCGCGCTTGGCGCCGATATCGATCCACACCGCTGTTATGATGACGGCCCAGGTGACCAGCCACTGGACATAGTAGGGAAAGCCGAGCAGCAAAAGGCCATTCTGGATGAAGCCGAGCATGGTGATGCCGAGCACCGTGCGCCAGATGCTGCCCGATCCGCCGAGCAAGGACGTGCCACCGAGGATAATGCCGGCAAGCACGGTCAGCTCGTAGCCCTGGCCGATGGTATTCTGCGCACCCATCACGCGGCTGCCCATGATGATGGCAGCGAGCGCCGTCATTCCCCCTGACAACACGTAGGTCCAGAATACGACCCAGCGCGCATCGATGCCGGAGAACAGACCAGCGGTCTGGTTGCCGCCGACGGCATAGACGGTGCGGCCGAATATCGTGCGGCGCAGGATGAAACTGGCGACGCCAGCCGATATCAGGAAAGCCAGGGCCGGAACAGGTAGTCCAAACAATGTACCGCGGCCGAAAAAGGCAAACCATGTCGCTTGCGGATTGGCGACATTGACGTTGGAGCCGCCGGAATAATAAAGCGTCAGTCCCTGCAGGAAGGACAGCATGGCCAGCGTCACGATCAGCGCGTTCAGCCCGACGAACCCGACAAGCAGCCCGTTCCAGGCCCCGAGGACGAGGCCGGCGGCGATAACGATGAGAATGGCCCCGGCTGGACCGATGGCGTTGTGCTGATCGACGACGATGACCGTCAAGAGCGTGAGCATCGATCCGACGGAAAGGTCGAGCCTGCCGGAAATCACCACAAAGGTGACGCCGATCGCGATCAAACCGGTGATCGAGACCTGGCGGACGACATCGAGGATGTTGCCGACGGTAAGAAACGACGGGGCGGACATGGCAACAGCCGCCAGAAATAATCCGAAAGCTACAATCAAGCCGTGACGCTGCAGAAACGCGGCACTGCGCGGCATCACCATCCGCAGTCTCCTCCCTGATCATCAAACGATAGGCGAGGGGGAGCCAGGATGACAGGCTGTAAAAATCCAAAATGGATGCAGATGCCGACAGCACGCGCGCACGTAGAGGCCAAGACCTTTGCAGGTTTGTTCAGCCTCGTTTCGTCTCATCCCTGCAAAAGATCAGATTTGGATATCATGCGCATTGTTATGCTCGTGAATTGGAGGATGATCGGTAACATCGTGCAGTCTGCTGCAAGAAAGGCAGTCGCGCGGCCAGAAGGAAAATTTAACCGCCCACAGGGAGCAGAAAATGACGGATTTCGCCAAGAGCGTACGCATTCTGGCGTTCGCTTTGATGACGGGCACTATGGCGGTTGGCACTGCCGTGGCAGAGGACGCGCCGGATTGGCTGGGTGGGGAACTCAAAAAGCCGCTATCGGAAACCCGTATCGGCATCACCGTGCTTTATCCGGGTTCCAACGCCTATCAGGCGAAGTATGCCGAGACGGCCGAAAGCTACACCAAGGAACTCGGCCTGGATGCCACGGTGATGGACCCCCAAGGCGACCCGGCGACGCAGTTCGATCAGCTGCAGGACATGGTTTCGCAAAATCTCGATGTGATCGTGTTATGGCCGACCTCGCAGAATGCGCTTATTCCAGCGGTGCGCGAAGCGTCACGCGCCGGCATTCCACTGATCACGTCCAACTCGCCGATCGGTGAGGCGGGGCGCCGCTACATCGTCGGCCACACCGGACCCGATGACTGTGCGCAGGCTGAACAGTCCGCCGAAATGCTCGGCGACGCTCTCAGCGGTGAGGGCAACATTGTCGTGGTCGAGGGTACGCCCGGTTATACGGTCTCGATCCTGCGCAAGAACTGCTTCCTCGACAAGCTGGAGGACACATATCCGAACATCAAGATTCTCGCCAGCCAGACCGCGGAGTGGAACCGCGAGAAGGCCCAGACGGTGATGGAAACCTATCTGACCCAGTTTGGCGACGATATCGATGGCGTCTACGCTTTTGACGACGGCATGGGGCTCGGCGTGATCAGCGCTCTGCAGGGTGCGGGCAAGCAGCCGGGCGAGGTCAAGCTCGTGACCTGCAACCAGTTCGGTGAAGGTTGGGATGCGATGAAGGAAGGCTGGCATACCGGTTCCAACAAGCAGTCGCCGATCGACGATGCGATCCTCGCCATTCAGACGGCCGTAAAGGTCGCCAACGGCATCGACATTCCCGATCTCCAGGGCATCGAGACGCCGAAGGTACTGCCTGAGAACGTCGACGAGTTCGAACGTCCTTCCTGGTAAGGTCAGGAGCGGCACGCAGGTTCTTTTGTCCGCGGCGTACTGCGCCGCGGACAAACAACTTGTCATCACCGATCCGAAAGCGGTGCCATGGTGGGCCGGGCACATCAGCTAACCCTTTGATGTGGCCATGCCACCCACTAGTATCGGCCGTTCGCCCGCATGACGGCGTCAACGCGATTTTGCGCCGATGATAACGCGGCAGCGGCAGTCACTCTGCCGCCGAGCATGTCGTGAATTTCCTCACCCAGGACGTACAGGATGTCGCTGAATTCCGGCACGGGCGGACGCGGCCACAACTGAATTTCGCCACGCCGCTCCATGGCGTCGATACGGTCGATGATCTTGGAAAACGACCGCACTTCCGGATCCGCACTGGTGGAAAAGCGCGGGCTGGTGAGGTTGCCGGCTTGCACATACCATTTCATCAGTTCCGGACGGGTCAGATACTCCATGACCTTCCAGGCCGATCGCGTGCGCTCTTCGCTGAGCCCTCTTGGTATGGCCAGCGCGAAGCCACCGATGGGCGATACGGCGCGCGCACCCGGGGCTGGTGGGTGAACGGCGAAATCGACCTGGCCATGGGCCGCTGCTTTCTTGTCGAGCTCAAAAGCTGCGGCGCGCACCGACCAGCCATAGGTCATCGCCGCCTTACCGCTTGCGAAGAGTGCGATGCGCTTGTCCCAGTTGCACTGTATGCTCTCCGGATGCGCGTAGTCACGGAGCGCCAGCAGGTGTTCCGCCGTCCGGCGGCCGGCCTCCGTGTCGATCATCGGGCGAAAATGCTCACCGATGATGTCGCCGACGTCGAATTCTTCGCCGATCCAGGGAAGATCGATTACCGGCTGACCGAAATCAGCCAATGTCAGCACGAAGGTGTGAGCGACCGGCGTGCCCCGTCCGAAGTTCATCACGATGCCCGACAGGCCGAACCGGGAACCCTGAAGCGTCTTCGCTGCGAACAGCACGTCCTCGGATGACTTCGGCGCCTGCAGTCCCGCCTCGGAAAACAGGTCCGTGCGGTAGAACAGCAGTTCCGCCGTCGGCTGGATCGGCACCCCATATTGCCTGCCGCCGGAGCGCGACCCTTTCCACGCAGCCGTGTGGAAATCGGACGCATTGTAGCGCTCGGCCTCGATGAGGTCGTCGAGCGGTTGGACGATCCCTTTTTGCGATAATTCCCCGATCCAGGGCAGATCGAACGAGACGATATCATATGAGGATTTAGCGCGGCCGTGGTTTTCCAGGATCGCTTCATGCAGTTCGTCGATCGGCAATGTCGTGATGTCCAGGCTGGCGCCACATAACTCATTCAGGGTGCGGACTTGATCGGCCAGTGTCTTGAACGTCGGATCGATCGGGCATAACAGGCGAACCGGGCGATCGTAACCGACCGCAGTGCGCATGGCGTTGGGAAAAGAAAGGATTTTCGGCGCCATGTAGGAAGCTCCGAAAAAGAAATCCTCTATACCGCTGCCGCTCTGGGTGAAGCCGAAGGCGTTGCCGACATGCGCCTTCAGCAACAAGGCATAGGACTCGACCTCACGGATCAGCTTGCGCGTCGGATGAAGCGAAAACGACCTGCCCGATTTCGAGCGTGGTCGTTTCAGCAGGAGCTCCTCATCGATCAGTTCGCCGATGCGGCGCATCGCCGTCCCATAGGGTACGCCGGATGCGGCCGCTGCCGAAGTGACGGTCAGCATCTTGCCCTCGAGATGCCTGCGCATAGCGTAAGAGATGATGTTCCAGCGGGCATCCTGCCCTGAAAGCGAGGTTCGTTCCTCGCACAAGCTCCGCCAGGTATCCGAGAAGTTCAGAATGCGAAGCAATTCATCGCGGGTCATGCCGCACTCCTGCTCAGCGGCCGGCAGATGCCAAGGCAAATCGTAGTTTGTCCATTTCTGACATTAACGCCATTCAGCACGGCCAATGTCTATGAAATCATACAGTAAGGGCATCGAGAAACACCAATACGGGCGTGCAATGAATGAATGCGTCCAAATCGGTGATCTGATGCTGGACTTGGTGCCGGGCAGCAAGGCCGGGGAGGAACAGCGGTATGGCCAGTACGATCTATGACTATGTGGTCGTCGGTGCAGGATCGGCTGGATGCGCCGTTGCCGGACGTTTGGGCAAGGCGGGCTACAAGGTCTTGTTGCTGGAGGCAGGCGGACGTGATCGCAGTCCCTGGATTCATGTGCCGCTCGGCTATTCGAAGCTCTACACCAATCCGGCCGTCAACTGGTGTTATCAGAGTGAGCCCGAACCTCATCTGAACGACCGCACGTTGTTTCAGCCGCGCGGCAAGGTGCTCGGTGGCACCGGTGCGATCAACGGCATGATCTATATGCGTGGCCAGCCCGAGGACTTCGACGATTGGGCGGCGGCCGGCTGCACCGGCTGGGGCTGGGATGATGTGTTGCCTTTCTTCCAATTGTCCGAGGATCAGGAGCGCGGTGCAGACGAATTTCACGGCGTCGGCGGTCCGGTATCGGTGTCGGATCTGCGCACCAAACACGCACTTGGCGAAGCTTATATTGCCGCATCGCAGGCGCTAGGTGTACCGCCCAATGATGATTTCAATGGGGCGAAGCAGCTAGGCACCGGCTATGTGCAGACCACCACCAAGAACGGCTGGCGTTGGAGTACGGCGTCCGGGTATTTGCGCGGTACTGCGATGGCCAATATCGATCTCAAACTCCATGCCATGGTCGAGAAGATCGAGGTCGACGGTCGCCGCGCCGTCGGCGTTTCCTGGGATGACGGCGCCGGTCGGCACCAAGCTAGGGCTAGGCGCGAGGTCATTCTGTGCGGCGGTGCCTTCAACTCGCCTCAGCTGCTCCAGTTGTCGGGCATCGGACCAGGCGCCGTGCTGCGGCAGCATGGGATTTCGGTGATCCACGACCTCCCCGGCGTCGGTGAAAACCTACAAGACCATTTCGGCATCGGTGCGGTGTATCGATCCAGGGTGAAGTCCACCGTCAATGACCTCTATAACAACCCCTTCAAGGGCGGCTGGCAGTTGCTGCGCTTTCTCTTGTTCCGAACCGGACCGTTCGCCGACAACGGTAATTATGCGAACACGTTCATCTGCAGCGGACCGGACATCGACCGCCCCGACATGATGGTCACGTTCATGGCCTGGTGCACGACGGAAGATCTGAAGCCGCACCCGTTTTCTGGCTTCACCATTCTAGCCGAACACATGCGGCCCTGCTCGCGTGGGCATGTGCGTATTTCCGGTAACAAGCCTACCGACCAGCCATTGATTCAATTCAACTTCTTTGCCGATGAAGCTGACCGGCAAGCGGCGCTTGCAGGCTTAAAATTCGGACGAAAAATCGCAGAGACTGCGCCGATGTCCGACTGCGTCGACCACGAGATTTTGCCAGGTGAGGACGTGCAGTCGGACGAGGAGTTGCTGGCCTATTGCCGAACGTCCGGTCTTTCCTTGCTGCACGCGGTCGGCAGCTGCAAAATGGGAATTGGCGATGATGCGGTGGTGGACCCGCGGCTCTCTGTCCACGGCGTGGAAGGCTTGCGCGTGGTCGACGCATCGATCATGCCGCGCATCGTCACCGGCAACACAAATGCCGCTTCGATCATGATCGGGGAAAAGGGTGCGGCCCTCATTCTGGAGGACGCTAAAACCAAATGAAGTGGTCACACCACGGGGGAGGCATAAATGCTTGGGATTGCATTGCTGGGAAGTGGGCGCATGGCGCATGTCTACGGGCCCAAGATCGGCCAGCACCCTGGTCTCGAGCTTATTTGTGTTTTCAATCCCAACCTGGAATCCGCAAAGAAGGCCGCGAACGCCTATGGGGGCAGGGCCGAAGCGGATCTCGTCAGGACTCTCGCCGATCCAAAGGTGGACGCGGTCGTAATCGCCACGCCGACCAATACTCATCTCGAATATATTGAGGTAGCCGCGAAAGCAGGCAAACCGATCTATTGTGAAAAACCGCTCGACTTCACACTCGAGCGTGTCGACCGGTGTCTGGAGGTACTGTCAGCCCATCCGGTGCCCTTCATGCTCGGCTTCAACCGGCGTTTCGATCCCGACAATAATGCACTGCAAGCAGCGGTTCGAGCCGGCGAAATCGGCGAACTAAACCTACTGATGAGCACTAGCCGTGAGCCAGGCCCGCCGCCGATCAGTTACGTGAAGAGCTCTGGCGGCTATTTTCTCGACGCCCAGATCCACGACATCGACCTTTTGTGCTGGATTGCGGGCGAGCGTCCGATCGAAGTGTATGCTGCTGGCAGTTGCATGGTCGATCCGGAGATCGGCGAGGCAGGCGATGTCGACACCGCCATGACAATCATGAAAATGCCGAGTGGCTGCCTTTGCCACATCAACAATTGCAGGCGAGCGTCCTATGGCTTCGACCAGCGTGTGGAAGCGTTCGGCGCCAAGGGCATGCTGCAAACCGTCAATCAGCGCGACGACAACCTGGTCCGCTGGGACGGTACGCATACTGAGTCCCGTGCAGAGCTGAAGTATTTCTTTCTGGAACGCTATGATGCGTCGTTCTTGCATGCGCTCGATGAATTTCACGATGCGGTGAGTAACAACCGTCCCCCGTCGGCGACCGAACATGATGGTCGCACCGCCCTCGCCATCGCCCTCGCTTGCGACCGATCGCAGCGTGAGGGTGCAGCGATCCGGATGGCGTATTGAGCGAAATTTGACGGTCAGTGGTGTTGCTGCATGAGGCCCTCCTAATGTCCGACGGTCTCATGCTGGTCGTCAATCACCAGCCAATCGTTCGATGCCGCGATCGACAGAAACGGCAAGGACCAGCAGAATGCCGGTGACGATCAAACGGCTTCATTGGCAACGCCCATCAGATTCAGGCCATTCGACACGGTGGCGATGATAAGGGCGCCAAATAGCGCGCCCGTGACCCGGCCGCGGCCACCGAACAGGCTAACCCCGCCGATGACAGCAGCGGCAATGGATTCGAGCAGCAGAGCCCCTCCGCCAATGCCGCCGCCCGAGGACACGGATACGCCTAAGATTCGCGATGCCGCAAGAATGCCGGCAAGAGCCGCAAGGCCGCCTGCGATCGCAAATGCCATGATCTTGATGCGCGCCACGTTGATGCCGCTGCGTCTTGCCGCCTCCACGCTGTTGCCGACAGCATAAAGATGGAGGCCAAAGCGGGTTTCGGTGGTTACGTAAGCGGTAACGCCTAGGACCGTGATAAAAAGGATCAACGGCATAGGCAGGCCATTGCGTTCTGAGAGAAGCAGCAGGGCTGCAATTGCCAAAACACCGACGATAGCCACCGGCAGGATCAGATCCCGGGCAAGCGGTGCAGTCAGCCCTGCTCGACGCCTGGCCATCAATGTAGAAATCTTAAGCGCCGCAAAAAGGGTAATGCCGATCAGGACGAGAGCCCAGGCGGCAGCGCCGGACAGATAGGTGCCGGCAATGTCCTCGACGCCGGTTCCAAGCAGATTGTAACGCCCGGTTCGAGGCAGGAGCAACAATTGCACGCCGTTCATCATGATCATGGCGGATTTCGGCCAGCCGGTTTTGAATCTGCCGCGACGAGGTGAAGGCTTCTTAAATACTGGTCTTGAAGGTACTTGCTGTCGGCCGATGTTGGATTCCGAAGCGGCCATGCAGGCTGCCGAGTTCTTGCTGGAATGTTTGGACTACTCGCCGCCCAATATTCTGCAGATGTCCTGGTACGAGCGGGCCAGATGCTATGCCGACGGCCACGCGGCAATGGCCTACTGTTACACACAGATCATGCCGCTGTTCGAGCGCAGACCAAACTCACCAGCCTATGGAAAAACCGGCTACTCGCCGCATCCGCCCGCGCGTGGCCAATTGCCCATTGCGCCGCTGGGTGGCTGGTCGTTGTGCATGCCATCCAACCTCGCGCCTGAGAGGCGGAATGCCACGATCAAGGCGATACGCGCCTTGACCTCGGCCGTCGCCACCAAGCTCTACATGGAGAATGGCAGTGTCGTCAGCTCACGTTTCAGCGTGTGCAATGACCCACATGTCGCTGAGCTCGGTCCGATGATACCGATTGTCGACAAGATGGCGCGTGACGGTGCGTTGCAAATGTGGCCACGCCCCGCAGTCGTCGAATTGACCGATCTGGTCGCCATCCTCGGTGACGAGATCCACACCATGCTGCAGCGAAACAAGAGACCTCGTACCGCTCTCGCCGATGCCCAGAATCGCTGCGACCGCTTGATGCGCGCCCATGGACGATATTGACGTCCATAAATTTGCTGCCTCTGGTCGCCATGGCTTTGCCGCCGTCGACGCCAAAACGCTTAGTCATCGGCAAGCCTTGCCGCAGGCTGAGGCGGCGCGTCGTAACAACCAAGGACCTGCTGATCAAAATCAACGATCGAACCAGTCATCATGCCGCTTGCATCGGAGCAGAGAAAAGCGATGGCCTTCCCGACCTCGACAGGCTCGAGCAGTCGTTTGAAGGGCTGGCGCGCTTTGGCAGCTTCCAGCCAATTCTCATCAGAGCCATGGAAGCTTCGTTGAATGTGGTCTTCGCCCGGTGTGTTCATCCAGCCAATATTCAGGCCATTGACCCGGATACGGTCGGGCATCAATGAAAAGGCGACATTCTTGGTCAATGTCATGAGGGCTCCCTTCGAGCCCGAATAGGCACAAATGAAGGGCTGGCCGCCGAGGCCGGACATCGAGAGGATGTTGACCATCGTCCCCTCGATCCGCTCGCGCCGCATGATCTTGGCGGCATCCTGCATGAGGAAAAACGGTGCCCGAACGTTGACCGCGAACATGCGGTCGAACAGATCCGGGCTCGTGTTCAAGATCGTGCCTCGATCGGTCAATCCCGCCGCGTTCACCAACGCATCGACCCGGCCGAACTCGGCATCGGCCTTTGCGATAATCTTGCCGACATCTTCGATCTTGGCGAGGTCGCCTTGCACGAAATGGGCTTTGGTGCCGGCGGCGTTCAAGTCCGCCGCAACAGCCTGACCCCGTTCGGCATTACGTCCCGATATCACAACTCCTCGAGCGCCGTACTCGGCGAAGAGCCGCGCCGTCGCTTCGCCTAGCCCCTGGGTGCCACCGGTGATGATGGCAACCTTGCCGTCGAACACACCGCTTCTGTTCATCGTTTTCGCTCTCTGCTTCTTGCCGCACAATGACGGCGCCATTGACCATCACTCACTCTGAAAACTGTATCATTCCGAGCGATCTTGGAAATTATGAAGATATCCACTTTGGAATTTTCCTGTCTCTTAAGAGTACAGGCATCACCGATTCTAGAATTCGGAGACATGGGCTATGGACCGGAGTTCGTTGCCAAGGCGACCTTGGCCTTCTTCATGCCAGCACGAGCTGCAAGACGCATCGCCCAGCTCTTGAGCACACCCGCCTTCACTGGTTTGGTCAGAATGATGTTCGCGGCTTCATAAAGAGCCGTGCGCACACTGCAATCGCCGATCTTGGAAATGCGTCCCGTGACGTCCTTCTCACCTGATTGATAGCGTTTTGGCGTCATCCCAAAATGTGCGCCGACCTGTCGGGATTTTTTGAATCGGGCGGTGTCATCGATCCCGGCAGCGTAGGTGAGCGACACGAGCACGCCCACGCCAGGCGCCGACATCAATAGCTTGGCTCGATCATCACCACGCGCCAACGTCCGTACCCGGCGCTCGAAACCCTGAAATTCCTTATGCAACACCGTCCTTGCAGCCAACAACGCCTTGGCGATCTCTGTCAACGTCGGGTGCCCCGTCACAAGTTCTTGTACTCGTGCCTCAAAGGTTCTTGGCGTGGTTCGACCAACCTTCAGGCCGAACCCGCGAAGAATCCCACGAAGGCTCATCTCCACATCATGAAGTTTGGTTTGTATCAGCTTGCGCGCCGTCAAAATGGCACGGACTTCTTGCGCCGGCAGCGACTTGCAATGGACCGGCCGAAACCAGCCAAGACGCATCAATTGAGCGATACAATGCGCATCCTTACGATCAGTCTTGACCGGCATCG
>JBOEHJ010000006.1:0-102580 GCA_050633905.1 Geminicoccales bacterium
ACCGCCTCGATCCGCCGCATCCATTCACGCCAGCGCAGCTCGGCCGGGAGGTCTTCCAGTTCGCGATCCAGATGGTTCTCAGCATGATCCTTCATTGGTCTCATACCCCGTAGAGCCGGAACGTGTCGCGCCCGGTCAGCTCGCGCACAGCGCCGAGCTCGACCAATCTGTCGCAGAACCGCCGCGCAGCACGGTCCGAATTCAACGAGGTGAGAGCTGACGGCGCCGCCGCATCCCGGGTCAGGAACAACTCGACGGCCTGCTCTGACCCCTTTGCCCTCAGCTTCGGCGCAACCGCGGCCAACCGTGCCACTCGCCGGGACAGGTCTGCGGCACGGCGCACGGCTTCGATTGATGAAGCGATCACCGCGCGATGACAGGCCAGTCGCAATTCATCACCTCGCTTGCGCTGGTCCGCGCACTTCATGCCCGTAGCCAGCAACGGCAAAAGGTGATCCCAGCCGAGCGCTTGCGCCAAGGCCGCATCGGCCAGGATCAAAGCGGCGGTTTCTCCGCGCGGGGTATCCGACAAAACCTTCTCCAGAACTGTTGCGGCCCGCGTAACTGGCGCCCCCTGCCCAGCACCGCTCTGGTCGCACCAGTCCAGCCATTCGGCAATCTGCATAGGATCGATCCCCGGTATGGCTCGATGCAACGCCTTGACCGAAACCGGCCGCTCCAATGCCCGCCGCCAGGACAGATAGGTTTCCCCGGCTGGTCCAGGCAAATCGCCAGGGCGCGACAAGTGCACCGCATCGCGCAACTCCCCAGCCCTTTCCGGTCGCCCTGAATGCGCGACACAGGCTTCCGCCGCGCGCAGCGCCAGCCTCTCACGCAACAAGCTCTGGGGCACATCCTCGCGCCCCACCACAAGATGCAGGTGGTTGAGAGCCGCGCCTGATAAAAAGGCAACATCTTCAGGGGTTTCGGCGTGTGCCGAGGTGATCCAGGAGGACGTCCGGGGTAAGGTTTCGAAGTCGTCACGGGCATATGTCATGCCACAAGACTATCTTATGGCGGCGCTTTTGCCTACTATATAGTGTGCAAACCGCCCCGCTTTGTCGTTTCCAGCCATGTCCAGTAATGTTGTATTATCGGACATTAAGAGGATATGCTGGGAAACATGGCCAAAACACCCGAAGATGAGCCCCATACACCCGAGAAATCGACCTCAGCGTCCAATGATGCGATGAACCGTGATGCGCGCAATGAGAGAGACCATGCTGAAGACAGCCCGATCGCCCTGCCCTCCCATGCCGGGGGCCTCGCAGGCCTTGCGGGCTCCGGCACGCTCGATCGGTTGGTTGAAAATGCGCGCGACTACGCCAAAGCCTCAACGGCTGAGAACACCAACAAGGCCTATGCCGCTGACTGGAAGCACTTCGCGCGCTGGTGCAGGCTCAGGGGTACCGATCCTATACCCCCGTCGCCAGAGATGGTTGGGCTCTATCTGGCAGATCTCGCGGCACCAGCGGCCCCCTCCCCTTCGCAGTCGGCAGTCCAACCTCTTTCCGTCTCGACTATTGATCGCCGTCTCTCCGGGTTGTCGTGGAATTACACGCAGCGCGGCTTTGCGCTTGATCGTAAAGACCGCCACATCGCTACGGTTCTCGCCGGGATCAGACGCAAGCACGCGCGCCCACCAGCCCAGAAGGAAGCAATCCTGCCGGAAGATATCCTCGCCATGGTCGCCACCCTGCCCTTCGATCTGCGTGGGCTACGGGACCGGGCCATCCTGCTGCTGGGGTTTGCCGGAGGCCTCCGGCGATCCGAGATCGTCAGCCTCGATGCCGGCAAGGACGACACCCCTGACAGCGGTGGCTGGATCGAGATTCTCGACGGCAAAGATGGCGAGGGCGCCGTGCTGACCCTAAACGCCAAGACCGGCTGGCGCGAGGTCGAGATTGGGCGTGGATCCTCGGAACAGACCTGTCCCGTGCATGCGTTGGAACAATGGCTGCACTTTGCCAAGATCGACTTCGGGCCAGTCTTTGTCCGCACCTCGCGCGACGGCAAGCGCGCCCTGGAGGCACGGCTCAATGACAAGCACGTCGCACGCCTCATCAAGGCAACTGTACTCAAAAGCGGTATTCGTGCGGAGTTGCCTGAAAAGGAACGTCTGGCGCTTTTCTCTGGACACTCCCTCCGCGCCGGTCTCGCGTCTTCGGCGGAAGTCGACGAACGCTACGTCCAGAAACAGCTTGGTCACGCCTCCGCAGAGATGACCCGCCGTTATCAACGCCGACGCGACCGGTTCCGCGTGAACCTCACCAAGGACGCCGGGCTTTGAAAGCCACTCAAACCCACTGGTTCTGTGAAACGCTTAGATAAAATGTCCGCGCCTAGCTTACAGCTTAACGCTTCAATTGAAATCGGAAATTAAATGCGACACAGGAGGCAAATCATCTTGTTCTTCTTCGAGTGGTCCCGGCAGAAACCAGAGATCTTCTTCGTGAGCCTCTTCATCCTCCTCGATGGTGATGAGTGGGTCACTGAAATCATCAGTCATAGTGGATGCTCGGATCTTCATGTGTGCAAAATACTGCTCTTTTGCACATTACCCAAGTGATTTTGTGGCGGCTGCCTTCGCTCTTTATATAGTATGCGCGCGCGACTGCCGGTGAAACCTCTCAGATCGCGCTCAGCGCATGGAAACCAAGGGTTTTTGGACGAACACGACGAGAGAGCACCTGCTTGCATTCTTTTATAAACGGTCGTTTAATACCGGTATATGAAATTGCAAACGGCCGATTTTCATGCCCCTGATGGGCTATGCGCGCGTATCCACAGAGGATCAGACCCCCCTGCCCCAGTCTGAGGCCCTGCAAACTGCGGGATGCGTCGAGATCTTCGAAGAGCACGCCTCAGGCGGCAATCGTGCCCGGCCGGTGCTTGCCCGCTTGCTGGAGCGCATTAGCAAGGGCGACACGCTGGTTGTCGTACGGATCGACCGCCTCGCGCGGTCCCTGTCACATCTGCTGGAGGTGATCGAGCGGCTGGAGGCCAAGGGTGCTTTCTTTCGTTCCATTCAAGACCCCATCGACACCGGATCCCCGCAGGGCAAGTTCACTTTGCAAGTGCTGGGGGCTGCGGCCGAGTTTGAGCGCGCCCTTATCCGGGAACGAACCAAGGCCGGCCTCGCCAGCGCGCGCACAAAGGGCCGCGTGGGCGGGAACCCTGGGCTGCGGGCCAAAGACCCAGCCGCTCTTCGCAAGGTGCGGCTGGCGCGACAGGACGGCTACATGGAGCGTCTGAACGAGACGGCACAAGATTGGGTGCCCCATGTGCGCCGGTTACGCCCCGACTTGGCTTGGGAAGACGTGGTGCGCATCGTCAACGGCCCCTTGCCCGAGGCGCGTCGCTGGACCCAAAGCCGCCTGCTGCGCGCTGTGAAGGCCTATGTCCGCGACGGCTTCCTGCCTGCCGAGGTGCTGGCCCGCGCCGGGCGCCGCGAAACCGACGACCGCCTGCCCGCAATTATTGCTGGCATCAAGGGCGCAGATCCCGACATCACGCTTCAAGCGATCTGTGAACGGCTGGAATCTATGCGCGAACGCACGCCTCGTGGCCGAACAAGATGGCGGCCGTCTTCGGTGAAGATGCTGCTGGAACGGGCTGAGAGACTGGGAATGATTTAAGAGACTCAGATTCGTTCTTTGGAAGCAAAACCGCCTATGTGAATCGGGTACATCTTGCGTTTAAGTGATGGCAGCGACACAAGCACTTGACGCGCTGGATCCGCGAAATAAGATAAGTCATTGTAAATAAATGATTTCACCGGATACCGGCCCACCATCTGAAAAAATCCTTGCCTGTCAAACGCTTTCCTGACATTTTTGCGGAAGAACGCTAACCATCAGTTTCCGGCGGTTTTGCGTTCCTTCTCAAGATAGACTCGGAAGACGGGCGGCGGGACGGGCATGAACGAGCAGCGGATCAGAATGGATCAAAAGATCCAGACGATGGCGACACGTCTAAGCAAATCGCTTGATGTGAATATGCGCAAGTCGTTTCTACCTGATGAACGAAAGGCTCTCAGACGCTTCTCATCCACGGAAGTTGCCCAGATCCTCGGCGTAAGCCAAGATTTTTTGCGGAAGATGTTTTTCGAGGACAAGCTCGATCTCGGTGAAATCGAGACAGACGCCCGCGGCCGCAGGTTCTACACTGCAGAGCAAATCGATATAGCGCGCCACGAAATAGCCCGGTCAAGCACCAAGTTCCAGCATATCGTTCCTCGTCGTCGGGATGGGGAGCATATCCAGATCATTTCGATCGCCAACTTCAAAGGGGGCGCAGGGAAGACGACAACAGCGATCCATCTGGCCCAAAAGCTTGCCCTTGATGGTTATCGGGTTCTGGCAATTGATCTCGACCCACAAGCCTCAATGACCACCATGTTCGGTTTCCGGCCGGAAATCGACTTCCCTGAGGCCGGAACGGTGTACGATGCCCTTCGGTACGAGGACCCTATCCCCTTTAGAGACGTTGTGCGCAAAACGTATTTCCACAACCTCGATCTAGCCGCGGCCGGCTTGCTGCTCTCTGAGTTCGAGACCGAAACCGCACACGCCCTTCGAAACAATATCAGGCCGCCGTTCTATCAGCGGCTTGCCCTTTGCATTAATGAAGTCGAGACAGACTACGACATTGTCGTCATCGACTGCCCACCGCAACTCGGGTTTACCACACTATCGGCTTTGGTAGCGTCGACATCCCTAGTCGTCACTGTCATTCCAAGCATGCTTGACGTCGCCTCGATGGCCCAATTCCTGCAGCTCACATCCAGCCTCATGGCAACAATTGCTGATGTGGGCGCATCGCCCGACTGGGACTTCATGAGATTTCTAATCACTCGTTTCGAGCCCAATGACGGCCCCCAAACCCAGATGGCGGCATTCCTGCGGACCATGTTCACGGATGACGTTCTTACTCAGCCTTTCCTGAAATCCTCCGCAGTCTCTGACGCTGGGCTCACGCAACAGACACTGTTCGAGATCGCCAGAACGGATTTTCATCGCCAGACGTACGATCGGGCTATCGAGTCCATCAACGGGGTTGTGGCGGAGGTCGAAGGGCTCATCAAAACGGCATGGGGGCGCAAGTAATGGCCCGCAAAGTCACATTCGACATTCCCGAGGATGAAGAAAAGCAGCAGAGCTCGTCGATTTCTCCGACTCGAACCCAGTCACGAGCCCCTGCCCTTTCGGGAATGGCCCGTTCTCTTCAGGATGCGGCACAATCTTCAATTCAAGAAATCAGTACCGACCTTATTGATGATTCTGAGTTCCAGGATCGTCTGGCCCTGGATGACGAAGATGACATCAGGGAGCTGGCTGAAAGCATTGACAAGCAGGGACAGCTTATCCCGATACTTCTGAGCCCCGAAGGGGGGCGGTACAGGATCATCTATGGGCGCAGGCGATTAGCGGCCCTTCGACTTATTGGCAAGCCCGCAAAGGCTCTCATCAGAGGCTTGGATGAGGATCAAGCGATTCTTGCACAAGGCCAAGAGAACAGCTTCCGAAAAGACCTCAGCTGGATCGAGAAAGCCCTTTTTGCACGTTCTCTCATAGAGTCCGGCAAGGATGAGGGACTGGTCTGTGACGCCCTCAACATCGATCAGAAAGCTAGGAAAGCCGGTGACAAGCTCACGGGACTTGCTCGCATGAAACAAGTCACTTCCTGTATTCCGACTGAACTCATCCAAAAGATCGGGGCGGCACACGGGGTTGGACGGGATCGTTGGTATGCTGCCGCAAAGTCTTATGAGAGCCTTGGCTTCTCTGGAGGTGAAGGGTTTCCGGCCGGAAACCGAGAATTCCATGATGCTCTCATGGAATCCAGAGGTTCAGGCAAGACCTCCGACGAACGCTTTGCGATCTTCGAAGGGCTCCTGAAACAGCACAAGCCCCCTGCCCCATCGGCGATCAAGACAAAACTCGGGATGGTGAAGGTCACCAAAAGAAACGTGATCATCACCGTCAAGAACGGAGATGACGGGCTTCATAAGTGGATCTCTGAGAATCCAGAGGCCGCTCTTCTAGCGTTGGCGAACGCGAAGGCCGCTGGTCCAGGGCAGATCATTACCCCAGAGAAAATGGAACCCATAGGTAACCCAGTCTCCGGCAGGGATCAGGATCTTGATGGTCCTGACATAGACGATAACAAAAACTGAGCAGAAAGGAGGACAGGCCAGAAAAGGAAAGACCCCCCGAAAGCAGTGCTTCCGAAGGGCCTCGATTAGCTTAGACACCTGATTGATACCCCGAAGCCGAATCGTTTTCAACACCGTTCGCGGTGAACGGGGAAGCTTTTTCAGCCGAAATCATCATGAGACAGGTATTTTCTCACACACCCGCCTTGGCGGAACGATCGTCTGTACCCAGTACGAACCCGTACAGGGTAATCGAGCCGATCCGAGCGCTTCGCAAAGAACTCGGTCTGACACCAAATGACCTGGTAACACTGCAGGCCTTGATCAGCTTCATGCCGAAGAAGGCCGGACAAACAGCTCCAATGACTATCGTCTTTCCCTCAAACGCATCATTGTCTGAGAGAACGAACGGCCTGAACGAGAGAACGATTCGACGGTGTATCGGACACCTCGTGGATGCCGGGCTGATCCAGCGCAGGGATAGCGCAACCCGCAAACGGTTCCCTCTTCGCTACGGTGGATTGATCAGAGATGCCTTTGGCTTCGATCTGCAGCCAATGTATGATCGGGAAAGAGAGCTCACCGAACACGCAGAACAGCTTGTGGGCGATCAGGAAAAGCTACGGTCACTCAAGGCGGAGGCACTGGCTCTTCGTGTCGAGGCTTTGCGCCAAGCAAAGGATGTTGAGACTGTCTCATTTCTCCAGAACGTACGAAACATCCTACGCCGTGCAACTCTCAAAGCCGACGAAATCATAGAGCTTATCAAGAGGCTGGCAGAGTTGGTCGGAGCGACCATCAGAGAGTTTCCGGCCGGAAACCATGACGCTCAGGAAACAATGCCCGACCAAATGTCCGGCGACGACGGACAAAATGTCCGGCACGTAGAACCCACAAGATTGAATATAAAAAAAGATAGAGCAGATGCACACTGCACCTCTGGTTTTCAGGAACGCCGAGATCCAACAATTATGGCATGGACGGACCTGAAAAACGTATCGGACTTCTTCCCGCATGAACCAAGAGATCATCAATCAGTTCTCGAAATATTGGCCGATGTCGGAAGATTGCTAAGAATAGAACAGGGCAGGATCATGAAACACCTTAGAGAACGAGGTCCAGGGCAGCTCCTTATTGCACTCGACGAATTAATTTTGAGAGCCAGCACAGGACAGGTGAAAAACAACAACGCCTACCTCGACGCTATGATGAGGCAAGGGACGTGATGGTCTTATCACGCTCACTCAACCAGTTTGTAATTGAGCGTAGTCTTCGATCCTCCGGCAAATTTTCCCGGATAGTTCCAACCCTAAGGTCATCGAGAGGGAAAGGAGTGTTGGTTTGAGGGTGACGGGAAGTGAGATCGGGAGAGTGGCTTCCGGCGCCCGTCGAGGAGAAGATCTGATGACGAAAGCTGTCCAGAAAATCACCCTGTCCCCTTCGCGGGATATCCCTTTTGATAAGCTGGTGCTGAGCCAGTCCAATGTGCGGCGCATCAAAGCTGGCGTGTCCGTCGAGGAACTGGCCGAAGACATCGCTCGCCGCGGTCTCTTGCAGAGCCTGAGCGTGCGGCCCGTCTTGGCTGCCGATGGGACCGAGACCGGCAAGTTCGAGATCCCGGCTGGAGGCCGCCGGTTTCAAGCATTGTCCTTGCTGGTGAAGCAGAAGCGTTTGGCAAAGACCACACCCATTCCCTGCATCGTCCGCGATGCTGCGTCCGACATCCTGGCCGAGGACGATTCCCTTGCCGAAAACATGCAGCGCGTCGCCTTGCACCCGCTCGATCAGTTCCGCGCGTTTGTGGCGCTGCGGGACAAGGGTCAGAGCGATGCAGAGATAGCTGCCGCCTTCTTCGTGACGCCGCAGATCGTGAAGCAACGCCTAAAGCTCGCCTCCGTCGCCCCTGCCCTGCTTGAGATCTATGCCGAGGATGGCATGACGCTGGAGCAGCTCATGGCCTTCACCGTGAACCCCGATCACGCGCGTCAGGTTCAGGTCTGGGATGTGATCCATTCATCCTGGAACAAGGAGCCATTCCAGATCCGGCGCATGCTGACCGAGACCTCGGTTCGGGCGTCAGACCGGCGTGCGGTCTTTGTGGGTATTGAGGCCTATGAAGCGGCTGGTGGCACGATGCTGCATGACCTCTTTCAGGGCGATGACGGTGGCTGGCTCGAGGACCCTGCCCTGCTCGATCGGCTGGTGACGGAAAAACTCCAGGCCGAGGCTGGGACGGTTGCGGTTGAGGGCTGGAAGTGGATCGAGGTCGCGCTTGACCTGCCCTACGGCTACAACCACGGCCTGCGGTCCCTGTCCGGTGATCCGGCACCGATGACGGATGACGAAGGTGCAGCTCATGCCAAGCTGCTCGCCGAGTACCGAGCGCTCGAGGAGGAATACGCGGATCAGGATGACATCCCCGACGAGATCGACACGCGGCTTGGCGTATTGGAAACGGAGATGGAAAAGATCGAGACCCGGCCGTTGATCTTCGACGCGGAGGAGATCGGGCGGGCAGGGGCGTTCGTCACGCTCGACCGCTACGGCGCGCTGGCCGTCTATCGCGGCTATGTGCGTCCAGAGGATGAGCCCGTTGACGAGACCGCGGTCCAGGATGGTACTGATCCTGCGGTGGCGGGGCGGGGGGATGATCGTAATCTCACCGATAGCCATGTCAGTGCCGCTCATGGCGGAACCGTCATCATGTCGGGTGGTCAGCCGATCGGAGCTGACTTGCCGGAGGATGAGGACGACGGGGCGTTGAAGCCGCTGCCCGAGCGGCTGGTCATGGAGTTGACGGCCCACCGGACGCTGGCGCTGCGTGAAGCGATCGGGCGCTCGCCGGATGTCGCGCTGACACTCCTGCTCCTGAAGCTGGTGACGGACACCTTCCGCACCTCATCTGCTTCGGGCAGCTGTCTCGAGGCATCCGTGCGTCAGGTCTATATGTCAGCGCAAGCGCCCGATCTGAAAGACAGCGTGGTGGCGAAGCTGGTCGACGAGCGTCATGCGGAATGGGAAGCCGATCTGCCGCTTGGCGATGATGCAGCGCTCTGGGACTATCTGACGGTCCTCGATCAGGGCAGTCGGTTGGCCTTGCTGGCGCATTGCCTCAGCTTCGGCGTCAACGCGCTGCATGAGAAGGTGAACCCATACGGTGCAGGCATCTCCGCAGGCGGTCTGACCCGGCGGATGGCGCATTCCGATCTCGTGGCGCGTGCCACAGATCTCGACATGGTCGAGGCGGGCTGGGAGCCGACGGTCGACACCTATCTCAACCGCGTGCCCAAGGCCCGCATCCTCGAGGCCGTGCGCGAAGCGAAAGGGGAGGGGACTGCCCAGCTCCTCGATCACCTGAAGAAAAGCGAGATGGCCAGTGAAGCCGAGCGCTTGCTGAAGGGCAGCGGCTGGTTGCCCGAGGTCCTGCGCCGGAACGATCTCGTGGCGCTGGACGGTGAGGACCGTGCCGAAGGCCAGGGGGCGGATGCCGAAGTGGCTGACAGCGTCAGTGAAGCTGACCTTCCTGCATTCCTGACGGATGACCTGCCTGCTCAAGGCGCATCGATGCTGGCCGCGGAATAACGTGATCCAGTGGGGGGCGGAGATTCCGCCTCCAATCACCCTATAGTGTAACAATATCAATAAGATGAATGCGATTACTCGCATTCAGAATGAGGAATCATGTCTGCAACAACCATCATCGACACCGCCCCCCTCGGGGCGCTCATTCGCTACACTGACGGCAGCCCCAAGCCACCGGCACGCTTCACCAAGAAGCTGGCGGCCTGGGAGCGCTCGAACGGCGTCGGCCGCCTTGTGAAAAAGGAACCACCCCGGCTTTACGCGACCTGGACGGCACCCGCGTCGTTCACGCTGCATGAGGGCAACTTCTCCTCGGACGGGGTGATCCTCGTGACCATCATGCGCAGCCATTCTGCTGACAGCACCCTCGTCTTCGAGGTGGCCGAGGAACCGAAGCCCGGGCAGGTCCGCGTGCTTCTCGACTTCGGCGGCAACACGGAGCTGCTGCATCTGGCGGAGTCCGTCGCTGCGGCCGAGCTCTGGATCGCCAAGGAAGGATACAGCAATGCGCGGCTCGAAATCGTCGGCGATGAAGATGGAGAAAGGGCAGGGGGCGCGGACCTGGCCGCCTGAGTCCACCTGAAACCGAGCGGCCCGCCCAAGCGCGGGCCTCTCAACCATCACAACCTTGTCCTTCGAGTTCGCGGGGCGCCAAAGGAACCATCCCCAAGGAAGGACGTCTTCAACCAAGAGCCTGCCCGGGAGGCTGGCGGCGTTAGAAGCATCAGCGGGACAATCGGCTCCTGACTTTGGGGGACCATCCCCCGCTCGCCACTCCCTTGCTTGCCCCGAATCCCGTCTTCGAGATCAACCCGCGAGGGGTCGGACTACGGGCAAGCCCGTGCCGCCGGCCGGATTCGGAGCAAGTCCGAACGCACCCGGTGATGTCAGCCAGTATTCGGGCCTTCGAGGTCCTGTCGCGCGGGGGATGGTCCCCCGCCTCCAAGACAGGAGCCAAACAGATGTCCCGCAAAGATGCTCACGCCTTCGCCGCCTCCCTCGCCGCCACGCTCATGGTCTCGATCGTCGTCTTCCAGGCAGGAGATGGCACCTTCGGCGCCGTCCCCGCCGATGAAATCGACGGCGACGAGGTCGTGATCGTCTCGGAGTACGATCCCTTCGGGTGAGGCTTTGGCCTCACTTCCCGAAGGCCCGGGCACGGCGCAGGTGCGCCTCCGGGCCTATCGCCGACCAAGTGATCGGCGATGCCGATCTGAGGCACGCCGGTGTGCCACCCTGGCGGAGATCGTGGTGCGCACAGGCCGCTTATTTTGTTGAAAAACTCGGGCTTGATCGAAGCGCAAGTTGCTGATTCAATTCTTCTGGCCAGCGGGGGAATTGAGCAATGTTGGGACCGAAGCAGGAAGCACAGGCGGCGCTGTTCTACGAGTTCTCGCTGGAGGATCACGTTCCACAAGATCACCTTTTGCGGTCGATTGATCGGTTCGTCGACCTGAGCAGTATCCGCGCTCATCTGACCGAGTTCTACAGCCATACCGGTCGGCCGTCGGTCGATCCCGAGCTGCTGATCCGGATGCTGCTGGTCGGGTATTGCTTCGGTATCCGGTCCGAGCGACGACTTTGTGAAGAGGTGCATCTGAACCTCGCGTATCGCTGGTTCTGCCGCCTCGACCTGAGCGATCGTGTGCCGGATCACTCGACATTTTCCAAGAACCGTCACGGTCGTTTCCGCGAGAGCGAACTGCTGCGTTATCTGTTCGAGACGACCGTCGCCCGCTGCATTGAAGAGGGCCTGGTTAGTGGTCAACGCATGGCGATTGATGCCAGCTTGATTGAGGCGGATGCCAATAAGCAAAACTCAACACCGAAGGACGATTGGGACGTATCGAGTATCGATCCGACTGATGCTCCCCGCGCCGTACGAGAGTATCTCGACACGTTGGATGAGGCCGCGTTCGGAGCCGCGAGCGAGGTTCAGCCCAAGTTCACGTCCCATTCCGATCCAGCGAGCCAATGGACGGCGGCACGCAAAGGGCCAGCATTCTTTAGCTCTTCCAACAACTATCTGATCGACACAGACCACGGTGTGATTGTCGGTGTCGAAGCCACGCGATCAATCAGGCAGGCCGAGGTCGGATCGACCAAGACCATGCTGAAGCGGGTGAAGGAACGGTTCGATCTGCATCCCGAACGCCTGATCGCGGACACCGCCTATGGCACCGGGCCGCTACTTGGCTGGTTAGTGGACCGCAAGATCGCGCCGCATATTCCTGTCTTCGACAAGTCTGGGCGCAACGACGGAACCTGGACCCGCGCTGACTTCGAATGGGATGCCAAGAACGACCAATACATCTGCCCCGAAGGTCACGCCCTCAAGCAGTTCCGTCGCAACTACTCAGACCCGAACCGGGGACCGACCGGCAAGGGCACAGCTCGCTACCGCGCGTTGAAGGAGGTCTGTCAGGCCTGCCCTTCCAAAGCCAAGTGCTGTCCAAACGCTGATGCGCGCAAGATCAGCCGCGAAGAAACTGAAGACGCCCGCCAGGTCGCACGCGATATCGCCAAAACCCGCCAGTACGACGTCTCGATGAAGCTCCGAAAGAAGGTCGAGATGCTCTTCGCCCACCTCAAGCGCATCCTCGGCCTGGGGCGTCTTCGATTACGTGGCCCATGCGGTGCAAATGACGAATTCCTCCTCGCCGCCACNNCCGCCACCGCCCAGAACCTCCGGAAACTCGCCAAGATCTTTCCGGCACCGCAGCAAACCCGCAAAGCCCGATAGGAAAGGCGCTTGGGCCGCATTTGGAACAGCCATTTCTGTGCTCGCAAACGTTAGTTTTTCCACAGAATCCGCTGGGAGCCGACCTTCACCGCGAAGCGCACGAATGGCAGCGCAAAGCAGCGGGCTGACACTACAACCATCGAAGCATCGGGAAAATTTCACTTGCCTTTAAGAAACACAACATCGTATGATGTAGAAAATCTTAAAGGGGCTGAGCATTGCCGTCATTCAACACCGTGATCGTCTCCACGCTGGTGGACGTTGAAACCCGCCTTGAGGACTTTGGCGTCACTCGCCAGCAGATCATGGCTATCGGACAAACCGCCCGCGCCTATGGGGACGACGCCAGCCCCTCCATGCCGCTCAACGCGGCTGGAATGTTGTCTTACATTCACGGCGTTGGCGAACTCCGCCAGCAGCTTGTCGGTCCTGACTACGTGCCGGACAGAACTTGCGGCATTGAAGCGGTTGTAAAACGTGATCGCACTGTCCGCATTGGCTTCCAGAACGTTGATAAATGCTGTGTCAATATGCCGCCCCTGCCACGCTCCGAAAAGGGTAGCGGCGCGGAAAGCCTTTCTGGACCCGATTTGTTCGTCAACGCAGGTATGAAACCCGGCCCCCTCACCGCCGTATTGAAGGACGGTATCCGTACCTACTATGTCATGGTTGGCCTTGATGGCAGTGTGGAACTGTCTTGTCCCGTGATCGAAAAGGGTAAGTTTGTTCACTGGATGGAACGGATATACATCTATTCGCCTGACAGCGACTGGGAGGCAGACCCGCAAACCGATACCGGCCCCATTGAAGACTTCGACATCACCGTTTCCTTCAAACACTAATGTTCAACGCAGATCGTCTCAAAACAGCCCGCGAACGGCGGATGCTGACAGCGAAGGGACTCGCAGAGCGCGTAGGCGTGTCTGCGGTCACTCTCTCAAAGTATGAAAACGGGCATCCGCCCGATGAAGCGACAGCGAAGCGCCTGGCGTTCGCGCTTTCCTATCCAATTGATTTCTTTTACCGGGAAGCGCCAGAGCGTATTGATACCGACGCCGTTAGCTTCCGCAGTCTGTCGCGGATGAAGGCCAAAGAGCGCCGAGCTGCAGAAGCAGCGGGATCGTTGGGAATCGAGCTTTACGAGTGGATCGACTCCCGCTTCAACCTGCCCGCCGCCGACCTTATCGACCTGAGCAAAGAGCGCAGCCGCCCGCATGTCGCCGCCCGCCTTCTGCGCCAGCATTGGGGCATAGGCGACAGGCCTATAGGAAACGTTCTCAAGCTGATCGAGTCAAAGGGTATTCGCGTCCTTTCCCTGTCGGAAGCGACCAAGCATGTTGACGCTTTCTCGTTTTGGCGCGGGGAACATCCCTATGTTTTCTTGAACCAAGAGAAGACGGCGGAACGGTCCATCTTTGATACGGCACATGAGCTTGGACACCTTGTCTTGCATCACCACGCAGGGTCGAAAGCCGACAAAGAGGCAGAGACGCAGGCCGACAGATTTGCATCGGCATTCCTCATGCCCGAAAACGACATGATGGACTATGCGCACCTTTTCACAGTTGGGCAGATCATTTCGGCCAAGAAGCGTTGGAAGGTATCGGCCATGGCCTTGGCATACCGCCTCAATTCTCTGGGCTATATCAGCGAATGGAACTACCGTTCTTTGCTGATCGAGCTTGGGAAGCGAGGCTATCGAAGCGGCGAGCCAGACGGAATCGAGCGTGAGGTTTCGACCGTGCTCGCAAAGGTCTTGGCCGCTCTTTGGTCAAAGGGCATGACTAAGGACGACATCGCCAAAGACCTTGGGATTCCTTTGGGGGAAATCGAGGCCCTTATTTTCCGACTGTCGCCAGATCAACGGGCCGTTAATGAGCCGCACAAACCGGCGCTGCGAGTGGTGAAGTAGCACTGCAAAGCCGGATCCATGAAAGTGTGACGATCCCCGATTCGGCAGTTAATTGTCCGCTCTGTCCAGCCCTGTCATTTCCCGATGCTGTATAGAAAGGCGGTTCAGGGTCGATCGCGTAGGTCAGGCCTTTAACTGACGGCGAGGTCGCTCGCGGTCTTTCCCGCTTCCAGTGCTTCCACGAACCACTGCGGTTTGCGCCCTCGGCCGGACCAGGTGAGTGCCGGGTTTTCAGGGTGCCGGTATTTCGCCACGACAGGCGCTCGCAAGGATTTCGTTTTGGTGCCCACGAGTTCGGCAAGAGAGTAGCCCAGATCCCGTGCGACTGCTTCCACCTTGGCGCGGGCTTCCGCCTTCTGCCGATCCTCGAACGTGGAGATGGCCTTGGCGACGTCCCTCTTCATTTTGTTTAGCTCGCTGAGCGACAGTGCCTCGAGATCGTAATCAGCCATTGGTGCGGTCCGTGTCCTGAATGATCCGGTATCGATAGCCCGTCGATGCAAGGCGCCGCAACTCCCGGAAGGCTGGGGCAGGGGTGGCCGAAGCTGTTGATCGCCGTTTCGTCGCCAGGGAGGTGCTGAATTGGGGGTCAGGCTGTCCCGATTGGCAGGATGACAGGGTCTGGCATGGGCTCCCCGCGCATCTCTGTCTTCTGGTCCATCCCTTCGACTGACAATCCCCTAACCCCGTTCGGTCTCCTGCGCGCAACCCCGCGTCAGCCCGGGCCGTGTTGGCCGCCTGTGGCGTCCTGCCCGCTCCACCCCGGTCCTCTGGGGGTTTCCGGCGTCCGTTCCGTTCACCGTGCACGCGTCACCCGACGGGCTTTTTCCGGGTCTTGTCGAAGGGACGGTCCCAAAGACAGGAAACACAGGAGCTAATCATGCAGAACATCGTCATCCTCGCCGGCAACATCGGTCAAAAACCCGAAACCCGCACCACCCAGGGCGGCACCAACATCACCAACTTCAGCCTCGCCACCTCTCGCCCCCGCCTCTCGGAAGGTCGCGTCCTGCGCGACGAGAACGGCTACCGGGTCATGGACACCGAATGGCACCGCATCACTTGCTTCAACGGTCTCGGCAAGACGGTCGCGGAGCATTGCGAAAAGGGCATGAAGGTCCTCGTCCACGGCCGCATCCACTACACCAAGTGGATCGACAGCATGGGGAACGACCGCTACGGCTGCGAGATCATCGCCGAGAAGGTCGACTTCCTGAGCCGGCCGAAGTCGGCCGAGAGCGAAAACCCCGAGCTGGTCGACCGCGACGACGAGATCCCGTTCTGAGAACGGGGTCTCCCCTTGGGCCCGGCGGGACAACCCGCCGGGTTCGGGGCGATCTCGGCCTTTGGCGGCTGGGCAAACTGCTTTGCACTCTTCCTGGAGTCGGGTGCCTCTATCCGGCATGTCGACGACATCATGTCCAGCCAAGGGCAGCGAGCGCCATCCCTGCCAGCGCACAGCCAGTTAGAACCGTCACTGGGCCAAGCTTGAACTGGAACACCGCCAGAACGGCGCCAAGCACCAGCGCCGCAGCCGCCAGATTGATCGAGGACCAGACAGGCACATCGAGATCGGGCCCGAAGGATGCGATCGTCCTTACCTCGTCGAAAACCACATGAAGCCCAAACCAGACAGCGAGGTTCAGGATGACGCCGACCACGGCTGCGGTGATGGCGGTCAGCGCGGCTGTCAGGAGCGCGTTGTCGCGCAGGCGCTCGATGAAGGGGGCCCCGAGGAAAATCCAGAGGAAGCAGGGCGTGAATGTCACCCAAGTCGTCAGAAGCCCGCCCAGTGTGCCGGCCGCGAGGGGCGACAGCCCGGTCGCCTCGCGGAACGCGCCCATGAAGCCCACGAACTGCGTGACCATGATCAGGGGGCCGGGCGTGGTTTCCGCCATGCCGAGACCGTCCAGCATTTCACCTGGGGCGAGCCAGCCGAAATTCTGCACCGCTTCCTGCGCGACATAGGCCAGCACCGCATAGGCGCCGCCGAAGGTGACGACGGCCATGACGCTGAAGAAGCCTGCGATCTGAGAAAAGACATTGGCAGGGCCGAGCAGGACGAACAGAAGGGCAACCGGGGCCAGCCAGAGCATGAGGAACACCGTCGAGATGCGAAATGCCCAAGCCCGATTGACCCGTGTGTGTTCGGGAGACGCCTCGCCCAGCAGCGTATCGGCGTCATCGACCTGGACCTTGCCGACCTTGCCGTGTCCGCCGCCCCCATGGAATGCTGGCAGGCCCGCCCGCGCGCCGAAGAAGCCGATGAGGCCAGCGAGCAGGATGATCAGCGGAAACGGCACCGCGAAACCGAAGATCGCCACGAAAGACGCGGCGGCGATGGCGACCATTGCGCCGTTCTTGAGTGCGCGCGAGCCGATGCGGATGACCGCCTGCACCACGATGGCCAGCACCGCGGCCTTGAGCCCGAAGAACAGCGCCTCGACAGGTCCGACATTGCCATAGAGCGCATAGATCCAGCTCAAGCCCATGATGGCGATGACGCCGGGCAGCACAAAGAGGACGCCCGCGATGATGCCGCCCAGCGTGCGGTGCATCAACCAGCCGATATAGACGGCAAGCTGCATGGCCTCCGGACCCGGCAGCAGCATGCAGTAGTTCAGCGCATGCAGGAACCGCTTCTCGCCCAGCCAGCGCTGTTCCTCGACAAGTATGCGGTGCATCAGCGCGATCTGTCCGGCGGGGCCACCGAAGCTCAGAAGGCCGATGCGGGCCCAGATGCGGGTGGCCTCGGCCAGGGTGGGATAAACACGGTCCTGCATCAGTCTGCCTTCGGCTTGTTGGTGGGCCAGTTGTGGGTCTCGTCAGTTGCGTCCCGCGCCCATCGGTAGAAGGCGTCGTAGAGCAGCATCCCGGCCTCCAGCTGCTCCAGATCGTCGGAGAACATGCGCGACAGACCGAGCGAGGCGGCCAGCAGCCCCGCAGCTTCGGGCGCGAGATCGAGCCGGGCGGTATCGGCTCCGCGCACGATTGTCGCGAGCCGGTCGAGGGCAGGGATGTTCAGGCCGAACTCGGCAAGCAGGACGTCAAAGGTGCAAAGCTCGCCCCGATGGCTCCAGAACACGTCTTCGATGTCGAAGGGCGCGGCGTTATAGCGTTCGGCGACGCCCACCACCTCGGCGGGTGCCACAAACAGGATGACCGCGCGGGGATCGAGAAACCGCCGGATCAGCCAGGGACAGGCGATGCGGTCGATCTTGGGCCGTGACCGCGTCACCCAAGTTGTGCGGCCCTGCGCGTCGCGCGCGGGCAGCCTCAAAGGATCGATCAGCGGCAGCCCGGCCAAGCGCCAGGCCTCGAACCCGCCATCGAGATACTCCGAGGCGCAGCCTTCGGCGCGCAGGATCGCGGCTGTGCCCTGGCTGCGCCGATGGCCCGCCTGACAGACGGCGATGGACGTCTGCCCGCCAAGCTGCACGGCAAGTGTAGCAAGATCCCGGTCGTCAGTCCTTATGGATCCGGGTAACAGGCGCGGATCGGTGGCGAAGTCTTCTTCGGACCGCACATCCAGCAAGAGCGGCGCGCGTGGGGTCCCGATGATGCGGGCAAGTTTTTCGGATGAAATAGCGTTAGGCGCAGGCATCTGCGTTCCTCCTAAGGTCAGGATATGCGGGAACGCGATCTTCGGCTGGCGCCTCGTGGGGCGGTCGCAAACCCCATATCACCACGTTTCAAGAAATTCTGCGAAATGTCAATCACATGAACCTGTAACATCAACTGTAGCTTCGCCAGACGGCAGACGCTCGCTCTCGAGTTGCCCATGCAAAAAGAACCCAATCAGTCGAAGGTCCGCTCTCCGCCATGGCCCGCCTACGAGAGTAAGAGGAGTGCCGGTTTCCCGGTGACAGGTTGAGGGTTGGGAGAGTGGCTTCCGGCGCCTGTCACGGGAGATATCCGATGGGTGTTGTAGAAGTTCTGGATCCGGTCGCACCGGCGCGAGCAGGTGGCTGGAAGGTGGACGTGAGCCGGGGTGAGCGGAATGGGCGGGTGTCGTCCGAATGGTTCAACCGGCCCGATGACGAGCGATATCTGTCGCTCGACGATCTCTGGGCCAACGTGAAGGGCCGGTCCGAGCGCAGCCGCAGCCGGGTCGTGCAGACCGCCGACATCCGCGTCGAGGCCGCGCGTGATAATCCCGAACGGTTGCACTTGATGCTGCCGAAAGCGCATGAACCGGTCGCGCCCACGCACTGGGCCTTCGGCCAGCTTGCCAGCATCGTCGGCGCACCGGCCTCCTACCTGCGGCAGCTGCCCGCGCCGCTGGCGGGCATCAACCTGCAATACGGGCTGACCAACCACCGCGCCGAGCAGGTGAAGACTTTTGAGACCGAAGATGGCCGCACGGAACTGCGCGCGGTCACCGGCCCCGACTATGGCCGCATCCATGACCACGAACTGGTCGAGGCCGTGCAGCGCATCGCGGGCAATGGCACGGGCGACACGCGCTGGAAGGTGCCTGGCGTGCTCGACTGGTCGACCGGGGTCTACAACCCCGATGTCGAGATCAGCCGCGACACGACCACGCTCTATGCCTCGGACCGCGACGTCTTCCTGTTCCTTGTCGACGATCGCAACCCGATCGAGGCGGGCAAGTTGGCGGACGGCTCTCCCGACCTCTACTTTCGGGGCTTTTACTGCTGGAATTCGGAGGTGGGCGCCAAGACCCTCGGCATGGCGAGCTTCTACCTGAGGGCAGTGTGCCAGAACCGCAACCTCTGGGGCGTCGAGGATTTTCAGGAGATCCGGATCCGGCATTCGAAATACGCCGCCTCCCGCTTTGCCCATGAGGCGGCCCCGGCGCTGACGCGTTTCGCCAATTCCTCGCCGCAGGGGTTTGTGAACGGCATCAAGGCCGCGCGGCAGCAGATCGTGGCGCGCAGCGATGATGATCGCGCGGATTTCCTGCGCAAGCGGGGCTTCTCGAAGGCGGAGTCCGGCAAGATCATCGAGAAAGTGCTGATGGAAGAAGGCCGCCCGCCCGAGAGTATCTTCGACTTCGTGCAGGGCATCACGCGGCTTGCGCGCGACAAGACCCAGCAGGATGCCCGCCTCGACATGGAAGGGCGCGCCAAGAAGCTCCTCGACCGGGTCGGCTGACAGAGCCCCCACGCAGCGATCGCCCGACACCGGGGCGGTCGCTGTAGCCTTTTTCTCAACATGCACGCCGCTGGCCATGCCCCGAAAGGGCAGGGGGCTTCGGTGTGCAGATTTCAGCGAGACCCTCATGACCCCCCAGGAAGAAACCGTCATTCTCGAGGCCCGCGATATCCTCGGCCGCTACCTCAGCCAGAACCCGGTCATCGGCAGCTGGCAGGCGCTGATGGACTATTGCGCTCTGACCGTCCGAGGTCCCATCGAGCGATTCCATGTCCTCTATCTCGACCGCAAGAACCGCATAATCGCCGATGAGCTTTTGTCGACCGGCACAGTCGATCATGTGCCGGTCTATCCGCGCGAGGTGATCAAGCGGGCGCTGATGCTGAACGCCAGCGCCCTGATCCTGATCCACAACCACCCGTCGGGTGATCCGACGCCGTCCGAGGCTGATCTCAGCATGACCAAGGAGATCCAGAAGGGCTGCAAGTATCTCGGCCTGACGCTGCATGACCACATCATCGTCGGTGCCGGAACGGAGCTGAGCCTGCGGGCGCTCGGCAAGCTCTGACGCTGTGGCCAGGTCATCACCGTCGCCCCTTCCAGGAAGAGGGTGGCGGTTTGGTCTTTGACGGATGAGGCGGGGAGAGTGGCTTTCCGCGCCGTTGGAGACATTGCCATGTTTGACCTTCCCCTGCCGATCCAGCCGAGCCCGCGTCCGATGGGCCCTGTTCCAAATGGCGCGACTGTCGCTCCTGATCCCAGCCTGCCTTTCGCGCTGACGCGGATGCACCGGACGCCTGCAGCCCTGATGTCGGGCACCGCTGCCCCCGTGGTCGTTGAGCGTTTTGCGACCTTGGCTGATGCCATGCAAGGGGCGTTTGAGCTTGCCGAGGACAACGGCTCCGATGCAGCGCCGCAGCTTCTGGCAATCCTTGATTGCGACCAGCGCCTGGTTCTTGCCGGGGCCGCCAGTCATGGCGCTGTGGCTTGGTGTCACCCTGTCGCCAATGCTCTTGAGGCGCGGGCCGTTGTGACCGAGGCGGTTCAACTTCGCGCCCAGGCTGGCCGTGCCATTGATTGGCACGAGCCTGAATTGGCGCAGCGACTGCGTCACCGTGCCGATCTGCTGGATGCCCGCCTTGTCGACCCGCTCTGGCGCGTTTTTGCCGCCCGCGCTCTGCAGATCGCGGCGTGACGCCCGAGAGACAGAGGAGGGATGGGAGGGGTTTGAGCCTTCGGGGGGCAGAGGAGTGCGCCACCCGAGGGCTCTGACCTGTCCTCACCGAACGGAGACATCCATGACCCAGACTGAACCCACTCTGGCCGCGCCACTGCGGCCTTCCACCGTCGATTTCAGGGTGATCCTTGCCGCGCATGCCGAACGCACCGCCCGGACCCTTGCCCTGCGCCCGGGCAACAAAGACCGGCTCTTCGATGGCCTCATGGTCGCCGGCATCACCCATGTCACCGTGACTTTCGACGGTGCCGGGGACAGTGGCCAGATCGAAAGCATCGGCGCCTGGTCCGGCGAGACCGCCGTCGAGTTCCCAGCGACCGAGATCGCCTATGCGGCATTGACCTGGGACGACCCCGAGGTCGAGATGCGGCAGCTCTCGCTGGAGGATGTGGTCGAGCAACTCGCCTACGATTTCCTCTCCGATACCCATGGCGGTTGGGAAAACAACGACGGCGCCTACGGCGAGTTCTGCTTCGATGCCGCGGCCCGCTGCATCCACCTCGAGTTCAACGAACGGTTCACGTCATCCGAACTCTACACCCATGATTTCTGAGGGGGCGGCGATGGCACATCCATACCACCACGCCCTGTCCTCGGTGAAGAAATGGGGCGGCACGGTCGACTGCTACATGGCCGTGCATACTTGGTTCGACCAGAGCAAGGAGATCACTGCTGACTTCCGGCACCGGGCGCTGCGCCACCATGCCGAGGGCATCTTCATGGCCGAGAGGATTTTCGGCCCGACCCTCACGCTCTCGACCGGACGTGTCATCCCGACCCGCTGGGTCGGCGAACAGCATGTGAAGGAAGACCTCGGCTTCATCCCGAGCTTTGCTGACTGGGTGAAGGCCATCCGACCCGAGCCATGGATGGGCCGGGCCGAGCGGATCGAGGCACTGGTCGATCCGCATCTCGCCGCGCCCGTGGTCGAGGTCAGCTGACATGACTGATCCCGCATACTTGCGCCTCGGTCTGCCGCCGACGGCATCGCCCCAGACAGTTCTGCGCGCGGCGGTCCGGGCGCTGCACCCCGATACGCGCGCCGTGCACAGCTTCCGGACGGCGCGCAAGCGCTTCTACCGGCAGATGCTCTGCGCGCATGCCGCGCGACAGGCGGCGGGTGACAATCCGACCGGCTGATCGCTTCCAACCAACCCTTCATCCCAATCCAGCGCCCGGCCCCAAAGCCCGGGTTTCTCAATCTCAGGAGGTCCCCATGGCGGATTACTTCACCCATTTCTCATGCCTGATCGACGTCGGCAGCCCCGAAAAGGCCGCCCGCGCACTCGCGCTGTTTCATGACCTGCGCGCTGCGGATCAGGACGCCGATGATCCGGAGGTCTCGGGCTTCACTCTTGAGCGCCAGGACGCGCGCGATGGCAGCACCCTCTGGATCCATGACAACGACCACGGCGATGTCGACGCAGTCATCCGCTTCGTCTTGCGCCTCGCCGAAGATCTCGACCTCACTGGTCTCTGGGGGTTCCAGTATGCCCTGACCTGCTCCCGGCCCCGCCTCGATGCCTTCGGCGGCGGCGCGCATGTCATCGATCTTGGTGCCCGCAAGTCCATCGGCTGGACGAGCAGCCAGGAATGGCTGGCCGCCGCGCTAAACGGGGAGGACGCAAATGCCTGAGGTCATCTCCACAACAGTCTACCAGTTCCCTGAACTCTCCGACGTCGCCAAGGAAAAGGCGCGCAGCTGGTATCGTGAGCTTGGGCCCCATGATGATTGGTGGGACCCGGTCTACGAGGATTTCGAGAGGATCTGCGAGATCCTCGGAATCCGCCTGAAGACCACGCCCGTGCCCCTGATGGGCGGCGGGACTCGGGCCAAGCCCTGCATCTGGTTCTCAGGCTTCTGGAGCCAGGGCGACGGGGCTTGCTTCGAAGGTTACTGGTCCCACTCCAAGGGCGCGGCCGCGCGCATCCGGGACTACGCCCCGACGGACGCGACGCTGCATGGCATAGCCGACTGGCTGCAGGCCATCCAGCGGCGGAACTTCTACCAGCTTGCTGCTGAGGTCAGCCATCGAGGCCGCTACTACCACGAATACACCATGTCCGTGGACGTCACGCGGGACAGCCCGACCTGGCAGCCGCCGACCGAAGACGCCGAGGAGATCGTGACCGAGGCGCTGCGCGACCTTGCCCGCTGGCTCTACCGCCAGCTTCAGAGTGAATACGACCACCTGACCTCGGACGAGGCCATCGAGGAGGGGATCATCGTGAACGAGTACACCTTCACGGAAGGAGGGCGGCGGTTCGGGTGAGAGCGCGGGAAGTTCATTTGATCTTTACAATGAGGCCATATGATCTATATTCAGGCCAATGGAGGACGCCATGTACGTCGCAGAGAAAATCCGGGAACCCGCACAGATCAACGCCGTCGCGTTGAAGGCCTATGCGCGCGTGGTCGATGCTTGGGGCCTTAACCTGAACGAAGCGGCTGGCCTTGCCGATATGACGGTGAGCACGTGGAAGCGTGCCAAGAAGCCGGATTTCACGGGGGAACTGACCAAGGATCAACTGCTGCGGCTCAGTGCGGTGATCGGCATCTACAAATCGCTCGAACTCTATTTCTCCGAGCCGCTCGCGCGAAGCTGGTTCACCCGGCCGAACACGGGGCCGCTCTTTGGGGGCAGCCGTCCGGTTGACACGGCGATCGACGGCGGCTTGCCGCAAATTCTCGCGGTTCGGACCTATCTGGATGCGCTGCGTGGTGGGGCATGAAGCAGACCGAGATTTCCGATCGCGGTCTCGTTCGTCTACTGCCCGCCACCTACCACAAGCCGCCATCCCTGCGCGGTCTCGTCGATACCGATGACGAGATGGAGATCCTCGCAGAGATCGAGGGCCTGACCAGCGGCCGCCTTCTTGCCGAACGTGGCCGCAATCCCCATCTGGACCCGCGCGAGCTTGCCTGGCAGCGGCGCAGCCGCGATCTGCGCATTTACGGCGACAGTCATGTCAACGCCGCCTTCACCTATACCCGCGCCGGCGGGAACCGCTTCAACACCGAAGATCGTGGCGCCTGGTACTGCGCGTGGGAGGTGATGGTTTCTGTCAGCGAAGTGGCCTGGCACCGCACCCGTGAACTCGGCTTTACCGGGAGCTTCCATGACAGCGCTCGCTATGTGGAATTGTTGGCGGATTTCATCGGGATCTTCGATGATCTGACCGATGAGCCGGAACACCCAGCGCTGCATCCCGATCCGGCTGTCGGATATCCCGAGGGCCAAAGCCTGGCCCAACATCTTCGCCGGGCTGGATCGCGGGGCCTGATCTACCCCTCAGTTCGGGCTCCCGCGCCGGGCGGGAATTGCCTCGTCTGCTTCGAGCCCCACGCCATCCAGAACGTCCGGCCGGGCGCGTCTTGGGATCTTGTTTGGGATGGGACACCGCACTACTCGCTTACGGCCGTCGGCTGACGCCTTGCGGCGCAAGCGCTTTTTTGGCGGGGTCCGAAGACATGAAACCGGCAAACGGCAACAGGCTGGACGTCACGCACTTGAAGTCATGTGACCATCAGTTGTTCTTTGAGGCTTTGGACTGAGTCCGCCGGTCTTCTGGGCTTCCTATAGACGCGCTGAGGAAGGCGACGTCTTTGCCCCAAGAGACCACTATAGTTTTCTTCGATGGGGTTGCTTTTCCAGCGTTATGGACGCTCCAATATCACCATTTCCAAAGAATTGATGGACTAGCCCCACGTGAAGGGAGATCTGAAGACGCTGGGTCGAAAGACGGCAACGACTTGCAGTGGTTGCCGAAGGTCTCAGCGGTGTACCTCCCAGTCTGCCGCCGCGACCAGACCTTGGTCCTTCGGACAGGAGCTTGACCGAGGCTGATGTCCCGAAGGGCAAATCTGCCAATCTATAGGTTGGCAACTACGCTCGGTTTGCCAAGCCACGGTATGGCAGAAGCTCCGGAAGGCCGGAGCTAGCCGGTGCCGTGCTCACTTGTTCCCATCAATCCACTTCGACATCAGCCCCTTGTCGCGGAAACACTCATCCGGCACGGCGCGGCGTTTGATCCGGGCGAGACGCTCGGCGAAGGCGACCTGCTTTGATGTCGGGCGGCTGTCCTGCGTGCCCGGCTTCAGCTTGGCCTGCGCGTCGATCCAGGCGCTCAAGGAGCGCCGATCTTGCTGAACCTCCCACGGCAGAAGCGTCTGGTTGCGCAGGGCCAGAGCGCGCGCATAGGCGATCTGCTTTGGCGTCGCGGGCAGGACGTAAGTGGTGCTTTCCATCGGGGATCTCCCTTCTTAGCTTGGTTTCAAAATAGAACATAACAGGAACAAAATCAAGCCACCTGCGGAAATCATGGGGTTTGAGAGGAAGAGGAGGGCCGGGGGATGTCAGGCCTGAGGGTGCCCGAAAGAGGGTGTCCGGGCCTGATCCTGTCCCTCATTCCGGAGTTTCCCGATGACCCATCTCGCCCATTTTGCGACCGAGCGCGCGCTTGCGCCTGTTGTCCCTATCCCATCCCCCGATACGGCCGCTGCGATCTTGAGCGTGGCCGAAGCGCTGCAGCCCGATCTGGCGCAGGGTTTCCAGATCGACGCGCTTCGCCTGCGCGTTGAGATGGAGCGCGTCTTTGGCGCCTCTGATGCGACCGGCGCCTGGGACTGGAAACTGGCCTATGAAGCAGGCGAGGCAGCACTGGTCCTGTTCCTGCGGAAATTCGGCCGCGCGCTGTTGGCGCGGGCGGGCTCGCCCGCAGCGCTGCTGCCGATCCTTGCCAAGGTGTCCGGCCTTTTGCCGACCCATACGCGGCGGTCCGAGGAGATGGAGCGGTTCCAGCAGTTCTCGACGCCGCTGCCCATGGGGCTGGCCGCAATGGCTGCAGCACAGATCACCGCGCGCGATTTGGTGCTGGAGCCATCGGCTGGGACGGGCCTTCTGGCGGTCCTCGCGGAAATCGCGGGCGGCAGCCTCGCGCTGAACGAGCTTGCCGACACCCGCGCTGATCTCCTCCGTCGCTTGTTTCCGGGCCGGCCGGTCACGGGCTTTGACGCGGCGCAGATCGACGATCATCTCGACGCGGTGCTGCGCCCGAGCGTCATTCTGATGAACCCGCCATTCTCGGCGGTGGCCAATGTCGACACCCGCACCACCGAGGCGACAGCCCGGCATCTGCGCTCTGCGCTCGCGCGCCTGGTCCCCGGCGGACGGCTGGTCGCCATCACCGGTGCGGGTTTTGCGCCCGATGCGCCCGCCTGCGCGGAAACCTTCGCGTGTCTGACCGAGACCGCGCATCTGCTCTTTACGGGTGCGGTGTCCGGTGCCGCCTTCGCCAAGCATGGCACCAGCTTCGAGACGCGGATTTCGGTCTTCGACAAATGCCTCGGTGGCGAGGCGGGCGGCATCACAGCCGATCTGGCGCGCCCGATATCGCCTGATGTCGCCAGCCTGCTGTCGCTGATCACTACCCATGTCCCCCCGCGCCTTGCGCTGGCGCAGGTCGCACCAGCCGGGCAGGGCCCCACTTCCCCCTTCCCGGGAAATCCTGCCCGCACCACGCGCACAGGCATCAGCTCGTCGCGCGCCACGCCTGCAACACCCGCCACCAACATCGTTCCACAGATCGAGGCCGCAGACCTCGCCTATACCCTGCGCGATGCAACCGAGGACGGGGCCAGCGCGCGCCTGTCGGATGCTATTTATGAGACCTTCCGCCTGCAGGCGATCGACGTCCCCGGAGCGGCACCGCACCCGACCAAGCTGGTGCAATCTGCCGCCATGGCCTCAGTCGCGCCCCCGAAACCGACCTATCGCCCTAAGCTGCCCCCCGCCGTCCTGCGCGACGGTCTTTTGTCCGACGCGCAGCTCGAGACGGTGATCTACGCGGGCGAGGCGCATGGCGCGTATCTTGCCGGGTCTTGGACTGTCGATGAAACCGGCGACATGGTCTCGGCCGCGCCGGACGATGCCGCTGACGCCGTCCGTTTCCGCCGCGGCTTCTTCCTTGGCGACGGCACCGGGGCGGGCAAGGGCCGCCAGTCGGCCGGGATTGTGCTCGACAACTGGGCTCAGGGTCGGCGCAAGGCGCTCTGGATCTCGAAGAGCGACAAGCTGCTGGAAGATGCGCAGCGCGACTGGTCCGCACTCGGGCAGGAACGCTTGCTGGTGACGCCGCTGTCGCGCTTTGCGCAAGACAAGGATATCCCGCTGACCGAGGGCATCCTGTTCACCACCTATGCAACGCTGCGCTCAGAGGAGCGCGGGGCCAGGAAATCCCGCGTCGACCAGATCGTCGACTGGCTGGGGGCGGATTTCGACGGTGTGATCTTGTTCGACGAAAGCCACGCCATGGCAAATGCCGCCGGCAGCAAGGGTGAGCGCGGCGATGTCACGGCCTCGCAGCAGGGCAGGGCGGGTCTGCGTCTCCAGCACAAGCTGCCCAATGCCCGCGTGGTCTATGTCTCGGCCACCAGTGCAACGACGGTGCACAACCTCGCCTATGCGCAGCGCCTCGGTCTTTGGGGCGGCGAGGATTTCCCGTTCGCGACGCGCGCGGAATTCGTGCAAGCGATTGAGGCGGGCGGCGTTGCCGCGATGGAGGTCCTCGCGCGCGACCTGCGGTCCCTTGGCCTCTATACTGCCCGGTCGCTCTCCTATGACGGCGTCGAATACGAGATGCTGGTTCATGCGCTGACGCCTGAGCAGCGCGGCATCTATGATGCCTATGCCGGGGCCTTCGCCATCATCCACAATAACCTTGCGGCGGCGATGGAGGCCGCCAACATCACGGGCGACAGTGGCACGCTGAACCGGCAGGCCAAATCCGCCGCGCGCTCGGCTTTCGAGTCTGCCAAGCAGCGCTTCTTCGGCCATCTGCTCACCTCGATGAAAACCCCAACCCTGATCGCTGCCATCGACGCCGATCTCGCCGCGGGCCACGCGGCCGTCATCCAGATCGTCTCGACAGGCGAGGCGCTGATGGAGCGCCGCCTGTCGGATACCCCCACAGACGAGTGGACCGATGTGCGGGTGGATATCACGCCAAGAGAGGCTTGCCTGGATTATCTGCAGTACTCCTTCCCGGTGCAGCTCTATGAGCCGTTCACCGATAGCGAAGGCAACCTCTCCTCGCGGCCCGTCACGCGCGACGGCCAGCCGGTGGAATGTCGCGAAGCTGCGCGCAGGCGCGACGCGCTGATCGAGCATCTGGCCTCGCTGCCACCCGTGCCCGGGGCGCTGGATCAAATCGTCCAGCGCTTCGGCACCGATCTGGTGGCGGAAGTGACGGGACGCTCGCGCCGCATTGTGAGGAAGGGCGAGGGTGCTGCCGCGCGCCTTGTGGTCGAAAGCCGGGCGGGGTCTGCCAATCTCGCGGAAACCGCCGCCTTCATGGATGACCAAAAGCGCATCCTGATCTTCTCGGATGCCGGCGGCACCGGGCGCAGCTATCACGCCGATCTCGGCGCGAAAAACCAGCGCCTGCGGGTCCACTACCTCCTGGAACCGGGCTGGAAAGCAGACGCGGCAATCCAGGGCTTGGGCCGCACCAACCGTACCAATCAGGCGCAACCGCCGCTCTTCCGGCCGGTGGCCACGGATGTGAAAGCAGAAAAGCGGTTCCTCTCGACCATCGCGCGCCGCCTCGACACGCTGGGTGCCATCACGCGCGGCCAACGTCAGACCGGAGGGCAGGGGCTGTTCCGGCCCGAGGACAATCTCGAGAGCCTTTATGCCCGCGACGCGCTACGTCAGCTCTACCGCCGCATCTATCGCGGTGATGTTGCGGGCTGCTCGCTTGGGGAATTCGAGGATGCCACCGGTCTCAGCCTGACCGATGACAACGGCCTCAAAGACGATCTGCCCCCGATCACGACTTTCCTCAATCGCCTGCTGGCGCTGACGATCGACATGCAGGCCGTGCTGTTCTCGGTCTTCGAGGAACTCCTCGACCAGCGAATCGAGGGCGCTATCGCTGCCGGGGTCTACGACCTCGGGCTCGAGACGCTGCGCGCCGAGAGCTTTCAGGTGACGGACGCACGGGTGATCTACACCCATCCCGGCTCCGGCGCAGAAACCCAGCTCCTGACCATCGCGCAAAAGCAGCGCAACACGCCGACCGCGCTCGCTGATGCGCTCGACTGGCTGGACGATCCGAAGGCGCGTTTGCTAGTTAACCGCCGCTCAAACAGGGCTGCCGTGCAGGTGCCCGCGACCAGCTTGATGCTGGACGACGGCACCATCGAACCGCGGCTGAGGCTGATCCGGCCAACGGAGGCCAGCACGGTTCCGGCCCGGATGATGGAGGACACCCACTGGCTCGAAGCCGACCGCGCAGTCTTCGCCGCCGCCTGGACCGCGGAACTGGCCGAGGTGCCGGAATTCACGGAAACCACGGTGCACATCGTGGCGGGGCTGCTGCTGCCGATCTGGAAGCAACTGCCGCAGGACGAGACCCGCGTCTACCGGCTACAAACCGACGATGGTCAGCGCATCATCGGTCGCCGCGTCTCGCCGTCTTGGGTCGCGACCACGCTGGCCGCTGACGCGCCGCAGCTGACAGCCGCACAGGTTCATGCCCTCGTTCTGGAGGGCAAGACCGTGGTGGGGCTGGCCGAGGGGATGGAGTTGCACCGGTCCCGCGTCATGGGGGTGAACCGGATCGAACTGTCGGGCTTTTTGGGTGCCGCCAAGGACCGGCTGAAGGCAGATGGGTTCTTCTCGGAGATCATCGCCTGGAAGCTGCGGCTCTTCTGCCCAGCAGACTCCAGCGGCATCGCAGTGCTTGATCGTCTGCTTGCACGTTGTCCCGTGACAGGACTACATGTGCGTGGAGGGTGCTGAGCCATGTATTCCGAGACCGAAGATGTGATCCGCGCTCTGGCGGAGAATGCAGAGAGCGTGTGTCGCGCCTACCTTCCCGCCGGACGGCGGGAAGGGTCCTACTGGATCGTGGGCGACCTGCAGAACAACCCCGGCCGGTCGCTCTTCGTGCGGCTGTCTGGACCCACATCAGGACCGGGAGCCCGTGGCAAATGGCAGGATGCGGCTGTCGGACTGCATGGCGATCTCCTCGACATCATCCGCGAGCGAACCGGGATCTCGCGCTTTCCCGATCTTCTGGCCGAGGCCCGGGCGCATCTGGGCCGTCCCCAGCCGGCCCTCCCGAATACGCCAGTGCCGAAGAAGGCCAAAGCCCCCGGTGGCACGCCAGCGGCGGCGGCGCGATTGTTTGCAGCCTCGGAGCCGGTCGCAGGCACGCTTGCCGACACCTACCTCCGCTCCCGAGGCATCACCCAAGGCGGCACGATGAGCGCGCTGCGCTTCCACCCGAAGTGCTGGCATCGGGATGAGGGGCAGACCCGGAGCCTCCCAAGACCGGCGCTGATCGCGGCTGTCACCGATGGGGCAGGGGCCTTGCAGGGCGTGCATCGCACCTGGTTGGCGCCTGACGGACAGGGGAAGGCGGCTGTCGAGACGCAGCGGCGTGCCATGGGTCACCTCCTCGGCAATGCCGTCAGGCTGACCCCGCATGATGACATCCTCGTGATCGGCGAGGGCATCGAGACCATGCTGTCCCTGTCCGAGGCGGCCTCCGGCCTTCCCGTCTGGGCGGCGCTGTCGTCGGGTCACCTCGGGGCCGTCCTGCTGCCAGAGGGATTGCAGCGACTCTACATCGCGATCGACCGCGATCCGGCCGGGCAACGCGCGGCAGAGAGGTTGATCGCCAGAGCCACAGAGGTCGGGATTGGGTGCCATGTGCTCGAGCCACAACTCGGGGATTTCAACGATGATCTCCGGGCGACCGGCAAAGAGGCGCTGCGCCAGCATCTGGCAGGGCAGATCGGGCTTGAGGATCGGCAGCGCCTGTCAGGCTGAGCAGCATCGCGCAGGGGGCGGTCCAGGATAGCGGGGGCAGGGTCATGTATCCCTATCGCGGGTGTTGATCGTCCCCTTTGCCTCTTCCCGGGTAAATCTCATCCACCCGTCACCCGAGCGGCCTTCAAGAGATGGGCAGGCGGCCGTCAAAGGGGTCGCCCCATCAAGGGCGGCAGGCAAGCTATTTCCGCCGCGGGGGACGAGCCCCCCGCTTTGCATCGCGAAACAAATAGCTTGCCTGCCGCCCTCCTCCACATGCGTTTCGGCCCCGAAGAGGGGGTGAAGGGGCGTCCGCCATGACGGCTCAGAGCTGCCCATGAAGGCCGCGCGGGTTGTCGCGCGGACCAGACAGGCCCGGAGGCAAGAACCGATGACGATCCACACCCACGACGATGCGTATGAACCCGCCCACACCGCATCCCAGACCGCCCATGCGCTCGACGAGTTGCAGCTTTATGGCTACCGCCCCTTTGATGAGCCCGATCCGCGCCCAATGCCCGATGGGCAGCGCCTTGCGGTTGCCGTCGCAGACATTTTCGATGCCCTCGTCGCGACCCTGGAAGACACCCGCATGGAACCCGACCTCGAAGAGGTGCTCTGGGGCCAGGTCAACCTCTTTCACCGCGCCACGGCGAGGATTGAGCGGTCGCTCGACGAGAACGAGCAGGTGCAGCGCCGCCTCCAGCGGGAGCAGGACGGCTCCGAGGTGAAATCCACCGAGCTTGAGCGCCTGACGGCCGAAGGCCTGACACTGATCGAACGGCGCAACTGCATGGACATGATGCGCGATCACGCCGCCACCGAGTTCGTCCATCACACGGGATCGTCCTGGCGCCCCCGTACGGGCTCGATGGTGAACCGTCAGCACATGACCGCCGCGCTCATTGACAGCCGCGACTTCCTCGCCGCCAAGCGCCGCGCAGAAACCGAGGTGATGTTGCCCGCAGGCCCCAAGATTGCCCTCACCGGCGGGACCGACTTCAACGATCACCGGCTTATCTGGGGAAAGCTCGACCAGGTCCGGACCAAATATCCCGACATGGTCCTTCTGCACGGGGGAAGCCCGAAGGGCGCAGAGCTCATCGCCGCCAAATGGGCCGAGGCCCGGGGCGTGACGCAGGTGGCCTTCAAGCCCGATTGGACCAAGCATGCCAAAGCCGCCCCCTTCAAGCGCAACGACGCGATGCTGGATGTGCTCCCCGTGGGTGTCCTCGTCTTCCCGGGCACCGGCATCCAGGAGAACCTAGCCGACAAGGCCAAAAAGCTCGGCATCCCGGTCATGAAGTTCGAGAAGGGGGCATGAGCCCCCTTTTCCCCTCGCGGGGAAATCAAGGTGGCAGGGCATGCGTCCACTTGATATTGTGGAAGAAAGCCTGCTGGATCACGATATGTCTCACTCTGTCGCTCAACTTGAGGTGTTCCCGACCGACCTGCAGATGCGGCGGATCGATCCAGCCTGCAACATGCGGCGGTTTTACCGCATGAGCATTCAGCCCGATCTCTTTGGGGGCGCCAGCTTGGTGCGCGAATGGGGCCGCATTGGCGCGCGCGGGCAGATGATGATTGAGCAGCATCCAGATGAAGGGCGCGCTGTCACCGCGCTGATGAAACTTGCGGCGATAAAGAAGCGGCGGGGTTATGCATGATGCGCGGCCGCGGTTCGAAAAGCTGGCAGACACAGGAAAACGAGGGGGAGATGGCACTCGACACTGACAAGATCGATGATGCGGCTCTCGCGATCCTTAGCCTGACGCTGCATTACGGCGATCAGGTCTGGAAGGGAATCGATTGGGCCATCACCAACCGGCTTTTCGAGAAAGGCCTGATTTTTGATCCCAAAAACAAGGCGAAATCGCTGAGCCTGACCCCAGAAGGGGTCGCGCATGCGCGGGAAATTCTCGCGCGGGAGTTCAGCAAGGCCGAGTGACGGGCGGCTTTGCGGGACCTTACAGTCGTTCGCTGCATCTGCGCGCAATTTGCTCGCATCTGCAGCATCAGCAACGCGCACGGGCGGATTCCAGGCATTCGCCGCAGCCGCGAGCCAACCTGGCCGCAATGATCAAAGCCGCCATTCAATCCGTGCAATTTCTGGGCTCTACTCTGCACCGCCGCAAGTCGGCTTGGAGCCCAAATTGCTTAATGCTGCAACATGCACTAAACCCGCATTTCCCAAGTAACTGGGCGTTTTCGCACCTCCGATTGCCACAAACGTGGTATATTTCAGCATGTTAATGAGGGCGAGGGCGGCGGATCATGGATCACCCTGAGGGTGCAGGCGAAACGGGCAATGTTCGGCTTGGATTTGACCGTCGTGTGCGGCTGGAGTTTCATGGCTCGAAGATCAGTTCTGACGGTGGTCTGTTGCTGTTCAGGGAACTGGACGAGGTGCTTGGCTTGCACGACATTGCGGGTGGCGTTCTGAGTGACACCCGCACTGGTCACAATCGTTTGCACTCACTGGTCGGCCTGTTGCGGCAGTCGGTCTTCGGGCGATTGGCCGGATATGATGATGTAAATGACGCGGATCGTCTGGCGTGTGATCCGGTGATGCGGCAGGTGGTTGGAGAACGGGCCGTCGATGCCAAGGCTGCATCCACGAGCCAAATGGGCCGCTTCGAGACCGAGGTGTTGGCGACAGCCAACAATCGCGCTGCACTGGCTGATCTGGCTGGGCAGTGGATCGACCGCATTCACGAGGCAACGCCACCAAAATGGATCACGCTGGACATGGACAGTTCAGTCAGCCCGACCCATGGCGCGCAGGAGGGCACCGCCTGGAACGGTCACTACGGCTGCATGTGCTATCACCCGCTGTTTGTGTTCAACCAGTTCGGCCATCTGGAACGCTGCGCCTCGCGCCCCGGCAATGTTCAAAGCGCCGATGGATGGGAAGAAGTTCTGAAACCGGTCATTGCGCGATATGCAGATAGTCACCTGATGCGCTTCTTCCGGGCCGATGCCGCCTTCGCCATTCCGAATCTCTATGAAACGCTGGAAGCGGCAGGGTACTTCTACACCATCCGGCTGCGTGCTAATCGTATTCTACAAAGCAAGGTTGCCCATCTGCTCAAGCGCCCGGTCGGTCGTCCGCCGAAACATGTGCGTCGCCTAAACGGTGACTTCGAGTATCAGGCGGCGTCCTGGGCCAAACCAAGACGGGTCATCGCCAAGGTCGAGTGGCATCCCGGCGAGTTGTTCCCCCGCGTCGGGTTCGTCGTCACCAACCTGCCGATGGACCCTGACTGGATCATCCACTTCTACAATCAGCGTGGCACCGCAGAGCAGCATATCAAGGAAGGCACGCAGGCGATCAACTGGACGCGGCTGTCCTGCAAGGGCATGGCGCAGAACGAGGTCCGACTGCAACTTCACGCATTGGCCTACAATCTCGGTGTCTTCCTGCAGGGCACAGATCTACCCGAAGAGATGGCCGACTGGTCGTTGACCAGCCTGCAGGCCAGACTGATCAAGATCGGCGCCCGTGTCGTACGTCACGCCCGTGCAATCACATTCCAGCTTGCTGAGGTGACGGTGCCGCGCGACGTTTCGGGCAAATCCTTGCGGCCATCCGCAACCTCAAGCCGCCGCCGAGGCCTGCATGATGATCAAGCGCATGCATGCCAACGAACGCGGCTCGACAGGTGCGTCGCGTGGCGTTCAAAACCGCCTCAACTACCCGCCAAACCCGTTCTTTGGTGCCTCAATGGCCGCCAGTGTCAGTGCTTCAGCCCCTGTCACCGCAAGCAAGCTTGAAAACGGGCACATAGTCGACCAAACTGGCCTCAACATAACATCACTTGGGAAATATCGGCTAATGACTTCTATCCGCACAAAGCTGAGATTGGCAAAAATATGTACTGCCCCGTGCAGAAATTCCATCAGGCAGTGATTTTTTTGTTTGCGATACTCGGTGGTTGGTTGCGAGTGATTTGATCCTTAGATTTTGTCTGCTCCCGCTAGATCTGTACTTAGTCGCGTCGATACAGATCGATTTGACTGGCCCGCATTGAGTACCCGGTGGCAGCGACACCCGTTTCGGTCTTCAATGTTTGCAGGATGCCCGTCACCCAGACCGGTCGAATGAGCTTTGCGCTTGGAAACGGATCATCTGTCCTTACGTGAACCAGTTGGTTAGGCGGCGGGGCTGGCACATGAATGCAGGCACCTTTGTAGGGGGCGAGAATAAACTCGACGACATCAAGGTCATCAAATTCCAGCGGGATGATGAACCCGGGAATACGAACCAGCTGTGCGTCGAGCTCTGGGACGCTCTGAAACTCTCCCTGAGGTTGACCTGCACCCGGGCCGCTGTGAACAACTGGCGGCAACAAAACAGCCTCTCCCGTCGGCGAAAGGTCCGCCCAATCGAGGACCCTCGGAGATGGTTTCGCCAGAACGGTGGCAGGTGTGCCGGCAGTCAGCACAAGCCCACCGGAAATCAGTTGGATCACTTGTCTGCGTGTTTTGCCCGGTGTCATTTCTCTTTCTCCTCAATCAATTCTTCAAAGCGAGCCGCGTAACCAACGCGCTGCGATAAGCGCTGAACACCGGGAACAGTCCGGCGAAGGGCGCAAGCAGTAGGAACACAGCCAGGATTGATGACCCCGATGACATCAACCCAACGTTGGTCAGGGCCAATCCGTATCGGCTTTCAATGATCGGGCCCGCTGCAATTAACAGAACATTGGCCAGGATTATGGCGCAAACCGAAGAGAGTGCGGCCAGCACAAGGGCTTCCATCATGATCAGCGAGACGATGTGCAAAGATGATGCTCCGATTGTCCGCATAATCGCCAACTCGCGCTCACGAGCGGAAAGGGTAGCCACAAGCATTGCACTCATTCCCAGAAGCGATGCGACAATGACGGCCCAAAGCACAACCCGTAAGGCCGTCTCGGCAACAGTCGTGATCTGGTAGAGTTCGGAAAGCGTGACGCCTGGCAAAATGGCGGTCAAAGGTTCTTCGGAGTAGCTATTGATCTGCCTTTGAACTCCAAAGATTCCAAGCTTGGTTTCCACACCAATCAGTGCCGCTGTTACAGCCTTGGGCGTTAGATCGACACTTTCGAAAAGCGCGCCGGCAGTGGTTCCTTTGGGTGCGCCACGCAGAGCCGCCATGTTGGTGTGGATGGCCTCAATGGCTTCAAGGGACACAAGAACTGAACGGTCGACTGGTGTTCCGGTTGCTTTGAGGACTCCGGAGACCTGAAATGGAAAATCCGTATGTTCGACAAATGATTCCAGCCCGTGAGCGACGATGAGGTTTGTGCCAACATCGTATGCCAGTTCTTTTGCAACCGCTGCCCCAATCACAACGTCAAACAGCCCCGAAAACCGTTTGCCTGATGAAAATTGCAAATGCTCGCGTTGCCCATGGCTATAGTGCTGAAAGAAGGTTGGTGTTGTGCCAACCACCCGGAAGCCACGGTGACTATCGCCTAGAGATATTGGCACAATCCATGAGACATCCTTGATTGCGGCTATGTCCTGATAGCTTTTCCAGGTGATGTTGTTCGTTGCGTTGCCGAGGTGGAAAACGCTGTAGAGCAAGAGTTGAACGCCACCGGTCCGCGCGCCCATAATCAGATCTGTTGAAGAGATCGTGTTCAGAAAGCCTTGGCGAGCGCCGTCCCGAACCGTTTCGACAACGATAATCAAAGCCAGCGAGGTTGCGACTGCAAACACCGTGAGGCCGGCGGCAAGGCGCCGGGCCTGAAGTGATTTAAGTGCAAGCACCAAGAGACTCATGCCGCCACCGAAGGGTGAGGCTCAGACTCAAATTCAACAACGGTTCCAAATCGATGTGAGATGTCTTCATCGTGACTCGCGACCAAAAGTGCCGTGCCGTGGGCGTCAACAGCTTGAAAAAGAAGATCAAGAAACGCCTCTCGATTCCGCTTGTCCAACGCCGCCGTTGGCTCATCTGCCAGGACAATTGCGGGATCGCTGATCAGCGCACGCGCGATTGCAACCCGCTGCTGTTGACCGACGCTCAAGGTTCCCGCGTTCTGCATCAAAAGATGCTCGCCAAGTCCCAGATTTTTGCACAGCAACCGCGCCCGCTGCTCGCTCTCAGCAACCGGCTTTGGCCACAGGGTTTGAAAGCGTAGCGGCAGCATGATGTTCGAAAGAGCACTCAAAAATGGTATCAATGCCAGCTGCTGAAAGATCACGCCGACATGTGCAGCCCGGAACATGTCGCGTCTGGCACCTCGCAGGCTGTAGATGTCTGTACTTGCCACCCGCACGTTGCCCTCGTCTGGCAGTTTCATGCCACAAAGCGACGCTAAGAATGTGCTTTTGCCGGAACCACTCTCGCCCACCAGTAATGTGGTTTGACCTTGGCTTAACGTGCCGGGCACGACGCTTCGCTGAAACGCCGTTTTGTCATCCCATGACAGGGTCAGTTGGGACCACGAAAGGACCGCGTCGTTTCCCGTCGCTGTCATCCGGAAAGCTCACCAAATTTCAGCTCCGATGCTCCCTTCGAAATGATGGCACTGCCCTGACCGAAATCACCCGCGTGGTTGACTCTCAACTTTAGAGAGTTCGGAAAGCTTGTGAAAAACGGAAAGCTGATCGCGGTCTTTTCATTGATTTCCGGGCAAGTCCATTGATATGTCGCGCGGAATTCCGTGTGATTTTCCGTTTCGCTTTCGTTGTGTGCTGCATGGTCACTGTCTTCGTGATCATCGTGAGTGTGGTCATGGTCGGCGCTCAGCGAATCCCCATGAAGTTCGGTATTGGAGCTGTTCAAGGTGCATTTTGCAGAAGCCTCGAAGGTCAAAACGGCATCGCCTGATTTGAGACGCTCAAGCGCGGCTTTGACCTGCTTCATTTGGTCGTCTGTTTCTGCCGGGTGCTCGAAGCCAACTATGTCTGCTCCTGGTGCCTCGAGTTCAGCCAGTACGGCCTTGCCTTCGACAACCAGATTGAGGAAGGTCAGGCCATGAATGTGGCCGTCGGCTTCACGTTGTTCTGCTTGAATCGATGTTGACCAATTAAGGGCTCCAAAAAAGAAGGACGCCATGGCAATTTGTGTGAGCTTCTGAATCATTTTGTCGTTCCAAATTCGTAAATTACTGCTGAGACCTCGCCGCTTGAACAGCTTCAGACGGCGAGGCAGAGATATTTGATTTCCAGATAGTCATCGCAGCCGTATTTTGAGCCTTCACGGCCCTGACCGGACTGTTTGATGCCGCCGAAGGGAGCCACCTCCGTCGAAATCAGGCCCGTATTGACACCGACCATGCCGTATTCGAGCGCTTCGGCCACTTTCCAGACCTTGGAGAGATCTTTGGCATAGAAATATGAGGCCAGACCGAAGATTGTATCATTGGCCTGCTCGATGACGTCATCGACGGACTCAAATCTGAAGAGCGGTGCGACTGGCCCGAAGGTTTCATCGCTGGCCACCTGCATGTTCCGCGTGACGTCCTTGAGCACGGTTGGCTCAAAAAACGTACCGCCTAGCGCATGCTGCTTTCCGCCTGTGATGATGGATGCGCCCTGCGAGGTGGCATCCTTGATATGCTCCTCCACCTTTTTGACGGCAGCATCTGAGATCAGCGGGCCTGCGGTGACGCCATCTGCAAAGCCGTCTCCCACTGTCATCGCTTCGACGGCTGCGGTCAGCTTTTCGGCAAAGGCATCATAGACGCCGGCCTGGACATAGATGCGGTTGGCGCAAACACAGGTTTGACCGTTATTGCGATATTTGGAGATCATCGCCCCTTCGACCGCCGCATCCAGATCAGCGTCATCGAACACGATGAACGGTGCATTGCCTCCCAGTTCCATCGAGGTCTTCATCACCTGGTCCGCAGACTGCTTCATCAGGATGCGTCCAACTTCGGTTGATCCAGTGAAGGTGAGCTTCCGGACCTTTTCGTTCTCACAAAACTCCTTGCCAATCTCGGAGCTGGATTTCGAAGTGACGATTGATAGCAGTCCTGCAGGTACACCTGCCTCTTCGGCCAATCTTGCCATTGCGAGGGCAGAGAGCGGCGTTTCAGCAGCGGGTTTTGCGACAAAGGCGCATCCGACAGCGAGGGCGGGTCCGACCTTTCGAGCGATCATGGCATTGGGGAAGTTCCAGGGTGTGATCGAAGCAACAACACCGACGGGCTGCTTCAAAACCAAGATGCGCTTGTCAGGCTGATGCCCTGGGATGATATCGCCGTAGACGCGTTTTGCTTCTTCGGCGAACCACTCGATGAAGCTCGCACCGTAGAGGATTTCCCCCTTGGCTTCCGCCAGTGGTTTTCCCATTTCAGCTGTCAAAATTGCTGCGAGATCGTCTGCGTTTGCGACCATGAGATCGTACCATTTACGCAGAACGCCTGCCCGCTCCTTGCCTGTTTGCGCAGCCCAAGCCTTTTGTGCTGTGAAGGCCGCATCGATCGCAGATTTGGCACCCCCACGGCCCATGTCGGGAAGTGTTGCGATCACGGTACCGGTTGACGGGTTTTTGACCTCAAACAAGCTCCGGCCTTCCGCCTCAGCTTCAGCAGCACTGACCCAGTGACCACCGACAAAAGCCGCATTGATCAGCAGGTCCTTGCGGTTGAGACGGTCTTCAAGACTAGTGGTCGAATTTGGCATCAGTTTATCCCGGTAGAGTTGTTCGTGTGTCATGCGTGACCGAGGGGCGAGCCCCTCGGTCGATATTGTTCAGCGAATGGCTGTCGGATTGATCATCATCTGGACGGCACCCTTCATGCGCGTCACACCCAGGACGAACATGAACTCCCACGCTTGGTCCTTGACCATTTCGCGGGTGTCCATGTTCTCAAGCATGTAAATGCCGTTTTGCGGGATCAGGATCTGGTGAACGGCGAAGACCCCATCGGCTCCCTTTTCAAAGGGCAGTGCCTCAACACCCCAAGTGTCAGCGCCGACGGCAACGACACCAATTTCCGCAAGATACTCCGCACCTGTGATGCCAAGGCCTGGCTCAACAGAAACATAGCGCTCGTGGTCCTGGTTCTCGCCATCGAGCAGGTTTAGCCAGCCCGAATGGAACAACACCGTGTCGCCTTTTTTCAGTTCGACACCTTGTGCTTTAGCAACCGCGATGATGTCTTCCTTGGTATAGGCCGTGCCTTCTTTGACGATGTCTTGTCCGTAGTGAGCAGACATATCCAGAAGAACGCCCCGCGTGACGATCGGCGGCAGTTTTTCAAGTCCGAGTTTGGCCAGGCCGTCGGCCTTTGCGACCTCGGCACCCTTCAGGCCATTATAGTATTCGTGCTTGATACCGATATGACCAAGGCCGTCGATCTGAGGACCAATACCCAGCCAGCCCATAAAGATGTCGTCATTATAGGTCATGCCATTCGTGCCCAGACCTTGTGTCGTAATCTGGTTCGGCTGAAGCACAGTGATGCTCATCGACCGTGGCGCAAAGGCCGGCGTTTTTGAGTCAACAACAATTCCCAGATTGTAGGTCTTGCCGGTCTTGATCAGTTGAGATGCGGCGAGCACGCTTTCAGGCGTGATGTGATTGGCAGCCCCGATTTCGTCATCGGGCCCCCAGGGCGATTCACGCCAATCCTGTGCAAATCCTGAGCTCGCCATGCCACAGAGCAAGGCTGTTGCCACTAAGAGTTTCTTCATAAGGTAGTCCTCCCTTCGATTTCTCGGCCGTTTGGTTATTGCGCTGACGGCGACCGAGAGACGCCAACTGCGGATCGCGTTAGAGCGATGCCTGATAAATCTGCGCGGCATCCTCCTCTTGAAGTTCGCGCGGATTGTTTACGAGCAGTCTTGTTTGGTTCATGGCGTCGGACGCCAGTTTCGGTATGTCCGTTTGGGATATGCCGACCTGTTTGAGCCCAGCTTCCAAGCCCAGTTCGACGTTGAGATTGCCCAGGCGCTCAATAAATTCAGCAGCCACGGTTTGGCTGTCGCGCCCGTCATCAATCTCAGGAAACACCAGGGGTGCCAGCTCAGCATATTCTGCCCCGCACTCCGGTGCGTTGAAGCGCATCACAGCCTCAAGAACCAATGCATTTGAAAGACCGTGCGGCACGTGGAACAGACTGCCGACCGGATAGGCCAGTGCATGCACGGCCGCGACAGGTGAGTTCGCGAAAGCTTGCCCTGCCATCATCGATCCCAGCAGCATTTTCTCCCGCGCTTCGCGGTTTCCGCCATTCGATACCGCTTCGCGAATGTTGGCGCCAAGAAGGCGCAGAGCCTCCTTGGCAAGCGTTTGCGAGATCGGATTTTTGTTCGCGCTCTTTGAGGTGAAGGCTTCGATCGCATGAACCATCGCGTCCACGCCGGTCGCAGCCGTAATGTGCGATGGCAAACCCATTGTGAGCTCGGCATCAAGGACTGCGATGTCGGGGAGAATGATCGGTGAGACCACGCCCTTTTTCTCTTCTGTGCCGGTTGTCAGGATCGATACGGCCGTCACCTCAGAACCGGTTCCAGCTGTCGTTGGAACAAGCACCAGCGGCAGGCGCGTTCCCTTCGCCTGATTGACGCCATACATGTCATCGAGCGGCTGGTCTGTATTGGCCAGAAGCGCAATCATCTTCGCAACGTCCATTGAGCTGCCGCCCCCAAACCCGACGACGCAAGCCGCCTCATGCAGCTTTGCGACCGCGACCGCGTCATGAACGGTAGAGGCCTTGGGGTCTGCTTGAACCTGGTCAAAGACGACCACTTCGAAACCGCATGTTTTCAGATTGCTGATCGCTGGTGTCGCGAGGCCAAGTTTCATAATTCCCGGGTCTGTGACAAACAGGACTTCGGCCCGGTCATCGGCAAAGGGAAGGCTATCTACGATTTCTCCCAACCGGGCGGCTGATCCCCACCCCTGACGGATAGATGCGGTGGTGTTGAAAGCAAAATCGCTCATATCTATGCCGCCTCGGCACGGGACATGAGACTGATTTGCCCGCGCTCAATGGAGTAGACTTTGTCGACGACCTTTTCAGAATGTGAATAGTCGGACTCGGAGATCAGAACGGTAAGTTGCTCTTCACGCAGATTGCCGATCACTTCCATAAGGCGTTGGGCAAGGGCAGGGGCCACACCTTCAAAGGGCTCATCGAGCAGCAACAGATTGGGCCCGGCAACAAGCGCTCGGGCGAGCGCGACAAGCTTCTGTTGGCCACCACTCAGCGTCATCGCCTTGCGTTCAGCAAAGCGGCCGATTTCGGGCATCAAGTCATAGACCCATTTCAGCCGTGAGTGGTCTGCGTTCTTGGTCGCCCACAGTGAGACCATGATGTTCTCTTCAACGGTAAAATGGGGAACCAGGCGTCGGTCTTCCGGCAAGTAGCCAATTCCAAGAATTGCTCTTTCATGGGCCTTCGCGGAGTGCAGGTCGGTCTGATCGAAGCGAATGGTGCCTTCATCGGCAGGCAGAATGCCCATGATGGAGCGCATCAAGGTGGTTTTACCTGCTCCGTTCCGTCCGATTAGTCCGCAGGTTGTCCCGGTCTCAATTTCCAGGTTCACATCCCTCAAGATGGGAACGCGTTGAATGGAAAGGCTGACATTGCTCATCGTCAACATTAGATGGCTTCCTCGTTTGATGTTTCTTTGGCTGCTTCGCGGTGGAACTCGCTGCCGATCACGAATTCGCGCACCTTGTCGTTTTCAAGCACCTCGGCGGTGGGCCCATCGGCCAGAATCGTCCCTTCGTAGAAGGCGACACAGCGCGGCGAGAATGCCTCGACGATTTCCATGTCATGCTCGATGAAGAGAACGGCCGTATCTGTGGTCTTCAGGGCATCGATGAGGATGCGCATGAAATCCATTTTTTCGTCTGCGCTTACGCCGCTGGTGGGTTCGTCCAGGAACAACAGATCCGGCTCGGCAACTGTCGCCATCGCGATATCGACAAGTTTCCGCACACCTTGCGGCAGGGTCTGAATTTCCTGGTCGGCATATTGATCAATATCGAACCGGGCGAGGAGTTTGTGGGCTTCCTCTTCCAGGGAGCGATCAATGGCGGGCTTGAACAGAACCGGTTTGTCCTGCTTTGAGATCGTCAACGCGATCAGCACATTCTCGATCACCGGCAACTCCGGAAAGAGCTGCGGGATTTGAAACGAACGGCATATGCCCAAGCGTGTTATGTCCCGCGTTGCCTTGCCCGTGATGCTCTTGCCACGATAGATGATTTCACCTGAGGTGGGGGTCAAATAGCCGGTGACCATGTTCACGAAGGTCGTTTTTCCGGCACCGTTCGATCCGATCACGCCCATGACCTCACCCGAAGCGATGGAGATGTTGACGTCCTTTGCCGCGTATACCGCACCGAACTTCATTTCGAGGTTTTTTGTTTCTAAGATCGTTGTCATGTCATTCACCTGCCGCCGGAGCTTTTGCGCCAGCTGATTTTTTCGGTTTCTTCTTTTTGGTGAGGAGCGACCACAGGCCCTTTGGCAAGAAGATGATGGTCAGAAGCATCACTGTACCGAGGATCATCTGCCAGGTGTTCGGCGAGAACTCGACGGCGTAGACGCGAACGATTTCCAGAATGAACGTGCCGATCATTGGTGCGGCTATGTTGCCAGTACCGGACAGGATCGAGACAAAGACGAACTGGCCTGAGGTTGTCCAATTGGTCATTTCCGGATCGACGTGACCCAGCGGGAGCGCCCACAGGACGCCGCCAATAGCTGACACCACCGCTGCCAGGACATATGTAAGATGCACCGCTTGGTGGGCTGATGTGCCAAGATATTCGACCCGCAATTCATTCTCACGAATGGCCTCGTTCACGTATCCGATAGGGCTCTTGAGGAAGCGATTGAGGGCGATTGCGCAACCGACGGCGATAACACATGTGAGCGTGTAGAGCGTCAGGCGTGACGTCTCTCCCTCCGGGTTCCAGCCCAGATAGGAAGGGGTTGGGAGGTTAAATCCATCGGTCGATCCCAGCTCTTCAATGCTTGAAAGAAGACCGAATAGGATCATTGAGACCGCAAGGGTCAGCATCGCGTAGAAGATCTCGCGATAGCGACGCAGCAGAAATCCGAGCAAGCCGGACAATATCAAGGCCGCTATGATCCCGGATGCCAGCAGAACGAAGAAGTCCGTAATGCCCAGGAACTTTGCCATCATACCGGCCGCATAGCCGCCGACGCAGAAGTACAAGCCTTGGCCGAAGGATACCAATCCGGCACGCATCTGGATCATCACGCCAAGAGCAACCAGTCCGGTGCCCATCGAAACGTGGACGTAATTGACGATCCATTTGGGCAGTACAAATGCGACAAGGATCAGAAAGGGCAGGGCGATGAGCAGCCCGATTTCGGTTCGATCAAGATGTTTGGTCATATTTTTCTGCTTTCTGCCAAAGCGAACAGGCCATAGGGCTTCACGGCCAGAACGGCAGCCATCACGAGATAGATCGAGAAGAGTTCCGCCGGCGGATAGAGATGAACGGAAGCCGCGCGCGCGAATCCGACGATGAGGGCACCAATCATGGCTCCTCCGATGGAGCCCATTCCGCCGATCACGATGACGGCAAAGGAAAGCACGATGATTTCTGCGCCGATGCCGGGCGAAACTGAGATTTCCGGCGCTGTGATTGCACCGCCTAGCGCACCAAGTATGGCTCCGACTACGAACGTCACGGTGAAGAACAAGGTGACATTGATTCCGAGCGCACCGCTGATTTCGCGGTCTTCGATCACCACCAACAGCAATTTGCCGACGCGGGTTTTGTTGAGCACGAGAAAGAGTGCCAGTCCCACCGCCATGGCTGTACCGATGATGATGAACTTGTAGACGGTGTAGGGAATATCGAGAATTTCAACGGTGCCGAAGTAAAAAGCCGGCTGCCACGCCACGTAAGATTGCGTGCCCCAGATCAGCTTGGTGACATCTTCTAGGATAAGAAAAATGGCGTAGGTGACGAGCACCATGAGGACTTCATCACGCCCATACATGAACCTCAAAACACCACGTTCGACAATGAGGCCGGCAATTGCGCCTGCGATCAAGGCTGCAAGCGGGATCAGCAAAAAGGTCAATGCGACGGTCGAGCCAGTCGCTGTGTAGAGACCGATGGCCCAGGCTGACGAGTAAGCCCCCAGAGCATAAAACCCACCATGGGCGATGTTCAGGATCCGCATCACACCGTAGATCAGTGTGAGACCAACTGAGGATAAGAATAGCCACGCGGCGAAGCCAAGGCCATCCACTGCTATCGCTGTTGCGGTTAGCATAGATAACTCCATTTCTTTGTTGAGTTCGCGTACGTTCAGGTCGGCTGCGAACAAAAACCGGGCCTCCGCTGGGAGAGTTCTTCGATCAGAAGCCCGGGAAAGTTGAAGGCGGGGGCAGCAGTGCCGCCCCCGCCAACAGGGAGGTTATTGCGTTATTCGCACTTGGCGCCTTCAAAGCCGCTCTGGATCCACTCGATAGAGGTCACACCAGCCGGTGGGTTCACGCATTCTGCATTGAACCGCAAGACATCAACGAGGACAGCTTTGCCTGCGTCCTTGTCGTATTTGTAAGTGCCATAAGCAGTGTCCTGGATGGCCTGATGACCATTTGCCAGAGCCATGGAAACTTTGCCGCTTGGGCCTTCCCATTCCAGACCTTGCAGCGCGCCAATAACGGCATCTTGCTCGGCACTGCCCGCTTTATCCGCTGCCGCCTTCACGCCCAGAAGTGCCTGCGCCATCTTGTAGGACGGGTAGGTCGGCAATGTGCCAAAGCGATCAAAATATGCCTGACGGAACCAGGTGTTCAGTTCGGATTCCGGGGCCAGATCGCCATGCGGTCCACGTGCGCCGATGACAGTGCCATCAGGCATTTGAGCGCCAAGACGGTGCATTGCGGTTTCACCGGTTGTCAGCACAACTTTGGAACGTTCGAAGATACCGCGTGCGGAGCCCTGAATGATGAAAGCTTCCATGTCGCCGCCCCAGAAACTGGAATGTACAACATCGGGCTTTGATGTGAGCAATGCGGAGATTTCGGAACCATATTGCCCGGCATAGATCTTCGGGAACTGTTCGGTGGCAATCGATGCGCCGCTGTTAATTTGCGTCACAGATTCCGAGAAGTCGCGCCATGAGTCCTGGCCCCAGGCGTAGTTCTGATTGATCCCGGCGATGCTGTTTAAGCTGGCGCCTTGTTGCTCCAGATAGCGTGCCGCGGCAACGTTATCCATCGTAGCGTGTCCGCCGGTGCGGAAGGTGTATTTGGGATCGGTTACGATCTCCTCGAAAATCTGCGGCGTACCGCAGTCAAACAGAATTGTCAGCTTTTGAGCCTTCTCGGCTTCCGGTGCGATCGCCTTGCAGCTGCCAGATGAAATATATCCGATGACCATATCAACACCGTCTTTCTCGACGAGTTTGAGATAGTCTGCGTTCTTCTGTTTCGAGTTTTCATCAACGAAGATCGGCTCGATCATCGCGCCGCCAACACCTGGGGTATTGTATGCGCCCGGCACACTCCCTGCGTTGATGGATTGAATCATCAGTTCGGCCGCATTGCGCGCTGGCACGCCAAATGGTCCCGCAGCGCCGCCCGATAAGAACGTCACAAAACCGACCTTGACGGTTTTGTCCTGCGCACTTGCCGTGCTGGTAAATGCCATCACACCAAGTGCTGCGGCGGCCATAAGAGATGTTGAATTTTTGAGAAGCGCACCCATGGTCGCGCTGAGACGAGATTTCGTCATGGTTTTCCTCCAGTTTCTAACCCATTAAGGGGTAGAAAATCGCACTTATGTGCACAGTTCGGCGAACCGCCTTCTGTGTCGCTTTATTGTACGAAGTCCTCCCTTGCAGCCTCGGTGAGACCGCAGGCTCAGGAGAGGGTAAGGTGCCCTGGCATTCAATTTTGCTGGCGAAAACCAATGAGCGCAATGCGCTCAATACGCTCTGAAATCGAGCGGTAGCCGCTCATTTTGGCAACTTCCTGATGAATTTGTTGCCACAATGACCAGAAATCACTCAGAAGTTGGAGTTCCCTGCATTTGAGGCCATTCCGACGGTGGATGGTAGATCGACCATTCTCCCAGCTGAACGGTCGCGGGAGGGTACTTGTTGTTGAAGACGGTCCGACCGATCGCCTGGACCTGCAGGAGCTGATGTGTAGCCGGGTCCATGCGTGATCTAAATCCTTCCGGATCTTCGGGGAGTGAGAGTTCAAGGTTTTCAAGCGCCACGCGCACCCGGTTCTTGTCGCTGGCTCCACCAGCCTCTCGGACCGCCTCTGCAATCGCAAGGATGCCGGCATAGGCTCCTTGGGCGGCATAGCTTGGATATCTGCCAGCGCGCTCGAAGAACCGCTGCACGAAGTCTTGGTTCTGCGCTGTTTGTGGCCAGTTCACATGATGGCGCGCGGAGAGAACCAGACCAAGGGGCATATCGTTGCCGAGTTCGGCCAGGATTTCATAGTTGCCGCCCGCGTCAAAGTTCATGAACTGCGTGATGCTAAAGAGCTCCTGCTGATCGGCCTGTTTGACGAAGGTGACGAGGTCGAGGCCCCACTGGCCATTGATCACGATATCCGGCTGCGCGCGAACAAGCTCATTGATGTAGGGTGCAAAATCTGTCTCAAACACGCGCGGCCAGAATTCGCCAACATTCTCGAAGGGCACGTTATGAGCCTTGAGAAACCTCTGCAGATCATCCCAGGCCTGATACCCATATTCGTAGTCCGGTCCGATGAACGCGATTTTTAACGGCTCTGATCGTTGAGCGTAGGTTTCGCTGATATATCGCGCGCCCGCCTGCATCGACTGGCGACTGCCATTGTTCAGGCGAAAGTAATACGGGTGCAGGTCTTCGCTGGTGAGCGTGGGTGAGGCGTGATCCGTTCCGATAAAGAACACTTCCTTTTCCCGCGCCACTGCCGACACCGATCTGGCAACGGACGAACTGACGACACCGCACAGAAAATCGACTTGATCGTCCTCGACAAGTCGCTGGGCGATCTGGATCGACCGCAACGACTTTGACCGGCTGTCTTCGATGAGAACTTCGATCTGCGGATAATCCGCCGGCTCCAGGCTTTCGATGTGTTCGACAGCAAGGCGGATGGCGACCGCGCTGTCACGTCCATAAAGTGCACCGGGACCTGAGAGAGGATAGAGGCAACCGACCTTCACGGGCTCTACAGGTTGCGCGAGGGAGGCGGACCCCAGTGTCTGGGCGGCGAACAGCGTAATAAGAATAAGCGCTCTCATCATGACAGACCCAACCTATGCATCTTGCGTTTGAGTGCGTGCCGGGAAATTCCAAGCCGTTCCGCAGCAAGCCCCTTCTTGCCACTACAGCGCATGAGCGCTTCGCGGATGAGGTCGCGCTCGACTGTCTCCATGGACTCCTCAATCGAAAGGGCATCCCGGGGCTCGACCATCTGAATTTCAGAAGGCAGCAGATCGACAGTAATCGTTTCGCCGGGATAGAGAATGGACAGGCGCTCGACGAGGTTTTTCAGCTCACGCACATTGCCGGGCCACGCATAGCTTCGGAAGAAATCGCGCGTAAGACTGTCAAAGCCGATTGGTTTGCCTGATGAGGATTGAGCGAACCTGTTTGCAAAATGCATTGCGAGTAATTCGATGTCTTTTTCACGGGTCCGCAGGGGCGGGATACTGAGTGGAACAACGTTGAGCCGAAAGAACAGATCTTGACGAAACAGGTCTTCCTCAACCGCTTGGGCAAGATCTTTGTTGGTCGCTGCGACGACACGAACATCGACGCGCCGTTCGGTCTTTTGGCCCGGGACGCGGTAGGTGTGGGTCTCCAGAAAATGTAGCAGCTTTGCCTGCACGGAGGAGGGCATTTCACCGATCTCATCGAGGAACAAGGTGCCGCCGTCGGCGATATCCACCAGCCCCCGTTGCCGCAGCAATAGACCAGGTTGAGAGCCTCGATCTGCACCGAAAAGATCAAGCTCGATCTGCCGCTCAGGCAAGGTCGCGCAATTGACCTCCACAAAGGGTGCGTCATCCGCTGAGATTTTGCGGTGTAACTCGCGCGCGACAACTGCTTTGCCGACGCCTGTTTCCCCCTTGAGCAAAATGGTTTGCGCATTGCTTTCGGCGATCCGATCAATTTCCGCGCGCAGCTTCTTAATGTCACCACTGTTGCCGATGAAATCGAAATCGGTCGTCCGATCACGCAGATATCGCACTTCGCTGTCGAGCCTGCGCCGCGTTTCCGTTTCCTTCAAAAGCAAGATCAGTTCGTCAACATCGAAGGGTTTGGCCACATAGTCCACCGCGCCCATTTTCATTGCAGTGACGGCATCCTGTGTATCGTCGAAGGCAGACATCATGATCACGGGGACATCGGGCAGTTCCGTCCTGAACCACTCCAGGACCTCAAGCCCATTCAGTCCCGGCATTCGTATGTCGAGCAGCACAACATCTGGCGTTTCTTTCTCTGCAAGTTGACACCCGACGTGTCCGTTATGGGCCTCGCGACATTCAAATCCGGTTTGGCGCAACGTGAACGCGAGCGAGCGTGCCAGGTTGATCTCGTCGTCGATGATGAGAATGTTGAGATTGCTCATGATGAATTCTCGTCTTTGGTATGGGCGGCGAAACGCATGGTGATCACCGTTCCAACACCCTCGTCGCTTTCAATCTGGAAGGAGCCGCCATTGGTTTCCACCAATTGCTTGGTGACAGACAGGCCAAGGCCAGAACCCGCCGTTCGTGTTGTAAAAAACGGGCGAAGCATCCTTGAGCGCGTGTCCTCATCCATGCCGGACCCATCATCTGTCACAGTCACGACCGCGACATTCTCATCGCGGTAGGCCTGAAGCCTCAGATGGCCTCCGTCCGGCATTGCCTCGATTGCATTAAGACACAAATTGAGAAGTATCTGGCTGAAATGGGCCTGATCGATCTTGATGGTCAGTGCTGAATCGCCCGATAGATCAATGACGACATTTCCGGATTTGGCGTTGGTGGCCAGCAAGGTGCGGATCGAACGGAACGCGTCGCGAATGAGAACCGGTTCCGGATCAGGTGCTCTGGGTTTTGCATAGTTCAGAAATTCTCCGATCGTCCGGTCAACACGATCGATCTCAGATGAAATTACCTCGAACATCTGCTGACGCTCATGGTCGGTCTCGTTGCGTCTAAGGCCATGGACCGTCGTTGCGACAGTTGCCAGTGGATTGCGAATTTCATGAGCTATGCCTGCAGCCATTCCGCCCAATGCGGCACGCCGTTCGACTTCCACACGGGAATTGATGAGCTCTTCAAGTTGATGGCGCATGCGATTGTAAGAGCGCGCGAGGGCACCAAGCTCTCCCGGACCGTCCTCATCGACGTCCACGCTGAAGTCACCGTTCGCGACGGCGCGCGCACTCTCCGTGAGTGGGGCCAGATAGCCGGACAGACGCTGTGACATCTTGAAAAACAGAAAGACAAGGCCGAGCGCGGACAGGGCTGCTGCGACAAGTAAGCCATAGCGAATCTGGCTGAGTGGTTCGTCAAGGTTTCCGCCATCATCGACAAGGTGGATCCGCCATCCGGGCAAGAATTGCCGAGAGCGGACGAGGCTTTCCTTGAGCGGGTCCAGCGTTCCGACAACCGACATGCGAACTCTGTCAAAGACGACGATTTGCGGGCGGTACACACCAGAATTGGACAGTAGGGAGCTAAGTTCGGTAAGCGAAGCTAGGCGCATTCGCAGGGATACGATGCCGATTGTCCCTTCGTTGTGCAGAACTGGCATCCGGATGAGAAACCATCCGGGTCTTCCATTTTGGGGAAGGATTGGACCGATGATTTCGGAGTTGCCATGTTGAATAAATGGCGCTTCGCTAATGCCGTTTCGCTCATCGAGCGCTCGCGAACTCGGCACCTGTGTGATCAGCTCACCGTCCTTGGTCGACAACTCGATTGCATAAACATCAGGGCTTTCGGTTTCGAGCAGCAATAGGTCCTTCAGAAGAGGCGGGATTTTTTGATCTTGTGCTCTAAGGAAGAAGTCGCTGGTGTCGCTCAGATCGACGATGCTCTCCAGCTTGTTGATCTGAACCGCAATGAAACTGCTCATGCGGACGGCAGTTGCCTCGACATCTGCCTCGACGCGATTGGTGACGAGGGTGTCGACCAGGTTGGCGCTGTATCGATCATACAGGGCGGCCATGACGACAAGTGGGATCAAGGCTGCAACGAGTGCGCCCCAAAGATAGCGGCGTGCCAAGTTCAACTGCCTTCCAAAAAGGCTTTTCATGTGCTCCTCCTGGGAGCACTGTAGAACAGGCAATCTTGAGCGAAAACCGCTCGATCGCGAATGCTTGAGCGGTTTTCGCTCACCGCGCAATTTTCAATCTGGAAGGAGTTGTTCGATCAATGGTCACGATTGGGACCTACGGTGCCCCGATTGGAATTTGAACGTCTCACTTTCGGGAGTCTTGCAAACCTCATCGCGGAAGCAACGGGTTTCTGATCCCCTTCTTTTTTCCGCTACTGTAGCAAAGCGTACGGAGCGGACCATGAAACTGCTAGGTGCAATGGCCGGTTTGTCCCGCACAGGGTGAATTCACCGGTCACATGACTTCGCAGGTGCAGCGAATGGCGGCAATGGCGGGCTGCACCGCAGCGCTGGCAGGTCAAGATCAACGGCAGCAACGGGCCGAACACGATACTGCACCTGCGAAATAGGCTTCCATGCTGCGATGTGCGTGACTGTCTGCAATGGTGAAGGTTTCGACATTGGCAAGCCCCGCAAGCGGGGCCGGGCTGCTGGGGCTCCGCCCTGAATTCTGACCTTGCTGTCTTCCTGTGCCAATACGTCTTGGTCTGTCTCATCCTGAGCCATCCCAAAACGTTTGCCACATGGTCGCCTTCACGATCCACTTTCAGCCCTGACGGGTCTGCATCCCTCTTGCAAGGTGGACGCTGCCGCCGGGCGAAGCCGAGGGGCTCTAGTCTTCGCCACCTGGCATAAGACTCCGAAGGGCTATGCGTCTGGCTTCTGGTCGAACAGAATAACATGCGCGCCTTCTTCACTGTCAGGGTTGCCAACCAGCACGAACGGCATATCCGACCCGTACTTCTCGTAGAGACAGCGGTATTTCATCTGGCCGCTGAGCGGATCGCGCACTTGGTCATAGCGAAAGCTGTGCTGAACGCCGTCTTCGATCCAGGCCTTGACGCCATCGGTGGTCACCAGTGCAAGCGGCGCGCCGTCCAGCAAGATTGTCTCGCCAACGTTGAAAATCTCTTTCATCTCATGGGTCTCCTATCGGTTCTCTTTGGTAGCGTTGCAAGCCGTCGTCGCCTTTGCAACGATCTCTGCCCCGCGTGTTCTCTCTCTCGGTGTCATTGCCCCCGGATCACAATCGTGTCCTGCTCCGGTCGCTCGCGAGCATTTTAGGGCTGGAGGCGGTCTATCCTGCGTCCTCATAGGGCTCGTACCTCAGGTTCGCACCGTCCGACGGCTCAAAGTCATCGGACCATCTTGTACGGCGCATGCCGCAGATCCACTGGAACACGACGCCAACCTCGACATCTTCACCGTTTACCGTCGTCCAAATGACTTCGACGGGGTATCCCGCATACTTCTTCATGCTCTTCTCCTGACCTCCATTTGGTCGGAGCCGCAGTAATCTGGTGGCAGGTATCTGCCTGTCCCTATATATGCTTGGCCAACACAAAACGGAGTTTAGTAACTTGCTTTACAGGCCTCTACATATTGCGCTCTTTCTGGGCGCGGCTTCATCGGCTGTCGCTGCCGAGTGGGAGATCGGCTTGTCGCGAGGTCTGGAGACCTATGCTGCGACTGCAAACGACGGGACCTTGCTCTTAGTTTGCGATCCTGACCGTGTCTACAACCCAAACGAGAGCCATGCGTACTTTTTGTCGCGTCACAGCGATGACAAAGCGCCACAACGCATTGTCTTTCTCGCGGCGACCGGAGAGCAGGCTGCCTTTTCAGTGCAGGACGGGATCGCAACGCAACGGGATGCTGATCCTGCCGAATGGGCACAGCTCATCGATATGATCGAGGCGGGCGGTCAGATTGCTGTCGTGACCGCACGCGATGCCTTTACGCTGGATCAGGACGCGCTGCCCGGGCTTCGATGCCGCTGATCTTTTGAGCGAGCTCTTCGATCTCGGAGTGCAGCAGCGCCTTACCGAAGGCGGATAAAAGCTGCGTCACCCCATAGACGTTGAGCGGGTCATCAATGCTTGTCTGCAACGCCGCCATATGGGCGGCGTCGAGCCTGATCATCGATTTCATGAAGGGGGCACCAGTGCCTTTGGACTCGGACAGGCGTGGTCGTGCAGCGGAGGCAACCTCATGCCAGGTCGCGGTGTCGCGCAGGTTTTGCATGCGAGCGCGAACCGTTTTGATCAAGGCACGCCGAATGTAGTCCGGGTCAAGGCCAGATCGTTCTGCCAGCGCCTCAATCCGTGCCTGATCCTCAGCTCCGATGCGCACGTAATAGGTTCGAGACTGCGCTTCGGTGCGAGTGCTGCAAGCATCATCCGCCACCGGCTGGGTGGATACCCCTAGGTTGATGCGTGCTGTTTCAGCCGAGGCTGCCTTTTCCCCTTTCCAGGGTTCTTTGTTGTCCACTGAATTTACCGCTGGGCCTTCTGTCGCGACCGCTGCCGCCGCACTCTGATTAAATGCGGCATATTTCGTGGCGCTTGTGGCGAACTGCCGCGATCGCGCCAGCCTGTCTTCGTTCGAGACAGCGGTCCCGGACCGGCTTGGAATCTTCCTAGCCATTGGCAGCATCCACCACGGCCTCGATGTCGCCAAGGATCTCACTGCATAAGGCGAGGGCGGAGGAAAGATGCCCCGCCTGCAACCGATGACGAAGATCTTGTTCATAAATGTCCCGCACATATCCCAGTGGCCCGGTCAGCGGCATGCGCTGGATCGCGGCGAGATGGGGCACCGGCGTGGGCAGAAGTGGCAGGGTTGAAATCACCTCGAAGACCTCAAGGTCCTGCCGGTGAACCCTGCGTCTTGCCGCATCACGCTCAAGGTCATCGCCTGCGGTCACGAAATCGATCGCGCGTTTGTCCGCGTTCATCAATACCGCGGAAAACAGCGGGGCGGGGTCATCCGGCCCGAGGGTCTCGATCATGCGCATTACCCATGTCAGGGTTTTCAGGGCCGCCACGAAATCCGATTGTACCGGCACGGCCGGCACCAGGATCATGTCGCAGGCCAGCGCCAGTGTTTCGGTGTCGGGATGCTCGCCGGGGCGGGTGTCGATCAGAACCAGATCAACACCTTCAGCCTCAAAGCTGTCCAGCGCGTGGTAAAGGCCTTCAACGGTCTCGGGGGCATCGGCCACGGTCAAGCCCGTGGGCCATGGAAGGCGTGGCAGATCACCGAAGTCGGCGCGCGCGCTTTTTGATTCCCATTCGAGGATCTGCTTGTCAGCATCCGCATCCATGACATGCACACGGCGGCCGCGTGCCAGCATGGCGGACGCAAGCATCTGTATGAGAGTTGTCTTTCCCGAACCGCCCTTCGCGGAGATGGCCGTCACAACAAGCATTCAATGTCTCCATAACGTATATTTTGTGCCGTTATGGCGATGCCTCGGGATGGCGTCCAGACCTTGCGCGATACAGGCGTTCAACCTTTGGGTCGGACAGATGTGCAGCTGCTGTGGCGATGTGCTGTTTCGGCGATCATCTGTGTACGCGTTCGGTCAATCGGTCAGCAGGTCACTCACGCCGACCCTCATTGCAGCGTTCATTCTTTTCTCCATCGCGTCGTTGTGACAATTTCCCAATGCTGCCATCAGCCTTCGAGGTGTCGGGTCACCTGACCATCGACTATCCGTATCAGCGCCGAGGTAGTACGCGCGGTACTGCGCAGGCGTTCCAATCCCACAAGGTCTTCTTCTCCTTCCGGGAAAACCCCTTTGAGCATTCAACGCCAATGAAGGGATATCGTGTCGGCTGCGCCGACGTCATTCCCGCGCCTGTTCAGGATCCGGGCTGGGGTCCCGGATCGCGGCGCGGGGGAGGCGGTGTCCCTTCGGTCTGTTCGTTGTCGCGTGGGGTTTACAGCAGGCATGGCCAAGGCCCTGCCTGCTGATCACCGAAGGTGCGACAACGGACCGAAGGGACGTTGACAGGAACGGTATTGTGTATGACAAAACTTGTGCGGCGACTCATTAGAGTTTTCGTGTTTACAAAAACTATCTAATGATAAATCTTGCCGCCCATGTCGAAACGCCTCTCCACCATAGCCCGACAGGAGGTTCTCCGGCTTGCCGCTCAAGGGCTTGGCGATGGGGAGATCGCCGTGCGTGTTGGCTGCTCCCGACCCACTGTCGCCCGCGTGCGGGCGCGCGGTGTGGTGACGGATCGAACCACAAAGGGCCGCGTGCTGCAGGTTCGGGTGTCCGCCCTTGAGGCCGAAGCATTCGAGGCGCTTGTGGCTGAGACTGGCATGACCACGTCGGGTTTGCTCCGGCACATGATCCGTCTCTCATCCGGCATTGTCGCGTTTCGCCGGGACGAGGTCACGGCGCTCAAGGCGTCGGCCAATCAGCTCAATGCCTTGGCGCGCAATCTTGTCCAGATGCTGAAGCTTGCCCATGCGGGCAAGCTGCGGTGGAACGCGCGCGACGCGGCAATGGTCGGTCGGCTTGCGGATCGGGCCGAAGAGGTTGCCCGGGCCGTGCAGGCTTTGCGCGCGGCCTCGCTGCGCGGGTCCTTCGTCCGGGTGTCCGATTTTCGTGACGTTGGGGAGGGGCAGCGCGATGGCTGAAACACGCACCCTCCAGCAGGCGGTATTGGGCGAGATTCTGCCTCATGTGGGGCGGCGGTCTGCAGCCATGGCAGGCGAAGCGCGCGTATCGTCGGGCCGTCGGCGTGGCACGTCCGGCGGGGCAGTTGCGGTAATGTCCTGGAACGCGCTGCGGGTGCCGCAAAGCGTGGTGAAGCGTGTCGGCACGGGCGGGTGTCATTCGCCAAAAGAGTTACGCCGACAGATGAAATACATTCTGCGCGACGAGGCGCGGGTCGCAGCCTGGTCGAACCAGATCGGCATCGATCGTGTCTTTGGCGAGCGCGGCATGGAAAATGTCATTGCCGATTGGAGTGCTTCCTGGTGCGGGGCCCCGAAACGGGGTCACACCGATCACATCATCCTGTCCTTTCCCAAGGGAACCGAGGCGGAATTGGCGGAAGCCATCTCGCGCGAATGGGCGCAGGAGGTGTTCGGCGGGGGTTACCGGGATCGATATCGGTATGTGGCGGCCCTCCATTGCAACACAGACCATGTGCATGCCCATGTTCTTGTCGACAAGGTCGGGATGGAGGACGGCAAGTTCCTCTCGATCAGCCGCCATTCCGAGATCAGCTATGACATGATGCGCGAGCTGCATGCGCAGATCGCGGGCGAGCACGGGCTGGTGCTGAACGCCTCTTCCCGTCTGTCGCGCGGCATCATGGAAAACGCCCCGCGGGACACTGATTTGCAGGCGGCCCGCAAGGAGGGACGGGAGCCAGTGGTTGCCCCGCTGGATCCTGAAAGCCGCGCTCTGCGAGAGGCCGAGATACGCAGACACGCCGAGGGGTATCGGCAGCTGGCGCAACTTGCGGGGATGGGCCTGGAGGCCGACACCCCTCCGAATGGATGGATGGGGCGCATCGCGGAGGGAGCAGAGCTTGCCGCCACCAACTTGATGAAAGGAATGCCGGTGAAAGAAGGGTTTGCCGAAGGGGTTGATATCCCCGCTGCCGGAGCGGATGTGATCGGTCGTCTGATCGCCGCCCGCGAGACATTGCAAGCGGAAGCCGACACCGCGTGGAGCGCCATTCAGGACATGGCTCCCGGTGCCGAAAAGGTCGAACTGGAACAGCTCTTTGCGGGGAAGGCCCGCGAAATGGGCACGCTTCTGGGCCGCGACTTTCTTGCGGATCATTCTTCATCGGTGTCGCCCGAGCGCGATCCCTACAGTGTTCAGGGGATTGCGAGGCTGGCTGCACGGGCAGCAGAGGAGGGCAATCCGCTCGTCGCCGAGGCCGATGCTGCATTGGGTCATTTCAGAGCGGAGTTGGCGCGCGTTCTGGCACCGATGGAGGCACGACTCGAGGAGGCGGGCAGCAGTATCGAAGAAGTTGCTGCCCGTTTCACCGCACCCCATCGCAGCGAGGCGCAACTCGAAGCCTCACGCCCAGTGGACGCCCAGGAGCGCTCGGACTGGCTTGGGCTCGAACGCGACCTGCAGGCGCGCGCGCGTGATGTTTTTGCGGGGCTGCACATGGATCGTGATCTTTTGGCGGATCTGGCGCGTCAGGATATTCTTGACGCGGGGCAGGGCAGTCGCCTTGCCGACATCGCCACGCTGGACAAGCTGATCTCCGACGTGCGGCAAGACCTGCGCGACGGGGATATGGATCAGCTGGCCGCTGGCCGGATCGATCCGCTCATGGACCGCATCGAAGACCCTGGTCTGCGACAAGCCGTGTTCTCGGAGCTAAAGGCCATCGCCGCAGTGGATGCGGGTGATGACATTACCGGGCGCGACAGCGAACCAGCCGCCACCTACCGGACCCGGATCGAGGCTTTCGAGCGCGCCGAGGTGCGGGGGCGCGACCGGGACGATACCAGTGGCGATTACGGCCTCTAGAGGATTCAAAACATGCTGCATGCAATGGAAAGCCGTTGGCGGTATCCAATCGCCATCCTGCTCGGTCTCGGTGTTGGCACCTGGATCGGTGCCGCGATCGCCACGCTCTATCTGATGGCGCGATTTGGCGAAGACCTGGGTGGGTTCGATATTTTCGAACTTTGGCTGCTCAATCTGTCTGATCCACGGGTCAAGGCAAACCCTGCGGTGGAACATACTGCGTGGCTCATCACGGCACTTCCTGCCCTGCTTCTGGCGGCGACAGGAGCGACATCCGTTCATCGCGGGTCGCTCACCGATTATGATGATGCGCATTTCCAGTCGCGTCCCGAGCTCCGCCGCAACCGTATGTCGGCGTCTCTTTCCCAGAACGGCTTTCTGTTCGGCAAGCTCGGGTCACCTGCGTCCCGCGCGCCTTTCGTGTCGGCCACGCCAGATCGCTTCCCACACGCAATGATGATCGCGCCAACGGGCCGGGGCAAAGGGGTAGGCTTCGTTTTACCGAACCTTTTGCACTTCCAGGGCAGTGCCGTGATCCTCGACGTCAAGGGCGAGAATTTCGAGAAGACATCCATCCACCGCCAAAAGGCGCTGAACAATCAGGTCTGGTACTTTTCGCCCTATGACTACGTTCAGCCCGAGGGCAAGAACGGGCCCGTCCTGACCCGCACGCACCGGTTCAATCCTCTCCAGCGCATTGCCGATCTGCCCAGCCCCGAGCAGCAATACACCGCCGTCAACACCATGGCGGACTTGTTCCTCATCGTCGAAAGCGTGAACGCGCAGAGCTTTTTCCAGGCCGGACGCAGCCTGTTCGTGGCGTCTTGCCTCTATGCCATCGAGACCGGAAAGCCGACGATCGGTGAGGCGCTGCGGATCATGACTGGCGGCGGCAATAAAAAGGAATTCTACAAACGGGCCGCGATGCAGACTGCAAACCCGGTGGTGGCAGAGATTTTCCTGAGCATGGCCGACGAAGTGGACAAGATTCTCGATTCCTATGTCAGTGTGATCCGCGGGGCTGGATTGGAACTCTGGCTCGATCCGGCGGTGGACCGAGCGACACAGGCAAGCGATTTCGACTTCGGGACGTTCCGACGAGAGCCACAGTCGCTCTATATTGTCGTGCAGCCGGAGCACCTGAAAACACTGGCCCCCCTGATCCGGCTCCTGTTCGCCGATGCCATCGCATGTCTGCAGCGCGCGCATCCCGGACCGGACGAGGCACATCCCGTCATGTTCCTGATGGATGAATTCGACCAACTGGGCAAACAACCCCTGGTCTTGCAGAGCATCAAGACGATCCGCTCCTATGGCGGGCGGCTGTTTATCATCTCGCAGTCGATCCCCGGTCTTGAGGGCATCTACGGCGAAACCGACCGCCGCGCTCTGCAGGCCGGCGCTGGTGTGCAGATCTACATGACCCCGCAGGATGATCGCACCGCAGACGTGCTGTCCGCAGCCCTCGGCAAACGCACGATCGTGGGCAAGACCAGATCACAGGCAACCGTGCGCAAGCTCTCGGAGAGCGCAAATATCAGCCGTCGCTCGGAAGAACGGGCGCTGGTATCCCCCGCTGAATTGCTGCGTTTCCCGCTCGACAAGGTCCTAGTCCTGCCTGAGGGGCAATATCCAATCAAGGCGGATCACATCCGCTACTATGCGGACCGGCATTTTGAGGAGATCGACAAAGCACGGCAGGGGCATTCCTTGCCCTATCCTCCTGCTGCAGCGCCAGTCTCGAACAGGCCGAAGAAAATCACCCTCGAGCATTCAGAACCTGCAGCACCCGCGGCGGTCTCCATGGGCGACAAGGAATTCGAGACTGCGGTGCAGACCTACACAGGCGCGCTACAGGGATACGCAGAAGCCGCGAGGGCAAAGCCAAAGAAAACACGTTTTGGTGGTCGGGCGCGCTCTTCGGACGCAAAGGCGAGGGGATGATCTGGAAATCGAATGTGGCTGTGCTGTTCTGCCATGCGCCAGCTATGAGACAGATACCAATCGCGCCTGTTTCGGGTCATAGACATAGCCCGAAATCGTCCCGTCCTTGATCCGTTCAACTGCATCCTTTATCGCGAATATTGGCACGAGAAACCACTCTCTCGGAATCACGGGCCTACCAAAGCGATCCATGATCTCGATCTCGAGCCGCGCGGGCTCGAAGATGCGATGGATCAGGTTCTCCAGTTTTGTCCGATTGATGTTGTAGAGTTCATAAGTCGCAACCACCTCGACGTTCGCCATCAGAAACGTTGGTTGCAGATGTGCGCCAGCGATCCGCTTTTCAACGCTCATATTGGTGACGCCGATCTTGTGTACGAGGTCGCGATTTTCGGCCACAAGTGGATGATCGGATTTGCTGCGAAGCACATAAATGATCCCGCTCGCCTCATCACCGTCGAGTGTCTGATCGGAAAAAAGTGGCCCTGCCGATGGATCGGTGATCCGCCGTCCGGCGTCGTCCTTGTTCAACGCGCGCTGAAGCGAGCGCATCAGCATGTTGCTCTCGGTCCCGTTGTCGAAAATCACCCGCAGACGCGCATCCGTGCGACCTTGCTCGTTGGTGATGGTCTCGCCCTTGTCGGCGACATAGGCTTTTTGACCGCTGACAATGAAGAAGCGTCCCTTCTCAATCTCGGCTTTCATCTCGAACGGGCGGGTTTCGCGCAAGCCGCTATCCAGCTCTTTCTGTACCTGCTCGAATAAGGGTTTGAACGTGGCAAAATCCTCGCATTTCTCGCGGTTTCCGACTTCATCGGCAGCCTTTTTCTCGGCTGTCGACCGGACATGTTTCAATTCCGTGAGGGGTGATCTAGCCACTTCCACACCCAGTTCAGCGAGGAGGGCATCGTCATCGAGGTCATCGGAGTCTGACGCTGAAGGCGGAGGGGTGTCTGTTAGGAGACCGTGCTCGTCCAGTGGGCCCAGCAAGTCGCGACACTCCTGCAATTGACGGATCTGGTCAAGACGCACCGCATAGAGGCGTTCAAAGATATCACGATCCTCCCCGTGCTGGGGAGGCCGGCCATGCTCATCTGCAAATCGCAAGATTTCCTCAAAACCTGCGATGATGCGTTCTTCGCGTGGTGTGCGGCTGAACTGCTTCTTGACCTCGACCTCGACGCCAAGCTCAGCAAGAAGGGCGTCGTCTTCGTCGGTGAAACCCTTAGCCATTGGCAGCCTCCTGCTTCATGCGCGCGAGATAGGCGACGCCTTCGGCCATTTTCTTCTCCCACGGATCAGGCGATGTGATGGAAGGCAGACGGCCCCGCTCCTGCTTGAACTTGACGGCGCGTTTCGCCAGATCTCGCGCCTCGTCCGGTGACAGTTGCACCTTTTTCGCAGAGATGACGGCCTGGACCTGCCGAAGGCTTTCCTCGCTCATCGTCTTTGCCAGAATCGAGTAGGCTTCGCCGAACGGGTTGATGCGATCAATCAGATCGATGTCGAGTTCGCGCACGTCCATTGCGAATTTGCGCACCCCGTCGATCAAGGCGGTATTGCCGGTTGTTTCTGTGTCATCGCGGTTCGACAGCGCGATCTCTTTCGCCTTCTGGGTCAGGTTCAGCGCAGCAACTGCGTGTTGGCGCACCGCTTCCTGATCCTCTGCATCTAGCTCTGGGAACCTGGCACCGACAATCTTGCCCATGCGGACCTGCGTCAGTTCCTCCGGCACCAGCTCTTCGTCGAAGAGACCCCGTTCGATCGTAGTCTTGTCCTGAACGAAAGCTGTGATCACCTCATTGAGGTCCTCTTGGCAGATGCGCTTGGCTTCCTTGCTCTTGGGTTCGACCAGGCCTTTGATTTCGATCTGGAACTGTCCGCTGGCCTCGCTGAAGCCAACGTTCTCCTTGTTGGGGTCATAGCCGCCCTCGCCGTAATCGAACCCTTCGACAGGGCCACTTTTCACGGTCTTGGGTGTGAAGTTGAAACGTGGGGCCAGCACCTGCTCCATCAGCAGGCTTGCAGCGATCGCCTTCAGTGTATCGTTGACTGCCTCGGTCACGGCTTCGGCCGCGGCGTCGGGCTCCGCGATAAGGTTGGTGAACCGCGCTCGGGTCTTGCCCTCGGCATCGCGGGTGGCGCGGCCGATGATCTGCACGATCTCCGTCAGGCTGGCGCGATAACCCACCGTCAGGGCGTGTTCGCACCAGATCCAATCGAACCCTTCTTTCGCCATACCCAGGGCGATGATGATGTCGACATGATCGCGGTTGTTCTTCTGCGTGGAGTCTTTCAGCGCGGCGGAAACCTTGTCACGCTTGGATGGCTCGTCGTCCACCAGATCGGCGATGCGTAAGACTCGCCCGTCGGGCGTCTTGACCAGCTGAAAGCCCGTGATGGGATCCGCTCCCTGCCAATCGCCCAGGGCGTCAATGATATGCTCGACCTCGCGATGCTTGTCCTTGGTGCTTTCGCGCGAGTTCACGTTCGGGATGTGAAGGATTGTCTTCTCGGTCGGATCCAAAACCTTGAGGATGTCGTCCGCATAGGACCCGGAATAGAAGAAATACCCGATGTCGAGCGTCTTGAGGTATTTGTAACCATTCAGCTGCTGATAGTAGGTATAGGTGAAGGTATCGAACTTTGCCTCATCTTCAGGCGACAGAACGGCTTCGGCATCGCCGCGGAAATAGGACCCGGTCATCGCAACCAGATGCACCTTGTCGCGCGCGACCAGTGCGCCCAGATGCGTGCCCAGCTTGTTATCAGGGTTGGCAGAGACGTGGTGAAACTCGTCTACCGCGATAAGCCGATCATCAAACGATCCAATCCCGAACTTGTCCACGGCGAACCGAAAGGTCGCGTGGGTGCAAACCAGAACCTTGTCGTCGCTCGCCAAGAACTTGCCGACAGCTCCCACTTTGCCATCATCCCCGCCGGGAGCGTTGCACAGGTTCCATCGCGGTTGCACCGTCCAGTCTGCCCAGAAGCCGTACTTGCTCAGCGGCTCGTCGTTGAAGCTGGACCCGATCGACTTTTCCGGCACCACGACGATGGCCTGGCGCAGGCCCTGATTGTGCAGCTTGTCGAGCGCGATGAACATCAGCGCGCGGCTCTTGCCCGAGGCCGGGGGCGACTTGATCAGCAGGTATTGCTCGCCCCGCTTCTCATAGGCACCCTCTTGCATTTCGCGCATGCCAAGCTCGTTCGATTTGGTCGAGCTTCCATTGGCCGCGTAATTGACAGAGACGGAAGGCACCTGCTGTGTCATGATGTTTTCCTTCTGAGGGGCGCGGAATCATTCGCTTTGGGGCAGGCAATCAAAACCCGATCAAGTAACGATACCGCACCCTGCCTATCGTAACAGTATGATTTATATGTATTTTCCAATTTACGCCCTCTAGCCCACGTACGCACAATCAAAACCCGATCAAATGTTGTCCCTGTCACGCCCATGAGGGGACATATCCGGCCCGAGGGCGTTCAGCATCCGCAGGACGGATCAGATCAGCATCCAGCGTTGCGCGAATAACCCGCGATGCCTGCGCAGCGTTCTGGTTGTCGATGCCAAGCCGCTCCCGAAGTGTCGCGTTCGTCATCTTTTGACCGCCTACGTATTTGAGCGCGGCATGTTGGTAACACGCTCGCACGGCTTCTTCCGGTGTCATGTCCGCAAATCGGCGTGGTGCAAACAGAACCACGCGCACGGCGTCTCCCTCCATGCGGAAATCCGGTGGTGGCAACTGGTGTAGCTCAACCGCCGAGATCACCTTGTCGATGCCGGTGCCTTGTTCTTCGCAAAGTTTCATGCGCCGCATCAAAGACGCAAGGGCTTCATTTCGGGAACGCGGCGGCGAGTCCAAAAAACGGTCAGGGCTAACCAAGGGGGCGCCCGGGTTTGTGATCTCCATTCGATCACTGAACAACTCGATGAGTGGTCCTGCGCCGGTGATTGTCATGTCTTGGTGGATCAATGCGTTGGCGATCAATTCGCGGATCGCGATTGACGGGTAAAGCGGCCGCTCCTCGCGGAATGCTTTCCCGATCAGTTCGTTGCGAGGCAGAAGGCCGTCGATGTAATCCACCAGCCCCTGAAATCCCGCTGCATAGCCGCGCTGGCCATCCTGGCGGTGACTCACGTCATCTGCACGTCCGGTGCCAGCATAGGCCACGAAACGGACGCCTTTGCGCTCTACAGAGGGGCCGAAATCGGCAAGTTTCTTGGCATACAGGATTGCACCCAGATTGGTGATGTTCCAACGGTCGCCTACATCTTTCTGGATCAGGCGATCTGCCAATAGCTTGTCGAAGATCCCCTGCCTGTTGTCCGGCAAGGGCTGGCCCGTGAGATCGAAGTAGTTGGCGTAATTCAGCCGCCCAAGAACATCGTCACCAGTCAGGAACTGCGCCGCGATCCCTGTCTCCCAAGCGTAGGGCTGCAACTTTGCCCAGAGGGCACGCAGGCGTTCCGGATGGTCGGACAGGCGCGGCGTGGCGCTGCCGATGCGCAAATAGGCTGTGCGGTCAAATTCTACCGGGGCGGTTGCGGCGGCGGGGATGGTCAGCAGGATCAGGCGCCCCCCATCGTGATCGACTTCTTCGAAACGAAACTCGATGCTTGGCGACAGGTGGTTCGCAATCCACAGTTCGAGCGGCTGCCCCTTCTCCTTCTTCACTGTCGGCTCAAAAACCGTGCCGACAGCCGCATGATCACCGTCTCGCACCCCCCAGACCACATAGGCAAAGTGTTGATCGGCCAGCCGTGCGGCATTGGACAAGGCCGAGATCAGCTTACCGATCAACGGTCCGTCGGCATTGTTCTCTTTGAACTCGATCCAGGTGGTTTCCCCTGGTTTGGCGCGCAGATCGTCCACCAGCCTGCGGGTGCGTTCCGCGCTCATGACAGGGTCAAGGGTCATGGTGTGTTCACTTTCTGACCCATCACGACCAACCGGCGCTTCTCAGGGGCGCGTTCATGCATTTCGCGAATGCCAAGCTTGTTCGATCTGACCTCACTGCGGCTCGTGGCGTATTGGACGGAGAAAGAGGGAACGGATTTATTGGCTGTCATGAATACTCTTCAACCTCGATAGCTTCCGGTGGCGCCTTTTGCGCTCCACGGCTTATACTTAACTAAAATCCCAAACCCTGACGTCATTCCGGGTGTGATTTTCTTCATGCAAGCGCGAACAAGGGCAAGCGTCATACGATAGGCTGCGTAGAAATCAACAGCTCCGCGCGGATGCCCTTGTCCATATCTCCATTCACTTATGTCGTCGAAACGCGGCCAAGCGGACAAGAGGTTGGAATCAAATACAACCCCATGCTTGCTCGCCTTTTCAAGAAGCTCACCGAGGAAATGGATTTTCGGCTGTTTTCCTGTTTCTTTTCGTATCACAGCCTTGAGCGCAGCCTCGTTGGCCATCTGCAAGTCAAACCATGCAGGCCCAAGCTCAGGAGTACGCTGAGAAACCAAACGCTCCGCGGCCTGTGTGAGATATGTCAACGTTGACTGAATTAACTTTTGAACTTCGTGGTCGCCGTCCGAATGGAAAGTTACCCGCCGGAACTCGACATATCGCAAAGTCTCCGCGACGTTGGCTACCTCGGCGACGACTTCGTCGCGGGCACTGTCATCGAGTTTTGAAAGATCTGGGCCGTTGATGATCCAAGAAGCAGCCTCTTCACCCTCACCAAGCCCTTCCTCGAAGTACATCCACGCCTGTTCGCCTTCCTCCTCCACCTTCATTCGGTTGGCAGGGCCCGAAATCAAGAACGGAGCGCCGCGAACCATTACTGCACCAATGAGTGGTGCAGTGCCTTTTGCTGTCATGGCAGCAGCACCGTATTTATCTGAGTACCAAAATTCTACTGCATCATAGAGAACGCGAAACCAAATCGTCTCAGCGTGCTCGCCGATACTACCTTGGTTGCTCAGACGTTCCTCCCCTGCTTTGACCTCGATTACTTCCTCGCGAATTGACATCATCAGAGCTTGCAAGGGCCGCTGTGGCAACGCCAGCCCTTGCTCTGACAAACTGGCATCGAAAAGCTCAAGCCAGTGATCCATCGCCGTCGCCAATTCGCGGCTCTGCTTAAGGCCGAAATCTTCTTCTGCTGACACGGGGTTCTCCGTCATACCGCCACCTTCGTCGTCATCTTCGTGTACATCTCGAACAGCTTTTCCAGCCGTTCGGTATCGTTGCGGAAGCGACGGCCGATGTAGATGCGTTCCAGCACCTCGTCGTTGTGGTCATGCGCGGCGCGAAGGTTGGCGGGCATTTTCTCGGGGTCGTAGAGGTCGGCGATGGTGGCGGGGAAATGCGCCTCGCGCGCCAGAAGGATGCCCTCCGCCGCCGCTGTCAGGTCGGCGCGGTTCTTTTCGGTTAGTTTGGGGACGGGGAAGGTGTTCCAGCCCATGGTGTTGGAGTAGCGATAGCGAGTTTCCAGCTTCCCACAGACCGTGGCGATCCAGACCAGATGGAGCCGCGAGGCGATCAGGGCCATGTTCCAGAGCGGGGCGTCGTAGAGGGCGAAAGCAAGGTTTGAAACGATTGACCGCTCAGGGAGTAGGCCGATTGGTAGATAATCTCGGCTCTCTGAACTGACCTGTGGAACGATGTATGTGATACGTTCTGCAACGGACTGTATCTGACGAAACCGATGGGGAAATGCTGCCGCAGGCCGAGTTTCCGCAGCCTTGCTGTTTGAGCGAAACTCACGAACTTTCTGAATTCGCTCGCGTATTGGTCGTATTTCTTCTGCTATGGTCCGCTCGTCGTCTTCGATCCAGATGCAGTAACGTTCGAGACCTCTGATAAACTCTGCCGCGCCGTAGTATCGGCGAATGAACTGCTCAGCGTTTGGATAGGTCAAAACCAACTCTTGTCGCTCGTCTGATGAGAGAACCAAATTGCCGTCATCGGTCGGCTTATTTCCCCAAACCATGTAGCCACGATCACTTGGCGAGCGTGATTTACCGTCCACGATAACTGTTGGCGCTGCCACCAAATAGGCGTTGATGTTTTCCGCTTCCTTCACAACGGACCCGCCATCATCTGCCAGCGTGAACAGCTTGCGCATCGGCGCTGCATGGTTGGAGATTGCCACAATCGCAACCGTCACACCCGCATTATGGCTGGCAAGGTTCGCCCATTTGAAACTGGTATGAGCAAAGGCGATCTCGTGCCCTGTCTTGAAAATCAGCGGCCAGAGGATCGGCACCTGCTGCCCCTGACAAATCGAGTTGGTGGACACGAATGCCGAAACGGTGGGCGTGTGCAGCCCGTAATCGGCGGCCTTCATGAACCAGCCCGCGACATAGTCGAGCGACTTCCAGCTTTTCGTGCGCCCGTCGAAAATGCGCTGCAAATCCTCTTTCTGTTCGGTGCTTTGCCACGTTGACCCGAGATAAGGCGGGTTCCCGCAGATATAGGTCTCGCCCCCTTCATTCGCGAAGTCGATCTGCGCCTGATCCAGCGGCGACATGAACAGGTCATCGGCCTGAAACTTCACCCCCGTCCCCGTGGGCGGGCAGACCGACAGCCAGTCTAGCCGCAGGGCGTTGCCGCAGGTGATCCAGTTCTGCGCATCCAGCGGCAGGAACTCGGCCAGCGCCTCTTTCTGGCCGCGATAGGTCACGTCGCATTGGTATTCCGCGACGATCAGCGCCAGCCGCGCGATCTCGGCCGAGAAATCCCGCAGCTCGATCCCGCGATAGTTGGTCAGGGGAATGTCGGTACGCCGCAGCGGCTCGCCCCGGCGCTTGTTGATCTCATACTCGATGGCGCGCATTTCCTTGTAGGCGATGACAAGGAAGTTGCCCGACCCGCAGGCGGGATCGAAGACGCGGATCTTGGCCATCCGGGCGCGCAGATTGGCCAGCTTGCGCGCGTTGTCGCCTGCCGCATCCAGCTCTGCCCGCAGGTCATCGAGGAAGAGCGGGTTCAGCACCTTCAGGATGTTCGGCACGGAGGTGTAGTGCATCCCGAGGACCGAGCGTTCCTCCTCATCCGCGACGGCCTGGATCATGGACCCGAAGATGTCGGGGTTGATCTGAGTCCAGTCGAGGCTGCCGATATGCGACAGGTAGCGCTGCGCGATCTTGGAAAAGCGCGGCACATCGGTGCTGCCCGAGAAGAGCCCGCCGTTCACATAGGGAAAGGCATCGGCCCAGCGGGGCAGCTTGGCCTCGGCCCGTTTGGGGATGGCGGTGTTCATCGCACGGAAGATCTCGCCGATGACTTCGTGCGTGTTCGACCCGTCGCGGTTCGCCATCTGGTCGATGGTCGCGGTGAACAGGTTGTCGCTGACGAAGATGTCGGTGTCTTCGGCGAAGAAGCAGAAGATCAGCCGCGCCATAAAGTGGTTCATGTCATGGCGTTTTTCGGCGCTGCCCCAATCGGGGTTGTCCTTGATCAGCTCGACATAGAGCCGGTTGAGGCGGCTGGTCGCCCGGATGTCAAAGGCGCTTTCGCGGATCTGCTTGACGGTGGAGATACCGGCGAGCGGCAGGAAGAAGCCGAAATGGTCGGGGAAATCGGTGTAGCGGCAGGCGATGGTCTCGCCAGTGGTGATATCTTCGGCTTCCAGATCAATGCCATCGGTAGCGAGGATGAACTTGGCCTTAGCGCGGGTGGTGGTTGGGCTGTCGCGCAAGGCGGTGAGCGTTGCCGCGATATCGCCCGGCGCACAGGTCGCAAGGTGGATGTTGTTGGTCTGCAGGACGCCGCCGAGGTCGGACTTGTTCGACGCGCCGGTGCGCAGCCGCTTGATGGTCGTGTCCTTGTTGCCGAAGGCCATGAGGAAGGCATATGGGAACTCGGCAGCATCAAAGGGCTGCTCGGCGAGTTCGGAAACAGCTTGTTCGATTTCAACGGCGTTCATGCGGCTGTCCAGGGGTTGATCAGGTCGATCTCGCAACCCTCGAAGTCAGGCGTATTGCGCGTGGCGACGGTGGCGCCGCAGGCGTGGGCAATGGAAGCGATCTGGCAATCGGCCTGAGCGATCGGTCGCCCGGCGGACCGTCGTGCCGCTGCTATGGTAGCGAAGGACTGCGCGGCGTTGCTGTCGAAGGGCAGAATGCGCCCGGCCAGGTCTTCGCGCAGGATGCGGTCCACGGCGTCAACCAGCGCGGCGCGGTGCTTGCCGTTCCCCATGATTGCGAGGCCAAAGCGCAGTTCCGCCTCCGATATCGAGGTCAGGTAAACGTTGAGCCCTTCCTGAGCCGACAACCAGTGTTCGACCTTGGGCTCCGGGGCCGGGCGCAAAAGCTCGGAGATGACATTCGTGTCGAGGATGATCATGCGTCAGGCCCGGTCGAACGCGGGTGGTTCACGCATGGCCTCACGCTGCGGAAGGTCCAGATCAACGCCGCCCAGAGGCGCGACCCGCGCACGTATCGCCGCGGCAAGATCGTGGGAGGGCTTCGCTTCGCCGACGACGTGGCGCAAGATCTCGCGCGCCTCCTCTTCCATTGAACGGCCATGTTCGGCTGCGCGGATGCGAAGGCGGCGCTTCACGTCATCGTCAAGGTTCCGGATGGTAATGCTTGCCATGATGTCCTCCTGAGAGGAGTGTAATCATCGCAATCAATGCGATCAAGCGCAAACGCGTTCATGTTGTGACAAGACGGGAGAGGTTACCGTCCGATAGTGCTCAATGCGCACCCTTCCAAACATCCCTCAGCTGGTCACTTCTGATTTTAAGATACCAGGCACCCACACCTGTTCGACCCCACGTCTTCCGTCTTTCCGACCAAGCTGCACCACGACATCGATGCTGGAGGCGGCATAGCGCCTTACCTCCTCAAAACTCATATTGATGCCCACCGACATGACCATGAGGGCAAGGCGGTCGAGCGCCTTCTGCGCGGTATCGGCGTGAATTGTGGTGAAAGAGCCTGAATGGCCGGTGTTGATCGCGTCGAGGAAGGTCTTGCACTCATCGCCGCGCAATTCGCCAAGAATTATCCGGTCAGGACGCATGCGCAAAGAGGTCTCCAGCAATTTGGCCGCGGTGCGTTCACTTGAGGGGATACGGTCAGCCTTGAGCATCGCGCGATTGGGCTGTGGAGGAAAGAGCTCGAATGCGTCCTCGATGGTCACGATACGTTCCGCCTCGGTCACCAGCGCGAGAAGTGCCCGGGCAAAAGTCGTTTTGCCCGTGGACGTCCCGCCGCTGATCATGATGTTCAACCGCTCATCGATGCAGAGTTTCATGGCGGCTCGAATATCCCCCGCCTGCGTCAGTGCGATCACCCGTTCGGCTTTTGCCTGTCGTTCGGCATCCAAATCCACCAGTGCACCGTGCAACAGACCGATGTCGCCCAAGGTGAGTTGGTCTTCACTGTAGCGGCGCAAGGTGATCGACGGCCCGCCATCCACGACCGGTGGATAGACGACCTGTGCCCGGATCGGCTTGCCGTTCATCTCGATCTTGCCGGAGACGAGCGGCTTTTTCTCGCTGATCTGTCCGTGGGTGGCGCTGGCAATGGATGTTGCAAGGTCCCGAGCTTGGGAAGGGGAGAAAAACACACCTTCGAGGCCGACCATATGCTCAGCCCCCCGGGTTTCCACCCAGACCTTTCCATCGGGATTGACCGCTATTTCGACCACGCAGGGATCGGCGATCGGTGCAGCCAGAGGTTTTAGATAGGTCGAAAGAAAACTGGTCTTTTCTGCCGACGGGTTCATGGCTGGCCGCCTGTGCGTTTCAGGTTTGTGTTGTTTTGAGACACGCGGCCTCTCCCTTCGGTCGAACGCGTGTTTCGGCACATGATTATTTTGTCGAACCTGAAACGCACTCAATAGAACTCGAGATCACGGTCGACGATCACACTGATCGCAGCACCTGGCTGGACCGAGATAACCGGAGGCAGGGTGGCATATTCGCCGATCACCGCATTGGTGGCCTGCGAAAAACTGCCCGCGACATCCTCGGCAATTTCTGATCCGGTCTCGGAGCTGGCCTCGGATGCGGCGATTGCCGGTCCTGCGCCGATGATCGAGAGCAATGCAGCTGTGCCAAAGCGCAGCCCAAAGCGGGAGTTCACGGAGCCCGTCACGCCCGAGCGGCCCTGATCGTCCGCGCCAAATGCGGCGAGCTGAACCGATTGCCCCTCGGGTGTGACGATGCGTGACCAGCCAACCAGAATGCGGGCCTGGCCCAAAGAGACATTCGAATTGTAGGTCCCGAAGAGGCGGGAGCCTTCGGGAATGAGAACGCGGGACTGATCGAAACTCCAGACCGGGTAGTTCACGATGGCGGTAATCTGTCCGGGCAATGTGGATTCGATGGCGGTTTCCAGTGACGCTTGAATGAGCGTGCCCTGCAGAACCGTATTGGAAGGATTGGCGATTACCTCCGCTGTCGCGACTTGAACGGGCTGGGCACCGTCCAACACGAAGGCGCGCGCCGCCGCATCTCCGACCGCGGGCCCCCTCTCGGGGTCAGATGCCGGACTGCCCGTCTGTCCGCCCGCATCAAAGATCACCCCTTCGGACCGGATTTGTGTGTCGCGCAGCGCCGCCGCCTCGGCACGCCGACGGTCCAGTTCAGCCCGCCGCGCGGCTTCCTCGGCGGCGAGCTGATCCCGCTCGGTTTGCGCGCGTAGAGCGTCACTCATACCGTCATCAATCTGCTGTTGCAGGGCGTCGTTCTGGCGCTGCAGTCCGAGCATTTGCTCCATCAACTGCTCCATCCGGCCATCGGCAACACGCGCGCGTGCGGCAACCTCATCAGCGATACGCTTTTGCGCTTCAAGATCGGCTTCTGCCAACCGGGTGTCCATCTCGCTTTGCATCTGGGCGATGAGCGCCGTGTTCTGTTCCTGGACCGAGCGCAGCGCTTCGGCCAGCTCGGCGGAATTGTCGGGGGCAGGGGCCTCGGCCAGTCTTGCCAACTGGGCTTGTAGGGCGACCACATCGCTCGCAAGCTTGGCGTTCTGCTCCTCGAGTGCCAAGCGCTGCGCCGCGAGTTCATCCTCGATTGGTCCGGGATCAAACCTCGGCTCCGATCTTTGTTCGGTCGGTTCCGCGTCGGTTGTCATGCGGCCAAACCCGTCACCGTCGACCTGATCCTGAAAGTCGTCAGCTTTCGATGTTTCAACGGCAGAAGTGATGCCGCTGCCTTGCACAAGCGGGTAGGCAATGATGGCGGTCCCTGCCAGAAGCAATGCACCCAAACCAAGCCTGAGCCCGAGAGATGCGCGCCGCTTGGGTGCGAAGCTGTATTCCTTTTCCCCTGTTTTCTCGTCGCTCATGATCAGAACTCCCGTCCACGCAGGGCGGCCACGGCAGCAGCCTCGGTCGTGAACCCACCAGTTTCCCGGGTAATGCAGATATGATCGTCGCCCATGCGGATCGTGTACGCATCCCGCACGCCGGTGACCCGCACGACCGCACCTTGCGTCTGGCTATTCTGGGTGATCTCGTAGCCTTGGGCGTTCAAGCCGAAGATCGAGGGCCGAACGCCTGGCCGGAATTCAAAGAAGGTCGAGCGCCCATCATTCCAGACCCGCACCGGGCGGATCGCACCGCTGCCCGCGAACTGATAGCCGGCATCTCGGCCTCCAGCCGCAAGCTGGCGCCCGGCGGGTCGCTCGTCGGGAAAGTTTACGACGACCCGGAAAGACTGTGTCCGCGAGCGTCCCTCTGTCAGATAGAAGGCGACAGCGCGGCGGTTGGTAAAGATCGTCAGGTTTGTCGCAGCCCGTGCCTCGACAGGCTTGATCGAGATCGTATTGCGGTTTGACAGAACCTCCACTTCATAGGACGCGGAGTCACCGATCAGGACTTGATTGATCCGTTCGCCGGGACCGAGTTCGATTGACGTGTTTACCCGAAGGTGGGTGTCGATCCGGATCACATCCGTGGGGTTGAAGGTCACGTGGCGAACGCGGGCGTCCTGCCCCATGGTGACCGGTGCGCGCTCGGCCAAGGCGGGCGTTCCGAGCAACCCGCCGACCGTTGCGATGGCAATTATGAAGGTTTTCATGAATTATTCTCGTGTCAGTGTTTCGGCATCGACCCGGTAAGCGGTCACCGAGAAGCCAAGGGGATTTTCCCAAACGCGTGTTAGGGAGCGTTCGCGGCGGGGGGCAAACTCAAACCCTACGGTGGCGATGAATGTTTGCGTGACCGGTGTCTGGTTGGGTCGGGTGAGACGTTTGTCGAACCGAATCTGAGCCACTTCATCCTGCAGGAAGGTGATCGCCCGCACGCGGACATCGACCTGCGCATTCGCGCCGTAGCTGCGCGGTGGATAATTCTCGGACCCCGTGGTCCAGAGTTCTATCAGCGAGGCGCGGGCTGGCCCACTGGAGCGCCGCTGGACACTTTCGAGCCGTTCTTGAATGCCGTTCCTGAAATAGCTTTCGCGGTCGCTGATATAACTGACAAGCAGGGATTCCTTGATCGCTTCCTCATCGGTGATACCGGTCGGCTGAACCTGGTAGATGCGCTCTGCTGCACCCGACGTGCTGTCGACGAGGACCGTAAACACTTCGGTTTCGCGCAGGGGCAACATAACCGTAATGGTCAGGGCCAACAGCACGGATACGGCGCAGGAACAGCCCGCAACGATCCATGCGGCGCGCGCTGCCCGGCGCGGGCCCATCACCAAATCGATATCGAAATCACTCATGACTATCCCTTCTTCATCTTTCCGGCGAGCTTGACCGCACCGCCCGCATAGCTCCCGGCACGGGCCGCGCTGGACGATCGGTCGGAGACGCCTTGTCCCTGAAGTCCTGCGTTGAAGCCCCGTCGCATGTCATCTCCGCCCCGGATCGCGGCACCGGTATTGCGCCACGCGTTCCCGGGCATCCGCGCGGCATTTGCACCGATCGAGGCGAGGCCGATGTTCGTGGCGGCAAGCCCTTGCGCGAAAGTTGGCACGAGCAACATCAGGCCGGCGCCGATCATCATCACCACGACGAACGAAATCGCGTCCCCGAGTGTTTCGACGCTGTCGAGGCTATCAGGTGCGACGGCTTCACCCGTCGCTATTGTGAAGCCAGCCATGGCAGCCACGAAAAGCGGCACGAAGGAAAAACCGATGGCGAGTTTGACCCATGCCTCGAACAGTGGCGCCGATTGTTTGAATAACGTGCAAGCCACGACCACAGGTGCGATGGCGATCAATACCGCCAACATGATCTTGGCGGCCGACAGAACGATGATGGTGATCGTCGCCATGGCGGCGGCCACAAGAAACATGACAACGCTGGTCATCGCACCGGCCAGCCAGCCGCCATTCTGGCTGATCGCCTGTCCGACATTCAGAGCTTGGGAGTAGAGATCGTCTATGCCGTCATAAAGGTTTGTGACATCACCACCTGAGAGGGAGTTGAGAATACCTGCACCAAGTTCGGCAGGAGCATTTGTCAGCGCTTCGTACGGAACAGAAAGGTTTGCGTAGATCAAAAACACATTGACCAGCACAATGCGTAGCCCCACCGATACGATTGTGGAAACCGAGAGCGGCACGGCTTGCAGACCCACATTTGCGCCTACAAGAACGACCACCAACACAGATGCGGTTTGTACAACCGGGCGTACTGCGGCAACCGTATCAGCATATGTGTCGGCTGCTACGCCCGCGACAGTGGCATCTACCAATGCCAGAACCTCAGCGATTATGGCCATCCTTAACTACCACACCGCTCCAATTGAAAGATCTGATAGCGCTCGTTTACATCTGACCAATCGCTACGACGGTATTTGCGAAAGACGGTGAAATCGCTGGTAATTGCATCCTGCGCCGGTTTGCCAATTCGTTCCTGCGTAAACGCATCGAGCGACCCAAGATCATAGATGCAGCCGCAGAAGCCCTGCGACATTGCAAGCTCTCTCAGGTCGGTGCCGAAGCCCCACCGAACCGCTCCACGGAAAATCTCGTTGCCGAAAAACTCAGTTTCCGGATAGCTGAAGGTGCAGGTTTGTGGCTTCGGGAACATCAAGAGCCCCCTTGCCTGTACCTCGCGCATCAGGTCGAGGAGGCGTTCTTCCTCCCCGTTTTCGGTGGCAGTGACGACCTCCTGGAGCAACGTATCGTCTGGCTGGTCTTGCAAGTCTTCTGCCCAGGCACTGCCTGCTAGGGCGATGAAAACTGCAACTGCTTTGAGTGATGTATTCAAGGGTCAGTCCTCGGCGCCGGAAAAATCAAAGAAGGAGCGTGTACGGGCCTGCTCGGCCGCGAAATCGATGCCATTTTGACCTTGCGCCAAGCCTTGGGCGGCATTCAGGCGCCACATCTGGCCCAGCATGTAATTCGTCTCTGCGGCCATACGCGTGTTGAGATCGATCGATTCCTTGAGCGTTTCCTGTTCGCCAATCGCTTCCACCAGCCCATCGATACGCTCGATGCTCTGGGCGGCTTCCTCGTAGGAAATTTGGGCTTGCCCGATAACCATGGCATTGGCAGCCGCCAGATCGGCTATGGCAGCACCTTGCGGGTTCCCGGCGTCGTTCAGCTCGGTGAGTTTTTCCGAGGTGAACCCCGCACTGGCCATGGTCTCGCGCATGGCATCTGCGGCGCGGCGCTCACCCATGGTGACGTCGCCATCGAGCAGATCGTCCAGCAGGCTGTCAAAATCCCCGAGTGACAGGTTGTCCATGAAACCCGATAGATCGGTGATCTTCTGGGCACGGGCACGCAGGTCCTCCACATCGTTGTAGAGGGCTGCGATTTCATTCAGGCCGGTAATTGAACCCAGGACGTCATCAAGAAGGCCCTGAATGTCAGTGAGGCGCTCGATCTGGGTGCGCAATTCCTCGATTTGCTGGAGCTGGTTTTCTGCATCGCGCAGCGCGGCCTGCAGCTGCTCGATATTCTGCGCGAGGTTCGATCCATCGATCACAGGCACACCCTGAGCGAAGGCTGGGGGCGGGTGTGCCGCCATGAGCGTGCCCGCAACAATAATTGCGGCAATGCGGGTGTCAGCCCTCATCGGAATACCTCCAGAAAGTGGATTGCTCCAGGTGATCGGCGGCCTCGGTCAAACCTTGTGCCGCTTCGACTTTCACGTGGGCCGCGCGCAGACGCAGCGTCAGCGCCATGAGCCGCGCCCGTTCAGCAAGCATATAGGTGGAGCGGTCCAGCGCCTCTTTTGCGTTACCGGGCGGATCTTCACGCAAAAGCGCCGCGATCCTCGTCATCGCCTGATCGATCTGGGTGCCCATGTAGGCGCCATAGCCGACCGAGGCATCCGCCCAGTTGCCCCAGGCGGCCGAGGCACCATCGAAGCCCGCCAGTGACCCCGTCATGTCGACGCCGGTGATGGTGCCAAGATAGTCGTTGTAATAGCCGTTGATGCGCCGGACGTAGGTCTGGGTTTCCTCGAAAGGAGGCACACCACCATACTCGAGAACACGGCCAGGACCTGCATTATAGGCCGCCAGAGCGTGATCGATCCGACCGAAGCGGTTCAGTTGCGTGAGAATGTAGCGTGCGCCACCGTCCAGGTTTTCCCAAGGATCATACGGGTTCACACCGAGATCCGATGCTGTGCCCGGCATCAGCTGGCAAAAACCGCGCGCACCCACGTGGGAGACGGCTGCATTGTTGAAACGACTTTCCTGCTTGATCAGTGACTGAAACAGGATACGCCATGTCAGTGGCGTCAGACCGGCGGCCGCAACACCGGGATGACCCTCATAGCGCCGCGCCACCGTGATGATCATGCGCTCCACGTCGCTTGGCTCACCGAAGAGGCGATCGGCATCAGGATGATCTTCCTGGGCTGGGTAAGTCTCTGCAGCGCTCGCCCAGCCGGGCCCACCAGCCTCGAACCCACTCAGGTCGGTGACACCGGTGGTCTCCGCAAGGAAACGCTCATAGGCTTCAAGCTGCTCTTGATAGATATCCGCTTGTTCCTGGCGGGCGTCGCGCTTCTGGCCCTGCCGCAAGGCGTCGCGTGCGAGCTCTTCGACGCGAGACACAGCGCGGGCAAGGTTGGAGCCATCGATCACTGGCACGCCCTGCGCGGAGGCAAGCGAGCCAAGACCCAAGGCCAACGGAATCGCCATTCTAGAAGCTCTGGAAATCACAATGCGCATTCCGTGAAGCAAGGTCGGGAGCAGGGGCCGAGAACGCCATAACGGGCCGCTCAAAACAGGGCGATCGCACGCCTGTTGATGCACCTTCGCAAGCGCTCAGGACCGTCATGGCGACCAACAGAAAAAATCGTGCTTTCACATCATGTCCTTCCAGAATTCTTCTTTCTTGCGCCAATTGGCAGGCGCCTTTTCCTCGCCGGTCTTGCCGCCACCAAGAACAGTAACCAGACCGCCCAAGCCTGCGAGATCCGTATTGACGAACACGCTGTCGGCGCCGGAACGGATCAATGCCAGCCGCAACCCGGCTGTCGGGCTGGAAAGAAAATCCGCCTCGCGCGCATTCAGGCGCAGGATGCTGTAATCCTCCGGATTTGCCCGTGGATTGGGAAACAGGATCTGGGTTGCCACACTTTCCGCGATGATCTGGCCGACCGAACTTTGGTCCAGATGACCCGGTGTCTGGGTCAACATCATCACCACGCAGTTGCGCTTGCGCATGGTAACCAGCCAGTCATGGAGGCGCTTGACGAAGATATCATCAGCCAACATCTTCCACGCCTCGTCGATCACAATGATCGTTGGTCTGCGATCCTCGATCACGCGCTCGATACGGCGGAAGAGATAGGCGAGCAGGGCGGAGCGTTCTGCGTCCTGGTCCAGAAGTTCGGTCATGTCGAGACCAAGGACATCCTCGCCAATGGCAATCGACTGGGCACTGGGCCTTGAGAAAAGCCAACCGTACCGGCCGGCTTCTGTCCATTCCCGCACGCGGGACACCAGGTCGCCGTCATCATCGGTAGATGCCACGAGGCTTGCCAAACCGTCAAAGGTTCTAAGGCCCGGCTCCGCAGCGGCAATCTGACGAACCGCCTCGTTCAGTGCTGCGGTCTGGACCGTCTCAAATGGACGGTGACGGGCCAGAATGTCGCCGAGCCAATCTGTCAGCCAGGCGGCCCCCCGCGCATCGGTCTCCGTGGTCATCGGGTTAAAGCCGGTGGGCTGGCCCACCTTGATTTCGCTGTAGCTGCCACCCAAAGCGCGGATCGCCATCTCCAACCCCTGATCCTTGTCGAAAACGATGACCCGCGCACCCACTCTGCGGGCCTGCGCCATGAGAAAAGCCGTGCCGAGTGTCTTGCCGGACCCGGTGCGGCCCAGAACAAGCGTGTGCCCGACGCTTGGCTCATCGGTCCGGCGCCCCGCTTCGTGAAAGTTGAACCGGTAGAGGCTGGAGGTCACGGTCGGGAAGGCCGTGATCGTCTTGCCCCATGGGCTGGCCTCGGGTCCGCGCCCCGGCCTTGTCTTGTGAAACGCGGCCAGTTCCGCGAAATTGTGCGACGAAACGATCCCGTCACGGATCCGGTAGGCCCAGTTTCCCGGCGCTTGCGCGAAATAGAGCGCCTTTGCAGCCCAGGATTCCCTTACCAGAACGGCACCGGTCTCTTGCCCTGCCCGCCAGATCTCGGAAGCTGCCTGTTCCAGTTCCGCGGCGCTGTCACAGAAGACCTGCACGGATGCATGGTGTGTCCCAAAGGTCGACCGGCCGGATGCCACGGCGTCGGCGGCTTCGATCAATTGCTCTGTCAGGCTGACACCAGCATCCTCAGAAGCACCCCGCTGGCGAAAGGTGCGTTGAATGCGCTCAACCATCTCATTGGCGCGCCGCGGCGTGAAAGAGTTGGTGATCGTGATGTCATAGGGCAGTTCCAACGCATCAAGCATGGTTGGCCAGGTGCGACTGGGATAGGATTTCATCCCGAAAATCGCGCCGTATCGTGCGCTGTCGCCGCTTTCCAGCCGCATGGTTCTGCCTTGAAAGCTGACGTCGAAATTGCTCATCGTGTCAGCCAACAATTGCCCGGGGGCCGCGATGATCTTGCCGTAGCTCTGTCCGTGAACCGCGGCCAACACTGCAAGCCAGTCCCCGCTCGAGACTGTCAGGCGCGCTGCACCTGCGTCGGAATACATTGCCATGAGCAGCGTCATGGCCTCTTCCAGGGCAACAATTCGCGTATCGATGTCTTTCTGGAAATCGCGGCCGCCGCCAAGGGCGCCCAGAACCTTCGAGAATGCCTGCGGTATCGACGGACGCATCAACACTGTCAGCATCAATGTGCGGGCTTTCAGGTCACGTGCGCGCAGGCTTCTCTGCCACGCCGCGTCTACCGCATTTGCAAAAGGCATACCGTCAGGCGCAGCAAGGTCCGCGACGTCCGGGCGTGATACCTTGTTGATGTGGAAACCGAAACGCTCGCCCAACTGACTGACGATCCGGGCAAAGCCTTCACTGATCTCATCGATCCGGGCGTCATCGCTGGTGAAGCTGTCGATCCCGCCGAGCGTGACCGACGCCATCAGATCACCCTGCCGCGTCAGGATGACATTGTCTCGCACCGCAGCGATGTAGGGTAGATGCCGTCCAAGACGCTCGGCTTTCAAAACCTTGTCCCCAAGTGCATCCCGAACGGCACTGGTAGCACGAAACCCCCGAAACTCACGCGACATAGAGATCGCCCCCATCACCGGATCGCACACTCGTTCGCGGTGTGCGCGACATCACCACGTTCAAAATCTGGAACAGATGTGGATTGCGGTCTGCGACCAGCCAAAGCGGTGGGTAGCCCACAAGGAACACCAGCAGGAACCGCATGTCGTCAACCAGAATGAAAGGGATCACGGATGCGAAGACCAGCGCCACGAAATATCCGATCGGGAGACCGAATATCCGTGGCGGCTTGGTCAGCCCCAGAAAGAGTGGTGTGTCGCGCATGGAGGTCTCTGCGGCCGGTCAGATCAAGGAGCCGCAAAGCCGTCGATGATGGTCTCGGCCGAAAAGATCAGCACCACGCCGACAAACACGGCGACGAAAATCGGCCAGTTGAGGCGCCCGAAAAACATCATGACACCGGATCCCACGAGAGCGAGCACACCGAGGCCACGACCGATCGGACCCGTTACCGCGTCGATGATGTTGTCGATCATGTCAGAGACCGGGCTAAGGTCCTGTGCGAGCGCCGGGGCTGCGGCCACTATCAGCAACGCGGCCAATGCCGCCCGGGTATAGTCGATGCGTTTCATATCTGGTCTCCGATGGATTGGGCATAGACGGCCATGACCTTGCGGACATGGCCTTGTGTTTCGCGGTAGGGGGGAATCCCGCCATGGCGCGCCACGGCTTCGGGGCCGGCATTATAGGCCGCAAGCGCAAGCTGCGGCGTGCCGAAACGATCAAGCTGTGTCAGCAAATAGCGGGCGGATCCATGCAGGTTTTGCTCAGGATCATGCGGATCGACGCCAAGCACGCGCGCAGTGTCTGGCATCAACTGCCCAAGCCCGATTGCGCCGACATGCGACCGCGCGCCTGGATCAAATGCGCTTTCAATAGCGATGTTGGCGCGAAAGAATGCGAGCCAGTCGCGAGAGGACATCCCTGCCCTCCGCAGGGCCGGGTGGTCCACGTAGACCGACCCCACATCAAGGATCATAGCCTCGATAGCAGGGCGGCCCAATGGGACCCGCGGCGAAGAAAGGCGTGGTGATTCAAGAGGGACGATCTCAGAGCGTGCGACAACGTCGCTTTGCTCGGGTTGGGGTCTTGCAAAGTCGAGAACGCTACTGGTCAGTCGACCAACACGGTCTGGAGCATCGAGATCGATAACGGATTGTGCATGAGTGGAAGGGCCTGAAAGCCCCCAGAGAACGAGGCTAGCCGCCGGTAGGATACCTTGTCGTCTCAAACTCCCACGTGCCTCTCTCACCTTCCCGGAGAGGGCAGCTGAATACCTTTGCGTCGAGCTCCAGGCAGAAGCTCATGAGCCCTGCTGCGGTTTTGAAGACGCGTGGTTTCAGATCCCGGTTGGTCACATAGACCGACCGGTGCACACCGCCTTGACCGTCATTGGAGCAGACAAAAACCGTCCAGCCACCCCTATGCGTATTGCCGCCCTTTTCCGGGGCCTCAACGCATTCCACCTCGATCCATGCCCCACCCTCGATCGCCTCTTCCATGTGCGATGTTAGGATCACGGGGTATTTTGTTCCTGCCATTTTGCCTCCGAAGGAAAGAAGTTCCTACGGAAGTAACCTGCTTTTGCACCGCTTCAAACAGTGCATGTCACAAGATATGCGGCGACGTAGCGGAAAACACTTTAAGAGGTCAATAGATATCTTTTGATTGATTAAGATATTTTTTCGGTGATAGGTCCGGCACACGATTCGCCCCCAGATTGTCGGGAGACCACCAGATGTCGCGGTTGCTGGCATGTAGCGCATTCATCGCCCTAGCGATCCCAGCAAATGCCGAGACGCTGGCGATGGACTGCGTGTTGCCGTTGCGGCCGGAGCTGGCGGCCTCGCCTGCGCTCCTGAACGAGTACGGCGACGACATCAGAGCCGAGTTCAACACCTACTTCGATGAGGCACAAACCTATCTGAATTGCCTCGCCGCAGCATCAGCTTCCGCGCAGGCCGAAGTCCGTCTTGTGCTTGACGCTTACCAGGAGATTTTCCGATGAAACGACGCGCTAAATACGTCAGTAATCATGACGTAATTAACATAAGTCTTATTATACGCCAACGGGTTAGCGGCGGCGCTCTGTTATGATGCGGCTTCTGTCAACTGCCGCGATCATCGCGATCGGGCTTACACCGCTTGCTGCCAAACCTGCCGCAGCACAAGGCTACCAGATCGATTGTGCGATCCTCCTGTGCCTCGCAGGCGGTTGGCCTGCGTCGGTTCCCTGCGCCCGTGCTCGCGCGGAGTTTATCCGTCGGATCACGCCTTGGCCCATCGAACCGCCACTGCAAATCTGGCGCTGCCCCATGCGCGCAGCGATGAATACTGCGCCAGGGGCAACACCAGGCGAACGTCTGTACAATTACGCTTTTGCACAGGCGCCGCTACAATCCACATCCGACGCACCCTTTACCCTCGCGGCTGTGACTGAAACCAGCGACAGAGCCATTTTTCAGCCAAGGTTTGCAGCCGGTGAAATCGCCCCAACGATCCAAGAGGTCGCCGGTGAGATTTCTGACGAAAACGGCGTCTCGGACATCGATATTTCAGAACCTGCCTTCGATTTTGTCCGGAGCATAAAGGTCTGGAACGTGATGTATTACAGTCATCGAGAGCGTGGACGCGACGATGATTGCCGGGAAAGCTACAATATCACCTTGGGGACCTACGGGACGCAGGGCGACTTCCGTTGGGACCGGTCCCATCCTTCTGCCGTTCCGTCCTGGGTTATCCCTTCACGACAGTGCAATGCCTCGAGTTGGGTTCGCGCTGTCGGCGTGGAATGGCGCGATTACGAGGGCAACCATGGGTTTGAAGTCGTGCGCTATTGATCCGCTACACTGCGATCACCCGCTGGGCTTCACAGATCGATCGCCAAAATCAATCCATCAACAGAGAGCGACACGCCGAACCTAGAAAAGCAAACCCCCCGCGAGGCGGCAACCAAGCGAGGGGGAATACTAAAGTCCGAGGATAGGTGATCCACAGGACAGATCGTGACAGATCGCGTTTAGCATTCTCCCAACATGCCAATCAAGCAATAAACGCATCTGTGCGAACGATGAATTTTTGCCTGTTGCCGACCTCGCCCAACCGACGAGGACAGACTCATGCAAGCATTACAACGACACCCCTTCCCCGCTCTTCCCAGAGGGTTCCAGCGCGGCCACGTTCAGGAATTGATCGTGGAAATCGCACCCTACATCGGCATGAGCGCCAATCTCGCCATGACGCTGGTGTGCATTATCACCCATACAAGACCTCGGGACTGGACAGAGGGGGAAGTCGAGCCGATCTGCTACGCCAAACAGACGACCCTCGCAGCAAAGCTCGGCCGGACACCCCGGGCTGTACGAGCTGCAGAAGCAAAACTCGCAAAAGTGTTTCGCTTCATCGACAAACGCGTGGCCGCCAATGGCGGACGCAGCCGTGCAGGTGGGGCCGGGCTGACGTTATCGCGCCTGATCGAAGTCTTCCCGGCTCTGCTGACATTGCGGGATCAAATGCGTGCCGAAAGAGACCGCATTGAACATCTGGCGCGCCGTCGCAGCGTCCTTTACCGCCATGCCAAGGAAAGCCTTATCGAGCTGACAAGCAGACACGGTACGGTCCCGGCCCTGCAGAGCCTCTGTACATCCTTTCTCGAATGGCCTGCCAGCCGTGATCTGCGCAGCCTCGGGCTCGACGAGTTGGAAGCCCATCTCATCGCCGCCAAAGCGCTATGTTCAAGCCTCGATGCCTATCAAAATCATGGTATTTCTTCCGCTCAAGCGGACGACAACTTCCCCCCTCATATACAAGACTCAAAACAAGATTATCTTGTAGATGAGGGCACGTGCGACGAACCAAAGCCCTTGGACGAACCTCAGGCCGAAGAGGTGCTGGATGCTGCGCCTGACGGCGCCGCAACTTGCAGAGAAAAGCAGCGTGAAGGGGCCGGCCGATTACGCAACCCCCAAAGTTTCGCATGGTTGACACCCCAACAGCTCTACAGGCTTTGCTCACCTGACATGCAGTTTTACCTTGATGCCGAGCAGCAAAGGCATGAACCTTTGAGCGAGCTGCATTTCAAACTGGCCGCGCGGCGCAGGCTCCCTGAGTTGGGCATCAATGACAGGATCTGGCACGACGCGATCGAAAGCGTTGGAGAGTTTGCCGCAACGCTGTTCCTGATCGTCACCGACGCCAACCGCTTCCATCCGAAAACGCCTGTTGCGAATCCAAGCGGATATCTCCGCGCCATGCTCCAACGTCACCGCATCGGGACGTTGAACCTGGCTGGCAGCTTTATCGGGCTGTCGGAAAGGATGCGTCGTGCTTGAACTGGAAGGGCTGACTGGTCAGGGCCAAGAGATTGCGGCAGTGTGACTTCAGCAATCCTGTTGTCTGTGAAATGTTCAACGCGCGCAAACTTGCCGCAGACGGGGCGGGAAACAGCAGTCCGCTGTAGATACGACGTTTTAGGGTTCGCTCGGCGATAGCCGACGTTCGAGCGTGGACACTTCAGCTATTAGTTGTGCGACTGGTTCGCCAAGTGCATTCTAATCCAGAAGTTGTTTGGAGAGAGCGGTATCATCATGTCATCGAGGATTCTCAAGCTGACGATAAGAAACTTCCGAGGGATTCATGATCTTGAGTGGCATCCCGCCGCTGGCATGAATTTCGTCCTAGGGGGCGGCGACACGGGAAAGACAACGGTGCTAGAGGCCGTAGACCTTCTTTTTTCGCCATCAACTTCATTCAACGCTTCCGAAACAGATTATTGGATGAGGGACACTGCGACCAGTTTATTTATCGAGGCTGTAGTTCGCCTGGGCAATGAGATCGATATCAACACCCAGCCGAACATGGCCTACCCTTGGCATTGGGATGGAAAGGAAGCCGTTGTTCCGGACAATAACGAAGAGAACGGCGAAAACTACGAGGTCTACAGAGTCCGGTTCACAGCAAACAATCAGCAAGAAACCTTGTGGGAGATCGTTCAACCAGACGGAAGCACGATCCGGTTTTCTGTTGGGCTCCGAAGACAGATCGGATTGGTTTCGCTCCCAAGTGATGAGCGGAACGACAAAGACCTCAGATTGGTCTACGGGTCTGCTCTGGATCGACATATTGGCGATCCGTCCTTGCGCTCCCGCATAGGAAAGCAGGTTGCTGGTATCAATCTTCAGGACGAACTGTCGGATGAGGCAAAGGAAGCGCTCGTGGCCCTCGATACCAAGTTTGGCGAAAAAGCCCTTCCTGGCGGTGTGTCGATCGGATTGACGAGTTCCAAGGGCATCTCGATCGGTGCACTTGTCGGATTGTTGGCTAAAAAGAGTGCGGACACACAACTTCCGCTATCCAGCTGGGGAGCCGGAACCAGGCGCCTGGCCAGCCTTGAAATCGGCGCTGCTAATAGCAACGCACCCTCTTTCATCACCGTAGATGAAATCGAACGCGGGCTTGAGCCATATCGGCTAAGACAGTTTCTCGCCGATCTTTCCGGGCAAGACGGCCAGAAATTTGTCACGACGCACAGCCCAATTGCGATTGCTTCAGCGCCAGAAGCGCACCTGTGGTACATGGACAGCTCCGGCCGCTTGGGCACACTGCCTTCCGAGCTAGTTGGCAAGCAGCAAAAAAACGATCCCGAAACGTTTCTGTCACGCGTCGCAGTTATCGCAGAGGGTGTCACGGAGGTGGGTTTTCTCAACTACCTTCTGGAATTGGCACTGGGGTGTGCCCCCCTCGATCACGGAATTCGTGTCTGCAACGGCCAAGGCAACGACCACACAAGAAAGCTGCTTAAAGCTCTTGTAGAGGCTAGACTCAAATTTGCGGGTCTGGCCGACAATGAAGGTGTAAAAACCGATAGTTGGGCAGAATTGAAAGAAAAGATGGGCGATTTGCTGCTCCAATGGGAGGAAGGTTGTACTGAAGAAGCGGTCATTTCTGCCATTCCTGAAGATCAAATCCCAGCGTTGATCGGCGCTGTAGGGGAAGATCAGACAGGCACCCGCCTACAACACCTGAAGGTTCGCTGCGGAGCCGAAGAAAGGACGCTGGACAGCATTAGTGCTGCTCTAGGCGGCACCAACAAATCCTTGAAGCAGCTTGTTATTGAGGCGGCAAGCGGGCGTTCGGACGACGCACCCGAAGGGGAGAAAAAAGCCTGGAAGAGCCATTCGTCTAGCTGGTTCAAGTCTGAAGCTGGCGGTGCTGAACTTGCCCAAAAGGCGATAGCGCTTGGTGGATGGAACGGCCTTTCGGAGCGCCTGCTTCCCTTGCTTGCGGCCATATTGGCGTCCGTCGGGCTCACCGTTGCCGAAAACCTTGCGAATGCCTGATCAGTCCGTATTCGATTTGCTGCGGAGCGATGAGTCACTGGTCGTGATTGAGGCACCTGCGGGTTGCGGCAAGACCTTTCAGGGCGCAGAATATGCCCATGACATCGCGCCAACACTCGGCAACGGCCGAATGCTCATCCTCACGCATACCAATGCGGCCTGCGACGTTTTTGGGGATCGAACGAGGTTCATCTCTGGCAACGCGGTCGAGATCAGGACCATCGATGCGCTGATCTGCCAGATCGCCGGCGCATACCACAAGGTGCTCGACCTTCCGCCAGACCCGACGGTTTGGGCATATACTCACAACGGGTTCTCAGAGATTGCGGCTCGGGTTGCGGCATTCCTTCAGAAAAACCCAGTTGTGCCAGAAGCTCTGGCGCGCCGTTACCCGATCATTGTTTGTGACGAGCACCAAGACGCCTCGCCGGATCATCACCAGATCGTCATGGCCATACATGGGCAAGGCGCGAAACTGCGCATCTTCGGTGATCGAATGCAGAGCATTTACGAGAGCAACGCCAAGGCGGCCGAACGGCACCGAGCACGTTGGGAGGCACTGGTCGCTAGCGCGGCTCATGATGAGCTGGATCAACCGCATCGCTGGACCAAGGACGCGAAAGGATGTTCGGATCTGGGCAATTGGGTTCTGAGTGCACGCCAAGCCCTTTTGGCAAACGAGCCGCTCGATTTGACCTCGGGGCTTCCCGCTTCCATCAAAGTCATTGCTGCAGAGAACATTTCACCGAATTATGGCGGTTACCGTGTCGGGTGGCCGGAACGAAAACCCCTGGATGACCACCTGAATGGTCACGAAGAGCTTTTTGTTCTTGCCAGTGGTAATGAGCTGGTGCGCAGTTTGCGATCATTCTGGAACCGGAAGGTTCCGATTTGGGAAGGCCATACGCGCGACGCACTGTCTATCTTGCTAACAGACATCCAGTCCGTCGATGGCAACGCAGTCAGGGCTGCGGAAGCACTTACGAGGTTCATGTCATCTACTGCAAAAGGCTTCACCGCTTCAACGCACGGCAACATTTTGAAAGCTGAAATCGAATGCAATTGCGGTAAAACCCGAAAAGGTAAACCCGGAAACATACAAGGTCTAGCTAGGATGCTGCTGGCCGAGCCCAACCACTTAGGCATTTCGAAAGCGATCGCAGAGATTGATCAATTCATCAAAAGCTCTGCCGCAGGTTTTTCTGACGTAAAGGTCGATCTCATGCGCGAGTTCTGGGAAGCGCAAAGGCTCGCACAGTATGAAGACGCCTCCAAAGGCTACGCCGAAATTACGATGCGCCGCAGTGTAATTCGACCCAAACCACTACCGAAGACGCTTTCCACCGTTCACAAAGCCAAGGGCCTCGAGTGCAGCAACACAATGATCATGCATTGTGACCGTGCCAGCTTTGGCAACACGATTTACGGAAGATGCAAGCTTTACGTGGCCTTAAGCCGCGCAAAGTCGTCTTTGGTAATTGTCCTTCCAGAAACGAACCCCAGTCTTCTTTTCAAGCTTCCTTAGGTGCTAAACATCGGCGGGCTGCGGGGCGATGTCCGCAATGACGGGCCGCAACGCAGCATCCCAGACCAAGGTTGGAGGTCGGCTCCGGGCCGGACACGTCGGCTGGCGGACTTGCAGGCAGGGCGGGGAGCGTGAGTTTGCTGCACCTGCAAGGGCGTCCTGTCAAAGACACAAATGCGGCTATTGGGGACTCAGGCTCAACGCCCTTCCATGCTGCACCAAGCATCAAGGCAAGCAATGCGCAGGAAGCGTGCTTTGCGCATTCAGCGGGCGAATACGTCTAGGTCACAGAGCGCGGGGCCGTAGTTCATGCCGACCGCCAGCCGCGCGCGGCTTTCCGCGAAATGCGCGCGCGGCTAGACATCGAAGGCGAGCGCGCACAGGAGGTCGAGAAGGATCGTGACATCGGCTGGTGACCAGGTCACAGCCTTTGGCTGTTGATTAGCCTGTGCAAAGTCGTTTCGCCTTCTTTGAGCGGGATGTTTGCGTTAGCGAACCCAATGCCAATCAGGAAGGAAATCACGCCTGTCGCTGTCTTGAACTCTCGCACCTTGATCGCATTCTGCGTCAGGCGCGTTCTTGCAGTCACAAGGAGCTTTTCGTTGTCGTCAGCCCCTACAGTCCGCATAATCCAGAGGCCATACCAGCTGGGCCCTTTGCGTTCTGGGTCGGTCAGGCACAACACTTCGACTCCATGCCCCTGCTCCGTAAGCTCACGCAGGCCCTGTTCGGTGATCACGTTTGGTTCAAGGTCAGTTGTTGTGGTCATCGGATGATCTTCACGAAACAGGACTCGCACTTTTATGCTAAAATGTATCCCAATCATCAATAGTATATATTTGATTTGATCTCGCCAGTAGTATCCTCGGGAGAGTGCTCGCAGGTCGGGTGGCGGACATCTCCTCTGTTCAACGAGATTTTGCGGTCGATCTAACGGCAGGAACGAGCCATACTGGCGGATGCTGCACGATGCACAAATGGCTGGTCTGGTAAAACTGCGCTGCGGCATCAAGCAGTGGCTTATGGCGGCTCCAGGCCGGACACGTCGATGGTCGAGCATAAAGTTGGTGGCGCTCAGATGAAGTTTCACACTTCGTCGGCACCAGTCACGCATACACTCGCCACATCCGATACCGCCCCTGCCCGGTCAGCTCGCGAACCAGACCATGCGCTTCCATCCATGCTAGGTTGCGCTGGACGGCTGTCGCGTTGCCCTTAAATCGGTTCTGCCTCAATCTGTGTGGCGCAGTGGCAGCATTCGGGCTCTGAGGAGTTCTGGTCCGGCGCGACCGTACATGGCGCGCTTGAGGGTCTTCAGGCGATTGACTTGGCCCTCAGCCTGACCGTTGCTCCACGGAAGTTCGATGGCATTGCGCACGGCCTCGATGTCGCGGTGCAGCGTGCGGGCAAAGCGCATGATTGGTGGGATGCCAGTCTCAATGGCCAGGTCGATCCATGCGTCCAGCGGGGCGGACTGGTCGCCGCGCAAAATGCCCTGAAACCGCATGGCAAGGCTCCGCATCGTGGCAAAGCTTGGCGATCCGGCCTTCAATGCATCTACCTTTTGGGCCTGGTCTGCGGTCAATTTGCGTCGCGGCTTGATACAGAGCGCCGCTGCGACAACCGGCGAAATGGCGTGACCGGTTTGCGGGTCCCGCACAGGCGCCAGGGGCAGCGGCGTGTCGGTCGGGCCTGCTAGAACGGTTTGTTCATCCCTTCGCCATCCGGCCAGCAGACGTTGCAAATGAGACAAGCTGCCCTCATAGCCATGGCGTTGAATTTCGACCAATAATTCCTGGCCGGACCGGATACCCTGTTTCCAGAGATCGGCCAGTATGCTCTCAAAATACCACGGCGACGTGGGCTTCAATGCAGCTCGGCGGCGGTCTGGTGGCGAGTCGGAGCTCAACCACTTCGCCACACTACGACGCGGGAAGCCGGTCCGACGTCCAATTTCGCTACAAGACAGCCCTTGATCACGAAGCGCATGGATGTTTCGGAAAATTTCCTCACGTGATTTCCGATGAGCAAGACGCGATCGCAGTAGATGATTGGCCGTGCTGATGTTTTCGGCATCTGACAATAGCGCCCGCCCGGTGGCGCGGCCATGCATATTCATCTGCTCTTCAATGGCCTGGCGCAGGTTCTGGACGAGATGGAAACGGTCTGCGACCTGCAGGGCTTGCGGTGCACCCTGACGTGCGGCCTTCGCATATCCGCCACAACGATCCCGACTGATGACTTCAATCTCAGGGTGCTGCCGCAGCCAGCTCGCACAGCTTTCAACGCTCCGATCCGGAAGAATATCAATTACGGTCTGCCGCTCGAGATCGACGATGATGGTTCCGTAAGTCTGCGACTTGCGCCAGCTCCAATCGTCGATGCCAATGACCGTTGGCGGCGGGGCGACGCTTTCCGCACACTTCTTGAGGTGTCGCAGCACCGTGTCATTGCTGACACCGACGCCTAAACGGCGCAAGAGCCGCTCGGCAGGCCGTCCACCCGTGGCGTGCCCCAGATGAACTACAATGTCATCAGCACGCGAAGTTCGACGTGCAAATGGACGCGCAATTGACGAGGTGTAGTCCGAAAAAGTCCGCCGCGGGCACGTGGAAGCGCGACATCGCCACCTGCAGACCCAGAGTGCGATTGTTACCTTGTCGCCAAGTGCAGGTAAATCCTGTAGCCGCCTTTGCCGCCACCCGTGACGACGCCGAGAATGCAAACCACAATCTGGGCAGATGCCTCTCGGTGCCAAAACACCGGATACAAGCCACCCGCCGGAATCACGTCGCTTAACGCCTTGAACCGAAACGTCGCTCCCGGGCGACCAGTGCTTTTTTGAAATCACGACTATCCCTCCCGAATGTTCCAAGCTCAGGATAGTTGCGCCACACAAATTGAGGCAGAACCCAATTAAGGGCTACGCGACAGCAGGCTCTCGATATCTGCGGCAACCCGCAGCAGCTTGGTCAGTTCTTCCTCCGCCGGGCGCACACGTTCGCCCGTCATCGCGTCCATCATGTCCGAAAGCTCGTCATCGAGGTCACTCAGCGGTTTGCCCAACCGGCGCGCACGCCCCAGCCCCAGCATCGACATCGCCTTGTAGGTCTCGATCTCGGTCAGCCGCTGCAGCACGCGCCCCACCCGGTGCGCGCCCACTCCCGGCTTCACGAAGCAGGCAAAGCGCACATGGCCCGCCGGATCGATGCGGAAGTCAGTGCTCACGATCACGTCGCCGTCCACCACTTCCGCGACCGCCACGCTCTCCGGCACCATCCAGCCGTCGATCTTCTGGGAGACCGCCTCGGGCGTCTCGGGCATCGCTTCCACCCGCAATAGCGCCGATGTGACCCGGACGCCGGGAGCCTTTGCCAGCCAGTCTTCGGGAAACATCCGGAAGGTCTCGCCGTCAAAGGGTCGATCGGCCACGCCGAAGCCGAAGATCGTGTAGGTCACGAACTCGGTATGGCTCTCCCACTTGATCTGATGGCGCCCGAGCTGGCCGGAATAATGCGTTGCGTCCGGCTGCGGATGCGGCGCGCCGTGCCGGTCCAGCAGGTCGATCAAGTGCGCCCGCTCCGCCTCCCGGTCGCGCCCGGCGGCGCCCTCGGTCGGTTTCAGTGCGAAATAGGCTGCGCGGCAAGGCACATCCAGCGCCGGAAAAGGCCGGGCATGCAATTCGTTCGCCAGCTGGTAGCGCAACGGGTGGTCTTCGATCTCGGCCATTGTCGTCCCTCGTTTGCTCCCTGCTAGGCGTTGCCCGGCGCCCTGTAAAGAAAAAGAGCATCGCGATTTCAGAAGCTTATCGGCATACCGCGGTGCACCACGCCCCCGTTTCCTCCGCACCAGCCTACCAGCCGGGCCCCGGCCTGAGAACGGCCCCTGAAACGGAAACCGCCCGGCCTTGCGACCGGGCGGCACCAATGGCGGCCATCAGAACGCTTTCATCGCGCGCCGCGTCCACTTGGGAACGACGCGCCATCCTCCCAGATGCCGGGAAACGCGAGGCCTGCCGAAACAACGGCTGCGGATCAGATCACCACAACATCCAGCGGCGGGAAGCCGTTGAAACCGACCGAAGAGTAAGACGAGGTGTAGGCGCCGCAGCTGCGGATCACCACCTTGTCGCCCGCCTTCAGGCTCATCGGCAGCGGCATCGGGCGCTTCTCGTAGAGCACGTCGGCGCTGTCGCAGCTCGGGCCTGCCAGAATGCAGGGGCCGGTGGCCTCGCCATCATGCGGGGTCGCGATCTGGTAGCGGATCGCCTCGCCCTCGGTCTCGGCCAGGCCGGAGAACCGGCCAATGTCGAGGTAGACCCAACGATGCAGGTCGTTTTCTGACTTGCGCGAGACCAGCAACACCTCGGCGGCAATTGCACCGGCCTCGGCCACCATGCCACGGCCCGGTTCGGCCATGATGCGGGCGCCGGGGAAGCGGGCCTCGACCATGCGGCGCACGCTATCTGCATAGGCCGTGGGGGCGTCGACTTCTTCGCCGTAGAAGGCCGGGAAGCCGCCACCGATGTTGATAAGCTCCAGCGCATGGCCAGCGGCACGGGCATCGGCCCAGACACCGCCCACATGGTCGAGCACGCCCTGCCACATGGTGGCCCGCTTGGTCTGCGAGCCCACGTGGAAGGAGAAGCCCACAGGCTTGAGCCCCAGCGCCACTGCATGGCCCAGCAGCGCCAGCGCCGTCTCGCGCGAGCAGCCGAACTTGCGGCTGAGCGGCCAGTCAGCCTCGGGGTTGTCGACCAGCAGGCGGATATACACCTGCGCGCCCGGGGCGTGCTCGGCGATCTTCTCCAGCTCCTCCTCGCTGTCGGCAGCAAAGAGGGTGAGGCCCGCGGCATGGGCAAACGCAATGTCGGAAGCGCGCTTGATGGTGTTGCCGAAGCTGATCTGCTCGGGCCGCGCACCCAGCGACAGGCACAGCTCGATCTCGCCGCGCGAGGCCGCATCGAAGTTGGAGCCCTCGGCCAGCAGCCGCTCCAGCACTTCGCGGGCCGGGTTGGCCTTCACCGCGTAATGAATGGCCGCGCCGCCAAGGCCGGCCTTCAGCGCGTGAAACTGCCGGGCCACCGCGTCGGTGTCGATCACCAGCGTTGGCTTGTCGAACGTGTTGGCGAGGATGAAGGCCTCCACACGGGAGGGCACGGATACGGGAGCAGACGCCAGGGCGCCATCAAACATCATCGTCATGGTCATCTCCAATAGACCCGGCCATACATGACCGCTCACTTCCAAGGGAGACGTTACCGTCGCTACGTAAACACAGGCGATGATGTGCCGGCCAGAGGCGCGTGCGTTGGCGTCTTGAGCGCGCATGTGAGGCTTTTCCGGATTCGGATCAAGAGAAATTTCCGCCCCGTTCCAAGATTTTTCGCAGCGGGCAAAACGGCATCAACCGCCCTGCCCGTCCTTTGGTGTTACTTCTTGTTTTTCTTGCCTGATTTGGAAGATTTCGAAGCGGCCTTCTTGCTGGCCTTCTTCTTCGCTGCCGTGTCGGCTTTCGCCTTCTCGGCCTTCTTCTTGGCTTTCTTTTCCGCAGCCTTCTTTGCCTCGGCCTTCTTCCTGGCCTTGCGCTCAGCCTTCTTGGCAGCCGCCTTCTTCTTGGCTGCGGCGTCCTTGGCTGTCTTTGCCGGCTTCGGATCGGCCTCCGCGAGCTCTTCCTTCTTTTCGGCCAATGCCTCGGCCTGGGCGACCGTTCCGGCGGATGCCGTCTGCTCTACCGGCACGGCCTTGGCCGCAGGCGCTGCAACCGCGCGGCGCGGCGCCGGTGCCTTGGCAGCACGCTTGACCGGCGACGTCGGCGCGGCGGGATCGGCAGCCGCCGTCTTCCACGCGCGCGCCCGCTCAGGCGAGATTCCCGGAATGGCCGTCAGCGTTGGAACCGGGGCCGCTGCCAAAGCGGCAGGGTCGGCAATGCCCGCCCCCGCCAGTTTTGCCGCCATGGCCGGGCCAATGCCCGCAATATCGGTCAGGCGTGCCATCAGGCGGCCTTCTTCAGCGCCTTCTTGGCGACTTTCAGCTTCTTCTCCTGCTTGGCGATCTTCGCCTTGCGGGATTTCACTTCTTTTTTCAGCTCTTTGATCTTGGCTTTCTTGGCCATTGCTCGGTCCTTTCAGTCAGTTGTGTCAGAGCCGTTTTCCTTCACGAACCCACGGATGAACCGGCGGATCTCGCGTGCGGCGCTTGTGTCGAGCTCGTCGCAAAGGTCCACAAAGGCGTCGCGCTCATCCTTCTTGATCCGAATGATAAGCTGGCTGTCCTTGCGGTCCTTCTTGGGCTTGCTGCTCTTGGCCACGCGGGTTGGCTTCCTCTCTTGAGTGCGCTCTTGTTACGACAATGTATCGCGATTGTATATACATTTTTTTGGTCTGCCCCGCGAGGAACCGCGCTCCCCCTCCAAATGTTGACCTGCAAAGGAGGCTTTCATGACCCACCACCAGAACGACCGTGACACCGAATCCCTGCGCACCGCACTCTTCGATGCCCTTGAAGACGAGCGCACCGGGATGCTCGCCATCAGCGATCGCAACTCGCACGCACAGCCGATGACCCACTATTTCGACAAGGACGCGCGCATGCTCCGGTTCATCACCGCCAGCGACACTGGCCTGGCCCGCGATGTCGGCACGGGTGCACAGGCCCATTTCACCCTCACTACCAGCGACCGCGAGGTCTATGCCTGCATGTCCGGCCCGATCACGGCCTCGGATGATCGCAACAAGCTGGAAGATCTCTGGTCGCCCGCCGCAGCCATGTGGTTCGAAGGCGGCATCGACGACCCGAAGGTGCTGCTGCTGGAAATGCCGCTGCACGAGGCCGCCGTCTGGACGGTGGATGCCAACGCCCTCCAATTCGGCATGGAGATGCTGCGCGCCAACCTCGGCGAGCACACGCCCGATCTGGGCGACCACGCGGTCATCTCGCTGGCCGCCTGAACAATATATGGCGCGGCCCTGCCCCGGGCCGCGCCACCGTTCGCGTTACTGGCTTGCCGCCATCGGCACTTCGCCGCGCGGCAGGACCGTGTGCGAGAAAACATAGCCCAGCGCCTCGGGCAGCGTGTCGATCCAGACCTGCCACTCGTGATCGCCGTCGATCACCCGGTATTCCACATCGTTCGGCTGATGCTCCCGCAGCTTCTGGTAGAGCACCGCACCGTGGTAGGCGATGTCTAAAAAGTCATGGTCGCCCGAGTTGATATACATCGGCACCACCACATCCCCCGCAAGGTAATCGTCGAGATAGGCCGTGTAGTTCAGCTCGGTCCACTTTTCCGGGTCATAGTTGCCATCGGCGTCCAGATAGGCCGCATGGCGGTTGGCCGAAGAGCTAGCGGGCGGTTGCGGCACATAGGCGGCGGGTGACATGGCGGCCCCGGCAGCGAACATCTCGGGGTGCTCAAGCACGAAGTTCACCGTGCCGTAGCCCCCGGCAGAGAGCCCACCAACAACCCGACCTTCGCGCTCGGGGATCACCCGCCACGTGGCCTCGATGTGCGGGATGAGATCATCAAAAAATGCCGTCTCGGCAGGCTCGTTATATCCGTCGACCCACCAGCTCAGGCTGCCCGGCATGATCACCACGGCGGGTGGCATGGTGCCATCGGCAATCGCCTCGTCGAGGATCTGCTTGGCCTTGCCATCCACCACCCAGCTCGTCTCATTCCCGCCCGACCCGTGAAGCAGATACATGTGCGGATAGGTCAGCCCGCTGTCGTCGTACCCATCAGGCAAATAGACCGTGTAGGCATAGTCCCGCCCCAGCGTCTCGGACGCAAAGCTGTAGGTGGCAATTTCACCGGCAAAACTCGGAAATGCACAAGCGGCCGCAGCGGCGGCGTAAACGAATGTTCTCATAAAAACCTCCCATGCGGGCAAACCAGAGTGGCTGCCCTCGGGGGAAGCTTGCACGGGGGAAATTGCATGTCAAGTGCACATGTCGTAGTACCCTAATAAAAGAGAAATTACCGCTTCTGGCCTATTTTGGCGATTTCTGTGCCTCTATTTAGGATATGTCCACAGGTTTCGGCGACCTTCGGATGAGTGGTTCCGTCTGCCAAATCTCTTGCGCGCGGAGCAGAAGTGCATGTCGATCAGTGTTGGAGCCGAGTTCTTCAATTGCGCGTCGTGCCGCATGAAGCGCTCTCTCGGATGGCACAAGTCCAGTTGTTCCGAGCCCTCGTGTTCTAGCTCGGCGGCCTATGGCTCCCTGGTCTGCATATCGATATTCATGAAGTCGGGCCCAGCTCTGGAGATTCTCCAAAGCCTCACTCTGTCGCGGAAACGTACGCAACAGACTCCGCGCTGCCCGGTTGTTTCGCGCCACCCGATAGGCAGTGCGAAGCAACGGGTGCTTTGATCCGAGTTCAATCGCAGCGAGAACAATTGTTCTTTGGGCTTGGTTCTCAGAGATCAGCGCATCTGCATCCGCCAATTTCCACAATCGCAGAAGGTCTGACGTTTGTCTGAACTGATGCAGGCTTTGTTGGTCGCCAGAGACTACAGCTGACGCCAATCTTTTAGCCCCCTGAACCGCACGCGCTTTCATACGCTTTGAGATACCAGCATGCGGACATGTCGATACCAGAGACCGACCGCAACTTTCACAGTTTGTCGACCAAGCAAACCGCCAGTGGCGCAATACCAGATCCGGCGTTTGCTCTTGGCAATATGTGCAGGTCTGAAAGTCATGTGTTGCCAGATAGTTCAATGAGCGGGCGCTCAAATTTGGCAATGTCATCGCCGCAATCTCGGTACGTTTTCTTCCAACAGCCGCGCACAATCGGTCTACACAAACTTGCTCAAGGTCGCTCGAGCGGTCGGGCACCCTGCCCCTTTGCAAGCCAAGATAGCCGCACAGTTCTTCGGTTGAACAGTGATTGGCTTGTGCCAGCCGGGTAAGCCAGCTCGAAAGCAGTTCATCGCATAGGGGTGGTGGTCGGCGGGGCAGAAGCTTGATGGTCACTCGGCCTCAACGGCCGTCTCAAGCGGAACCGTCCACGCATGTTTGTTCCAGGTCGGCCGCCATGTCGCGACAGCCTCATCCGTAATCCTCTCTTCCCCAGAATGAATCGCATCGATGGCCAGAGACTTAATCATGATAAAGACGCGGGACGTGACCCCGCCGGTCACCTTCAGGATGGTTCGGAGCGAAGCAACGGTCAGGCCCGAAGGTTTTTCCAGCGCCATGGCCGCGATCAGTGTTTGGATCAGACGTGAGAACTCTACATCGTCTTCCCAAAGCGGCAAAAAATGTTCATCCAACCGGCGCGCAAGCTGGTCATCGCCACGGACGGCATCAAGCGCTTCGTTAACGCCAAAGACCACGAGCGATACGCTAAGCTCATTTGCGAGGAACCGTAGCATGTTGAGGAACCGACGTTGCTCCCTGTAACTGCCGGCAAGCAGATTGTGCACCTCGTCAATCATGAGCATTTTCAGGTCCATGTCTCTGAGATGGTTCAGCGCCCGAACCTCCAGTTCCGAGACTGTGCGACGCCCCCACATGGGCGCGCCAATCGTAGATAGTAAGTGTTGGTAGAACCTTCTCTCATCCGGCGCGGGTGGTGCCTGAAGCAGCAATACAGGTGTCTTGGTGATCCCGAGATCACTCTTGTATTGAGTGGGATACTTGCTCGCCATACGTTTGGCGATCATCGTCTTCCCGATGCCAGAGCTCCCATAGACCATCAAACCTGGCATGCGACTTTGTCGCGGTGTTTCCATCAATGATGTCAATCGATTGAGGACAATCGTTGCACGATCAAAAGCGATCCAATGGTCGCTGCGAATGCGGTCAATTCTTTCGTTTTGGGTCATGAAATTCATCTATGGGATAGGTTGGAAGATCAGGGTTGCCGGTATCAATCGCGAACATTTCACGAGAAGGGTCGCGCTGCTTTGGGGCCTTTGACAGGCGCGCATCCCGCTCTTTACCCAGCCTGGCTGCCTTGGTTTTCTGGCGCGCTGCCTCGGCCAGACGCCTTTGCGCGTCTACCATATCAAACAGCGCCTTTTCGTGGATCCGCCCACCGTGCTTTTCTTTCCATTCTTTGCGGGCGCGGCGACTTTCCCAAAGAGAGATTTCGGGATGACTGAGATTTCGGTAGCGCGCTTCGATCATGCGACCATCGTCTACCTGCACCCAAATCTTCGATAGGTTCCGCGGATCAAATCTGACTTGCGCCTTCTCTTTGCCCCGCCCGATCAAGGACGCAAACGCATCATTCCAGTAGCGCACTTCAAAAAGCGTGATCCCTGTGCGGCCAAGCTTGCGCCATTCAAAAGGCATGAAGCTCGATCGAAACGCGTCCACATCGACAACTTGCCGCCCTGCTGTATCGCCACCCAAATCGCTCCAGGCAGCAAGAGGTGTCCGGCCAAGAGCCCGATGCGGGGTGTTGTGATACCGACAGATTTCAAGATGAAGCCAGTCTTCAAACTCAGCAAGCGTCAAAGTCGCGTTTTGTTCGCTGTTATAGTCACCCTTGTCTTTGGGTGACGAGTGCGTGGTTCCAGGCAATACGTGAACCGAACCCATAGTTGTACCGATCAAGCGCTCAATGTGACCTCCGTAATGCTTGCCGCCCTTGGGACGATAGGAAACATCAATGCCCCAATCCTCGCACGCGGACTTGAACGCTCTGCTGCGGAACTCCTGGGCATTGTCCACATGAACAGCCTTCGGAATACCAGCCGTAGGCCAGGTAAGCTCTTCAAGGGTGCCGGGCACATGCACTGTCTTTCGGCGCACGCAATGGTCGAGACAAAGCGCAACCGACAGAACGGACGGTGCATCGAAACTCACGTATACGCCCAACACCACACGCGTGGTGACATCGATCGCCATCGTCAGGTTCGGCCGCGCAAGAGGCTGTCGATCGATGTGATCGACCAAAAATACATCGGCCTTGGTATGATCGATTTGCACGACGTCGAGTGGGTCGGGAACGTCGAGTTTGCCAGGACGCGCTGCGAACAATTGTCCAGCTACGTCCGCGCCATGTCGCTTTGAGATGACCTTACGCTGGTCCATCGCATCTAGCCGCCGCTTAACTGTTCGACGGGTCGGAGGCTGGAAGCCCTTTGCATCACACTCTGAGCGTATCTCACGCCAAATGCGCAAAAAACTTGAACGTTCTCGAACCAGATAGTAGCGGCTAAGGGTGGTGCTGATGATGCGCTCCACATCCGGAGCAAGACGCCCTTTTCCAGGTTTAGGCCCGCGCCGACCCGGTTGCAGCGCAACGGATCGAGCATCGTTCTCTTTGAGACGACGGTAAAGCTTCCAAGTATAGCTTTTGGAAAGACCCAACTCCCATGCCGCGTCGCCAATGGCACGACCAATTGGGTCGCCCTTTTTTTCAAGCTCAAGAAGCGGCCGCAGAATAGCAGCACGATGTTTCGCAACGGCTTCAGATTTCACAGCGCGTCTTCATCACAAATCGCCGAAAGTTATCCACAGATAATCTTGTATCCTAAATTAGGGTACAGTATCCTAATTAAAGGTACAATGCCACAAATAGAGGTACAAGCAGCCATTGAAAAGTCAGGGAAAAATTAGCCTCTATTCTCTTTAATTAGGGCACAACGACACCCGTCAAGGGCAAGCTGAAAAACAAGTCTCCAGCGTGATTACGCAAAGAGCGAGGATTTTCAATGAAACCGACCGATCCGAAATTCGATCACTGCCTTGCGGAGCTGCGCCAATCGCCGTTTTTTGCCGGACTGGGCAGCGACGTTCAGGCCGACATCCTGGGGATGTTCTCTTATGACACCGCACTCCGGCGCGACACGAATGTGAGCCTGCTCGACGCGGATCAGAGGTTTTCTGCGGTGGTCAGCGGTCGGGCCAAGGTTTCTGTTTATCACCCGGAAACCGGGCGCGAGCATATCCTTGACCTTCTGGGGCCCGGCGACGCGTTTGATTTGATCAGCCTGCTGGATCGCCAGCCCCGCGATGTCATCGTGACGGCGCTGGATGACATGGAAATCCTGACCGCAAGCCAGTCCCAAGTCAGGCAGTGGCTATTGCAACACCCCGAGATCAACCGGACGTTCCTACCCTATTTGGGAGAACAGATGCACCGCCTTGCCGATCAGGCCGAGGACCTGGCGCTATATGATACCGAAGCCCGGCTGGCGCGCCTGATCCTGCGCCACATCACCAGCAACGCACCGGTCCATGGGCTGCGCCTGATCAACGATCTGTCGCAGGAAACCTTGGCATCCATGATCGGTTCGGTGCGGGTGGTTGTCGGGCGCCAGATGTCGAAATGGAAGCAGGAAGGCATTCTCTCGACCGGACGGGGGAAATGGGCAATCGACGATCTGAACGAACTCATCGCCAAGGCTCAGAAAAAGCTCGACATCTGAGACGTTTTTGGCTGCGCGCCTTCGGCGAGGAATTGCCTGAAAGGTGGTTTTCACGAAAAAACGCATGTCCTGATACCTGGGTTGCATCTTGGCTGCGCCCCGACCGGTAATATCCCGTCTGGATGAGTGCTGGCCGACAAAAGGGTCGGTTGGCGCGCCAACCTGAAAACGGAGAAAACCCATGTTTACCCAAGTGAGAAAACAGATCACGGACTCGGTGAAGGAGGCCAAGAAAAACGGCGCTCTGACGGCAGAGAAAACCCATGCCATCCTGCGGGATGCGGTTGCCGAGGCAGCAGCAGACCTGAAAGGCGGCGCCACGCAAGCGCGCAAACTGTCAAACGAGGCCGTCTCCTCCGCCGTGAAGGCGCTTGAAGAGGCCGGTGGCGCAACCCGCGACACCGTGTCGGCTGCGGTTGCGGGAACGGTCGAAGGTGTCCGCCATGCCCCGGCCCAGCTTATTTCGGCCGCCGAAAAGGACGTTGCCGGAGCGAAAGAACGGATCGTGAGTGAGGAAGAGAAGCTCGCCGCTAGCCTTCGCGAAAGCCTGGAAGGGGCCAAGGAGGCCGCGCAGGAGTTTACCGGCAACATCCGCGAGGAAATCACCGATGCGGTCGCCGATGCCAAGCTGGAGATGACAGAGCTTCTGGGCGTGACCCGCGATGCGGTCAGGGACGCGGTGAAGACGGCCATCGAAAACGGCGAGAAGGTCGATGAAAACGTGCGCAGGATCACCCGCGATGCGACGGCCAAAGCCCTAGGTGAGGCGAAATTCACTGCCGAGCGCGCCCGCAATGTCTCTGAGACCGTGTTGTCGGCTGCGGTCGAAGCGGCTGAAGAGTCGGGCTCGTATGTCTCTGAGACCGCGCAGGCCGCAGCCGAGGGTGTGCGCGAAGGACTAGGAATTGTGATCGAGCAAGCCCGTGAAACCGTTTCCAGGACCCGCAAGGGGGCCGGCGAATACACGGCGAGCGAGCTGAAACAGCTGGCCAAGGATCTGGATTCGGTTGGCGACCTGTTCGTCGAGGCTCTCCGCCGGGTCGCCGACCGGTCGGGCAAGGTGGCAAGAGCCATTCTCGACGAGGTTGCCGAAGATGCCCGCAAGGCCGGGTCAAGCCTGCGCGAACTGGCCGCCAAGGCGGCAAGCGCTGCGGGCGACCGGTTGAAAGAGCTGGGCAGCGACACGCTGCATGCCGGCGGAAAGGCCGCCCATGTCGTCGCCGATGAGGCAAGCGAGTTGGGCGCGCGGATGGTCAGCGTCGCCAAGGGCGCGGCCGTCGGCATGTGGGAAGGCGCGCGCAAGGCGTTTGCCCATGACGACAACGACGAGAAAAAGGAGGGCTGATCATGAAAAGGACATTGATCGCAACCACGATGGCAATCGGGCTTGGCGCGGGTTTCGCGCTGGCCCCGACCTCGACCGTGTTCGCTCAAACGACGGGCGCAGAGGCCGAAACCGTTCAGAAGGACTGGCTGGATGAAATAAACACGCGCATCGATCTGGCACAGGCCAGAGCCGCGCTGTTGCGCGCCAGGATCGCGCTTCAGATCGAAGAAGCGCCCGGGCGGGCAAGCGTCCGGCTGGCGAAATCTGTCGCGGGCAAGTGAACAGGTGGATCATTTGCTGGATAGCCTGAAACCCCGCCTGCTTATCTTTGACGAATTTCACAGTGCGCTGCGCGGGCGGCGTCAGGACGTGAAAGCCGTGTTTTCGTTTCTGCGCCGCATTGCCAGGGTACATGACATTTCGCCGGTGTTGGTTGGTGAGATCGCGGTCTTTGATGCCATCCACGATACAGAAGAAATGGGGTCACGGTTTGACACGATTCCCATTCCGAGATGGGGGTATGACGAGGATTTCGCCACACTTCTTGACAGCCTTGAGGCCAGCATGCCGCTTGCCCTTGTATCGGAGCTATCACGTCCGTCATTGGCGAGAATGATCCATAAACTGTCCGAGGGATTGATCGGAGAAGTTGTTGATATCATCAGCCGGGCCGCGATTGCTGCGATCCAGAACGGCGAGGAACACATCACCGAAGCGCGCATTGCGTCCCTTGGCTACATTCCGTTGTCGAAGCGCCGGAACGCTGCCGTGCGCAATGAAATGACATGAGCCGACCCTCATCCGGGATTGCCGTTATGCCCACGCGCCGCTATGTCAACGAGGCTGGGCGTGGCTGGCCGGTGCATGTCTTTCCGGCTCCGGGGGAGCTTCTGTCAAGCTGGCTGCACCGGCTCGCCCTGGCCAATGGTGTCCCACCGCAATATTTCGGGCGCGTTCTCAGACTGACGGGCACGGCCTGGTCGGGGCAACTTGACCGAAACCTTCCCGGGCATGTCCTTGATCTTCTTGTCGAACAGGCGGGAATACCTGCAGGAGTTATTGCTGGACTGGCCCTTGGTCCCGATCCTCTGGCCCGGTTGCGATTGCGGTTGATGATCAAACCCCCCAAGAGCATCGCGTCCGGTCTGCAGCCCACCCGCATGCAATATTGCCCAGCCTGTCTGACAGAAGATCATGCGCCCTATTTCCGGCGCAGTTGGACCTTAGCGACGCGCGTTTCCTGTTTTCGCCATGGCCGCCGATTGCGGGATAGATGCCCAAGCTGTGGCAGCGGCATTGTACCGTCCAGACAAGACCGGCTATTGCCACAGCATGTTTGCGTTCGGTGCGATGGTGATCTCCGCAAACGTACCGTGCGCGCCGAGCATGATGTTCAGAAATTCGAAGGGCTGCTCGACGATCTGCTTCGCTTGCATGTTGCAGGACACCGGATGCCGGGCCAAACCACCCTGCCCGCTCTGCTTGGTGCGACCTGTTTCACTGTTGGCACAGAGCCCAAGTCCATCGCCCAGCTATCGCTTCGGGACCGTCAACGTCTGTTTCGTCAACTGGCGGAAGGCTCGATGCCCCTCCATATGCGACCCGATAGCCTCGCAACGCCTATTTGGTCACGAATTGCGCGGGTCGCGCCCACACATATGGGCCTAACGAAATCCCTCACGACAAAAATCATGGCCCGAACGGTAGCGGGACGAGACACCCGCCCTGCACGCGCCGAACTGATAGACTTGATGCAAACAATCGGGCGCCTTCACTCGGACCGTCGCGCATCATGATTGGCGAATGTCGTCATTAGGTGGTCAAACCTGCGTCCCCGAGCTGTTCCCGGTCCGGTAGGTCCTGCAAGCTTTCCATATCGAATGCCGCGAGAAACTCTTTGGTCGTCACATAGGTGTAAGGTGCTCCTCGCCGGGGTGAGCGCGGCCCGGTGCCGATCAATCCCCGCGCATGCAGCCTTCCAATCAGGTCGCGGCTGATCTCCTTGCCGAAGATATCCTTGAGCCCGTCTCGTGTGATCGGCTGGTGGTAAGCAATCGCGGCCAACACCGCGACATCGAACTCCCGCAGGTTCAGTTCCTGCTCGCCGATATTGGCTGCCGCCCGGATCGCAGATGCGTAGGCAGGGCGTGTTCGCAACATCCAGCCATCCGCAACCTTCGCCACCTCAAACGACCGCCCTTCCAGATCGGACGCGAGGTCTTCGATCAGCAGATCGACCGATACGTTCCCCACTATACGCGCCAAGTCTTCACACGGTACAGGCGTTGCAGACGCAAACAGAACCGCCTCGATCCGCCGCATCC
>JBOEHJ010000007.1:0-11251 GCA_050633905.1 Geminicoccales bacterium
CGCGTTCATGGATCGAACGAGGGACTTTGCGAGCAGGCCCCTTCGGGCAACATTTGTCTTTCAATGGACAGGCCGAACAATCGGCTTTGCTCGCGCGGTACAGCATGGTGGTGCCATCGTTCACCAGCGTTCCCGTGGTGGTGAGCATCTTGTTCCAAGGACAGATGTAAACGTCGTCCTCTTGATCATAGAAGAAGTCGCTGCGTGAGAAGGTTCCATCCTTGCGTTCGGACTTGTCGATGATCGCTCGGAACATGCTCATCAAGGCAAAAGTCGTAGAAGAGACGCGCCGGTGACGCCTGTCTGCCCATCACTGTTACGCTCCCTCACCAACTTTGTTGAGAAGAACGAATCACTTTGCATGGGCCCAGTCAACAGACGACTAAATCAACAAAATCTGCCAGGACCAGACCCAAGCAAGGCGTCGCGTAGAGTTAGGGATGCGGACGAAAGCGGGCCTTCGCTGAGCTGCCCTACCGACCGAGCTTGAACCCGATCACAACGGTTTTCTGTTTAGGCGGTCTAAAAGAGCCCACTCACGACATCTGATGCATCGCCGCGCATGACCGCTCTTAAAATGGCATCTTCAAATATTGGCAAAGACTTCTGAACACGACACAGCTTGTGTAATCAACGACTTCTGACGACAGTCAAAGCCTGCTGTACAAACCAATTGATAGCCAAGTTGTATCGTGTGCGCTCGTGCCGAATCAGATGATAAGGAAAGCCTTTGTCTATTTGAAACGGAGCTGAGCAGAGAGCCCCCAATTTACGGACTTGATCGGCCAGACGTCTGGGCACCGCAGCGACGGCATCAGTCGACCCGATAAGGAATGGAAGGGTTGTAAAATACGGTTGATGGAATACGGCTTTTGAGTTGCCGCTATCCGTTCGCATGATGGTGTCCGATCGCAGCTCGGTTACACCAGGGAAGTTGAATTCAATCTGGCGATAAGGAGAGATATCGGCTGGCGTCAGGTCGACTCTTGATCTGGCGATGCGCTGCAACGGATGACCTTGCCGAAACAAGACTTCGTAGGTTTCATCGTAGAGCTTTTGGATGAGCAGATCACCTTCGACCTTCAAGGTCGCATAGAGCAATAGATCGATCGATCCGTTCTCCAGTTCGCCGAAGCTGCTGGGGACAAGTGGCAAAACATCGACCCTGAGGGCGGGTGCAGTGGCGGCAAAGATCTCCATGATCGGCCCAAGGACGGCGGCGACCCCATAGTCTGTCGACGCGATACGATAGCGATAGTCAGACTTGGCCGGATCGAAGGCGGAAGGTGCAAAGACGCCGATGACCGCCTGGATCGCCGCGTCGACCGGTTCCTTGAGCTCCAATGCGTGATCGCTCAGCTGATATCCTGATTGTGTTCGGATCAGGATCGGATCCCCGATCAGGTCTCGGATTCGGGCAAGGATGCGACTGGCGGCCGGTTGACTGATCCCCATATGGGTAGCCGTCCGTGTCACGCTGCTCGTGAGCAACAAGAACTTCAAGAAGCGCAGAATGCGCATGTCCAGCGATGCCAGATCAGTATCCATTTTTTGCATGCTAACCATGCTACGTTCGTCATGTCAATTATGTCAATTTGACTTTATCTGTTGCTTGAGATGCCGAGCGGCGGCCTTGACCTCGTGGTTCATGATCGCGGTCAGGAAGCGCCGGTGACGACAAGCAACATGTAAAAAAGGACTGGCGACGATGACTTCACGAAGAATGTTCAATTCGATTGTGGTCGGTGCGTCCCTTGCCGGCACGTCCGCCGCCTGGTCGAAGACGGCGACAGGCCCAGGCGCGCAAACCCCGGACACGCGCACCGTGTATCAGGTCAGGAACGTGTCCTTTTCGAGTTCAGGAGAAGCCATCGCCGGAAAGCTCCTGACGCCCGTCACAGGAGTCCGCCATCCGGCGGTCGTGATCATGGGGCCGGTCGCCTTTGTGAAAGAACAATCGCCGGTGCAATATGCAACCCGGTTGGCGGCACATGGGCTGGCCGTCCTCATCTTCGATCCGCGTCACCACGGCGACAGTACAGGCGCGCCCAGGCGTCTTGAATCGGGCGAAGCAAAAGTTGAAGATCTTCGCGCCGCACTCGATTTCCTCGCAAAACAAGATGAAATCGACGCGGATAGGCTTCATCTTCTGGGCATTTGCCAGGGCGTCAACTGGACGATCGAGGCCGCCGTTCAGGATGATCGGATCGCCGCGCTCGCGGTCGTCGCCGGTCACTACCTGACGCCGGATACCGCGAGAATGTACCTGGGCGATGATGCGACGATTGCGGCGCGTATGGAGCGTTCCGCCAAAGCCTCAGCGAAGGCCGCCGAAACCGGTGAGGTCGATTACATCCCCATCGTCGGCTCGGATGACGCGCTGTTGACGGCGACGGCCGTCGCGGATTGGTATTTGCCATGGGATAATCGGGCGCCTTGGCTCACCTATCGTGGCGGTTGGGAGAACCGGATTGCCGCGATGAGTGAAGCCGGAATTTGGGGCTGGCGGATCGACGAAACATCGGCACGCCTTAACCTGCCGGTCTTGATGATTCACGGTGATAAGGCTGCGTCCGGCCCGGAAATACCGCGCCGGATCTATGAGAGCATTCCTTCAGCGCAAAAATCGCTTCACTGGATCGACGGCGCCAACCAGCTTCAGTTCTACGAAGACCCGCTGACCATCGATGCGGTCGTCAACGTCTTGGCTCCGCACTTTCAAGGCGTGCCTATAGACCTCTAGAGTGGTGATGATCTCAGGATTGGTCGGCCTGCACTGAACGACCACCAGCTAAAGCCGGTGGGTTCAAGAACGACAGTTGAAACTGGCTTTTGTCAGTGGAGCGCCTCCGGCGCGCTCTTGAGTTTGCTTTTCCGTCTGGAAGACGGAGGCTTGATACCATTTTCCGGAGAGTCAAAGGACGTATTACCGGGCGTTAGAAGAGAAGACGCTGGCGGCTAACCAACCCTTCGAGGAGTGTTTTCCATGATGAAGGCCTTACCATTTTTTATCGCTTTTTCGATGGTGCAGCCCGTTCTGGCTGAGCAAAATCGCGTCAACGGTCTGCCCGCTTTTTCGGAAGCCATTTTGCCCGTCGGGGCCGAGCTCTATGCTGTCTCAATTGGTCCGGGTGGTCCCGGCGTGGAATTTGGATCAGATGAGCAAAATGGCGGGCTCTACAAGATCGGAACCGACGGCGCTCACACCGAGATCGAACTTTCGGACGGGCAAGGCCTACGGAACCCGACCGGGGTGGTCGAAAGCGATGGTCAAATCGTCCTGGTCGATGGCAACCAGGTCATTTCCGTTTCTCCTGACGGCATGGTGCACTGGCGTCAAAGCCTCGACCAAGAGGGCGTCTTTTTCTACGACGTGGAAGTGTTGGACGATGCGACTCTGCTGGTCAGTGATTTTGGGAGAGGCGCCTTTGTGAGCGTCGCATCGAGAACCGGAGACATTCAACCTTATCTCGACGATGTCCGTGTCAGTGGCCTTGCGCGCTTCGAGATCAGCGAAGACAGGATTTACGCCGTTTCCTGGGGGGCTGATGACGCCTGGAACAGTGCGATCCATCTAGTCTCCGTCACAGAAGGTGAGGCCGTCGTAGAAAAACTGTCCGATGGTTTCGGCAATTTGGAATCGGTCGAAATCATCGATGGCTCCGTGGTCGTTGGCGGCTACAGGGGACATGAACAGTTTCAGGCAGCCAAACTGATGCGGCTCGATGCTGACGGCGGTGTGCATCCGCTCGTTACGGGTTCGGACACAGAAGGCGTTTCAGACATCTATTTCGACGGTACATCCATCTGGCTCAACTATTTCTATGATGCTGCATATGAAAAGCTGCCGGTCAAAACTCTGATGGCCAATCCGTGAACACATCGCAGATCATGCCACCTGCATCTAATCAGGTGACATGAATAATGCACATAACCGTTTGGTGTCCTCGTACTGCCGCTGATCGTAGGTGAGAGATAGTGTCCATTTCCAATAGCCGTCATTGACAAAAGCTCGAAGAATGGAAGCGTTGGTCTGCACTCCTGCCTTTTGGCTTGTGATCGCTTGGGTCTCCTCTTGGCACTCCCTAGTCACCAGGCTTGAGGCAGAAAACCACCCGTAAGCAGGAACGCCAGGCGAATTCTCGCCGTAGTGGCCGGTTACTGGCGCATTGCCCGCACTACGAAGCAGGGCGTTTCCTCCCAGGCATGACCCGTTCTGGACCTTAAACGCGGTGGTATTCGGCTGTGTATTGGCATTAAATCCTATTGCGCTGCGCATTTTGCAGAAAGCTGATTCGCCCTGGGAGTTCTGACCGACTTCGTTTCTGTAGTTGGCCTCGATCAGCGGATTCCCTTAAAGAAGTCATGTCGACGCGATGTGCGATAGCCTGGGGAGAGACGTCTCGGATGCCACGACGCGCTGACCGAAACGAGCAATCGGATCCACTGCGGCAAACTCTGCAATCAGCTTCATGATCGGTTGAAGCCGATCTATTTGTTGGCGTAGGCGTTATTGAGCTTCTTGCGGAGGTCAGTGATGAAGCCATCCGTGATCGTCGCGTCATGGGCGATGGAGTGCCAGAGCCCCACTTCGTTGACATAGGCTTGCATCGATCGGAGGCCTTCCTCCAATTGATCCCAGCTCAACCCCATTGCTTCGGGTCGGATGTCGAGGCCGATGCCAGCGATGGTATCGAGCATCTCCTCGGTCCCATCCTCATGCAGCATCGATCCGACGATCACGCCCAGCCCGACCGGCTGACCATGCAGGAACTTTTTACCGGTCAGTTTCTCCAGCGTGTAGAAGAGAAAATGGTCGGTGCCTTCGATGTGGCGTGGACACCAGCCAGCACCATGATAGCTCGTTCCCCATTTCAAGCCGTCGACCAGCGCCTCGATGCCGCGATCGTTCATCGCGCGGATGTTGTCAATGTTGTCGACGATGCGCCGGACCTTCACCAGCGACTGGCGAGCTAGGCCCTCGTCGTAGCGCCACTTCGCCTCGATTTTTCCTTCACGCTCGGCGTAGCGCCAGTCGAGCACGCCAGTGTGGAAGCAAAGGACGTCGCCGATGCCTGACCAGTTCAGCGCCGGCGGACAGGAGGCGAGCACGTCGTAGTCGATGTAAATCGCTTGTGGCACGGCCCAACCGCGATAGACGACCTTGCCGTCCACCCGCACGCCCGAGCGCTGACCGTAGACCGCGTTGACGGAGAGGGCGGTCGGCGCCTGGAAGAACGGCAGGTTCAGGCGCCAGGCGAAATACTTGGCGACATCCAACGCCTGCCCGCCGCCGAGCCCGACGATGGCACGGACCTCATCGAGGTTCGCCGCCTCGCGGTTCAGGTCGTCCTGCTCGATCGAGCCGCAGAAATAGGGGCGGCAGTCGGCGCCCTCGAAATGGTGGCCGAAGATCGGCCATAGATCTTCCATGGTGACCACGAGGAAGGGCGGGTTGACGAAATGCCTGAACTCGCCGAGCAGGCCGCGCCCGAAGATGGTGGGAAAGCCATAGGCAAGATCGCTCTTTTCGGCGTGAGGCTGCATGTCATGCCCTCGTTTCGTGTGTTGGAGAAAGGATAGGTCGGGATGTCTGCATGTCAGTAGGTCGCGCTCAGGCCGCCGTCGACTGCGATCGCCTGACCGGTGATGTAGGGGCTGAGGTCGGACGCGAGGAAGACGAACGCGCCGGCGCAGTCCTTGGGCGTGCCGACACGCCGAAGCGGAATGCGGCCCGCATCGATCATGTGCTCGCCGTCCTCCATCAGCGCCATTCGCGTGTCGATGATGCCGTCGGCGCCGAAGTCGGCAGCCATCGAGCGGGTCAGCATCATTAGCCCGCCTTTGGCGGTCGCATACGCAGCCGATTGCGGCACGCCTTGAAAGGCCTGGGTCGAGATCGTGTTGACCACCGAGGGCGACGGCGCCTTGCGCAATAGGGGAAGGGCTGCCTGCGTCACCCTGAGCGCGCCGGTCAGATTGACGTCGAGCACTCGGTTCCATCTGATATCATCGATGGTTGCAGCGTGGCTGATGTCCAGGAGAGCGGCGTTGTTGATTAGCACGTCGAGCGCCGCCCAGTCCGTAACCGTCGACAGTGCTGTCGCGATCGAGCCCTGGTCGTTCACATCAAGAGCTGCATGTCTCGGCTGAAAGCCTGTTGCGCGAAGGCCGTCGATAGCTTCGTCCAGCGCCCCCCCATCCACGTCCGTTACCAGCACCTCGCCGCCGATTTCGAGGCAGGCCCGGACCGCAGCCAGGCCGATGTCACGCGCCGCACCGGTGATGAGGATGCACTTGCCGTCAAGCATCATCGCCGTTTTCTCTCCAGTCGAGGATTCCCGTTTCCCGCTCGCGCTTCACATCGCTCCAGCTTCGCAGAAGGCCAGTGCCCTGGTCCCTGAACCGCTGCATCTCCTCGGCGATGGCGCCACCCACCAGAGCGGCTTCGTCGTCGGTGACGCTGCACGGGTCAAGATAGACTTCGTCGCGCACGACTACGCGCGGATTTTTTTGCGCGGCGAGGCGTTCGACAAGCTCCCAGGCGTAAGCGCGGGCGCCCTCAGGGCGCACCAGAATTTTCAGCCGCGTGATCGGATTGCCGGTCCAGTCGGCATGGCGCGACAGATCGAGGCCGGGGGTGTCGGCAAGCGCTACCATCCAGCGGTCAACCAGCGCTTCCTCTCGAGCGTGTTCGGCTTGGTGATCACGCTCTTCCCAAAGCTCCAGCGCCGCCATCGCGCCCACCACGCTCTCCTTGCCGGCCTTCATGGTCCGACCGATGCCGCGGTGCTGCAGATAGAGGGCGCGCACAAGATCTTTGGTCCCGGCGACGATGCCGCTGGTCATGCCTGTAAGAAACTTGTGGCCGGAAGTGATCGCGACCGAGGCGCCAAGTGAAATCGGACCCGTCAGGTCAAACTCGGACGCCATATCGACGATCACCGGGACACCATGCTCACGGCAAAGGCCGATAAACAGCTCCATTGGCAGTTCGTTCTCACGCACCGTATGATGCGAGACCACATACATGGCCGCTGCCGCTCCATTCTCCAGTGCTCGGCGAAGATGCCAGGTCTCGCATTGAGCCGCCGTGCCGATGGGCACGATTTGCGCGCCGGCAAGGCGGATCGTCTGATCGACAGGGGCGCCGTAATTGACCATGTGCCCCATCGGCAGGATGACCCGGTTCTCGACATCCACCTCGGGCAGCGCCTCGATCCGAACGAGATCGTCACCGGTCAGGCAGGCGGCAACCGCCTGGGTCATCGCGGCTGCGGAACAGGCCGTGACGCAGCCAGCCTCGGCGCCGGTCAGGCGGGCGATGACGGTGCCCGCTCGGGATTGAAGTTCGTCCATGTCGACGAAAGAGGCGAGGATGCGGTCCACCAACGCTCGCGCTTCCGGCGGCACGCGCGACGCGCCTAGTCTGGTCATCGTGCCCGAGACGTTGATCACGGGTGTCAGGTTCCAGCGGTCGAACGGATCGGTGCTCATGGCAGTCGATTCCCGGTCGTCGCGTCGAACGCATGCAGCCTGTCCGCCCAAAGACCAAGCGCCACGTCTTGTTCCGCACTGATCTCGTCGCGGATATCGCCGCCTGCTCGTGCAGTCAAAGCGGTCCCATGTGCTGTCGTCAGATGGACCAGCGCCTCATGCCCAAGGTCCTCTATGCGATCCACCTTGGCCTCGCCGATCGGGAGCGTTTCCGTCATCGCCTCGCCGATCGCGATATGCTCGGGACGAATTCCTAGCATCGCATGTGTGCGTATGCCCGACGGCAGGCTGCCGTCCGCGCCGGCAAACAGGTCTCCAGCCGGCAGAAGGTTCATGCGCGGGCTGCCGATAAACCCGGCGACGAAGGTGTTGGCCGGCCGTTCATAGAGCTCGATCGGAGCACCCACCTGCATCACGCTGCCCTGATTCATCACGGCGATGCGGTCGCCCATGGTCATCGCCTCGACCTGATCGTGGGTGACATAGACCGTGGTGGTGCCGAGCTGGCGCTGCATCCGGGAAATCTCCCCGCGCATCTGAACCCTGAGCTCAGCGTCCAGGTTCGAAAGCGGCTCGTCAAACAGAAAGGCCGCAGGCTTTCTGATCATCGCCCGGCCAAGCGCCACCCGCTGCGCCTGACCGCCGGAAAGCTGGCGGGGCTTTCGCTCTAAGAGATCGCCAAGGCCGAGCATTGAGGCGACGCGCTCGACCTCGGCCCTGATCGTCGCCAGTGCTGTCTTTCGGATCTTCATCCCGAAGGATAGGTTTTCGCGCACCGTCATGTTGGGGAAGAGTGCGTAAGACTGAAAGACCATCGATATGTTGCGCTCGGCCGGCGAGAGGTCATTCGCCCTGGCCCCGCCGATCAGAAGATCGCCTGACGTAATCGTTTCCAGCCCCGCGATCATGCGCAGCGTCGTCGACTTGGCGCAGCCGGATGGGCCGACCAGCACCATGAACTGCCCTTCCTCGACATGCAGGTCGAGCCCGTGGATGACGTCGACCGATCCGCTATAGCATTTGGAGGCATCGACGAAGCGGATCTCGCTCATCAGCCGGGCCTCCAGTCGGGCGAGATCGAGAGGATGGCGTCGATCTCGACGGTGATGTTACCGGGCAGCGATCCCATTCCGACGGCGGCACGGGCATGACGTCCGCGGGCGCCGAAGGCCTGGGCGAAGAGTTCGGAGCAACCGTCGATTACTTTAGGATGGTCCGAAAAATCCGACGTGCCGTTGACCATGCCGAACACTTTTCGGACTTGCACCACATGATCGAGCGAGCCGAGGATTTCCTTCATCGCACTGATCAGCACCAGGCCGGTGCGCATGGCGTGATGAGCTGCTTCCTCGGCCGTAACATCGAGGCCGACCTTGCCGCGCGCAAGCTCGCCGTTTTCCAGAACCGGCCCCTGCCCGGAGAGGTAAAGCGTCGTGCCGTCGACCGATCCGAGATCGAAATTGCCGACCGGCGTTGGAACAGAAGGCAGCGTCAGACCCATCGCAGCCAGCCGCTCTTCCGCCACCGACGGTCGGTCCGGTGCCGATGATCGGCCGCCTTCGTGTTCGTCGCCTGTCGGCTTCATCCTCTGAACGCTCCCTCGATTTTGTCACGGGCCTCATTCAGGAATGTGTCGGTCACGGTGAAATCGTTGGCGATGCCGTAGGCAAGACCTTCTCGCACGACGAAATCCTTCAGGCCGTGCATCGCTTGAAACACATCCTCCCACTCGATGCTCATCGTGCCAGGGCGGATGTCGACGCCGAGATAGGCGACGGCGTGCAGCAACTCGCCGACGCGCTGGCCGTGCATCATCGCTCCAAGAATTATGCCGAGGCACACCGCTTGTCCGTGCAGGAATTTCTTTCCTGTGCGGGCCTCAAGCGCATAGAAGATGTAATGCTCGACACCCTCTATATGGCGCGGGTTCCAGCCGGCGCCATGGTAGGAGGCACCACCCCATTTGAGCGCGTCGACCATGATCCGGATGCCATCAGGCGTGAGGTCCCGGATGTCGTCAAGCGCTGCGAGCGCCGCCTCGGCCTTGGCCAGCGAGATCCGGGCGAGGCTGTCGTCGTAGGGCCAACGCGCTTCGCACTTACTCTGTTGTTCGGCATGGCGCCAGTCCATCACTCCGGTGATGAAGCATAAGACGTCGCCGACGCCGCCGATATTGAGGGTGCCCGGCGCCGCTTCGATGATGTTGAGATCGATATAAACAGACTGCGGCACTGCAAAGCCGGCATATTTGACGATGCTATTTTCGCGCACACCCGCGCGATGGCCGAAGACCGCATCGACCGAAAGCGATGTCGGGAATTGGAACAGCGGCTTGTTGAGACGCCATGCGAAATATTTGGCAGCATCGATCGCCTGCCCACCGCCAAGCCCCAAGATTGATGCTACTCCTTCGAACTTGGCAAGCTCTGACTCGAGCACGCTCCGTTCCATCGATCTGACCGTGTAGAGCTGCACGTCATCCGGCAGCCGATCACGGAACAGCGGCCAGAGGTCCTCCATGGTCACGACCAGAATCTTCGGCAGCACGAAGCCCGGCACCTCGGCCAGAAGATTGCGTCCGAAGATGGTCGTGAACTGGGCAACGTCGTCTTCCTTGAACGGCATCGAGCATCCTATCCTTTGACGGCGCCAAGGGTGAGGCCCTTAACGATGTGCTTTTGCGCGACGAGCGCGAAAATGAGCATGGGGATGATCGCGATGATCGAGGCCGCGGTCATGGCACCCCAATCGAGGGCAGCATAGCCGCGAAAGCTGGTGATACCGAGCGTCACGGTCTGCGCGCGAGAGAAGGTGAGGCCGAGCGCGATCGCAAGCTCATTCCAGATCCAGATCGCATTCAGGATCGCGGTCGCGACCAGGCCTGGCAGCGTGCAGGGTATGTAGATCCTGGTCAGAATCTGCCAGTTGCTGCACCCCTCGATCCTGGCCGCGTCGTCAATCGCGGGGTTAATCTCGCGGAAGAACGACGCGAGGAGCCAGATCGACAAGGGCAGCACATGGACCTGGTACATGAGAGCGAGGCCGACATGGGTGTCGTACAATCCCGTCCACTGGTAGAGCGAGAACATCGGCAGGACGAAGAGAAATTCCGGCAGCATGTAAGCCAGGATCAGCCAGATTCCTACAATGTTGCGCCCGCGTATTTTCAGGCGTGCGACGGCATAAGCCGTCGGTATCGCGATGGCGAGCGAAAGCGCTATGCCGAGACCGGTGACGATTACCGAGTTCAGGAAAGTGTCTTTGAACGTGTCGTGCGACCAGAGCTTCAGGTAATTGGCCGCAACCGGGTCGAACAGCCAGAGCGGCGGATTGGTGAGGCCGTCGCGTTTCGATTTCAGCGATACGGTCAGGACCCAGTAGACCGGGAACAGGCTGAACAGCACCATCGCCGCGGTGAAGACGTAGGCCCATGCAGACGAGAGCCGTCTCTTCACCCGGCCGACCGCCCCGCTCATAGCAGCACTTGCCATCAGGCCTCCTCTCCCCGACGCTGCAACGATTGCAAGGCCAGCGAAATTGCTAGGATCAGAAGCGAGAACAGGATCATCGTCGCCATCGCCTTACCGATCTGCTGGTAGCTGTAGGCGGTGCGATAGACGAAGGTCTGCACGACCTCGGTCGCGAGGCCCGGCCCCCCGCCGGTCGTGCCGAAGACGATGTCGAAGACCTTCAGCGTGTCGATCGCGCGAATGATGATCACCGTGATCAGGAGCGAGCGCAGCATCGGAAAACG